>DAOTTU010000001.1:0-75668 GCA_034437655.1 Anaerolineae bacterium
TTCCGCGCCAGATTCGACCAGTAGCCGGGCATAAGCCAGTTCGCTGCCTTCATAGCCCGTCACCAGAATGCGCCCTGAGAGCGGTTGTGCATTGAGCATCGCTTCAGCCTGAGCGCGTTCTTGCTCGGCGGTTTGTTGTACAAGGTCGGGGTCAAGCTCTAGTAGCTTGCCAATGGCCTGCAACCAGGCATACGTGCCAGAGATGCCGACCGGGGCCCCACCCACTACCGACAGGCCAAACTCACGGAAAGCGGCGATGGTATTCTTATAAAAGGGGTGCAACGGTGCCACGGCGCGGAAACTCGACGCCCGCCGCAGGTCGCCAATAGAACGCCCCGGCAGTGTAATGGTGGACTCAACGCCCATCTTACGCAACAGGCCGTCAATAGCGAGCGGGTCCGCCGGGAAAACTTCACCCAGCAATACCAGCGATTTCTGCTGGCGTTCTGCGTCCTTGCTACCGAGCTTGTTTACCAGTGCCGAGAGCGCGACATCTTTGCATTCGGGGTGCGAGTGAATGGCATAGGCCGGCACCCGTACCAGCACGACTTCTGCGTCTCCGACTTTTTGTGGCAACATTTCTTCGGGAAGGCCGGCTGTTTCCGCTACGCAGAGCGAAATCACCGGGATAAGTTCACAGTCAGGTTCTTTGGCGGCGAGTTCAATGGCGGCACGGGTGCCTTCCACGACTTCGCCAGCCATGAGTTCATCCGTCCGCAGATGCGCGGCGATGATCGACTTACGAGCCCCGTAGAAGTGGGTCACGAACTTCAGCCCATACAAGCAGCCGGTGTCGCTTGCCATGACGGGGTGTGCGCCTTCAATACGAGTTAGAACACGCAATGCGCCGAAGGCCGGGCACATCGTCTGCGGGTGTAACTGACAGGGTTTGCCTTGCTGGGATGTCTGCGTTGAATCGTTCGAAACGGTCATCAAATATCCTAATTTCGTAGTCGTTGTTATCTAGTGTGTTGTTGCATTACTGCCACTGCCTGAAAAAACACAAAGCGCAACGCAAAACGTTGAGCTAAGTGGTAGCGTGCCTCTCACCACTGAGCGGCCACGCTACCCACGAACATCACAAACAGGCTAACTATTGTTGATCTCGTCCTGGTAGGCACGGAGCCCGTCCATGTCACCGTTTTGCAATAATTCAGCCTGACGCGGCCAGGTGCTGGCGGTGTTGCCCACCACGCGGCCACCTTGCGCCCGGACAGCTTCTTCAAGTTGTTCACCAGTCATGGCAGCAACTTGTTCGAAGGTGGTGATGCCAGCGGCACGTAGCGCTTCAATTGTCTTCGGCCCCATGCCAAGGATCAGGCTGAGGTCATCTTCGACACCAGCCGGTTCAACAACTTCCATATCTTCATCGTCATCAACCACCTCAGCTTCCACAACGGGCGTATCCGTCTGTGGTAGTTCAGGTGGCGCTTTGACTTCTTCAATAGCGGTTGGTTGTACACCTGCGGGGCGAATAAGCACTTTGGCCCCAGAGGGGGTTTCGGCGTTAAAGGCCATCGTGACTGGTTCGGTGACCAGTGAACGACGCAGATAAGAGCGGCGGGCATTGACGTCTGTCAAAACGGCGAAGAAGATAAACCCGAGGACGACCACCGCGAGCGGACCGTAACAGATCAGGATTGCATTAAAAGGAATATCTAGCATTTCGTTCTCCGATTCATTCAGCAGATTCTTGTTGAGCGTAAGACGGCATAATCACCTCGCGCATCTTCTGCGGGTCAATGCGGAAGTTTTCAACCAATTCAACAACGTATTTAAAGTGGTCATGCGGGAGTGAAACGAACAGGTCGCCCCCCGTCAATTTATTAAATGCACGGCCGCCACCATCCCCCAGCGCATACACGCTATTTTGCAAATGGTACGGCGCGGCAAAGATTGATGAACAGGCAGAAGCACCCAATTCACCATGCGGAAATGTACCTTCGCGCACAGAAACAGCCCCGGCAATTTGCATGGCTTGCTGTGCATTACAGACACACACCATCAAGTCTACCTCGACGCCTTCAGGAACATCGTTGAGGGGGGCTGCTGCCAGCGCCGTAATCGCACTATCGGGTAGCGAGTAGCTTTGCTGTTTATTGCAGCGGGCCCCCTCTTCCGTAAAGAAACCCTGGGCCATCGTCAAGTATTCACCATCAGTGATAAAATCATCCGCGTCCGGGTTGAGGCCAAGGTGGTACTGCCCCACCCAGCAGTCATGGTGTTGGGCGTTCACGTACACGCGGCGGCCGTCTTCGGCCAGTTTCACCAGCATACAGGCTGGAACGTTCACGGGCTCGTACCCTTCCGGCACTTCCCCTCGAATGAAAGAAACGGCCACAGGTTGGCGCTTGACACGCATACGCCCGGTCAAAATATCGTTTAAGTAGGTCAGGTCAACAGCGGTCATGAATGTCGTCTCCTTAGTGGAACGAGGGTGCGTTGACTTGACGCACGTCAATTTGCGAGAAGGTCTGGCCACTGCGGAACAGCGCCGCGAGAAACGCTGATTTTTCGTGCAGCTCGATTGCCTCACCGATCAAAATCTCGGTGGCGCCTGAGGTTACAGTGATCCCGTCGTCGTCATCGCGGTCTAGCCCGGTGACATGCACACCAATCGCCTCCATCATTTCCTGCACTTTGGCCTGTGTCGGGTCAGTGGTTAGCACCTGGCGCACTGGCATCAGCGGAATTTCCTGCATGATGGTTGGCGTAGACGGAATGTCTGCAAACAGGTCTGCATCGGACGCTGAATCAGGTACACCGGGCGGTTTCTGCGCATCAAACACGGCCAGGAACTCGTCGTATTCCAGCGGCGCATAGTCGGTGCAGGGCGGAATTTCGTCCTGAGCAATGCGCCCGGCCAGATCACCAAAAAGCTGGTCAAATTCTGGCACTTCAAATGAGAGCTTGCACGCATCGGCTAGCACACGCACACGCTGATTGAGCGGGACGCGCATCAAAATCGGAATGCCAGACGCCGCCGCGTAACGATCCGCAGTGTCGGTGCCATCGTCGCGATTGACGATCATGCCGAGGATTTGCGTGGTGCCGCCCATCGACTGGAAGTATTTCGCAGCTTTGGCGATGTTATTAGCCGCATAGAGCGATTGGCGGTCATGCCCGACGACAATGATGATTTGCTCGGCCAGGGAGCGTGCCAGCGGCGTTGCAAAGCCACCACACACCACATCGCCAAGAAAGTCCATCACGATAAAGTCCAGGTTCCAGCGCGAGAGGCCAAGGCGTTCCAGCACTTTAAAGCCGTGGGAAATTCCCTGCCCGCCGCAACCACGTCCCACATCTGGCCCGCCGATTTCACAGCCAAACATCGGAACGCCATCACCAACTTCCGTGCGAAAAATCACGTTACCAACGTTCATGCTGTCTTCAGTGTCAGCGTCTTTGTGCGCTCGCCAGACATCACCAAGTGTCGGCAATGAGTGCCCACCGAAAATGGTATTGCAAGAGTCGTGCTTGGGGTCGCAGCCAAGCTGTAAGACCCGGAAACCGTCTAATGCAAGGCGTGCTGTCAGGTTAGAGGTTGTAAAGCTCTTGCCAATGCCGCCTTTGCCGTAAATTGCTAACATACGTGCTGTCATTGTGTTCTCTCCTTGGCTATGCTTCTACTGTGTACCTTCAGCGTCCCACTCGAGGACGATCTTCAGGCAGTCGCGGTCGTTCATGGCGATGTCATATGCCTCAGCAACCGCTGTGATGGGTCTGGTGTGTGTGAGTAGCGGCCCGACTGACAGCGTGCCAGCGGCGATCATATCGCGACAGCGGTCGAGGTCGCCGGGTGCCCATTCTTTGGCCGTTAATAGCCGTGCTTCTTTGAGAAACAGCGGCATATAGGGCACGGAAAGGATCTGGTAGTAGCCAAGTAGCAGGATGGTTCCGCCCTTGTCGAGCAATGGCAGCGCCTCCGCAAGCGCCTGCATCGAACCACTGGCTTCTATGATGTATTGAACAGGTTCTTCAAGGGTGTCTTGTAGCGACGTTTCATCAACATTAATGATGGCGTCGCCTTCGGAAAAACTGAGGCGAGTCGGGTTTGGGTCACTGACCGCCACCCATGCACCAGCCTCACGGGCAATCCGCGCAGCAAGTTGCCCCACAACGCCCTGCCCAATAACCAGCACCCGTTCGCCGGGTTGGAGTTCAAGCAGATCAATACCATGTAGCGACGTTGCAGTCAGTGCCATCATCACGCCATGCCGTGGTTCAGTGAAACCATCCAGCGGCACAACACGTGCAGCATCGGTGAACAGCGTTGCTGCCTGCCCACCCCATGCCGCGTTAATGCCGTCGTAGCAAAATGATCCACCCACATACACCCAGCGCCCCACAAGGTCTTGCGGTGCATCAACGCCAGCTTCGACCACCCGCCCGACTGTTTCATAGCCGGGGATGACCGGGAGCTGTTGCATGGGGTGTTGCATCTGCCCGGCCAGCAACATGCGCTCGGTACCTGCACTGATTGATGTGAAGGCCGTGCGAATGATGACATCGGCGGGCCCCGGTTCACGGAGCTTGACTTGTTGTAGGCCCACGTGACCGGGTTTGGAGATCACAACTGCTTGCGTGTTCACGTTCATACTCCGAACTCAGACAGCCGCTTCTTGTTGGAAAGCAACACGTTCTTTGTGGCCGCGCCAGCCACGATAGGCAAACTGGGCGAAGTTGATAATGTAAGTGACATAAGCCACCAGCATCAGCGTCATTATTGAGTCATGCGACCAGCCGAGGAACAACGCCACGAAATACAGGTTATGGGTAAACATCGCCACAGCATTAAAAGCGTCTTCCCAGAAAAATTCAGGGGCAAGGAACCATTTACCGTACATTTCCTTTTCCCAGAACATGCCCGTCACGGTAATCAGCCACATCAGCAAAATTTTCAGCAGTACGCTAGCATTGGCGATGGTGTAACCGTCCCCTGTGGTCAGGTAGTTCACGATCAGGGCGAAGCTGATGAAAAAGGTCAAAAGCTGCAACGGTGCCAGCACCATTTGTACTTTCGTCCAGATGCTGTTGTTGCGCTTGTCCATCAATTCACGTGAATAGTGTTTTTTTTGTATGTCCATAATGAAATCCGTCCTATCCTTTAACCCTCACCGTACCGTATGACGGTGCTGCTCATAACTGCAAAAAGTCATTATAAAATGGTTAGATACTCCTCTGGTTTTTCGATCATGGGCATATGACCACAGTCTTCGATCCAAATCACCTCAGAGTCGGGAATGATTTCGGCGGTACGGGCAACGTTCCCCGGCGGCATCATCTGGTCATACCGACCGATCACCAGCAGCGTTGGCACTTGAATGCGAGCGCCTGCGTCGGGGATGGCATCGCTGGGTGCATCATTTGCACACGCAACGGCCGTACCCGCATCAAGTTCTAAGTAGTCAAGCAAGCCTTGCTTCAACAGTGCGTTGTCGTCTGGCAAACGATGGAAGTAACGCATTCCCATCATTTGGGGTAAGCCGGGCATGTTCGCCAACCAGCTTGGCCGCAGCGGCATCGTCAATTTAAAGACCTGCATCACACCGTGATAAACTTGCTTTTCCCATGTTTTCAGGAAGAAGCTCAACGACGTCAACACCAGGCGCTCCACACGTTGAGGTTGTGAGTCTGCCAGAAGAAGTGCCATCGCGCTTCCCATGGAATGACCCACAACCTGCACGCTGTCCAAAGCCATAACTTCAAGGAGGTCAACCAGGGTTTGCACCTGGTCAAACATGTCTTGAGGGGTACTAACGGGTTGAGAACGCCCCGTCCCCGGCAAATCGGGCACAATGACAGTAGTTGTTTCGGAAAGAGCAGCGGCCGTGCTTGCCCAATAGCCACCCGTACCGCCCCACCCATGAATCAGGAGGATGGGCGAAGCATCACCGGGTTGGCGTGCAGACCACACATCCACAACCAACACACCTGTGTCGATTGTGAAGCGATGCGTTGCTTTGTTCGTGGACAATTCATCTAAACGCTGTGTCTTGTAGGTAGTCGTCATTAGACAGGCTCTTTCAATGCCTCTGCTGAAGCCGTTTCGACTGGCTTCGTTTCAAAATGGGCAGATGGTGGTCTGGATTCATCATCAAGGGCATTATTGTGGTGCAGCACAATTTCCCATAAGCGGTCAGGAAGCGGCAACATCAGCACCCAGTGTTCAAGCAACCCAAGCCCGATCATGGTCGCCACCAGGAAGTAGCCGGCAGCTTCAGCGGTATCGGTGATGCGCAACGACGCCTCAAAAAACAGAATGACCACCGCTATCGTTGACCATGCCACTGACATTGGGAACAGCACATTGTTTGACTGCTTGCCGAGCAACTTGCCAATGTACTGCATTTTGGCGGGCAGCAGCTCAATACGAAAGTTACGGACCCCCATAAACACATTCAGTTTGGCACTGCTATGCATGACTAACAGCGCTAAATACATCCACAGCGCCCATTGGTTGGGGGAGTCCCATGTCAACGCCGCCAGCACCACCGCACCGACCACCACCAGCACCTCGTGATAAATACTGAAGCGCAAGGCTGCATTAAAGCGGGTGAGCAAGTCTTGGCCGGCAGCATGTGCGGTGCGCCCCGCGAGGTTATCGTCGGGCCCGGTGACAAAGCCGAGATAGTACCCGGCTACCTGCCAGCCCCACAGCGTCACGCCACATGTCACCGCGAGGTATACATCAATCGGTTGCATACTGTCGCGGGTTAGCACCACCCCCCCTATTGCCAGGGGGAGCAGCAATGTACCGAACAGAAATCCACGCCGCATGACCTGCACAGAACGCCCATATAGCGCCATAACAATCCCTGTCGAAAACCACCACAGGAACA
Organism: Anaerolineae bacterium; assembly: GCA_034437655.1. GTDB lineage: Bacteria > Chloroflexota > Anaerolineae > Aggregatilineales > J027 > J027. The sequence continues at coordinate 6,843 of DAOTTU010000001.1, forward strand.
CGGCATAGGTGATCGGCAGCAGCGCGTTAAGCACAGACATCGGTTTAGCGGGCTCCCGGCATGTAGTGCCGCACTTGCGACACGATAATGTCTCCGGTCATCCGCATTTGTGCCAGCCAGGGCACGGTCGCCATTTCTTTGAACATGTACGACTCAAACGTGAGTTGCTGCACATCCTGGTTCAGGCACATGTCTGTGAAAACTTCCATCTGGCGCGGGTTGCCGTAACCCCAAACCTGTAGCCAGCGTAGGAAACGGTACATAAAACCGTATTCTTTCCACCAGCGCTTTTCGTAGCGGCGGAACGCTTGCTCAGAAAAGTCCGGCGTCGTTTCAAGGATCGTCTCGGCGGCGCGTTGGGCACTTTTCATCGCCCAGTAAATGCCTTCGCCAGATGTCCCCGCCACCAGCCCGGCTGCATCCCCCACAAGCATCACCCGTTCAAAGGCCATGTGCTTGCGTGGATGAATCGGTAGAGCGTGGGCTTCGCGCATGAAGATGTCGCCACCTTCGATGTCAGCCGACACACGGGCTTTCAAATTCTCAAGCAGTTGCTTCATTTCTTTGGTCTTGCCGGGGCCAGCACCACAACCAACAGCAACGTGATCTGCCTTGGGGAACACCCAGGCGTAGAGGTCCGGGCTAACTTCTTTGCCGAGGTACAGGTGCGCGGTGTCGCCCCATGCGCCGTTCATCTGCTCGTCAGAGAGACGAATGCGTTCTTGAATGGCGACACAGTGCGGCACACGCTCTAAACCAAGCAGCTTGGCCGTAGTAGAGTATGCGCCATCTGCACCGATAACGGCATCAACGCGGGTGGTGACTTCCTGATTGGTAGCCTTTAGCTTGTACGTGGCATCCACGCCGTCAGCATCGACGCGCAGCGCTGTCAATTTGGCTTCAACAAGTTCGGCCCCGGCATCAACGGCGCGTTGCCGCAGCCAGGGGTCAAGGTCTTCACGGCGAACCATTGCAACATAGTCGTTGTCGCGAGGGTGAATGCCCGTCACAGGGAAGCGGGCGGTGCGTTCAGTCGGCGAATGGATTTGCGCGTGGTTGACCTTGCGCGAAATCAATGAGGTCGGAATGTCGAACTCGTCAAAAGCCACGGGCGGCATGGCACCCCCACAGGGCTTGACAAAAGACAGGTCACGTTCGAGCAAAATAACGGGTACACCAGCCTGGGCTAAGGTGTGTGCGGCGGTGGAACCCCCAACAGATGCACCAACAACTAAAATAGGATTCATGTCTAAAGACTACCTTTCACAAACAGTTTCAGTGTAGACAGCTACAGCCCACGAATACCCACAGCCGTAAAGATCATGCCCCATACAAAGAAGGTGACACCGATCGCGCTGAATTTGAGGTAATTTTCCATGGGTTGCTGTACAAAACGACGTTGAAGGGGCAATTGCACCAGCATGACGCCAACGATGACAATTGCAAATAATAGTTCACCCCACAGCAAGAAAGCGGCAATAACGCCAATTTGGGACAGGTTCATCGTAAGGACAATGAGCCAGGCGGCGCGCTGCGGGCCTAACAAAACCGGGATCGTGCGGATACCACCGCGCTTATCCCCGTCGATACTCTTATAATCATTAATACTCATAATCCCATGCGTGCCGAAGGAATACAGCAACGCCATGAGAACAGTTGCTTCAGTAAGTTGACCGAAGGCAAGGTGTCCAGCAATCCAGGCCAGACCTTCGTAAGAAACAGCAACAAGGCTATTACCCACCCACCCGTTGCGCTTGGCACGGAATGGTGGTGCGCTGTAGGCGTATGCCAGGAACATGCCCAGCGTGACGGCCGTCAGCACTTCAAGTCCAAGGTACAGCGCCATGCTGACACCGAGGAAAGTAAGTACGGCAATCGTCAACATCACCTGTGAAATAGAAACCAGACCGGCTGGAATAAGTCGATTGGGTTCGTTGACAGCATCAATCTCACGATCGAAGTAGTCATTCATTACCTGGGAAAGCCCACATAGTATCGGGCCGGCCATGATGACCCCTAGCAGCAATCGTCCGGCATTTGAAACATCCCAGAGCGTCGCACCACTAGCGATTGCGCCACAAAGAAACGCCCACATAGGTGCAAACCATGTGATTGGCTTCATCAACACGATCGAACGTGCCAGCAGCGCCGGGCGCTCTGGAGGGATCGAAACGTTTTTCATTGATTGCAGCGGTATGTTCATGTACACGTTAGATCCAATCGTTGATACGGGTTATGAACCGTAAAACTCTCGTGCAAAAATAAGCGAGCAAGCCAGAAACAAAGACCCTGGCCTGCCCAAGACGCAAGCGACTATCCGAGAATGTCTTCGGTCTCGGCTTCTGCTTCTTCCATATCGTCTGCCGATGCGTCCGCATCCATGTCAGCATCTGCATCCATGGCGTCGTCGTTCATCTCAGTTTCGGCAGCCGGGGCGTCGGCGTCTTCCATAGGTGCTGCATTGTCCTCAAGGTTGAAGCCCGGCAAGTTGGGACCAGCTTCATAGTCAGAGCGAAGTGCTTCTGGCATGATGTCCGCGTTGCGTACGGCCCCACCCGGAATCGGCGCACCGTTGTGGCACATATTACACGAGGGTTGCTGCCCCCCGAGGATGTCTGCGTAGTTGTTCCAGATATACTGCGTCATTTGCAGCATATTGATGGTGTAGTTCTTGGCCGGAACGCCTTGATAGTCTGGGAAGTAGCGGGAATTGTGGCAGTGCGTGCAGCCAACACCCAGGCTGGTGTTCATGTGATACATCACGGCCTGGTTGTATTGCACTGCATCCAGCGAAATGTCGTTCCGTGCATTGACGTTAAGGATGCCCTGTTCGTCGACGCTATAGACAACTTCGGGGTCCAGCGCGAGCCGCAGGTCTTCGTTTTCTGGCCAGGTTTGGGGAACCGCTTGCCCATAGTGGCAGGTTGCACAGCTAATTTGTGCGCCATAGGGCTGCTTGGTGTCCACCAGGTCGGGTAGTTGCGTCAGCCAGTTCTGGTTCAGGTCAGCAACCATGCGCAGATACTCGCGGGCCAGCATCTTGTTAGCCATTGCTTCTTCAGCGCCGGGGCCTTCCCAAACATCAGCCGCAAAGTTGTCTAACGAGTGACAATAGGTACAGTTGACGCCCATTGCCGCCGTCATGTGGTTGAGCATATAGCCGATGACGCCGGTTGTACTCAAGCCTTCCAGCACGATGACGTTCTGCGGTTCTGGAAATTCGCCCGCATACTGCCCCATCGCAAGGTATGAATCACCACTGACATATTGGTCAGCGTTGTTATAGTAGTCCACGTAGATGGCGGAAAGCGCTTCATCTACCTCGATATCAGCCTGTTCTTCATCAGCTTCGACCGTCGTATTGTAGACAAAGGTGATGACTCCGAACGTTATCAGAACCAGAGCACCTGTCACCAGGACGAAGACGATAAGAAAGGCGATGTAGTTTCTTGATTGATCCATGTAATTCTCGTCCTCCGTTACATCGGATTTATTACGATACCGTTACGCGGGAACAGCTACGGTAACGGTGCAACAAAACCAGCGTCGACAGCCCAGGCATACCAGTCATTAATGACGGTGCCCGTTAGCAACAGGCCGATGCCACCTGTAATCCCGGTGAGTGCGGCAAACCACCATAACCAGTCATGGATCGTCTTCGAGGTCGCCTGGAAGCCCATGCACCAGCGCCAGTAGAGTTGAGCGCGGTGGGTACCGGGGCCTTCAGCCATCATCTCATCCATTTCTTTGTGAGAACCCCAGCGCGATGTGGCGACGATGGTTGCACCATGCATTGCCAGCAGCAGCGTAGAGCCCAACAAGAAGAAAATCGACAGCATGTGGAATGGGTTGTAATAGAAGTTGCCGTATTGAACGCTTACATTATTCGTCCACTCAAGAATAGCCCGGAAGCCATGGCCAGAAGCCTGCGCCCAGTTACCAATGAGGATTGGACGAATCAGATAAATAACTAGATACAAGAAGATTGCAGCACCAAAGCCCCACGCCAGTTGTGGGCCCATGCCAGCCGAGTTCGCACGACGATAGACGCGCACCAACCATGCCAGCACAGCAACATGCAGGAAGCCAGTTGCAAAGATCCATGCACCACCTTCACGCCACGGGGCCAGCTCCAGCCCATATTCGTACCCGGGTGGGTCGAGGGTCAGGTTCCAGAACTCACGTGCGAAGAGGATCGGGTTGTAGTCCACCGTCCACAGGTAATGCTCAATAATAATGAATGAGGTCAATGCGCCAGCGGCGACTGAGACGACACCTGCAATACCCAGGTAAACCGGCCCAACCTGACCTTCATCAAACAAACGGCGCATCAGCGGTACTTCAATAGGCTGCTTGATCGCTGTGTTTTCCAGGCCACGACCACCGTATTCATATTCGTCAGGGTCCACTGGCTTACCAAACGCGCGGCTACGCCAGATTACGACACCGATGAGGAACAGGGATGCGGCTGATGTTGTCTGCCAGAAGGGGAAGTCGTCCCAGAAGTTCCAGAAGCCAACCCAGTCGTCCACGAGGGTACCGGACAGGAAAATACACAGGTTCGAGAACAGCACGGAAAGTACACCAACCCAAAATGCAAGGCGGTGAATGCCGATTTCGCCAATACTGTAGCCCAACAAGTTACGCCAGAAGCCGTCTTCGTTGCCTTCTCTCATATACGGGCGGTTACGCACACTCAGGATCACTGAGCCGTGCATTGCCAGAATCAAGGTAGAGGCAAACAGCAGCGTAATGCCAATGGCGTGGAACGGATTATAGAAGAAATTGTAATATTGGTAGCCAATGTTGGATACCCAGTCGAGGTGGTGCGTAATGCCGAGCGCAAACCCATTGCCCCATGCCCCCATTGCAACTGGGCGCAAGAATTGCAGCGTAATCCATGAGGACAATACTGCACCAAAGGCAATCGGTACTTCATAGCTCATGTCGAGCTTACGAGCAATGTCAACTTGCCGTATCAGCCAACCGACAAAAGCCAGCGTGGCAAAAAACACCGTGAGTTGCCAGAAAAAACCTGGTTCGTTGGGGCCAACTAGGCTAAGCCCAGCGCTAATCGGTGGCGGGTCAAGCCGTGCCTGTAGAATGTTGTACTTTCCTTCAATAATCCATGCCTGATACATGTAAAAGATTACGCCAAAGAAAGTACCTAACAGAGACAAGACACCGAAGGTTCCCAGATAGAAACGACCAATCCAAAAGTCGAAAGGGTCTGCCCCAAAGAGCGCGTGCATCAGGGTTCCGCCAGGTTTTTTATAATACTGCTCCATCTCCAGCATGGAGAGGTTTCTGCCTTCTTTTACTTTCTCAAGGACAAGTCGGTGACGCTTTTCTTCCATCGGCTCGTCAGGAATTGCCCCTGTTAAAATCTTGGCCATAGGTCGCCTTACTTTCTATCTGTTTGAGATATGCAAGTGTCGGGCGAAACTACGCTTCGACACATCGACAGGTAATTTCGCCCTAAAACACCTAACAGTGTCATTCACGACAGACTTTTACAGCCAGTTATAGGTTTCGCTGCTCAAGAGGATGAAGTGAATGGTGAGTGCAACCCCGATACCCAGCAGGATATAGAGGATCATAACCGTCGTAAATTCAATTGGACGATTCTTCTTGCTCGGAACAATATACTTTTCTTCAATATTCGGTTGGTCGGCCATCTTTTATGCGTCTCCTAACCAGGGTTCCCAAATGTAAACGAGCGTATGTGCGACAATAGCGATGACCATAAAGCCGTAGGTAGCTTTAACGACGATGTCGTGCATCAGCCATTCTTCATTGTTGAACAGACCCCTCCAACGATCTGGGACCAGGTCGTTGTCAGCTTGTACCATTTCTTGATACTCTTCTGTCCGGATGATTACGTCTCTGCTTTCTGACATGATTGTTGCTTTGCCTCCATATTATGGCAGTTGGACGAACATTAACCTAAAAGGGTGGGGTTGCGGGTCTCCCCACAACCAGCGCTATCCCTGAGGTTACAAAAGTTAAACCAGCGCTAATTTCAGTCTAACATTTGTGCTATTTACTGAAAGTGACAAATGTCATCATCTCTTGTTACGGATACTTTTGACAATCTTGTCAACCGCTGGTGCAAAACCGCCTTTGCGCAAACCACTCAAGAAACTGAGCGTATTGGCTGCGGCGTCTTCAAATTTGAGTGACACACCATTGAACTGGCAGTCTACGAAAGATGGCAATTCGCCACCGGCATAGACAAGCGCTGAATTTTCGAAGGTGCAGCCCTTGAACTCTATGCCGTCTACCGTGACTGCCTTGTTGCTGAAAGTCTGTTTTTCAACCGTGTTCATTCCGGGTCTTCTCCTTCAGCTTCGGCAGGTACTGCTTCTAGTGAATCGTCGGCGGCGATAATTGACATCGCGTCTTCGATTGTGATACTTCCGATACCATTTGCTTCATCGATCCATTCATAGCTTGCCAGGTTCGCACGTTGTCCGGCGTCCAGGTCGTCATAAATGACAGCCAGGTCATCTGGTAAAGCTGGCATAAGATCGAGCGGAATTTCTTGTCGAAGTGGGCGGCCTTCTGCGAGAATTTCTTCGTCAGGGTAAATAATAAAGCCATACCACAAGCCCGCAATCAGCCCTACAGTCAGCACAATCAGCGTCAAATTGAGTACTGCAAGCTGGCCATAGTTAGTGCCTGTTGCTTCGGCATTGACGTTGCGGTCATACGCTGGCATTGGTTTCTCGCCGCGTTCAACAACAGTCAATGTCTCTTCAACTTGTTTGGTAAACCCACCCTTATAGAGTGCCGTCAGGTAGTCGAGGGTCCGGTAGGCACCGTCCTCAAGCTGGATATTCACGCCTTCAAATTCACACCGCACAAAGTTGGGCAACTCACCACCCCGATAGAGCAGGCGGCAGTTCGTGAAGACACATGCTTCAAAGCGGTTGCCATCAACTTCAACGGCGGTGTTAGTGAAGGACTGGTTCTGAAATGTTGCCATCGTATATGCCTCCCTATTCGCCTTCGTTGCCCATCATGTCGCCGTCCATTGCCTCGCCACCGTCGGCAGCATCAGCATCCGGCGCACCGAAATTGGTCATTTCGGCCGTATCGGCGTCAGTCATGGTTTCACCAGCGGTCACAGCAGACATAAAGCTGCTCTGGACATCGCTCGGTAGGGCTTCGATTTCGGCGTATTCGGCCAGTTGCAAAGCACGGATGTAGGCGATCACGGCCCAACGTTCTTCTGGGTCAAGGGTATACGCCTGGTTGTACATTGCCCCGCGCCCCTGCGTGATAATCAGGTAGAAAACACCAACCGGCGCATTCCGCGAGGATTCGGTGTGCAACGAGGGTGCAACCAACCCTTCCTGGGCAAGAACACCCTGGCCATAGCCAGCTTCACCATGACACGCTGCGCAAACGCCGTTGTAAAGGCGCTGGCCTTCGTGCAAGACATCTTCTGTGATTTCGATGGGGAAGGTTGTGGCAAAGGTGCCATCAACGCGCCCTTCGTACAGATGGGTGTCTTCACGTAAGAAGCCAACCGGGACAGCATTTGGGTCCAGCTCGGGGGCACCAACTTCAAAGTTCGTACTTGGGCCGAAAGGATCTCTGATCTTGGGTTGATCTTTCATGTTGCCAATTTCAGTACAGCCCGTCACCATCAGCAATACGGCTAACATGACCAGAACCCAGAACTTCGGCGTTGCCGGAGAGCTACGGGTCACAAACTGTGGAAAGTATTTCTTGTTCAACTTTGAACCTCACTCACATTAATCGGTTCTAGACCCTCCAGGAACGCTTTCGTCGATTGCGGGTCAAATTGCCGATCGGTCGCTTCAATGACGAGGAAAAAGTGGCTGTGTGAGGCCGTGTCGATGTTCTCGGCATTAAAGATTGGGTGATAGGGTAGCGGCAGGCCGTTTTGGGCGAACATAAACCCGACAGCAACCAACCCGGCGGTCAAAATTCCAAGTTCAAAAATCACAGGGATAAACGCAGGGATACTCAATTCAGGGCGGCCACCGACGTTTAGTGCATACACTTCGGTCGAGGTCCATGCCTGGATGATGTAGCCTACGAAGAATCCAAAGAAGATCGCCGCTGGAACCAGATACGGCAGGAAATTGATACGGTCTTCTAGCACGTCGGCCAGACCTTCGACATGGAAGGGCGTATGTGCCCGTAGTTTTTGGTAGCCAGCCGCACGTGCTTCAACGGCGGCGTCCATCAAACTTTCCGGATTGTCAAATTCAGCGGTCAAGCCATAGAGTGTGCCATTACCATTAGTGCTCATGTCCGTGGGCCTCCTCGGTAGCTTGTGCTTGTGTCTCAGCAATCGGGATCACTGGCACAAAGCGAATGAACAGGAACAGCGGTGTCAGGAATAGACCAAACGGTGAAATCAGTGTCAGCCAATCCCAGATCCCGAAGGTGAACGGATCCCACATGGTTTCCATGAAGGGGTACGCCAAGCTAACCGGGACGATCACGAAGCGTTCAAGCCACATGCCCACCAAGACAAAGACCGACACCACCACAATCGTGAGATGATTGGTGCGGAAGCGCCGGAACCAGAATAGCTGGATCACCGCCGCATTGAAGATAATCATGCCCCAGAAGGCCGGTGCATACGTCCCCAGTGCGCGTTCAACGGTCAGCGCCCACTCATTAACATCGCCACTGAACCAGGCGCCGAAGGTTTCAACGAAGTAACCATAGGTCACCAGCAAACCCGTGATGAGCATGAGAATGCCCGCCTTGTTCAAGTGGTCTTCAGTGATGAGATTGTGCATCTTAAAGCCTGCACGCAGGATGACCGCGAAGATCATCACCATCGCCATACCAGAGAACACTGCACCTGCGACAAAGAAGGGGGGGAAGATCGTATGGTGCCAGCCCGGAAGCTGCGAAATCGCAAAGTCTAGACCGACGATACTGTGAACGGAAACAACCAGCGGGGTTGCCAGCACTGCCAGGAAGAAAGCCGTCTTGTGCAGACCTTCCCAGTGTTGGGCATCGCCACGCCAGCCCATCGCCGGAATTGCAAACGCCAGCCGTACCCACCTGGACCGCGCACGGTCCCGCATCGTCGCGAGGTCGGGTACAAGGTCAATGTACCAGAACAGCGCCGAGATGATGCCGTAAGTGCTAATGGCGAACATGTCCCATACGAGCGGGCTGCGCCACTGTGGGAACAGATACAGCGTGTTGGGATATGGCAAAATGTAGTAGGCAAATTCGATACGCCCGAGGTGGATCAGCGGGAACAAGCCCGCCACTGCCAGCGCAAAGAGCGTCATTGCTTCAGCAAAACGGCTAAAGGCAACACGCCAGCTTTGCCGCATCAAAAGCAAGAATGCGGAAATGAACGTCCCCGCGTGACCGATACCGATCCAGAAGATCAGGTTAACAATTGCCATACCCCAGACAACGGGAATATCAATATTCCAGAGCCCGGTGCCACGAATCGTGACCGATGCAATTGTGAAAAAGAAAACCAGCATCAAAATTGAGGAAATCCCGAAGCCAATGAACCACCACAGCGGTGTGCGGCCAAAGATATTCCGTGCAATTTTGTCAGCAATACTGCCGGGTTCTTCCCAGGTCGGCGGGTCTGGCACGGGGATAATCGCCCGTCGTGTCCGGTTGCTACCTTGCTGTGGTACTGTGTCAAGTGTTGTCATCGCAGTCCCCTATTCTCCTTCGCCCTGACCGTGCAGCGCCTCGTTCGGGTTCGACAGGCGTGCCAGGTAGGTCGTACGCGGGCGGGTGCCCAGTTCACCAAGCAGCTCGTAGTTGAGTGGTTCTGCACGATGCTGGTTTACCTGAGAGTTTTCGGTATTCAAGTCCCCGAAGGAAATGACCTGTGTCGGGCAAGCCACAGCACACGCTGGCTGAATTTCGCCATCAAACACGCGGCGATCTTCGTTCTTAGCGTGGATGCGGGCTGCACTGATGCGTTGAATGCAGTAGGTGCATTTTTCCATCACACCTTCAGACCGTACGGTGACGTCTGGGTTGCGTTGTTCCTCAAGGATGGTTTCGTCGTCGTCAATCCATTTCAGGAAGTTGAAACGGCGTACGTTGTAGGGGCAGTTTGCAGAACAATACCGCGTGCCGATACAACGGTTGTATACCATTGTGTTGAGGCCTTCGGAGTCGTGGACAGTTGCTTCGACCGGGCAAACGATTTCGCAGGGTGCAGTTTCGCAGTGCATACACGGCACCGGCAAGAACGCCACGTGGGTTTCATCACCTTCAGTCAGGAAGTGACGGTCAACACGAAGCCAGTGCATTTCACGAGCTTTGAGAACCTGTTCCTTACCGACAGTAGGGATTGTGTTTTCTGATTGGCAAGCAATGATACAAGCGTTGCAGCCCATGCAGGCTGTCAGATCAAGCGTCATTGCCCAGGCATAGCCTTCTTCGTATTCACGCAAGTCAAACGCAGTCGCCATCGGGACGCTGGTTTCGCCTTCATGCGCAAAATTGGGGTTCTGGCGATACTCATTAAGCGTGCCGGTCCGCACGAGCGGTTCCAGGTACCCTTCAAGGTCGTCCAGATCAATTTCGCCACGAATGGCTGCCAGTTTATAGCTTTCGTCCAGCGCGTTCAGCGATGCGCCAGCGGCTGTCCACATAGCGGCTGTGGTGCGAATGTCATAGGCGTTGAAGTTACGGTCATCGTCCACATCAGCGCCACCGCTAGTGCCATACCCTAAGAAGATAGAGACGGTGTTGTCCGCGTGCCCGGGCACTACCCAGACGGGGACTTCCATCGTGTTGTCGTTAAGTTGAACTTCAACGAGGTCTTCAAAACTGACATCTAGCCGTTCAGCAGTTGCCGGGCTGAGCAATGCCGCTGTGTCCCATGACAATTGGGTGATGGGTTTGGGCAGTTCTTGCAGCCAGCTATTGTGTGAGAAGCGACCGTCATAGATGTTCGGGTCAGTGCGGAAGACCAGTTCCAGATCATTGGAGCTAGCAGTAGGTTCGTTGTTCACCTGCGCACCGAAGTCAGCGCGAAGGGCAACCTCTAGTGCTGCATAGGCGCTGTCTGGTGCAAGACCGTCGTGCAAGGTCCGTCGCCAGTAGGCTTCAAAATCGTCGCCTTCATACAAGTCTTCCCAGAGGGCACGAACAACATCGTAGTCAGAATCATCGTCTTCGAGCAACAAGCCAAGCATCTGGTTTGCAGAACGCACGGTGTCGTACAGCGGGCCGATTGGTGGTTGAACCACACTCAAAGACCCGTCATAGGCGCGGCCATCGCTCCACTCTTCAATGAAGTGTGTTTGCGGAATGTGCCATTCGCACTGGCGTGAGGTTTCGTCGTTATACAGTGACAAATGCACCGTGAACGGCACCTCGGCAAGCAAGTCTGCAAACGGTACGTCAGCAGGTGCGTTATAGACCGGGTTACCACCGAGGATAAAGACAGCTTCAACCTGGCGGGCCGTAATGTCATCGACCAATGCGGTGATTTGTTCAGTATAAGAAACCGGGTTTGCTTCAACAGGCGCGGTGTAGTAAACCGTATTGCCAACGTTCCCCAGAGCAGCGTTAATGGCATGAACAAGCGCGTGTACGACTGGTGGTTGTTCGTCACCAGCGACAACGATGCTCGCGCCTTCGTTTTGCTCTAAGTCTTCAAGCAATGCATTGAACCAGGCTGCATCCCATGCGTCAGAGGTCACACGGCCACTGACATCAACACCCAGTTCGGACGCAATGGCCCGGGCGAGTGCTTCAACGTCACTGGGGCTGAGTGCCAGACGGTGGTCTGCCATTGTCCCGGTTACTGAGGGCGTGCTTTCAGCCACATACAGGCGGTTCATTTCGGCCGTATCGGGGTCAGCACCAAGCACCTTACGCCGTGCAGCGAAATCACGCGCATAGCGCAGGCTACCGGGCATTGCGTACATAAAATTCGCGTCTAATGAGACGACGACATTGGCCTGATCAAAGCGATAGACAGTATTGACGACCTGGTCAAACGCAAGCTGTGCGCCAGCGATAACGTTATCGCGTGTCACAGGCTCGTACTGATACCACCGCGCACCGGGGTACGCTTCCAGGACAGCGTTCAAGCGGCTTGCGATTGTTGGGGAAGAAACGCCTTCAGTCAAAATCGCAATGCGTGAACTTTGCGCGTCAGAAAGCACACTTTCCAGGTCTTGCAAGAAGTTATCAAATGTATCTGGTTGACGATTGCGCAGTACCCGTGTTTCACGATCAGGGTTATATAGCTCAAGAATCGAGCCCTGCATGTAAGTATTGCTGCCACCGAGTGCGGCGGGGTGTTCGGGGTTACCGTCTACCCGTGTTGGACGCCCCTGGTGGGTTTCAATGGTGACGCCTGTCGCAAAACCACCGATAGTCATGGTGGAATTGAAATAAAGCGGAATGCCGGGGACCAGAACCTCTGGCGCGATCACATAAGGAATGATCTCTTCACCGGGTGGTTCGGCAGTACAGGCTGCACCGAAACCGACAATGGCAAGTGAGCCACCCATCAGCTTCATAAAGGTTCGCCGATCCATGCCATATTGTCGGCGCACGGCAGCTTCACGCGGGCGTTCGCGCTGAAGCAAGTCGTCAAATTCCTGATCTGACAGGTGTTCTACTGACAGATGCTGGTTTTCAACGCCACGGCCGACAGCATTAGGATCGTAGTGCCGATTACTCTCGTTTGTCATAACTTGATCCTTTTCTAACGGTGACAAATCCAGCAGCCATCAAGACGATCAACGTTAATGTTCTGTTCTTCGACGAGTTGCAAGCCAAATTCTTCCTGGTTTGCGGGCGGTTCGTAATCGAAGTTGTAAACCTCCGACACGGGACGAATAAACTGCTCCGGTGCCCAGTGGCAGTCCAAGCACCACGACATGGTCATATTTTCTGCCTGCCACACCAACGGCATTTCGTTCACCGGGCCATGACAAGTTTCGCAAGCGAAGCCCACATTTACATGTGCGCTATGGTTGAAATACACGTGGCCTGCAAGGTCATGCACTCGGTTCCATTCCAACCGTTCGCCCGTTTCCAAGTAGCTTGTACGCACGGGTTCCAGCAGTTCGCTGTAGGTTGCAATCTGCGAATGGCAGGTCATGCAAGTGTGTGTATGTGGAATACCACCATACGGTCCTTGTTCGGCCGATTTGTGGCAATAGATACATTCGATGTTCAGAACGTCGCTATGCAACTCATGGCTAAAACGAACCGGTTGTTCGATCGCGATACCAACGGGTGCTCTGGTATATGGTGAGCGGTTTTGCACCAGTAGTAGTGCAACGCCGACCACAACCACCAGCAGCCCCCCCAGCAAACTCAGTCGAGCGATGGTGTTGGCAGAGGGATTGAATAGTTGTGACATGTCACCCCAATCTAGCTCAGTAGACAAAAATCGACTATTGGGAGTCTTTCTCCCAGCTCTCTATTGCTATGCTATTGCGTTGACGATGATGTAGTGGTGACAGTGATGTGATGTCGGTCGTTGATGTGTGATGGTCAATAAATAACGTAGTAATTTTCACCGTCTTAGGTGTTGATTAAAATGATACGGCACGGGGCACAGACATACCAATGACTATTGTCACGTACACGCATGGCAGAATGTAATCTCCAACGTATTTCAAACAGCCAGAAACGCCTGAATTTTCGTACTATTACATCAATACCTTCGCCAAAAATCAGCATGGTAGAAAAAATGACCATTTTGGCGGAAATTTGATACGTCATGAGCTTTTGTGAACCCAATTTTCGCGCCATTCATTACGTTTTCCAGCGAGTTCTACCCAAATTTCAAAATTGGCGAAGGTATTGTTACATAAGAGGCGTGATTGCTAATTTTTTGAATGAGCGGGCTATATGTGTAACGTTAACATTTGTGACGGCCGAGAGAAATGCCCCATGCAAGCGCTCCTTTATCCATCAGGTCTGCACGCTCGCATAAGTGCTTGGTACGGTGCTGTTTTGCAGCCTTACGTCAATAGCTATAAAACCCAGAAGCGGCATCATATGTCATGTTGCAGAAATATCAACTGGCTGGCATGGTGTTGAATATGACATTTGTCATCATCTTTTCCTTTTCAGGTCGCGGACTACAAAGCGCCCTACCCTTACACCTCACCCCAAATTGGGCAAAGACTTTTATAATTTGCACAACATGACTTGCAAACCTTGCAAAAACTTTGCAAAATCCCACGGTCAAATTCAATCATCAAGGACTAAGGATACAATTTATGAGCAGCACAACGCTTATCTCACCTTATGGTGGCACGCTCGTTGACCTTCGCGTCGACGAACAAGAATACGAGGCGCTTAAAAAATATGCTGGCAAGCTGAAGTCTATTCAGTTGAGCCAACGTGAAATTCATGACCTCGAACTACTCGCTGTGGGTGCCTTTTCCCCATTAGATCGCTTTATGGGAGAAGATGACCACCAGAGTGTGCTGGACAACGTAACCCTCGCAGATGGGACTGTTTGGCCCATGCCCATTGTGCTCTCAGTGACAGAAGACGATGACATTGATGTTGGGATGGAAATTGCCCTGCGCGACCGTAAGAATCGCATTCTGGCAATTATGGAAGTCGAAGAAAAATACACCTGGGATGTGAAAGAAACCGCGCAAAAGGTATTCGGCACACTCGATGAGCGCCACCCCACTGTCGCAGAAATGTACAACTGGGGCAAATTCTTGATTTCCGGGGCGTTGAAGGTTCTCGAAATCCCACAACATAACGATTTTCAAGATGTTCGCCGCACACCGGCCGAAACCCGCGAAGTGCTGGAATCCTATGGGCATCAGAACGTGGTCGCTTTCCAAACCCGCAACCCCATGCACCGTGTCCATGAAGAACTCACCAAGCGTGCGATTGCCGCAGTCGATGGTGTGCTGTTGCTGCACCCGGTGGTCGGTATGACAAAGCCCGGCGACGTGGACTACTACACCCGTGTACGCACCTACAAAGCGTTGACTGCAAACTATTATGAACCCGATCGCATTTGCTTGAGCCTATTGCCGCTGGCAATGCGCATGGGTGGCCCGCGTGAAGCGCTGTGGCATGCAATCATCCGCCGCAACTATGGCGCGAATCATCTGATTGTCGGGCGTGACCACGCCGGCCCGGGCAAAGATTCAAACGGCAACCCGATTTACGGTCCATACGACGCGCAGGATATGGTCAGTCAATATGAAGACAAGATCGGCGTGAAGATGGTCCCCTTCGCCTGGATGACCTACCTACCCGACGAAGATCGTTATGAAGAAGCCTCCCAAATTGATGAAGGCACCCGCACCCTCTCGATAAGTGGCACACAGGTTCGTGAAGACTATCTTGGTAAGGGTGTAGCACTGCCAGAATGGTTCACCCGCCCAGAAGTGGCTGAAATCCTTATTGAAACATATCCACCTGCGCATCGGCGTGGTTTGTGCATCTGGTTCACAGGTTTGAGCGGTTCTGGTAAATCTACAACAGCCGATCTGCTTACCTCAATGGTGTTAGAACACGGACGGCAGGTAACCGTGCTTGATGGTGACGTCGTACGTACCCATCTATCGAAGGGGCTAGGCTTCAGCAAGGCCGACCGTGACATCAACATTCGACGTATTGGCTTTGTTGCTGCGGAAATTGTGCGGCATGGTGGGATCGTCATTTGTGCAGCAGTGAGCCCCTATCGCGCTACCCGCAACGAGGTCCGTTCGATGATGCCAGAAGGCGCATTCGTTGAGGTCTTCGTAGACACACCGTTGGAAGTTTGTGAAGAGCGTGACACGAAGGGACTTTATGCCAAGGCCCGTCGCGGTGAAATCAAGGACTTCACTGGCATTGACGACCCCTACGAAGAACCACACAGTCCAGAATTCCGCCTGACTACTACCGACACATCTTCACGTCAGAATGCAGAAACGATCTTGCAACATCTCATTAAACATGGCTACTTCAAGCTGCCAGAACCAGAAATGGCATTCTAGAATCCATTTCCAAAAAACAAATACCACCCCGCTTTGCAGAGGAGGCCACGTGCCTCCTTATTATCTGTCACCGGTTTATCCCAAATACAGCTCCCCCAAAGATATGCGGTATAGATACAATAGGAAATTGATGCCAACTCGCGATCAGTGCATATTCATGCTATTATGAGGCTGTAGGTTTATTGCGAACTGCTTCGCCATTTGTAGGTCATTTAACGAGATGAAACGCCGTGAAACTTGATATTGCCAGTTTAGAAGCCAATCCCCTCGTAAAATGGAGTATCATTACCCTATCTGTTGCCTTTGGTGCCGGGCTGTTTGTGTGGTTCTTCACCCAGCTAGACACAGAAGGTAACAACCTCGGCATTGACCTTATCTTCTATGCCTTTCGCGGATGGGATATTCATTACCACGTAGTCAATGGGCTACGCAACCCACCCTGGAGTGTGTTGGTACTGATCCCGTTCGGCGCATTACTTCCCGACACCGCATCCTGGGGGTTACTGGCATACGCGACCCTCATTGGCTTAATTCTTAGTGTGCCCGGCAATCAACCAAAGTGGAAATTTAACCTCTCCATCATCCTGCTTGTTACTGCGTTTCCGACACTGCGCGTTATCGCTGACGCGCAACTTGAAATACTGGTGATTGGCGGTATTCTCGCCACTGTCTATGGTCTAGCACACCAGAACCCTTACGCGCTGGCATTGGGGAGCTTGTTTGCGACTACTAAACCTCAAGCCGTTTTCGTGCTGATGCCGATTGTGGGCATTTACATGTTGCTGAACTGGCCACGCAAGACCTTTTTCCAAGCGGTTGCGCTGGTCGGTGCTGTGGTCATTCCAACGATGTTGTGGCGCGGCGAAGAGTGGCTTGCAGCAGTAGAAGGCACCTATCAACGTGGTGGCTTGATTGACATCAGCATGTCGGCGGCGCTCCACAGGATGGAATTCGTTCCGATACCGATCATCTATATCATTTTGGCAACATTCTTTCTTGCGACGATGTGGATGGTCTGGATAAGCGACCGTAGCATTAGCCGCGAAAAAGCTGCGTTTCTCAGTGCTGCGTCGATGTTGCTTGCGCCATATACGGCCGGCAACAGTGTTTTGATTGTGCTGGCTGTCGGGATTGTTTCTCTCTTACGGCGGCGATTGTTGATTGCTTTGCTCATATTTGCAGTCACCAACTCGTTCTACTACTTCAATCAGCCAGAGAATGCCACATGGTTTGCCTACTTCTGGACAACATATCTGCTTGCTAATTGGCTCATCCTTGCCTGGGACATTTATCAGGTCGAAGTGCGCAAAAGTCAGGAAACAGCGGTCGATTCCACTGGCCCAACGCCTGTACCAAACCATCAGCATGTACCACACAGCAGTTAATGCTCCTCGAGAATTGTATTGGTTAACGAAACTTTAGGATCAATTTGTTGACGCTTTTCTTAACCCGTGCTATCCTCACTATCACTTGACCAATTGAATGAGGTTTTTTGTGCGTACTCTAGCTGCTACCAAAACTGTGAAATTTGATAATTTTACACCTGCGACCACTGTCGACAGCAGCTGGCAGTTTTTTGGTTTCTTTTATTTTTACTACTTTAGCAGCCCCACCAAGCGGAGACCCCTGCGCACCTAAACGGTCAAGTTTAGCAGATAAGACAGCAACAGCACGGCGTCTCCCATCAGGCGCGGTGCTTTTTTGTTGTCTGGAACCAGAAAGAGGGCATTATGGAGAATGTTACACCATCGGAAGAACAGTTGATTTGTCGGGGGATTCGCGGGGCAACCACCTGCGCGGAAAATACCCGCGAATCAATCCTTGACGCCACCCGCGAACTGCTGATGGCCATTATTAAACTAAACGGCATCCGGCCAGAGGACGTCGGCAGTGCATTCCTCACCACCACCACCGATTTAAATGCCGACTATCCTGCGGTTGGTGCCCGCCAAATTGGTTGGCATGACGTTCCGCTGCTTTGTGCCCACGAAATGAATGTTCCGCACGGCTTACCACGTTGCATCCGTGTGATGGTGATGTGGAATACTGCCAAACCGCAGGATGAAATTGTACATGTCTATCTGCGTGAAGCAGGTAACCTGCGCCCCGACCGCTCGCTGGAAATGCCTGAACTCATCGCTGAAATTCAAAAAGAACTACAAACTTTACCTATTGATTAATTAACACCTGTCTTGAGGAGATTCTAACCATGATCGTCATTATGCATTCAACCGCCAGCGCCCGTCAGATTTCCGAAGTTATCGCCCGTATCCGTGCGATGGGCTACGATGTCCATCTTTCTGAAGGTGAAGACCGCACCATCATTGGCGTTATTGGTCAGGGACGCGCCCTCGACCGTGAACAGCTCAGCACCATGGCTGGTGTCGAAGATGTCCTGCGCGTCACCCATCCCTACAAAATCGCCAGCCGCCACTACCACCCCGACAACACCGTTTTCCCGCTGGGCAATACTCAGGTTGGCAGCAACGACTTAACCATCATTGCGGGGCCGTGTTCAGTTGAAGGGCGCAGCGAATTATTAGAAGTCGCGCACATGGTCAAAGAAGCCGGTGCAACCGCGCTGCGTGGCGGGGCCTTCAAACCACGAACCAGCCCATACAGCTTCCAGGGGCTCGGAGAAGAGGGGTTGAAATATCTTGCTGAAGCGCGTGAACAGACCGGCCTGCCCGTGGTTACTGAAGTCATGGACCCCAGCCTGGTGCCGCTTGTGACTCAATACGCCGACGTGCTGCAAATCGGAGCGCGCAACATGCAGAACTACACGTTGCTGCACGCGGCCGGCGAAAGTATGCACCCGGTACTGCTCAAACGCGGCATGAGTAGCACGCTGGACGAATTGTTGCAAGCCGCCGAATACATCCTCAGCCACGGCAACATGCGTGTGATGGTCTGTGAACGTGGCATCCGCACCTTCGGCAAAGAAACCCGCAACACCTTCGACCTCAATGCCATTGTTGCCCTCAAGCAACTCACCCACCTCCCTGTCATTGCCGACCCCAGCCACGCCACCGGAAAATGGGAATATGTTGAAGGCGTCGCGCTGGGAGCAATTGCCGCAGGTGCCGATGGCGTCATCGTAGAAGTCCATCAACAACCAGATGTCGCGCTCTCAGACGGTCGCCAATCATTGAAGCCGGCCAAATACACGGCCATGCTCGACAAAATTCGGGGGCTGGCAACGGTACTCGGGCGCAATGTCCCTGAAGCACAGCCGGTACTGACGTAATGAGCGACCACAGCGACGTTGACATCGGTGACTTTCATGTCCACATCATCGGTCTGGGGTTGATGGGGGCGTCGTTGGCAATGGTATGGCGGGATAAGCTGCGCCGTATCACTGCCGATGACTTATCTCCAGATGTGTTGTCTCATGCGTTGAACACTAATTTGATTGACGCAGCGGGCGCAACATGTTTGCCCCGCGCCGATGTTGTGGTGATCGCCGTGCCATCCGACCATATTATAGATGTTCTTGCGGGGCTCCCACTCCGCGACGGTCAGCTTGTGATCGACATCGGCAGCACAAAGGCCAACATCTGCGCTGCACTGGACACTCTGCCAGCGGGGGTAATGTCTGTGGGGGGGCACCCGATGTGTGGTCTGGCAGAAAACGGATACTATAATGCCGTTTCCGACCTATACAACGGGGCACGGTTTGTATTGTGCAAAACAAACGGCACCACACCTTATGCGCAGGCCGTCGCTGAACAGTTGGCTTGCGCGGCGGGGTCAAATCCGCTGTGGATGGATCGTGAACAGCACGACTACCTGACCGCCCTGACCAGTCACCTACCGCATCTGCTCAGTTTTGCGTTGATGCGGTTGGCGGTCGATGTTTCGTCTGAAGATGACGCCCTCTACAAGCTGGCGGCGGGTGGCTTCGACGGTGCAACACGCCTGGCCCGTACCAACGAAAGCATGATTCGTGGGATGTTGACCACCAATATTGCTAATATTCGCAGCTTAACCGCCCGACTGCGTGAACACCTCGACCGTCTCGACACCATGCTAGAAGACCCGGCTGCTTTGGTCGAAGAACTGGCGCTTATTGTCGAAGCACGGCGACATTATTCAAGCGATTATGGTGAAAGGCCGATTGCATGACCAACTCTGCTACCACAACCAGAACCCGGGTTCGTGTACGGCCGGGACGCGAATTGTCTGGAACGGTGCGTGTCCCGGGTGACAAGTCTATTTCGCACCGCGCGCTGATTCTGGGAGCGCTGGCAACCGGCGTCACCGAGGTGCGGGGCTGGTTGCCGGCCGGCGATACCCTCGCGACATTGAACTGTATGCGGGCACTCGGCGTCAACATCGAGCAGCACGACGATACAACGCTCACTGTGCATGGCGTGGGGCTGGATGGGCTTGAACAACCAACAGAGACACTAAATTGTGTCAACGCAGGTACGCTCATGCGCTTGCTGGTAGGTGTGCTGGCGGGTCAACAATTCACCAGTGTGCTAGATGGCAGCGACCAACTCCGTAAGCGCCCGATGGGACGTGTCACCAATCCATTACGTTTGATGCACGCCAATATTGAAGAAGACGACGGCCGGGCACCGCTGTATATGAGCCCTTCCTTTTTGCAGGGCATCACCTACAAAATGCCTGTGGCCAGTGCGCAGGTAAAAAGCTGCCTGTTGCTGGCGGGGCTTTATGCAGCGGGAGATGTCACCGTTATAGAACCCGGGCCAGCACGTGACCACACCGAGCGCATGTTGACAGCAATGGGAGCAAACCTGAGCATTAACGGCAATACCATCACCCTGCACGACACCTCGCAATTGCACCCGCTAAATTTAACCGTCCCCGGTGATATTTCTTCGGCGGCCTTTGTGCTGGTAGCCGGGGCCTTGCTCGGACGGGATACAATACGGATTGAAGGCGTCGGCGTGAACCCCACGCGCACCGGGATTCTGGACGTATTGACACAGATGGGGCTTGACGTACAGCAAGACAATCCACGCAATGAAGGTGGTGAACCCGTAGCCGACCTGGTGCTGAGTGGGCAAGCCTTGCAGGGCACATCTATCGGCGGCGCGGTTGTGGTGCGGATGATTGACGAATTCCCGGCGCTGATGGTCGCAGCCACGCAGGCCAGAGGGCGCACTGAGGTCACTGACGCCCGTGAGTTGCGCGTCAAAGAAACAGACCGTATCGCCGTGATGGCGTCCGAACTACGCAAGATGGGTGCAACTATTGACGAACGTGAGGACGGCTTTATGCTCAGCGGGCCGCAGATGCTCAAGGGCGCAACAGTCGATGGCCATGACGATCACCGCGTGGCGATGAGTTTGGTGCTGGCCGGTTTGCTGGCCAATGGTGAGACGGTTGTTGAAGACGCGAGGTGCATTAATGACTCATTTCCGGGCTTTGTGGAAGTACTGCAAACGCTCGGTGCAGATGTCGAATGGGCGGAATAGGGCGGGACACCCATTTTAAACACAGCGTAGATAGTTTTAGGTCGCATACCCAACACAGGTGAACTGATCTACAATCATCCTTGCAACACGCGATCACTTTTGATCATCAACAGAAAAAGGGATTCATAATCATGCATATCGGACTTCAAGTTTTTCGCTACAATTGGGATGGTAGCCCGGATAACATTGGCGTCAAGTTTGCAGAAATTGCGCGTCGCGCCGAAAGTAATGGCTTCTATAGCCTGTGGGTAATGGACCATTATTTTCAGATGGAATTTCTCGGTAATGCAGATGAACCGATGCTCGAAGCCTACACCACGCTTGGATTCGCAGCGGGGATCACAGAAAAGCTAAAGCTCGGCGCACTGGTAACAGGCGTTAACTATCGTCATCCCGGTTTTCTGGTGAAAACGGTCACCGCGCTGGATGTCCTGTCAGGTGGACGCGCCTACCTTGGCATCGGGGCTGGTTGGTACGAACGCGAGGCGCAGGGCCTGGGCTTCCCATTCCCGCCGCTGGCTGAACGCTTCGAGCGCTTAGAGGAAACCCTACAAATTGCGCACCAGATGTGGTCCCGGGAACCTGTCACGGCTTATGCAGGGCAACATTATCACCTCGCCGAACCCCTCAATAATCCCCCGGCCCAGACAACACCACACCCCCCAATCATGGTTGGCGGTGGTGGCGAGAAAAAGACCTTACGGCTGGTGGCTCAATATGCTGACGCCTGTAACCTGTTCTTGCAGCTTGGCATGGATGGCATTCAACACAAACTGAACGTCCTTAAGGATCACTGCGAAACGGTTGGGCGTGACTATGACGAGATCGAGAAGACCACGCTTGGCACTGCCAGCCTGCAAGCAGATGGCGCAGACGGTATTATCGAGACGTGTCGTCAACTTGCGGCGCTAGGAGTGAGCCACGCCATCTTTAACATGATGGACTATACCGACCTCCAGCAACTTGATGTGTTCGGGCAGGAAATCATCCCGGCGGTGGCAGAACTTTAATATGCTGCAAACGCATAGCTCGCATGTTAACGGATGACACAAATGGATTGCACGCGGTATAATTAAACTTATTCTTCAATTTATTAACATAAAAGGCGTGTAATTCATGAGTATTTCAAATTTTACTTCAATTCCTGAAGGCTACCGACCCGAGACGCTACAACCAGACCATATTCCGCAAATGGTAGAACTTATCAACCATGTCACTGCCGACTATGATCCGGATAGTCAGCGGAGCATGACCGTTGAGGAGCTTGAACATCAGTTTCAAACGCCGGGGATTGACCTTGAGAGTGGGACGTTCAACGTGTTCTCGGGCCAGCATCTGGTGCTGTCAGCCGTCGCGTTTTCAATGCCGCCCTATGTTGAGGCGAACTTGCGGTTTTTCGTTCATCCAGCGCATCGCCAGCCAGAACTGACCGAGGCCGTCTACAGCCGTTGTGAAAAGCACGTTCGATCCTTCGTTGCACTGGCCGATCCTGAGCAGCGTGTTATCTGGAGTACCGGGACGGATGGCAAAGAAACCTGGCTGCGTGAGTTCCTGAAGTCGCATGGGTTTGGGATTGCGCGTGCCTTCTGGCGGATGCGAATTGATATGGATGAACAGCCCCCGGCTCCGAACTTTGACGGCCTGCAACTACGCCCCTTCGATCCTGACCAACACATGCGCCCGGTCTATGACGCAATCGGTGATGCGTTTAAGGATCACCATGGGTATCGGGAATCTGAAGACGAAGACGCCGACTTCGAACGCTGGCGGCATAACATGACCAGTAGTGAACGTTTTGACCCATCACTATGGTTTGTGCTGGTTGATGGCGCGGAAATCGCAGGGGCAGCGTTGGGCCGCCCCGAAGCAACAAGTCATCCAGAAGCAGGCTATATTGATATACTCGGCGTGCGGCCGCAGTGGCGGCGACGAGGATTGGGTAAGGCACTATTGTTGCACAGTTTCAACGAATTCTGGAAACGGGGCAAGCGGAGTGTTACTCTAGGTGTTGATGCCGACAGCCTGACCGGAGCCACACGGCTGTATGAAAAGGCCGGCATGTATCGCGATTCAGAATGGTTCATCTATGAAAAGGAACTGCGCCCCGGCACAGACCCCATTCGCCGCTAGTTTTGTACCCACACGGAGAGAAGTCAGCAACACCTATGAATAAAGTTGGATTGATCGGCTACCCGGTTGAACACAGCGTCTCCCCCGCCATGCATAACGCCGCCTTCGCGCATCTCGGCATGGACGACTGGCACTATGAATTGCTCCCTACCCCACCAGCGGAATTGCCGCAGCGCATTGCAGCATTGAAAGCCGAGGGCTACGTGGGGGCGAACGTGACCGTGCCACACAAGCAAGCGGTTATCCCTCTGCTGGACAGGGTTGGAATGGCGGCGCGGGGCGTCAACGCCGTGAATACCATTCTGCGTAACGAGGCCGGGCAGCTTGAAGGCCATAATACCGACACCCCCGGCTTTATCCTTGACCTCGAAGCTCATAACGTTGAGGTGGCAGGCAAGCACGCGCTGGTCTTGGGGGCAGGCGGTTCGGCGCACGCGGTCGTGTTAGGATTAGCCAATCGCGGTGCGACAGTGACAATCATCAACCGCACCGAGCATAACGCCTGGCAATTGCGTGAGGATGTGCGCAAGGGGGTGTCTCGACAGTTCAGGGTTAACGTGCAGCCGCAAAAGTCACTGCAAACGGTGCTGAATGATGCTGACCTTATTGTAAATTGCACACCGTTGGGGATGTGGCCAGAGGTGAATGCTTCGCCACTTCCTGATGACGTACAGCTTAAAGCCGATAGTATCATATATGATCTGGTCTATCGTCCGGCTAAAACCCGTTTACTGGAACAAGCTGAACAAGCCGGCGCACAGGCCATTGGTGGTATTGGAATGTTAATTTATCAGGGTGCGGCCGCGTTTGAACTGTGGACAGGGCAAACGGCCCCGGTTGAAGTCATGCGCAAAGCGGCCCTGCAAGCACTGGAGCAACACGAATGAACAACACACGCATTCGCTTCTTAACCGCAGGCGAAAGCCACGGCCCATTATTGACAACGATTCTTGAAGGTATCCCGGCCGGGCTGGAACTCTTGCCAGACGACATTGCCCTACAACTGGCACGTCGTCAAAAGGGCTACGGCAGTGGCGGCCGCATGCACATTGAACGCGACCGCGCCCGCTTAACCGGGGGCTGGATGGCCGGCAAAACCACAGGCGGTCCCATCAGCATGATTGTCGAAAACCGGGACTGGAAAAACTGGGCCGAGCGCGACATCACCCCGATGACGACGCCGCGCCCCGGCCATGCTGACCTGACAGGCACCATCAAATACGGTTACGACGATCTGCGCCTGTCATTGGAACGGGCCAGCGCGCGCGAAACGACGATGCGTGTCGCCGTTGGTGCGGTGTGTCAGCAATTGTTAGCAGAGTTTGGCATCATTGTCGGCGGTTATGTGACCGAAATCGGGGGGGAATGCGCCCACTTTGATGACGACCCACCCGACTACGAAGCTCGGTTCGCAGCGGCCGAAGAATCCGAAGTGCGTTGCCCCGACCCTGACGCCTCTGAACGTATCCGGGCTGCCATTCGCCAGGTAAAAATCGACAAAGACACCCTCGGCGGTGTTATAGAGGTCGCAGTGTTGAACCTGCCACCGGGCCTGGGTTCACATGTACATTACGACCGTCGCTTAACCGGGCGTCTGGTCGGGGCGGTGTGTAGCATTCAAAGTATCAAGGGCGCTGAAGTGGGCACAGCCTTTGACAACACCCGCAAGCGCGGCACACAGGTGCATGACGAAATTGAACAGGACGCCGATGGCAACCTCCACCGCCGGACGAATCGTGCCGGGGGGCTGGAAGGTGGCATTACAACCGGAGAGCCGCTGGTCGTCCGCGCCGCAATGAAACCCATCAGCACCACCCTTACGCCACTCGACTCAGTAGACCTCTTTACAGGCGAAAATGGGCAGACGGTCTATGAACGCAGCGACTTCTGCGCCACCCCTCGTGCTGTACCCGTCATTGAGGCGATGGTGTCGATCATATTGGCGGACGCGCTGCTGGAAAAACTCGGCGGCGATTCGATGGACGAAATGCGCCCACGTTTCGAGCAGTTAAAGCGCGGCAATATCAAAGACTTTCAACTCCACAATAAAGAATGGCGGTTCGGCTATGAATAAACTCGTGATTACTGGCTTCATGGGCACTGGCAAAAGTACACTCGGGCACAAAATCGCTGAAGCAATGGAACTGCCCTTCATTGACACCGACGACCTCATCGCAGAACGGCTGGGCATGAGCGTGCCAGAAATTTTCGCGCAACAGGGCGAGGCAGCCTTCCGCGCCTGGGAAGCAACCATCGCGGCTGAACTGAGCCAGGACGAGGAAACCGCCATCATCAGCACCGGGGGCGGGATGATGTTACGGCAAGACAACCGCCAGACCTTCGCAGCGGATACCGTAATATGTCTCAATGCCTCGCCAGAGGTTATCGTCCAGCGCTTAGAGGGTGACGGCGACGAGCGGCCGTTGCTGCGCGGGGATGATCCGCTGGCGAAAGTCGAAGAACTGTTGCGCCACCGTCAGCCGCAATATCGCCAATTCCGCTGGCAAATAGACACCTCTGAGCGTACCCCGGACGACCTAGCCGAGGAGATTATCGACCTGTGGCGACGTGAACGGGCTGTACGTATTCATGAAATGCGCGTGCGTTCGCCGGAAGGGTTCTACCCAATTCTAGAAATGCATGGCGCACTCAGACGCCTGCCAGAAATTCTTGACATCTACGGGTTGAACGCCAAACACGTCGTTATTGGTACAGATGATCAGGTGAATGCGCTGGTTGGTGAATATGTGCTGGACATGTTGCCGCATGCACACATGGTGACAATCCCGGTCGGTGAACGAGCCAAGAATCTGGAAACGGTGCATCATATATATAATGAATTCGCCGGGCGTGATGTCAGCCGTAGTTCAGTTGTGATTGCGCTTGGTGGTGGCGTTGTGGGTGACACCTTTGGTTATGCGGCGGCCACCTATCTGCGTGGTCTGCGTGTTGTGCAAATTCCGACGACGTTGCTGGCCATGGTGGACTCGTCTGTTGGCGGTAAAGTCGGGGTCGATGTACCGATGGGCAAGAACCTCGTCGGTGCATTTAAGCAACCTGACCTCGTTGTGATTGATCCGGCCGTACTCGAAACGCTCCCCACAGAAGAAATGCGGGCCGGTATGGCAGAAGTCATTAAACATGGCCTGCTGTCAGATAAGCTCGATACGCTCAGCGACCTGAACACCGTCCACCACCATATTCGCGACGCGGTAAAGGTCAAAATTGACGTGGTAGAACGTGACCCGTTTGAGCAGGGAGAACGCGCTTTCCTCAACCTGGGACACACCTTTGCCCATGCCATTGAGCGGGTGAGCATGTATCAGTGGCGGCACGGCGATGCAGTGGCCGTGGGACTGGTTGCAGCCGGCCGTCTTTCCCATGAACTGGGTCTCATTGACGCGGAAACCAGCCTTCAGGTTGAGGAAATCGTCGCTGCTGCCGGCCTGCCTATCCGTATCCGTAACATGAACCCCGGCGCTATCTGGGAAGCGATGCACACCGACAAAAAGTGGCGCGATGGGCGGTCACATTTCATTGTGCTGCGGGGTATCGGACAGCCCGACATTGTGCGCGATGTACCCCGTGAGACAGTGGTGGGCGTTTTGCAAGGTCTTTGCGATGACTGAGCCCATCCTCGTGCTGCATGGGCCAAACCTGAACCTGCTGGGCACCCGTGAGCCTGAAATTTATGGCACACTCACGCTTGATGACATTAACGAACAGCTCTTGAAACGGGCTGAGGAATTGCAGGTCAGCCTGCGCAGCGTGCAGTCTAACCATGAGGGCGAACTGATAGACCATATCCAATCTGCTCGCGGCGAATGCAGCGGCATGATCATTAACCCCGGTGGCTATACCCACACCTCTGTTGCCATCCGTGATGCCATTGCGGCCGTCGGACTCCCCACAGTTGAATGTCACCTCAGCAACATCCATCGTCGCGAGGCTTTCCGCCAGCATTCTTACATTGCCCCGGTCTGCATCGGGCAAATTAGCGGCTTTGGCGCACAGAGCTATTTGCTGGCACTCACCGCACTGGTCAATCATCTACGTCAGGGCTAAGGCTGCGCCTGTGATGCCGACGGTGGTGAAGCGTAGTTGACAGTCTACGCACACGGGTGCTAGCATTTAGCACAATGTTTATGAGTTTTATTCCTGCGGGACGTGATGCACATCGCGCCCTTTTTATCGTTTCAGGGTAACACGCTTTAGAGGAGATTAAACGCGCATGGGCATGAAAATCCGTCGCGACAATTCAGCGCTGACATTTGGACGCCGCCGCCGTGGCCAGGGGCGCATGGCGTTTTTCCTGTTCTGGTTGATTGCGATGGGCGTTGTCTTCGGCGTTATCTGGCAGTTTGACCGGGTGCAGCCACAGGTCATGGGTATGGTAATGGGACCGGCCACTGCCACCCCAAACGCAATCAGCATGGCCCAACTCGCGCAAGATGCCTACTGGCAGGGCGATCTTGAATCTGCCATTTACTATTATGGTCAGGCCGCTGAAATGGAGCCTACCAATACCCTGATTCAATATGAATATGTACGTGTGCTGGTCTATGGGAGCTATCGCGGACGCGGCTCACGCTTTTTGGCCCGTGACGCGCTGACGGTGGCCGACCGCACAGTGCGCCTACTGCCCAACGATGCCTATGCGCAGGCCGCCTATGCGCTGGCACTGATTGAAAATGATCGCAGTGATGAAGCAGCCGCCGCCGCCCTCAACGCTGTAGAAACCTCGCCAGGGTGGGCCGAAGCACGCGCCTATCTCGCGCTGGCGTATTATGGACAGGGGCGTTATCGCTCTGCACAGGAACAGGCCCAGCAGGCTGTGTCGCTTAACCCCAACAGCATCGACTCGCGGCGTGCGCTGGCATTGTCGCTAGCCTTTACTGGCAATTACGACATCTCGATTCAACAGTATCAGGCCGCCATTGAAATCCACCCCCGGCTAGATGCGCTGTATTTTGAGCTTGCACCCTATTACATCATCCTCGACAACTTCGACGCCGCGATTCAATCCTACGACCGTGTGTTGATCAATGACCCGGCGAACGTCAAAGCCTGGACGCGCAAATGCGAAACCTTCTTCCGCCAGCGTGATGACGTGTCTGCGCAGGACTCATGCGAACGCGCAATCGAGCTTGACCCCAGTTTCCCCGAAGCCCATGCCCAGCTTGGCATGGTGCGCTATACTCGACGTAACTACGAAGGCTCAATCGAGTCCTTTGAAACGTGTATCGGATTAATGGATTCGCAGGGCTGGGAGATGTCTGAACGCTTGCAAGAGTGCTATTACCTGCATGGGCTGGCATACTATCGCCTTGACCGCTGTGAACTGGCGATGCCGCTGTTCCGTGAAGCCCTGACCGTAGACATTGACCAGCGTCCACGCGAACTAACCATGATCGGGATGCAGGACTGCGCCGCTGTGGACGACGACATTACCATTGCCGATATTCCGACACCTGTGCCACCAACGCCAACCCCACCGCCACCCATCGGCATTTATTAGGGCAAAGGAGCGTTTTTTCTAATGCAGTTACGAGTTCCAAAACGCTACCAGTCGAAAGCACGACGTCGGCGGGGGTTTCTCAAGCGGCGTAGCACATGGTTATTTCTGTTTGCGGTGCTGGCCAGCGTTGCTGCGTACTTTATCTTGCGCAATCCGGTGCCGTTCCGCGCCGGGGCGACCAACTTTGCTAACAATGTCGGCAACGAAATCAGTCAGACCCGTTCCGAGATGTTCCCCGACGCGCCTACAGCCACCCCCGACGTGCGTCAGGATATTGTCGAGTGCGAAAACGCTTACATGCTTGGGGATTTGAATACGGTCATGGAGGCCTGTCAGCGGGCATTGGTCGGCCGGCCAAATGACGTAGAATTGCATCACCGCGAAGCCTATACGCTCGTGATTACCTCTAGCCTCGGCCAGAATACTGATCGCATTAATGAGGCCATAGAGATTGCTGACCTCACCATCCTCGCCAATCCATTGGCACCCGAAGGATATGCCGTCAAAGCGATGGCGCTGGACTGGGGGCGGCGGCATGCCGAGGCATTGCCTTATGCGTTGCGTGCGTTGGAAATTGACCCCAATCATACCATGGCCAAAGCCCATCTCGGGAATATCTACCGCAACCTTGGCCGCCCTGAACTGGCGCGGCCGCTATTGCAAGAAGCGCTTGAAGATGTACAGAACGGGAGTGTTACGCCCGAAACCCGCGCTCAGGCCTACCGCAACTACGGGCGTTTCCTGGCCAGTAGTGCAGACGCTGACTTTGATGCTGCGCTCGAAGCAATGCAGGTGGCCCGGCAAGCTATGCCCAGCCATACTTATATCGCCATTGAAATGTCCGATATTTATCTTGCGCAGGGACAACCCAACCAACAGCTTGAAATTCTCGAAAACGCACTACAGGCAAACCCGCTTGATATTTCGCTACTCTCACGGCTGGGAGATGTTTACTACAATCAAGGGCTGACCACACCCGCCACAGATATGTATACGCGGTGTCTGGATCGTGACCCGAACTTTGTCAACTGTCTGTCGCCGTTGGGGCGCATTCAGTACCTCACCAATCGCAATTATGAAATTGCACTCGGGCACTTCGAAAATGCCATCGAAAACGGCTCCACCAATCCGTATGATTGGTATTTGTTGGGACGTTCGCATTACAATTTGCAACAGTGCCAGTTTGCAGGCGACCCCTTGCGGCGGGGTTATGAATTGCTGCAAGAAGACATCGCAGCAGATAGCCCGAGCCCCTTCGTCGGCATTGAGGACTTCGTGCGGGCTTTCCGTGAATGTGGGTTGCCTGCGCCAAATTAGCGCGATTAACCACTTTCCTCCATATCGAACCAGTTTTTGCCGACTGACGTCTCGACCTTGAGTGGCACGGATAACTCATAAGCAGACTCCATCGTCTTCACCACCAGTTCGCGGGTAGCACTGACATCTGCCTCGGCCACTTCAAGCACCAACTCGTCATGCACCTGTAGAATCAAGTGTGCATCTAGCCCAGATTCGCGCAGGTTAGCGTGCAGATTCAGCAGAGCCAATTTCAAAATATCGGCGCTGGTGCCCTGAATCGGCATGTTAATCGCTTCACGCTCGGCGCGTTGGCGAACGTTATTGTTCACCCCAAAGTGTTGCAGCACACTGAAGTTACGTCGCCGCCCCAGTAACGTTGTGACATAGCCATGTTCACTGGCAAAGGCTTTGCTTTCGTCCAGATACTTTTTCACACCCGGGAAGCGCTCAAAGTAGGCTTCAATAAATTCACGTGCTTCACCCAATGTCAGGTCTGAGCTTTGTGCAAGGCGATAGGCCCCCATGCCATACATCAACCCAAAGTTCACTGTCTTGGCAAAGCTGCGTTGCTCATAGCTGACGTCCTCAATGGCGATATGATGCACCGCAGCGGCCGTACTGGCATGGATGTCACGCCCCTGCTGGAAGGCGTCAATCAAGGCTGCATCTCCCGAAAAGTGTGCCAGAATCCGCAATTCGATCTGCGAATAGTCTGCGCCCAACAGGACATACCCTTCTGGCGCGATGAATGCCTTACGAATCCGGCGGCCTTCTTCGGTGCGGATGGGGATGTTTTGCAGGTTGGGGTCGCTGGAGGAGAAGCGGCCGGTCGTCGTGCCCGTCTGGTTATAGGAGGTATGAATGCGCCCTGTCACGGGATGAACCAGCGCGGGCAGAGCATCAACATAGGTGCTTTTGAGCTTTTGCACCTGCCGATATTCAAGTACCTTGGGGATGATGGGGTGTTCGTCACGCATGTTTTCGAGCGTGTCGGCTGTCAGTGAATAATTGCCACTTTTGGTCTTTTTAACGCCACGTGTGGAGAGTTGCAGCTTGCCAAAGAGAACATCTGCGAGTTGCTGCGTGCTGTTGATGTTAAACTCGCCATAGCTGCTTTCAAGGAAGATGTCTTGCTCAAGCTGGTGCAACTGCTGGCTGAGTTCTGCGCTGACCCCGTGCATAAAGTCTACGTCCAGCAATACACCCTGCATTTCTATGTCCGCGATGATCGGCACCAGTGGCATTTCCATCTCATCTAGCAAGGCTTGCAGACGATCATGGTGGCTGAGTTCAGCTTCCAGCTTAACCCGTAGCGCAAACAACAAGGCCGCATCAGCCGCTGCATATTTCGCCGCTTCGGCAATCGGTACCCGCGCCATCGTGATCGCTTTTTTGCCTTTGCCGATGAGTTCGGTGATTTCCGTCATCTGAATGCTGAGGTAGTCCAGCACCATATCTTTCAAACCAAGCCGCGCCGCCGGGTCCAGCAACCAGCGTGCAATCATCGTGTCGTAACCAACAGGCTGCACATCCAACCCATAGCGCCGCAAGACCATCAGGTCATATTTGGCATTCTGGGCAATTTTGGAAATGTCAGGGTTCGTGAGGGCTGGCCGTATGGCTTCGATCACGTGTTCGAGCTTGAGTTGGGGCGGCGGGGGTGCGTCTAATAAAGAACCCTGGCTTAGTTCACCACTGGCAGCGGCCGCACTGTGTTCAGGCAACAACCCTTCCCGGGCCCCATCTTCGGCGTTGGGGTCAATGTGCCCGAGGGGGATGTAATAGCCATGCGCGGCGGTGGTCGCCAGTGAAATCCCGACCAGGTACGCTTGCATCTGGTCAACACTGGTGGTTTCGGTGTCAAAGGCGATCATCGCAGCAGCGTTGAGTTCTTCAACGAGGGCGTTGAGCTTTTCCGGCGTATCAACAATGGTATAGGACACATCCGCTTCAGTCGCGGCTTCTTCAGCGGTGGCCGGCGTATCAGCAATAGATTCGTCGGCGTGTAGTTCTCGCAGGCGGCGGCGAAAACTGCGAAATTCGAGTTCTTCGAAGAGCGCGTCCACTGTAAAGGGGTCGTAATCGGTCGCGATACACTGATCCAGCACAATATCAATCGGGAGATCACGTTGAATGGTCGCCAATTCTTTGCTGAGATAGGCCAGTTCGCGCCCGGCATCCAGTTTTTTATGCTGTGAACCTCTGATCTCGTCAAGGTGTTCGTAAATCCCCTCTACGCTGTCATACTGCCCCAACAGCTTGAGCCCGGTCTTTTCACCGATGCCTTTTACCCCCGGGATATTGTCAGAACTGTCGCCCATTAAGCCTTTCAAGTCGGGGAGTTGTGCCGGGGTCAGGCCCGGGTATTTTTCCGCATAACCGTTCAGATCATACACCACATCATCATCACCACGTTTCGGAAGCTGCACATGGATATGCGCGGTAACAAGCTGCAACAGGTCACGGTCGCCAGTGATGATGCGAATACGGCACCCTTCGTTTTCGGCCTGCGTCGCGACGGTACCAATCACATCGTCGGCTTCGTAACCGTCAACTTCCAGCACAGGGATATTGAAGCTGTCAACAAGCTGCTTAATCCGCTGAATTTGTATAGCCAATTCTTCGGGCATATCGTCGCGATTGGCTTTGTAGTCGCTGTAGATTTCCTCGCGCCCACTCAAGCCCGCGTCAAAGCATACCGCAACATAGTCGGGGTTTTCATCGAGTACATCCAGAATCACCCGTGTGAATCCATAAACGGCAGTGGTCGGTTCCCCGGCACTGGTTGAAAACGCGGCAGATTTCAGGGCGTGGTGTTGTCGGTAGGCAACGGCGTGGGCATCAATAAGCACAAGCAAGGGACGGTCTGACATTATGATTCCTCAATCAAATTGGTCGTCAT
This sequence comes from Anaerolineae bacterium, assembly GCA_034437655.1. Taxonomy (GTDB): domain Bacteria; phylum Chloroflexota; class Anaerolineae; order Aggregatilineales; family J027; genus J027. The sequence continues at coordinate 40,110 of DAOTTU010000001.1, forward strand.
CATAGATGCGATCAACGAACACTTGTGCGGATTATAGCATATCCACTATCATTCAGCGGAACCTAAATCCAACGGGAGAAAGCACACACAGCATGAACACCGACACCCTGCACGCACTCATCCAATCCACCGTTGACCTGTATGCCCGCTTTGACCGTCCATTCAACCGGGACCGTCAATTGCCCATTTTTGAAGAAGAAGTCCGTGAATTGATTGAAGCAGCCCGTGACGGCACCAACACTGCCCACGTCGCTGAAGAAGCGGGCGATGTTTTCGTGACGGCGATTGGCCTGGCATTGGCGGCCGGCGCAACACCCGAACAGCTTATGCAACAGGCGCAGGCCGTTATCGACAAAAACAACGCCAAAACACATGCCACCCACCACGTAAACGCGCATGGAAAGATCGCCCGCCGCAAACCAGAGACCGAGTAACTTAGCAATCTCGCACAAATTGTGACGTTTGTTGAGTTTTCTATCATCCTTTTATCATGCGTATCTGTTAGACTATTCAGGTTCAATTAGTTGCTGAAATGAGGATTCATGCAGAAACGGGACGATATTCGTAATATCGCGATTATTGCGCACGTTGACCACGGCAAAACCACGCTGGTCGACGGGATGCTGAAGCAGGCCAACGTCTTTCGAGAGGGCCAATCCATTGAAGACCGCGTGCTGGACAACAACGACCTCGAACGCGAACGCGGCATTACTATCCTGGCGAAAAATACTGCCATCACCTGGAACGATGTCAAACTCAATATCGTAGACACCCCCGGCCACGCGGATTTTGGCGGCGAGGTTGAGCGTGTGTTAAACATGGTCGATGGTGCGCTGCTGCTCATTGACGCTGTGGAAGGGCCCATGCCGCAAACCCGTTTCGTGTTGCGCAAGGCACTTGAGCTTGGATTGCGTGTGATCGTCGTCATCAATAAGATTGACCGTCCCTTCCAGCGGGCTGACGACGTACTTAACGAAACTTTTGACCTATTCATTGAACTCGGTGCAACGGACGAACAGGCCGACTTCCCGGTTGTGTATGCCATCGGGCTGCATGGCAAGGCAGGGCATACAGCAGACAGCCTTGAAGACACGCTCGAACCGCTTTTTGAAACCATCTTAGAGGAAATACCGCCCCCCCAGATTGACACCGAACAACCAGCACGCCTCCTCGTTACAACACTGGAATATGACACCTACAAAGGGCAACTTGGTATCGGGCGGTTACAGTCTGGTATCCTCAAGCGCGGTATGTCGGTGGTCCGCATTACGCCAGATGGCAAGCGCATTCCCGGCAAAATCGAGTATCTTTTTACCCATCATAACCTGACCCGCGAAGAAATTGATCAGGCTGAAGCCGGCGATATTGTGGCGTTCGGTGGGCTGGATGTCGTTCAAATCAGTGATACTATCGCCCATACCGACGTGAAAGAGGGGTTGCCACCCATTTCGGTTGAAGAACCAACCGTGCGCATGATGTTCGGTGTCAACACATCCCCTTTCGCCGGGCGTGAAGGCAAAACCGGCTATGGCACGTCACGACGTTTGCGGCAACGCTTCATGGAAGAAACCCGCAGTAATGTGGCGCTCCGGGTTGCAGACGGTGAAAGCCCCGAAAAATTCATCATCAGCGGGCGTGGGGAACTGCATCTGGGTATTTTGATTGAAACCATGCGTCGCGAGGGGTATGAGTTCGAGGTCAGTGCGCCCGAAGTTATCTACAAAGAAGACCCTGAAACAGGTGCTGTGCTGGAACCGATTGAAGAAGTTGAGATTGAAGTTGCCGATGAAATGGCCGGCACCGTGATGGAAATGCTCGGCTCACGTAAGGCAACGATGGCGAATATGCACAGCCAGAACGGGACCACATTTATACGCTATTTTGTCCCCACACGGTTGTTGATTGGCTTTCAGTCCCAGTTTATGCGGGCGACCAGTGGCATGGGGCAAATTCACAGCATCTTCCACGGTTACGAACCACTCGCGGGCGGCGAAATTCCACAGCGGCGCTTTGGGAGCCTGGTCGCATGGGAGCGCGGTACGTCAACGAGCTATGCACTGGTCAACGCGCAGCAACGCGGCACGTTCTTCATTGGCCCGGGTGTCGAAGTCTATGAGGGCATGATCGTCGGCGAAAATATCCGCCCTGAAGACCTTGCTGTTAACGTCGCCAAGGCCAAGCATGTCACCAATCACCGCGCCAAGCCCAGCGAAACTGTAGACGGGCTGACCCCACCGCGCCAGTTGAGCCTGGACGACTGCATTGAATTCCTTGCCGAAGACGAATTGCTAGAAGTTACGCCAAACAGTTTGCGCCTGCGGAAGCGCATTCTCAACAACGACGAGCGCCAGAAAGAAGTCAAACGTCGCAAAGCGCTGCTTGAAAGCAGTTAGTCGCTGCTGCATCCACAAAATTTCGCAAACCGCTCCTCGTCACCATTGCGCCAGAAACCCTGGGCTTTGCGTTTGGCGAGGAGTTTTTTCACCTGTTCCGGCGGCAGGTCGGGCCCACCGCCTAGCTGTTGCACCTGAAAGATAATCTTCGCAGTATATTCCAGATATTCTAAACGTTCATACGCCGACCATACATCTGTCGCGGCTGTCAGTGACCCGTGATAGGCCAGCACAATCGCGTCGTGTTCTTTGATCAAGTCGCGGATGGCATCGCTATTTTCGGTGCTAGAGGGCGTCGAATAAGGCGCAGTCGGCACCAACCCCAGTTCCACAACCGCTTCTGGCACCAAACAACGTTGCAAACTAATCCCCGCGACACTCAACGCCACCGTGACGGGTGGGTGCGCGTGAACCACCGCATGTAGATCATCGCGCTGGCGATAGACTTCAAGGTGCATGGCCAGTTCCGAGGTGGGTTGCAGGTCAGCATTTTCGGGCGTTGTGGGCCCAATCTTTTCGCCCTGCATATTCACAATGATAAGCTGCCCGGGCGACATGAAGCCCTTTGCCAGTCCGGAAGGTGTTGCTAAAATGCGGTTTGCGTCCAGGCGTACAGAAACATTGCCCGCCGCGCCATCAATCATGCGGAACTGATGCAATAAGCGCCCTATTTTGCAAATCATCTCGCGGAGTTGTTGCTCATGCGTGGAAGGTTTATGCTCAGTCACGTGCATCACAGGTATTCATCCTCATCATGTTGACCTATCTAGAAGCCGGCCCCGGCCTCGCTATTGTGATGTGGATTCAGTCGCGCCGCAACCCGTGGTCCGACCGAATAGCGCGTGCCTTGAATGTTTTGGGTCACCCCGCCGTCAGCGCAACGCTAATTTCTGCCTATGCCCGCCAGCAGGGAAATTTACCACTGGTGACCAGAGTGCGACGGGTCACCGTCTGGCAACTGGTCATTATCTACGGTCTGAAGCTGATCTTGCGCCGGCCGCGCCCGCACCTTGCCCGTCCAGAGCAGGTCACAGGCCTGGTCTGGCAACCCGGCTACGGCATCCTCAGCGGGCACGTGATGGGGGCGCTGGTGTATGGACTAATTATCGCCCAAACATCCGAGCAACGCGCACTGATAACAGCAACAGGTGCTTACACTGTTTTGGTCGCCTGGGCCCGGATGTACCTGGGCGTGCATTATCCTCAAGATGTGGTCATTGGCGCAGCGTTGGGGTTGCTCATCATTTTACATTATGAGCGTACCAGCCACCCGCCACGCCCCGACCAGATAGTGACGCACCTTAGACTTCCCAGATGGTGTCGCCGTTGAGGATTTGTTCAAGGTTACGCTGAAACTGCTGCGCGTTGAGTGGCTTACCAAGAAAGCCATCAAAGCCAGCTTGCCGCGCCCGGTCAATTTCGCTGATATGGACGCTGTAGGCAACAATGGGCGTGTTATTCAGCAACGGGTTGTCACGCAACACGGCGAAGATGTCAAAGCCATCATAGTTCGGAAATTCGAGGTCCAGGAAGATCACCGACGGTACCCCTACCGCGTCGATGGTCTCCTCAACAGCCTGAGGTGATTCGATAGCAACAGTTTTTACACCATGTTGCTCCAGTAGTGTTAACAACACGTCATTGTTCAACGGGTTGTCGTCGATAACGAGTGCAGAGTAGCCTGTCATAATTATACCCCTTGTCCAAAAAAGGTTAGTTCGCAAACCAGACGACTTCACCCTCAATAAGCGCCTTAATTTGCTGTGGAAAATCGATCAAGCTAATCGGTTTGCTGATAAAACCCGAAAAGCCATAGGCGCGTGCCTTAGACATTTCTATCGAGGGATCAGCAGCAGAAAGTGCAACAATCGGGACTGCATTAAAATGTTCGTCCTCTCGAATTGCATTAAAAATGTCGTAGCCAGAAACGTTGTCGGGCAGCATCAAGTCCAGCAAGATGAGGTCTACCGGAGCGAAGTCATGCAACCGTCGCAGGGCGTCGTCAGTTCCCCAACGTTCAAAACGCATTGAGGCCCCATGTTGTTCCAGCACGAGCTGTACCAACGAACGATTGGTAAGGTCGTCTTCTACGTAAAATATACGTTTGCCTTTAAGTAACACCAGTTGATTTCTCCTTTACTGGTTGAGTTTGACTGTATGTAGTGAGCCTATTGCAACGTCAGCATCATGACTGCTTCACGAGCAGCCGTCCGGACATGCGGGTTCATATGCTGGGTAAACGGCTGGATAAAGACCACAGCACGATTATCACCGAGGGCCGCGAGTGCGTCCATGACTTGCGTTTGTACTGAAATTGAGTGTGTATAGCGCAATACTGCAATCAGCGTGTGCAGTGCTTCTTGTCGTTGTTGTTGACGAATGTAGCCAATGATACGCATCTGAACAGTAGGAATGGCATAAGGCAATGCTTTCAGGAGTGTTTGCGTAGTTGTATTGCAACGATTTCTTTCAAGGTATTCGAAGACCAGATGCCCGATCATCGGGTGCGATGAAGTCAACATGTCATGCAGCAATCGGTCGTCAATACAGTCCATATGTTCAAGAAAAAGCTGGGCGGATTCGTAGCTCTGATAGCCGCGATGTTGCTGAATTGACGCAATCAGGCGTCCTTGGATACTGTCCAGGCTATATGCAGCCAACCGTTGCCGGGCTGCTTCTCGCACAGAAAATTCGGGGCTGTCAAGATACGTAAACAGCTCATCCAGTTGTTTTTCTTGATCGGTCATTGTTCTCTCAATCACCAATGTGCCAAACATGTTCACCTCTCACAATGCGCTCAATCAAGGACGGGAACTCCTGTACGCTCAGCGGCTTGGCAATTGCACCATCAAAGCCACTTTCACGCAGTTGCTCAACCTCTTCGTTCATCACACTAGCAGTGAGCGCCACAATCTTCGAGTTTTGTAACGTTTCCAACGCACGGAGCTGGCGTAGCATTTCAAAGCCATCAATCGGCTTGACGTGAATATCCAACAAAATGATTGTTGGGGATGGTTGCAATGCCTGTACCCGCTGAACAAAGTCCGCGCTGTCTGCAAGCATCACCAGCGAGTCGGCCTCAATGATGTTATCGACAAGCATCTGCATCACATCACGGCTCAGTGGGTCGTCTTCCACATAGAGAATATGCTCATGAATGGGCATGGGTTGTCACCTTCACATTCACACTATCAATCATTTGCAGCAATTCTTCAGAATGGGCCGGCAAATCAACATAGAATGTCGTGCCCGCGCCAATTTCACTTTCAACCCATAATTTGCCACCATGCGCTTCAACCAGCCGCTTGGTAATCGGGAGCCCCAGGCCGGTGCCCCCGGCATGACGAATTCCGGTTTCGGTTTGCTGGAAGGGTTCGAAAACGATGGGCATATCTTCAGCAGCAATACCGGGGCCGGAATCTTCGACAATGAAGCGCACACGATCATCGTGCCGGAACACGCGCAACTTTACCCCACCTTGCTCGGTGAATTTGATGGCGTTTGAAAGCAGATTTAGCAACACCTGACGAATACGTCGTTTGTCCCCAACAATGGTCGGCAGGTCGTCTTCAATCTCCTGTGTGAACGCAATATCTTTGTTCCGTACGAGGCTGTTTGCCGACGCCACAACTGTTGAAAGTTCCTGTTTGAGGTCAACGTCGTCTTCAATGAACAAGCGCATCATCCCGGCTTCAATCTTCGTAATGTCCAGAATGTCATTGATCAATGACAGCAGGTGGCGTCCGCTGGAAAGGGCTTTTGCCAATGCATCTTTCTGCTTATCGGTGACGGGGCCGAGCATTCCCATATGCAGAAACTCGGTGAAGTTGAGGATGGCGTTTAGTGGGGTGCGCAGCTCATGGCTCATGCTGGCGAGGAATTGGCTTTTCATCGTGTCCAGCGTGCGGAGTTCTTCAGCAATTTCGACCTGTTCGGCATAGAGACGGCTACGTTCAGTAGCAGCGGCGGCGAGATCACCAACCGCCTGAATCAGCTCACGTTCAAATTCTGTAAAGCGGCGTTGGGTGCGGCTGGCGAAAGTCAACGCGCCGATTGTGCGGTCACCGAGGTCAAAGTCATAGCTCAGTACTGCTTGTAGGTCAAGGTGTTTGAAATTCTGCAAAACGTCCGGCTGGTCAGCAAGCTGCGTATTGACATCTTCAATAACCAGCAGGCCCGTATGATCAGGAGAAGCACCCGTTAACGGGATGCGCAGTGAGGTTACTTCGGCTTTGGTCTGGTGCGGCTGCAACATCGCGACCGCTTCGAGGTAAGTTGCCTCTTTGGCGTCATGGTTCTCAAAAATATTCAGCGCAATCAAGTAGTCAACCGTACCGATTTCCTGAACGATTGCTTCAAGAATTTCGGTGTAGGTTGTGGCGGCGTTGGTCGTCCGTCCAATGTTCGAGAGCGTTTCCGCGAAATTGCGGTTTTCCTCTAACTCACGGGTACGGTCAGCAACACGGGTTTCAAGCTGCTGATTGAGGTTTTCAAGGGCAACGGCGCTGTGCTGGGCATGGATGAGGCTTTGTTGCAGGGTATCAATGATGAGGCGCAAGATGACAATAGCGCCAATCAGGTAGGCGGTGATGTAGGTGATGCTGCTAAATTCTTTTGATTCACTGAGTACCATCGAATGGCTTGCAATGCCTGTACTGGCTGCAATGTAGAGCCACCACACGCAAAAAATCGACAGAGTGCCGTATAGTAGTACCCCGCGTTGCCCAATCAGCAAGCCCGCCATCAACATCACGATGGTAAAGCCAAAAATACCCGGGTCTACGATGCCCCTGCCATTATACGCAAAGATGGTCAGGGCTATCATCAGTGACACAGGGATCAGATGTACTGCGACCTGCAACTGTTCGCGATGCGTCATCAACAGGGTTAAGAACCCGACGCCAATCAAAGCAACGGCGGCAAGACGATTGTACGGATTTTGAACCTGTACCATGACCACGCTCAATGCAAAAAACGTGAACACAATGTTGCGCAAATAGTGCTTAAGGCGTTCGTTATCCTGTAAAACAGTTTGTTGATTGGTCGGGAATGCAGTTGTAGCGGTCGTCATTGGAAAGGCCTATCTGTCTTTACTCATTTGCCAGCGTTGTTATCAGTATAACGCGCCGCAAGGGGCTATAACGCTGTACAAAGAGAGGGTTTTGCTACTGGCCAATCGGACAGGTAAGCCAGCTAGACCAATCCTGTTTTCGCCGCGATGACGATGGCCTCGGCACGGGTTTCGACTTGCATCTTGCGTAGAATGTTGCTGAGGTGGAATTTGACCGTGGACGGGCTGATGAAAAGTTCGCTTGCAATCTGTGGGTTCGTCATGCCGGACGCAACCAACCGTAGCACCTCAAGTTCACGCTCAGTCAACTCAAATTCGGGTACGAGTGTGGTTTCGGGGGTACGCACAAAGAGGTCACGTGTACTGGCCGGAAGTACGGTGTTGCCATCCACCACAGATCGGATTGCACTAACGAGGCTACGCGCGATGGTGTCTTTGGGAATATAGCTGACAGCGCCTTTACGCAGCATCTCACGGATACTTTGATCGTCGTCATAGCTAGACAGTGCCAGAATCATAATGTCGGGGAACTGCTGATGGATCAGATGTGTGGCCTCAATGCCGTTCATACCCGCCATCACAACATCCATCAACACGATTTGTGGTTGCAGGGTTTCACAAAGCAAAAGCGCTTCATCACCGCTGCTGCCGTGCCCGACAATTTCAAAGCTACTGTCAACAGAGAGGGCCAACTCAACAGCCTCGTGAATGTGGCGATGATCATCTACAATTAGAATACGAATAGGCGATTGTGTACTCATCTTTAGCACTATTATGTCGTATCAATTATCTATAGTATCAGCGGAAACGATGACAATTGCAAACCTGTTCTTCAAGTTCGTCAGGTGACCAAAGCCCATGCGTCTAACTGTTTTCTTAGAACTCAAGGGGTCGCTACAACGATGGGCAGCGTATGGACTTTTATCTCGAGAATTAGCACTCTACACCGAATTGTACACGCAATTTGGTGTTCACACGACATTCGTTTCGTATGGAACTACCGGTGATCAAGCCATCATTGCACCATACGCAGGGCTAGCAGTACGTTGTAATGCCCGGGGGTTGCCAGCACGGATGTATCAACGTTTTATCCACCTGATTCACGCGCCAACGCTGCGCCGCACTGACCTCATCAAAACAAATCAACATTACGGCAGCAACGTGGCATTACGGGCAGCCCGCTTCTGGCGTAAACCGTTGATTGTGCGTGGCGGCTATGTGTGGTCGCAGTTTATGGTCAAGCAGTATGGTGTAGATTCACCTGAGGCGCAACATGCTCGTCGTATTGAGACAAGCATCTTTCACCATGCCGACGCCATCGTCCTCACTGCCGAACACATGCGCGACTACGTGCAGCAACACTACTCGCCCTCCACCGAGTCAATCATTATCCCTAACTATGTGGACACGACACGCCATCGGCCACTGGATGTGACAAAAGAGTTTGATGTGGGCTTTGTTGGGCGTCTGGAGTCACAAAAAAACCCTGAACTGCTGTTGCAAGCCATTGCGACTACTGGCTCCTCATTGCTTGTCGTCGGTGATGGCACGCTACGAGAGCAGCTACAACGCGACTATGCACACCTGGGGACACAAATTACGTGGCAAGGTACTGTTCCCCATGCAGCGCTACCCGCGTTGTTGAACCGTTGCCGGGTGTATGTTCTGCCCTCACAGTACGAAGGACACCCTAAAACACTGCTCGAGGCGATGGCCTGTAGTTTACCTGTCATCGGCACCAACGTCGTCGGGATTCGTGAGGCCATTGAACACGGCGTCACAGGTTGGCTGTGCGAACCAACGCTTGAATCAATTGTATGGGCGTTGCAAACCGCTCTGCATTCCCCGCAGCGTGCCGAAGTTGGGCACAATGCGCGTCGATATATTCAGGAGCGCATGGCATTAGACATTGTAGCCGCTCAGGAATATGCCCTTTATCAACAGCTATTGAGTTGAACGTTGCGCCGCACTCCATTCCTCGGCATACTTACTGGCCAATAGTGTTTTATGTCCTGGCACAGAAGGAAATTTATTATGACTGAGCAGCCCACCAAAACCCCGCCCAACACCAACAGCCGTACCCTGGTTGATGGCCCCGAACGCGCCGCCACCCGTGCGATGTTCAAAGCCATCGGCCTGACCGATGAGGACCTCAAGAAACCACTGGTCGCGATTGCAAATACATGGACCGAAGTCGGCCCCTGTAATTTTCATTTGCGGCGTTTGGCTGCCAGGGTCAAAGAGGGGATTAAACGCGCTGGCGGGACACCCTTCGAGTTCAACACTGTCAGTATCAGCGATGGCATTACGATGGGTACCGAGGGCATGAAAGCCTCGCTCATCAGCCGCGAAGTGATTGCCGACAGCATCGAGTTGGTCACGCGGGCGAACTACTTTGACGGGGTGATTGCGCTCAGTTCTTGCGACAAGACCATTCCGGGCACCATTATGGCGCTCATCCGCCTCAATATCCCCTCTTTGATGCTCTATGGTGGCACTATCATGCCCGGCAACTACAACGGCCAGAAGATGGACATCGTTTCCGTATTTGAAGCCATCGGCAAGTATCAGACAGGCGAAATTGACGAAGACGAACTCCACGCAATCGAGAACGTTTCGTGTCCGGGACCGGGGGCGTGTGGCGGACAGTTCACGGCGAACACGATGGCCACCGTCAGCCAGGTGATAGGCATCAGCCCGGTCGGAATGAATGACGTCCCCGCCGAAGATAAGGAAAAGGAAGACGTTGCGATGCAGGCCGGCGCCATGATGTTGGACCTCATTGAACGCGACATCCGCCCACGTGACATTATTGACCGCAAAGCGTTGGAAAACGCGGTTGCCATCGCCACGGGGACGGCCGGCAGCACCAATGCGGTTCTCCATCTGCTCGCCTTTGCGCGTGAGGCGGGTGTTGAGTTGACGCTGGATGACATCGAAGCCATCAGTCAACGCACCCCCGTGATTACCGATATGCGCCCTACCGGGAAATTCGTCGCCGTTGACCTCTACCGAGCCGGCGGTGTCAAGTTCCTGGCCAAACGGATGCTGGACGGTGGCTTGTTACATGGCGATGTGAAGACAGTCACCGGGCAAACGCTGGCCGAAGAACTCGCCGACGCCACCGAAACCCCCGGCCAGGAGATTGTCACGACATTGGACGCCCCCAAGAAACCTACCGGCGGTCTGGTGATCCTCAAGGGGAATCTCGCCCCGAATGGTGCGGTGGTTAAACTCAAAGGCGATGAACCGCAGTACCACAAAGGCCCGGCACGCATCTTTGAATGCGAAGAAGACGCTTTCGCCGCTGTGCAAGCCCAGAAGATCAAAGCCGGGGATGTCGTCGTTGTGCGTTATGAGGGGCCGGTCGGTGGGCCGGGGATGCGCGAAATGCTACAAGTTACCGCTGCCATTGTTGGTCAAGGACTCGGCCGCGATGTGATGCTCCTTACCGATGGGCGGTTCAGTGGCGGCACGCGGGGCTTGATGATCGGGCATATTGCGCCAGAAGCGATGGTCGGTGGCCCGATTGGTTTGCTGCAAGAAGGTGATATGGTCGAGGTTGATGTCGCGGCCCGCTCACTGAATGTCTTGCTGGACGAGGACGAACTCGAAGCCCGTCGCGCACAGTGGCAAGCCCCCGAACCGCATTACGCCTCGGGTGTACTGGCCAAGTATGCTCGCCTGGCCAAGCAAGCCGACGACGGTGCTGTTAGCAACGTCTGGCTGTAGACTGCCAGATCAGATTGGAGCCAAAACGCTATGCCCCATCCCATCTCCGCTGCAAGCCTTTTTGACCTGAACGCGACCGCACTGGCCAGCCTGTTCGACGGGACAACCTACGCATGGGAGGTTATTCCGCGCATTGGTGAGCTAATTGCCGCTCAATTTGCACAGGGGTTGCCCATTTTTTCCGCCGAAAAACGAACAGCCTATCATCCCTCCACCCACTTTGGCGACAAACCGATCTACATCGGGGAAAATGTCACGATTGAACCCGGCGTTTACATTGAAGGGCCGGCGATCATTCATAACGGTGCAATGTTGCGTCATGGGGCCTATGTGCGGGCCAATGTCATCCTTGCGCCGGGCGCGATGGTCGGGCACGCGACGGAAATTAAGAACACCATCATGCTGGAAGATGCCCACGCCCCCCACTTCGCCTATCTGGGTGATAGTATTCTAGGGCAGCGGGTCAATCTGGGGGCAGGCACAAAGCTCTCTAACCTGGCCGTGTCTTCCGCTACAGACCCTGCCACTGGCAAGCGGCCGACCATCCAGATTCCGTTTCAGGGTGAACGGCTGGACACAGGCTTGACCAAATTTGGCGCAGTGTTGGGCGATGACGTGCAAATCGGCTGCAATGCGGTGACCAACCCCGGCACAGTGATCGGGGCGCGGACATGGGTCTATGCGGTGGCGTCCCTGGCCAAAGGGTATTATCCGTCGGATAGCGTCATCAAGCTACGGCAAAACGTCGAAATCATAGAAAAGCGCCGCTAATATTAGATGGTGCAGTATACAGTATACAAAGGACACCCATTGACTGAACTTTCTCAGAAGATTTTCCGTGCTTACGATGTTCGCGGCACTGTTGCTGGCCCCAACATCAATCTCACGGCGGGCATCATGACCGACATCGGCCGCGCCTATGGCAGCCACCTGCATACTGAAAAGCTCGGCACCACAGTGGTCGTCGGGCAAGACACGCGCCCTTCATCCGCAAGCCTGGCCGCCGCGTTCATTGAGGGCTTGCTGGCGACAGGCTGTGATGTGATTGACCTTGGCCCATGTCCGACGCCCGTTAGTTACTGGTACGCCACCCGACAGGGCAACCTGCCACGTGCCATGATTACGGGTAGCCACCTTGAAGCGTCGAAAAACGGCGTTAAATTCAGTATCGGCAACCGTCCGTTGTATGGTGATACGATTCAGGCATTCTATCAGCGTATTCAGAATCAAGATTTTGTGCAGGCCAGCACGCCCGGCACGCGAACGACACATGACGCCAAAGCAGACTATATCGCGGACATTCAGCAGGACATAACCCTCGAACATCCACCCCGCGTCGTACTCGAATGCTACAGGGGCGCAACAGCCCTCATTGCCAGAGAACTTTTCACAGCACTAGGCTGCGAGATCGTCGAATGCCTGAATTGTTCGGTTAGCGACGGCACATTTTCCACCCACCAACCCAACCCATCCGAAGCCGAAAATCTACGCGAGTTAATCGCGGCTGTGCAGCACCACAACGCTGAACTGGGCATCGCCTTTGACGGGGATGGTGATCGCGTCGGAATAGTGGACAACAACGGCACGATTATTGACGCTGACCGCTTGCTGGCACTGCTCGCCCGTGATCTGTTAAGCCGCCAGCCGGGGGCAGTCGTCGTGGTCGATGTTTCCGGCAGTAGCGTGGTGACAAATGAGGTGCGGCGGTTGGGTGGCACCCCGATCATGTGTCGCAACGGTCATCCGTTCATTAAAGTCGCGATGGATAAGCACGCGGCCGCACTGGGCGGTGAGGTCAGCGGGCATATTTTCATTGACGATAACTACTATGGTTTCGATGATGGGTTATACGCGGCCGTGCGTCTTGTAGAAGCTATTGCCAATGCCGGCAAACCCCTCAGCGAGATTGACGCCAGTATCCCCCGCCTCTACAGCACACCCGTTTATCGGCCCCACTGCCCACCCGAGCAAATGCCAGACGCCATCGCTGCGGTGAAAGCTGAACTCAGCGCACAGGCGCAAACTGTAACCGAAATTGACGGCCTACGCCTCGACTTTGACAACGGCTGGGGACTCATCCGCGCCAGCAACACTGAGCCCGTGTTGAGTATGCGTTTTGAAGGCAACACTGAAACCGACGCCACACAACACCGCGACGCCTTTTTTGCCGTGCTGGCAACATTTCCAGACATCGACCTGTCGAAATATCGCGACTAGAGGATAAACCTATAATGGATGCAATCATTATGGCGGCGGGCAAAGGCACACGGATGCAGCCGCTCACCGAGACCACGCCCAAGCCGCTCCTTATGCTGCAAGGTCAACCGATTTTGCACTGGTCGCTGCAAGGACTGCGCACCGTAGCCGACCGCGTACTGGTTGTCGTGAGCTATCTGGGTGAGCAGATTGAAGCCTACATGCAACAACAGGGCATCTTCAGCGACTATGCTATTGTACGTCAGACGCCAAAACCTCTCGGCACCGGGCATGCGCTGCAATGCTGCCAACCACACTTGCACAGCGATGCATTTATGGTCCTCAACGGCGACGACCTTTATAATGTCAGCGCCTTGCAACGGCTTGCAGCGACTTCGACCGGGCTGCTGGCAGTGTGGAAAGACGACCCGACCAAATACGCAGCCGTGATCCGTAATGACGATGACAGCTTGCAGCGTCTGCACGAAAAACCCCCCGAAGGCATGTATACACCGCCTGTGCTGGTCAACATTGGGGGGTATAAACTCGATCAATCAATTTTCGCGCATGAATTGGAACTGTCAGCACGCGGTGAGTATGAACTAACCGATTATGTCACCTATTTAGCTGGACAAAAGCCGATGGCAGTGATTGAAGCCGACTTCTGGCAGCCCATCGGCTATCCGCATGACCTTGACGCTGCCCAGAAACTTGATCTGCAAGCGTTGGTATTCGACCATCAAACATAAACACCAGATGTGCATTGGGGACGATTCTATTGGTTTGTAAATGTCTGTGCCTTAAAATGGATGGTATAGCATAGCAAATACCATAGAGGAGCCACATTCTATGTCTGACCAACCCAGAGTGCAACGCAGCGAAGAAGAATGGCGTCAACTCCTAACCCCTGAACAATACGCCGTGCTGCGTCAACAAGGCACTGAACGCCCCTTCACTGGCAAATATGTCAATGAAAAGACGCCCGGTGTTTATCGTTGTGCGGCTTGTGGCAATGCCCTTTTTGACGCAGACACCAAGTTCGAATCTGGTTCAGGCTGGCCGAGCTTTTACGACGTCATTGAAGAAGGCAACGTTGAACTGCGCGAGGACTTGAGCCACGGTATGCGTCGGGTAGAGGTTGTCTGCGCTAATTGCGAGTCTCATCTGGGGCATGTCTTCGAAGACGGTCCGCGTGACAAAACGGGGCTGCGCTACTGCATTAATTCGCTGGCGCTCGATCTCGACGCGCAGAATGATAACAACACCTGATCCTGCAAGCCACCCCCCTACAACTTGCCCCCCTGTCGCTGGATGATGTTGCTCCACATTGCATCGTCCGGCGATTTTCGCTATAAGTGAAAGATGATCATCGCAACCATGCAGGAACCCTGAAGGCGCTATGCTCAAACCTTACCTGCCCTTCCTTGAATGGGGACGCGCTTATCAGTGGCGTTACCTCCCAGATGACATCACTGCCGGGTTAACCGTCGCGACGATGCTCGTGCCCCAAAGCCTCGCATATGCCACATTAGCCGGCTTGCCACCCATTATGGGGCTTTATACCAGCCTGCTGCCTGTTTTCCTCTATGGGTTGCTGGGCTCAACACCTGTGCTGACACTCGGGCCGACTGCGATTACGTCGGTAATGATCTTCGCTACGCTGCAACCACTGGCAGAAACCGAGTCTGAGGAATACATTGCGCTGGCAATTACGATGGCGCTGTTTTTGGGGCTGATCTATCTGGCGGCCGGGTTGTTGCGCCTCGGGTGGATCATTAACCTGCTCAGTCGGCCGGTGTTGCTTGGTTATGTGAATGCCGCCGCGTTAATCATCGCCTTCAGCCAGGTACAACACCTGCTCGGTATTGAAACGCCCAATAGTTCTTATCCGCACGAACTCGTCCTGCATCCGTTACTGCATCTGGATGAAGTGAACATCGCGACGTTGATACTTGCCCTGGCAGGCATTGGGGTGATTGTCTTTTTTCGCACCCGGGTCGAAAAGCTGTTGCGTGCCATCATTCCACGTGCAACCCTGCGGCTCTACATCGTGCGTAGCGCCCCATTGGTGATCATCTTCTTGAGTATCATCGTCGTTGCCGTGTTACGCCTGGACACAAGCTACGACGTGGAAATTATCGGCGATATTCCCAGTGGCCTACCACAAGCCATTTCGCCCACAGACCTGACTTTCTCTCACAGTCCGCAGTTGATGATCGGGGCGGCGGCCATTGCTTTTGTCGGGTTTATGGAAGGCATCTCCACCGCAAACGCTTTCGCAGCCCAACAACGTCGCCGTGTGGATACCAACCAGGAGCTAATCGCGATGGGGGTAGCAAATATCGCCTCAGCGTTAAGTGGCGGGCACGCAGGAACTACCTCGATCAGCCGTAGCGCTGTGAACTATGCAGCCGGCGCACGTTCGGGGATATCGTCAATGGTAGCGTCGTTCGTGATTCTGCTCACCGTGCTGGTATTGACACCGTTATTTTATTTTTTGCCACGAGTGACACTCTCGATCATCATTCTCACGGGCATCGTCAATTTGATTGACTTTTCGGTGGTCAGCAAAATCTGGCGTTATAGCCGCTCTGAGACTACTGCTTTTTTTGTAACGTTCATCGGTGTGTTTGTGGCTGGCATTGAAGTCGGGATTTTCGGGGGGATTATTGCATCATATCTGTTGCATCTAGCCCGCACCTCGCGCCCACATATTGCGATTCTGGGGCGAGTCGGTAACTCCCAGACCTATGTTGACATCAGGTCCAACCCCAGCGCCCGCCTGATGCAACGCACCCTCATCATTCGCATCGACGAAAGCCTCTATTTTGGCAACATTCGCTATTTTGAGAGCTTTGTACGCAATGCAATTGCTGAATATCCGCAGACAGAATATATCGTGCTGGCTTGTGACTCAGTGAATCGCATTGACGGGACTGCACTCGAACACCTGCGCGACTTGATCACTGAACTGGATGCTGCCAGGTTGCGCGTCTTATTTGCCGGGCTCAAGCCACAGGTATTTGTACGGTTACGGCCAATTCAGTTTGAACAAGAAATCGGCGAGGAACGCTTTTTCCCCGCCATTCATGACGCTATTCGTGAGACGGAGCCACACCCCGACCTATTGCTAGAGGAATATCATATTTGAGGCGTGTTACTGTTGTCGATACCAGGCAACCGTGCGCTTCAGACCTTCGTCAAAGTCCACCACAGGCGCAAAGTCTAATAGTTCACGGGCTTTGTCGATCCCCGCTTGTGAATGCAGGATGTCACCAGCGCGTGGCGGATCATGTTGGGGCGCAAATTCTGTCCCCAGGATAGTGTTGAGTTTGTCCACCAGTGCCAGCAAGGAGACGTTTCCCCCCGTGGCCATATTCATAACCTCACCAATCGCATCCGGCGCACTCGCCGCCAGCAGATTGCCATACACCACATTGTCGATGTACGTAAAATCGCGTGATTGGTGCCCATCGCCATAAATGATGGGTGGTTGGTCGTTCAACATCCGGGTGATGAATTTGGGGATTACCGCCGCATATTGTGAAGTTGGGTCCTGCCGGGGACCGAAGACGTTGAAATACCGTAACGCCACCGTTTCAAGCTGATAGGTGTGCCAGAACGTACGACAATATTGTTCGCCCATCAGTTTCGCCGCGCCATAGGGTGAAATCGGATCGTTGGGCAGCGTTTCAACTTTGATCTGCTCGGCGGCATCGCCATAAGCCGACGACGAGGCCGCATAGACTACGCGCCGCACACCAGCATCACGCGCAGCCACAAGCACACTCAGCGTACCGGTAACGCAATGTTCATGGGTTGCCAGCGGGTTCTTGACACTACGCGGAACAGAAGCCAGCGCCGCCTGATGAAAGACGATCTCTGCCCCCTGAAAGATTTGCGTGATGGCCTCAGTGTCAAGAATACTCTGCTCGTGATAGGTGAAATCCCCGTTGAGAGATTCAAGATGCTCAATGTTGGCACGTTTACCCGTCAACAGATTATCAATTACATGCACGGCATGTCCGTCTCGCAGCAGATGCTCGGCAATGTGAGAGCCGATAAAGCCAGCCCCCCCGGTCACGACATAAGTTGTTGCCACAGCTCGCACCTAGCTTTCCATAGAAAGGCCGATAACGACCTTTTCGGGCACGGTTTTCTTAATTGCGTTGCGTGTATCAATCACCAGACCACTGTGCGCAGCAATGAATTTCCAGTCAAATGCATCGTGGTCAGTCACCACCACAACACAATCTAATGATTCGAGCCATTCAGCGGTTAATTCATCACCAACTGACAGTCGATCGTTCGAAAGCATGACTTGCTCAACGTGCGGGTCTGTCCATGTGACATCTGCGCCACGTTGTTCAAGTAATTCAATGATGTCAAGCGCCGGGCTTTCGCGCACATCGTCCACATTTTTCTTGTACGCAACCCCGAGGATACCCACCCGCGACCCGCGCACTGCTTTGGCGTGTTCGTTCAAGGCGTAAATCACTTTATCAATCACATACAACGGCATCGAGGTGTTGATTTCGCTGGCTAGCTCGATGAAGCGGGCATTGTAATTCAACGTTTTCAGCTTCCAGCTCAAATAATGCGGGTCTAGCGGAATGCAGTGACCACCGAGCCCCGGCCCGGGATAGTGTGGCATGAAGCCAAACGGTTTGGTTGCGGCTGCCTGAATCACTTCCCAGACATCAATTTGCAGTTTGTCACACATAATCGCGACTTCGTTGGCCAGAGCAATGTTAACAGCGCGGAAGGTGTTTTCTAGCAGCTTAACCATTTCGGCACTGGTCGTTGATGAGACAGGTACAACACTATCGATGACCTGTGAATAATACGTCTCACCGATTTCGCTACAGGCAGGCGTTATACCGCCAACAACACGTGGAATATTCTTGACATTATACACCGGGTTGGCAGGATCAATGCGTTCTGGTGAGAAGACCACAAATACATCTTCACCGACAGTAAAGCCTTGTTCAACCACACGCGGAACAACAATTTCTTCAGTTGTACCGGGGTAGGTTGTACTTTCGAGGCTGATGAGCATTCCGGCATGAATGCTTTCTCGAAGGCTATCAGCGGCTTGAATCACATAGGTCAAGTCCGGGTCTTTTGTTTTGCGGAGCGGGGTTGGCACACAGAGACTGACAGCATCGGCTTCTTGCAAGGCTTGGTAGTCGGTCGTTGCCTTGAACTTGCCATTGTCGACAATTGTTTTCAGCCGCTCTGACGAAAGGTCTATAATGTAACTGGTTCCTGCATTGAGTTTAGCGACCTTGTCTTCGGCCACATCAACACCAATGACACTAAATCCTGCTTCGGCAAAGGCAACTGCAAGCGGCAACCCTACATAACCCAGCCCTACAACGCCAATGACAGCGGTTTTATCGGCAAACTTATCCAGCAAAACTTGCTGTTCCATTTTTATACTCCCATGCACCAGGCAAAGTATGTCAAATTATGTGCTGTTCAGTCTAACACACGCACCCAACGGACGCGCTATGCATTTCTGCCAGACAGATAAGATGATCATTGTCACCAGACAGGGTGTTGATAGACACGATATAAGGATTCTCATTCAATATTCATTGACATTTTTTTCGATTAGCCTAAAAATATATTTAGAACATTCTATAAAACAGCAGGAGAAATCATGATGTTCCGCATACGTAATGTAGTCCTTGCTATCGCTCTGTTGATACTGGCTACGATGGCACCCGTTGCAAGCGCCCAGGACAACGAAAGCACCCTGAATATCGTTACCACTACCACGCAGGCAACCGACCTCGCCACCATTCTTGCCGAAGATGTTGAGGGTGTCTCCATCACCGCGTTGATGGGGGCTGGCGTGGACCCGCATCTGTACCAACCGACATCCTCTGACATCGAAGCAATGAATGATGCCGATGTGGTTATCTACAGCGGGCTGAACCTTGAAGGGCAATTCGACGCGGTTTTTGAAGCCCTTGGTGAACAGGGTGTGCTGGTTTATGCACTGTCGCAACCTGTTAAAGACGCTGGTTTTATCATCGGGGCATTTGAAGAAGAAGCCGATGTCGCAGGCGCAGACGACCCGCACTTCTGGTTTGACCCCCGCAACTGGGAACTTACAGCGCTCGACCTTGCCGAAACGCTGGGTGAACTTGACACAGACAACGCCACAACCTACCTTGAAAATGCAGAGACCTATGGTGAGCAGCTACGCCTCCTCTATGAATGGGCTGATGAAGGAATGCGGACAGTGCCGGGTAATCAGCGCTATCTGGTGACATCCCATGATGCGTTCCAGTATTTCGGGGCGGCTTTTGGCTGGCGTATGGCCGCCATTCAGGGCATCAGTACGGAGGATGAAGCTGGCGTCGGGGATGTTCAAGAAACCGTCGATTTCGTGATTGCTAATGAAATTCCGGTACTGTTTGTCGAGAGTAGTATTCCGCCTGACAGTATTCAGGCCGTAGTTGAGGCCGTCGAAGACGAAGGCGGCACAGTTCGCGTCGGGCTACGGGAACTGTATTCAGATGCAATGGGCGAACCAGATACATTCGGCGGCACCTATGTTGGCATGATCGCAGAAAATGTCTATACCATCCTGACATCGTATCAGTGCGCAGGGGTAGAAATTGACATTCCAGAATGGCCAGAAGAACTGGAACCAACACCGTCAGAGGAACTTCTCAACCCTGATTGTGACGTCTAACATGTCAGTAAACGGCTGCTGTGTGCCGTTATGATGAACTATAGAGATACACAGATCCCAGACATCAGGGGGCAGCCTTGCGTCCTGATGTCCGCTTATCAACTAACGGAGGTAGAATGCAATTTAGTTCACAACAAACGCGCGCAAACCAGACTACCGCACTGGCGATTGACGACCTGACGGTGGCTTACGACAGCAAGCCCGCGCTCTGGGATGTTGATCTGGAGATTCCAGAAGGTGTTTTGCTGGGGATTGTCGGGCCCAACGGTGCAGGCAAAAGCACGCTGATAAAATCTGTACTGAACCTGATTCCACGTGCGGCCGGGACGGTTCGGTTCTATGGCAAGCCCTATGAGCAGGCGCGTTCGATTGTTGGGTATGTTCCCCAACGTGGCAGCGTCGATTGGGACTTCCCCACCTCAGTGATTGATGTCGTGACGATGGGCTTGTATGGAAAACTGGGCTGGTTCAAGCGTCCCGGTCGTGCCGAAAAAGACCTCGCGCTGCATGCTCTGGGTCAGGTTGGCATGGCAGATTTTGCCCAGCGGCAGATCAGTCAACTTTCAGGTGGCCAACAGCAACGCACCTTTCTGGCACGAGCGCTGGTGCAAGATGCCCAGATTTACTTTATGGATGAGCCTTTCACTGCGGTCGATGCGGTGACCGAACGAGCAATTATCAATATTTTGCGCGAACTGCGTGAACGGGGCAAAACGGTGCTTGTTGTTCACCATGACTTGCAAACCGTTGAAGATTATTTTGACTGGGTAACACTACTCAACGTCGAGATCATCGCCAGTGGCCCTACCGCCGACACATTTACACCAGAAAACCTGCGCAAAACATATGGTGGGCGTGTCGCCTACCTGGAAGACAATCAACCCACCACGCCAGCAGGAGCGTAAGCCATGTTGCAACTTTCAAAAGAGGATCAACGGGTCTGGCTATTGATAGGTGCTGTCGTCATGCTGGCACTGCTATTTATTCCATTCAGTCAAATAGCGCTGGATGTTCGGTATACCTATACACTTCGCACGGTGTCGCTTGGTGGTGCGTTTTTGGGTGTTGTTAGCGGGGTGTTGGGGTGTTTTGCCGTTCTTCGCCATGAGAGCCTGATGGGTGATGCGCTTTCACATGCAGCGTTGCCGGGTGTCGGGGTTGGGTTCTTGCTTGCCGGGCGTGAACTGAGCGTGCTGCTAATAGGCGCAGGGGTCGCCAGTTGGGTTGGTGTGCAATTCATTCGTGCCGTGTTACATACAACGCGCCTTAAACAGGACGTTGCAATGGGGATTGTATTAGCCGGATGGTTTGCTATTGGGATTGCCATTCTCACCTACATTCAATCGCGTCCAGACGCCAGCCAGGCCGGCCTTGAAACATTTATCTTTGGACAGGCGGCCACCATTGTTGCCAGCGATGTGCAGCTCATTGGCGGGGTTGGGTTTATTGCCTTCGTCGTGCTGGGGTTGTTCTGGAAGGAATTCAAGCTGGTGACCTTTGATCCTGAGTTCGCTGGCGCAAACGGATTTCGGATCGGGGCAATTAACACACTACTCTCAACGCTAATTGTCGTGGCGATTGTGTTGGGTCTACAACTGGCCGGGGTGATCTTGATGGTGGGGATGTTGATTGCGCCGGGTATTGCGGCCCGCCAATGGACACAGAAACTTGACCAGATGGTTATTCTCGCCGGGATTTTTGGTGGATTCGCAGGTAGCACAGGCGCAATTTTAAGTGCCATTGAGGCCAATATTCCAACCGGGCCTATGATTATCGTCGTCGCCTTTTCAATTGTGGTTGTCTCCATCACGCTTGCACCCGGACGTGGGCTGGTGTGGACGTCCCTTCGGCAACGCGCAGACCGTCGTCGCTTTGCCGCCCAAACCACACTCCGCGACCTGTACCGCTATGCACAGTCTCATGGTAGCGACACCTACCCGGTTCCAGACGCCTTCATTCGTAGTGTCGGCAGCAACTTTGTGGGTCTGGGGCTGAAACAACTGGAAAAAGCAGGCCACATTCAACCGCAGGATAACGCCTGGATACTCACCCCTACTGGCATCCAGTCCGCCACCGCAGATGCACACAACCAGCAACTCTGGGAAATCTACCGCGAATACGGCGATGAGCTACAGCTTCCACTGATTATGGAGGATCGTCAGCGCGACATTCATGAAGTGTTGCCAGAACCAGCTATCCATAAACTTGAGCAGAAATTGGAAGGAGCGTCGGTCTGATGCTATTCGAACTCGAACGCCTCATTATTGACCTGCTGTTGAACGTATTCTCACGCGAAGAGATCAATCAGTTCTTGCGTGACCCGCAACATACAGCCGTTATTGTCGGGAGTTTGATTGCTGTTTCTGGAGCGCTGCTCGGTACATTTTTGCTGCTACGCGGGCTGGCCCTGACCAGTGATGCCATCAGCCATACCGTCTTACTGGGAATTGTGGTCGCCTTTCTCGTAATGACAGCGCTGCCAGAGGTCGAAGCAGAGTTGTCATCCCCATGGTTGATTATCGGGGCGGCACTTTCTGGTGTGGCAACAGTCGTTCTGACAGAGTTGATCTATCGTTCAGGGTTGGTGCGTCAGGACGCGGCGCTTGGGCTGGCGTTTCCATTACTTTTTGCGGTCTCCATCATTCTGATCTCGCGCTATGCGGACGACGTTCATCTTGATGAACATGCTGTGATGGTTGGTGAAATTGGTGTCGCATGGGCAGACGCGAATCGCCATTGCTTTGAAAACTGTGAAACGGTTGACATAACGCCGGAAGATGAACGCGCCAACATTATTCGCGAATGTGTGAACTGTCGTGAACTCGCAATCAGTCCGCGTGATGCTGCGAATGATGACCGGGCGATTTTCCGTGAAACCTGCACCAATTGCGGTGAATACTCTCCCCGACAGGCCTTCAATGCAGGGTTTACAGAGGGTGAGCCTGTGCAGGTCTTCTGGCCGAAGTCGATTACCGTGAATGCGGTGCTGATGTTGCTGTCGGTTGGGTTCGTGACGGTATTCTACAAGGAATTGAAGCTGGCCGCCTTTGACGAAGCGCTGGCGAAGGCACTCGGTTTTCGGCCGGGTGTACTGCATTATGCCCTGATGATACTCGTCAGCCTGGTAGCAGTCGGCGCGTTCGATGCGGTGGGGTCGATTCTCGTCATCGCGTTTTTCATCATTCCGCCGGCCGCCGCCTACCTGTTGACTGATCGCCTCGCAGTGATGCTGGTGTTGAGCGCAGTCATTGGTAGCGCGGGGGCATTTCTGGGTTATGAACTGGTCAATTATCTGGACACGTCGCCTTCAGCCGCGATGGTCCTCATGATGCTGGTACTGTTTGCGGTGACATGGATGTTGTCGCCTAAATATGGGCTGGTTTCAACAATTATTCGTCGCGCCAATCAACGCCGCCGCTTTGATAATCAGGTCGTGATGGGGCATATTTACAACCATCAACACATCGAAAGCCAGCGCCACGAACTGACCGCCGACGAGTTGCACGAGCATTTCCGCTGGTCACAAAGCAGAATGGAGCGGGTCTTGTCGCGGTTGCGTAGCGCCCACCTGATCGACATACAGCAAAATCTCATCGGGTTGACACCAGATGGCGAAGGACGGGTGCAACAGTTCCGGCAGCAAGCGTTGTCACAAAACGCCGGACACTAGCTGCGGGGTTGCCACCGTCAGTTGACCCATTCTGACAGGGGCACATGAGCCAGGCCCAAATGCACTGGTGGCCAGATGCGGTCCGGGTTAGTTTTCGGTACGATTAAAGACTGACAACATTCGGAAAGGATACGCAATCCATGACTATGACATTTGCACTCGACAGCACCGTAACGCTTCACAACGGCGTTGAAATGCCACGCTTTGGACTCGGCACCTACAAAACCGACGCCGCCACCGAAGCCGAACAAGCCGTTCACGCTGCACTGAATGCTGGCTATCGGGCTGTTGACACGGCCGCGCTGTATGGGAACGAGGCCGAGGTTGGCAAAGCAGTGCTAGAAAGCGATGTCCCGCGTGAGGACGTTTTTGTGACCAGCAAGGCGTGGGTAGACCACCTCAGCTATGATGGGGCCCACAAAGCCTTTAACGACAGTATGGAAAAGCTCGGTTTTGATACCCTCGATCTATACTTGATTCACTGGCCAGTCAATGACTGGCAGGGAGCCTGGCGTGCCTTTGAGGAGATTTATCAGTCGGGGCGGGTGCGGGCCATCGGTGTCAGCAATTTCCTGGAACATCATCTGGATGAGCTGCTGTCATTTGCCACAGTGCGCCCGATGGTGAATCAAGTCGAGTTACACCCACATCTCCAGCAACCCACCCTGCGCACCTTCTGCCACGATAACGACATTCAAGTAACGGCGTGGTCGCCCATTAAAAAGGGGGCAGTGCTCGATATGCCTGAAATCGTGGAAATCAGCGAACGGCACAACAAAAACGCCGTACAGGTCACGCTCCGTTGGATGTTGCAAATTGGACTATTGACGATACCAAAATCTGCGAAAACACACCGCATTAAAGGCAACGCCGACCTTTTCGACTTTGTGCTGACCGACGCCGAAATCGACACCATCAATGGGCTGGACCGTGACGAGCGTATCGGGCCACACCCTGATCATTTCTAGCGCATATACTGCATACAAAATGCGCCGGGCGAGAGCACCTGCACGGGCAGTTGTTCTCGCACCGAGAGTAAATCATCATCATTGGTCACCAACACCCCACCAACCGCCACCGCCAGCGCCGCAAACTTGCGATCATCATCATCAGCCACCTGTGCATAGCGTTCTGGCACAAGTTCACCCGTGTATTCGTGTTCAGCAGTGAATAGGGACGCAACCTTTTGCCACGACAACGGCGGAATTTTTTCGAGGATCATGCGTGTTTCGCTGCGCGTACGTTGAGTCCAGACCATGCACAGTTCCCCGGTTTCAACAGCTTGCAAGATGGCGGCTGAGCTACTGTGGCGATTGAATCCAGCGGCGACAAACACGTTGGTGTCCAGAATGATTTTCACGATGATGCTTACCCTGTCATATCGGTTTTCTCGTAGCCTACCACACCCGGTCAGGCTTCTGACACCGCATCCTCGCGCAAATACAGATATAACGGCAATGCCAGCGACAAGCCGACCGTAAACCCACTGATAACCGTCCACCACCAGCGGTAAATACCAAGTCGCCGTGCATCAACATAGGACCACACCCAAAATACCAGAATCGACAGCAAGACATCCGCCGAAAAGCCACCGGCCGCGCCATTAGCAAACAGGGATTCGATGAATAGCGGAATGTCGAGCCCTTCATCAGCAATAAAGCTGGCAAAAAACCCCCACGGAATCAGCGTCCCGACGATGGCCATAATGAGATAGAACTGCTTACGTGTCATGTTTTTTCACCTTTCCTGAGCGTTGCGCCAATTTAGTTAGGCGTTGCAATTTGTGCGTTTCATCATACGCTAGAAGAAACACATAAACGATTACCTTGCAGGTAATGTTTGTCAGGTGAAGGGAACATGCTCAACATACAACACGAACAATCCCGCGAAAATGTGGGTGAAATTGTACGACAATGGCGCAAGGCCCGCCGCATTAGCCAGATGGAACTAGCCTTTGAAGCCCGCGTTTCGACCCGGCACCTGAGCTTTGTCGAAACCGGCCGCGCCACCCCAAGTCAGGATTTGTTGCTACGCCTTGCCGATGCCCTACAGCTACCACTACGGCACACCAATAATTTGCTGCTGGCGGGTGGTTATGCGCCGCAGTATAGCGACTGGTCCCTTGAAGAAGACCATAGTGGCGTCATTCGTGAAGCATTGGAACGCATGTTGGCGCAACATGCCCCCTTCCCCGCCGTAGTGACGAATCAAAGTTATGATGTCGTGATGGTAAATGCGGGATTTCGGCGTTTAGCACAGTGGCTGAACCCGGCGGTTGATCTACTGGCGAAGTATCCGAATGTGTTTCGGCTTATTTTTGCGGCAGAGGGGGCACGCGATGCTATCGTCAATTGGCAAGAGTTCGCGCCATTGATGCTGAAACGTCTCTACGATGAAAGTGTGTTGTACCACAATAAGCGGCTGGCACAACTGCACACAGAATGCACCGCGATTTACAGCGCAGGCCATGACACCGACGCTACAACGCCAACAGCGCCAGAGCCGCAACTTCCTATTGCGACCCTGACGCTATATAGAAATGCTACAGAACTCAGTTTCTTCTCGACAGTAACAGCTTTCGGCACCCCGATTGACGTAACGCTTCAGGAACTCCGCATCGAGAACCTCTTTCCAGCGGACGACGCTACACGCGATTTCTTCCTGAACAATGACCATGCATCAGGCTGAAACAGTAGCCGCTTCGCCTGTGTGCGAACTTTTGCGTCGCCGTGCCAGTTCCGGGAGAATCAGCAGTGTGATTAACCCATTGAGTACCACGATCACAGTGCTACCTTCATGCCCCAGCACACCCAGCGGCAACGGCAGGTTGATGAACAGTGCGCCGAAAACCAGCAGCACAATCACAGCCAGCGAGAAGACAATGTTTTGCCACACCACGCGCTGCGCTTTTTGGCTGAGAGCGATGGCCTCGCTGATAAGTTCGAGCTTATCACCCATCAGCACAACGTCAGCCGTTTCCAGCGCTACGTCAGTCCCGGCGGCACCCATCGCAATCCCAACTTCAGCCGTTGCGAGGGCCGGGGCATCGTTGACACCATCACCCACCATTACCGTTGCCCCAATTTCTGCTTGCAGGGCCTTTAGTTCTGTAACTTTCTGCTCGGGGAGCAATCCGGCGTGAACACGCTCAATACCAACTTCGGCTGCAATTGCCTGCGCGACCCGTGCGTTATCCCCGGTGAACATGGCAACTTCGATACCGTTGGCTTTCAGCGCCTGTACTACCCCGGCCGCCTCTGGACGCAGCTTGTCGGCCAGCGCGATCAGACCCACCCAGTCGCTATTGTAGCTCGTGCCGAAATCACATTCACCGCAGCCATCACAATGACCAGACCGCACTACGCCGATTACCGTTTTACCATTGGACTCAAGGCGTTCGTAGTCGGCTTCAAGTTGTGGCGGAATGGCTGCGAAATGCTGGCGAAGATAGGCCAGGCTCCCTGCCCGAACGGTGGCACCACCAACTGTCCCGACAACGCCTTGCCCACTGATAGCAGCGAAGTCTTCAACCGATTCTATCGTTAGGCTACGTCGCTGGGCTTCCTTGACGATTGCCTTGGCGAGGGGGTGTTCACTGCGGTCTTCAATCGAAGCTGCGACACGTAATAGGTCATTTTCACCCAATTCACAACAGGAAATGACATCTACAACGTGGGGTTTACCGTGGGTCAATGTGCCAGTTTTGTCAAAGGCAACCGCTTCAATGCCCGCCAGTTTTTCGAGATAAGCGCCCCCTTTAAACAACACACCCGACCTTGCCGCCGATGCAATCGCAGAGATAAAGGCCGCCGGGACACTAATCACCAGCGCACATGGACTCGCGACCGTCATCAGCACCATCGCTTGATAGAAATTGCTCTGGAAGTCTACGCCAAAGAACAGCGGCGGAATAGCGATGAATAGCAGGATGGCACCGACAATGCCCGTCGCATAGACCTGCTCAAAACGGTCAAGGAAACGCTCGGTAGGAGCCTGATTTTCCTGTGCATCTTCAACCAATTGGATGATGCGTGCCAGCATATTGTTAGCGGCGGTCTTCGTCGCCCGCACATCAAGTGCGCCCTGCTTGTTCAACGTGCCCGCGAACACCTGATCACCAATCGTTTTATCGACCGGGATAGATTCACCCGTAATCGGTGATTCATCAACTGCGGAGGTGCCGTTGATAATCTCACCGTCCACCGGAAGACGCTCGCCCGGTTCAATCAGAATGATGTCATCAACTTGAATCTGGTCGAATGGAATCACTTCGGTGCCTGCACCACGTTTGACACGGGCTTCTTCAGGGTAGAGCTTGAACAGACTCTTGATGGCATTGCGACTGCGACCGATGGCGTAGTCTTGCAAGACATTGCTCAGGCTGAATAGAAACAGCAACATTGCGCCTTCGTGCCACGCCCCGATGAGTGCAGCGCCAAGTGCAGCCAGCACCATCAGCAGGTCTACGTCAAGCTGATGTTCGTCAAAGAGACTATGCAGTGCAGTTTGGACACCATAGAACCCACCCGCCACATAAGCCGTTACAGCAAGCACAGTATCCAGCCATGCGGGTATGCCAAATAGCCCACCGACATAACTGGCCGCAATGGCCAACGCCGTGACCGCCACCAGTCGCGGTTCGAGCCAGTCCTGTGTCAGCCACGATTGTGGCGAGGATGGTGGTGACGGTTGCATATTTTTATGGTTTTGATGTGCAACAGAATAGGCAGTCATCAGGTATCGTCACATTCCCTTCTTTATGTTAATTCCAATTTTAACACAGGTTAAAAATAAAGTGAACGGCTAAAAACCGACTTCATTGCTAACGCTAGCGTTCATTCGACATTGCGCTGTCAAAGACGCCTTTACACTAAAAAGGGTTAATCTTGTGCGACGGGTGGTATTTCTCTACATCCTATATTAATATGATGTTCAGGATGAAATGCGTTATGACCTCAACCCAATAAACATCTTTATGAACGATAGACTCCTAGAGTGAGGATATGATGACAAAGAACTTGCCTGCATTTTTCGGTATTCGTCTGCTCACATTGGCTTTCCTGCTCGGTGTGTTGCTGCTGCCCTACGACAATTCCGCTGCACAGGACACGGCCAACCCTGACGATATTCTGTTCGTTTCCAATAAAACTGGCTATGACCATATTTATCGTATGACGTCTGAGGGAAGTGATATTCAACAATTGACGTTTGGGGTGGTTAATGACAACACCGACCCGGCCTGGTCACCTGACCGCAGCCAGATTGCCTACGTCGTCAGCAATATTGACGGCGAAGAAATCTGGGTCATGAATGCTGATGGTACAGATGCAACACAAGTCACCAACATCGGCGCAATCAGTGAAGACCCGACATGGTCCCCCGATGGCACGCAACTTGCATTTGTCGTTACACGCGACGCTATTGGCCAGCAAATTCATACGATCAATGTCGATGGCACTAATCTGCGCCAGCTCACGCGCAATCAACAGGCAAGCTCATATGCGCCTGCATGGTCCCCAGATGGCACAGCAATCGCCTATTCATCAGCCGCTAGTATTGGTGAAGATGCTGAAATCTGGGTCATGAACCCCGACGGTAGCAACCAGCGCCGCCTGACCAACAGCAATACGTTGCCCGGTACCAAAGAAAGCCCGGCCTGGTCAGTAGATGGTTCGAAGATTGCGTTTGCTGTCAATCAGGGTCAATTTGCACAGGTGTATGTGATGGAGCGCGATGGGAGTGACCTTATCCCGATTGCCTCTGAAGAAGGTGCATTCATTACCTCACCCTCATGGTCGCCAGACAACCAGGCCGTCGCCTTTTCCGTAAGTGATCGTAGTGATGGTACCAATGAAATCCGCGTGGTGGACATTGCCGGGCTTGAGTCCCGAGCGCTGACACCCGCTGAAGAACGTGCCAAGCTACCGTCATGGGGTTCTGAGCCAGATGTATCCAGCGCCCCACCTGATCTTGTTGCTGCCGAAGTAGAGATCGCAAGCTGCGGCGGGAACATTCTCCCCTCGCGCTTGCTGGCTGGTGACACAGCACGCTTGCGCCCCTTCCCGGCTACAGCGATCAACCTTCGTGATAATGCTGGTTTAGGTGCGGCACAAGTTGATCGAATTCAACCCGGTACAACCATGACTATCCTTAGCGGGCCCGAATGTGTGGATGGCTATGCCTGGTATAACGTCGATTACGAGGGGACTGTAGGCTGGACAGCGGAAAGCAACGCTGGTGAATACTGGCTGGAACCCTTCAACTACTTTGTGGACGGTGAAGGAGAATCACCCGACTATAACCCACCGGTTGACCGCAGCGACCCACCCGCCGAAGCACGTCTGCTTTCTGGTGGACGTGGCTTGACTGACGGTCGCCGCATGCCACCCGGCGATTTCCAGGTGGAATATTACTGCAACACCCGTGGCTTTGGCATTACCAACACTGACACGGACTGGTACTGCACCAGTGGCGGTAGCCGCGTAGTGACGCTTGGCTTGCCAGAACTGGACCAGATTTGCCAGGAAACCTACGCTGACCCGGCCGCCTACGCCATTCAGGATGGTTCAGGGAGCATTCCGGCCTATCGCTGGCGCTGCTACGTCTCGCGGTAGTTTCGCTCTATAACGCTATCTCTGCCGGGCTGGTGTGGTTTACACTGGCTCGGCAATTCCCCTCACCCCTCAATAGTTCTTGATAAAGATTTCATTCCCCTTGGCGGCTTTACCCTGCTTGTAGTTGTTCATCCCATATTGCAATTCCCATGCGCGTATATCGGCGAATGAAAACAGGTCGCGTATATAGTCCGAATCATCGTAAGTCAGCAACCAGCGATGCTGGCATTGGCGCATGACGTCGGCAAAGCGGGCATGGTCAAAGCTCGTGTGCAAATTGCCCCGCACACCATAGAGCCTGGAATCGGTCGCGCTATAATATGGCGGGTCCAAAAAGATGAAGACATCCTCACCGGGGGCTTGCACCACCGCTGTATAGTCAACCTGCGTAATGTTGACAGACTGCAACACGACATCAATCAGACTCAGCCGTTCAATGCTCGAAGCGGTAAACCGCCCTTTAAATGCTGTTGGCGAATACCCGCCCGAGTCCATCACGCCCGAAAACGTGATCCGATTCATGATGAAGAAACGCACCGCCCGGTCAAAGTCGGTGCTGATGTTTTCGGGTTGCCGCAAATGGTTATAGAGAAGCCGGCCATCTGAAAATTCAGACTTCAGGCGAGAGATAGCCTTCACAAGTGCAGTGTTGTTATCGCGGGCGACTTGCCAGAAGCAGATCAGATCACGATTCAAGTCGTTGATCCAGTAGGTGGAGATGTCTACGCCAAAGCGCTCAACCATAGCAAACAGCACCGAACCGCCACCCACAAAGGGCTCACGAAATTCCTGAATGTTGCCGGGAACCAACGGCATAATTTTGCTGATGGCACGGGTTTTGCCCCCCGGGTAACGGAGCGGGCTACGGATTGCAGCGGCTGACATGATGATTTCCCAACAGTACGGTCTGCGCCAGAACAGAACAAATATACTATATTATTCGGGTGTTTTGCTATAATAAACGAATCATTACCTTGTTTGCGTTATTGTCGCTTTATCGCCGGAAAATGCGGGCCAGCACATCTGTTGCCACATAGAGCGCAATGCCCAATGCACTCATCGCAAGAATGCCGGCGTACATCTCCTCATAGCGGAGGCGCTGGCTGCGGTTGATGATGAAATAGCCTAATCCTTCGCGGGTGGCCGTCGTCTCCGCGATGAACAACACCGCCACGGCTGTCCCCACCGAAATACGCCACGCCGTTAGCACCGCGCCGAACGATGCTGGAATGTACACAAACACAAATAGCGCCCGTCGCCCCGCCCCCAGTGAACGCACCGACTCAATCAACTCGGTGGGGATACTCAGCGCTTCGTCGCGCACGATGACGATGATCTGGAAGAATAAAATCATGGCGATCAATGCGATTTTGGAGTCGTCACCCGCGCCAAAGAGGATAATCACCACGGGCAAAAACACCACCTTTGGAATCGGATAGACCAACGCCAGCAGCGGCGAAAAGATACGGTTCAGGAAACGGCTTTGCCCCAACATCACGCCCAGCGGCCAGGCGGCCACAGTCGCATAGGCAATGCCCCACAGAATCCGCCGGGTACTGACCTCGAAATCTGCCCGGAGCGCTTCCTGCACACGGTCCTCTTGCATGACCTCCCACACAGCAGCAGGAGGCGGCACCACTTCACGCGCAATTTCGTTTTCCAGCCCCTGCACGTAGGTGTGCAACAGCAGCCATAGCCCCCAGAACATGCCCACACCCAACACAAGGCTGAACACCAGATTCACCAGCCGCACCGCAACGCGCCTCATGCCAGCATCTCCTGCAAGTGGTTGCGCATGTCGAGGTAAGTGGGCGTCTGGCGATAGTCGGGGGATTCGGCGGCGGGGTTTTCAACGATGGTGGGGTGGGTCTGCGGGGGTTGGCGCATCACGAGGATTTTCGAGCCGAGGATGGCGGCTTCGTCCAGCGCATGGGTAACGATGACTGTCGTCACGCTAAGTTCTGCCCGCAGGGAAAGCACCAAATTTTGCAGGTCTTTGCGAGTGGGGGCGTCGAGGCTGTTAAAGGGTTCGTCCATCAGCAGCAAATCCGGGGCAAGGGCTAGCGTGCGGGCGATGGCGACACGTTGCTGTTGCCCCCCGGAAAGCTGACCGGGAAATGATCGCCGCAAATCCCATATATTGAGGCGCTTTAGCCAGTGTTCAACCGTGGCATGGCGTTCGCGGGCAGACGGTAAGGGGCGGTCTTTGGGGGTGTGAATCCCATCACGGCCATAAAAGCGCCGAATGCGCAACCCCAGCGCCACATTGGCCCACACCGGGGCCCACGGCAACAGCCCATAGTTCTGCAAAATGAGGCCGGTATTGGGGCGCGGCCGGGTCAATGCCTGCCCCATAATCTCAACCGTGCCAGCGTGTGGACGATACAACCCGGCCAACAATTTTAACAGCGTCGTTTTACCACAGCCAGACGGCCCCAGAATCGTCCAGTGTTCCCCGGTGCCGACCTCCCACGAAAACTCGTCAAAAAGAGGCTGCTGGTAGCCGTAGACAAGGCTGCGAACGCGAATCATTCCTCAGCAGGTTCAACGGTGGCGTCAGGGTTGTCGGTCATGTCCTCGTCCGCCATTGCATCATCCGGCACATCGGGCAAAAAGTCCGGGTTCACCGCATCTTCGTAGCTCGGCACATCTTCGATGATGTCAAGGTCCAGCATCCAGTCCATATAATCATCCCAGACCAGTTCAGAAGTGATTTCGCCGCGTGGAAATGGCGGAATAGTGTAGGTGTTTTCGACGCTTTCGGGCACGGCCGTGTTTTCGAGGAACAGGTCGCGGTAGGCATCAGGGTCAGTGTTCAGGTCCGCAACTGCCCGGTCCCACGCCCGCAAGAAACCGGCCACGGCGTCAGGATTATCATCAATAAAGCCTGTGGTGAAAACCAATACCGACTGCGAAAATCCATCTTCAGCGAAGCGCGTATCGTCAAGAATCTGTGTTGCGCCAGCTTCGATAGCGGCCTGTGCCAGTGGGTCGGGTAGCGTCGCGGCGTCGAGTTCGTTGGACATCAGCAGTTGAAAGCGTGTGGGGATGGCAGGAATAACGATGGTGCGAATATCGTCAATGCCTTCGCTTTGCAACAGGCGATAGGTCAGGTATTCGATAATAGTTGCTTCAGAAACACCAATCGGCACGTTGGCCAAATCTGCCGGGCTGCTAATGTCACTGCCGGGGGCCGCGAGGATGCGAAAGACGGGGCCGTCTTCAGTGGCGACACGGCTTGTGTATACAATCTGAACGCGAGTGCGCGCCTCGTTAAAGAAACCTACGCCCGGAATATCGGTCAGCATGGCATCGGCTTCACCAGCCTGGATAAGCTGGTCACGCTCAATGCCACTGGTGACAGGCAAAAACTCGACGTTCACGCCTTCTTCAGCGAAATATCCGGCCTCCTGCGCGATGAAAAACGGCAAGGTGTCCAGTACAGGGATTACAGCGAGGCGGATGGTGGTCGTGTCATCATCCTGAGCAACACTTGATTGGGGGATAAGCGGCAAGGCCAGTAACACGATGAGTAGCAGCAAGAACAGACGTTTCATAACATCTCCAGACTTATCAATCATGTGTCAAGTTCAGTCCGCAGCGATTATACCAGATGACACCACAGGTAAAATGATCATATTTAGCCGACCATCTACCCGCCCATTAGCCCTTATCCTCTTGCCATGCGCGGACGGTGTAGCCCTCACTATCATTCATGTGGACGTAGTAGAGTTGGTGGAAGCCTTCGGCGTAACTGGGGAGTTCCAGCCGTTTGGCAATACCCCCTACTGCCTCGTCTGGCACCCGATCAGCAATATCACGCTGGCGATTGCGCTCTATACAGTCAGTCATTACGGAACGGAAATAGTAGCCAACAATCTCAAAACCTGCTTCTTGTGTGGGGAGGATATAACGCCGGCGGCCGCGGCGGGTGACATTGGTGTTGTCAATGACAAGGGGCTGTTTGGCCTCCAAACATGCCTTGAACAGGATTTTCTCACGATGGCGCGAGCGGAGCATGTCGAGGTTAATACGCATGTGTGTGCGGAAGAATCGTTCTTTATAGAAAGTAGATTTCCCGCTAGCTGGAATACCAATAAAAATTATGCATTGCATGACGGTGCGCCTTCACACATCATTGTCGTGGCGGTGTATGCGAACGATTGACTGCGATTAGCGTACAGGTTGCTGCACCGTAATTTGACACGACAAACGCCCTACCGGGGTATGAATTGTTCTCAACCACAACAGGGCGTTTTAGATCGTTAGTTGTCAAATCATGCAGGCGTTATCGCCATTCAGTCGCCTTTCACGGCCCGTTTCAATGATGCACAAGCCGTAAAGGTTGGGCGCTTGGTGGCAGGGATCAGTAGTTTTTCACCAGTACGCGGATTCACACCATTACGTGCTTTGTACAGCTTACTTTCGAAGCTACCAAAACCTGTGATATTTACTTTCACATCGTTAGCGACTGCTTCGATGATGACCTCTAGCATCGCATCCAAAATACGCTTGGTTTCGGCTTTAGTTGCGTCGAGACGTTCAGCAACAAGGTCTACCATGTCAGTTTTAGTAAGGCGTTCGGCAGTTGCGGGGCGAGTTGCAGTAAGGACCATGAGAAGACTCCTCAAGAATAGGAATGTACGGTCATAGAACTAGCAACATCATACCGCATTTTCCTGTTTCAGGAAGCTAAAGTTGAAGAATATCAACCCACTCTAACGAGTATACAACTTCTCTGGAAGTTTCCGCACAGATGACGAGCTGGGCGTAAGTATCGACTGCGCAAAACTTATGGTATAATTTAGACATATATCGTTCAACATTGTTTCGTTTAGTGTTAGATTGTTCCATTTATTCAAACAATGTCTACCTATTCATCACGTTCAGGTTTAATTTATATATTTAGTAAAGTATAATTGCATATATTAAAATAAGTTGCCTTTGACTAATTTTGCTGGTACAATAACTTCAACTATTTACACCGCTTTGCAGCCATAATCGCTACGCAGAAACACTGATTTTGGTTCACGTCTATTGCTAAAAAGATATGGTTGCGTTATCAATACCTTCGCCAATTTTGAAATTTGGGTAGAACTCGCTGGAAAACGTGATGAATGGCGCGAAAATTGGGTTCACAAAAGCTCATGACGTATCAAATTTCCGCCAAAATG
>DAOTTU010000002.1:0-12261 GCA_034437655.1 Anaerolineae bacterium
GGTGCCGATGCCGTGAGTGGTGGTTCACCAGCACCAACGTCTACTCTGTTACCGACGGCAGCCCCTAATGCGGACGCGCCCGCCGCTGGTACGAAACTGTTTGTACAGCAAGACACCAATGTGTACCCCAACCCCGGCGGTTCCCCCTCACAAAGTTTGGCCGCTGGGGATGAGGTAACGGTGGGAACTGGCATCGGTGCCGGAGGTGCCCCTGCCACCTACTACGATTTGGGGGGTGATCGTTATCTCTATATTCAGGAAGGCCAGGGCTGGGTTCGCCAGTCTGCGCTGGGCGAGACCCCGCCGCCTACACAACAGGTGCTAACGAATATGTTTGTCGCTGGCGGTATGGCTGTGACGAACCGACCGGGCGCAACCGAGTTCTTTATCCTAGACGCCCCCGCCGGGGGCTTTGTGAGAAGTGTGCCGCCCAACACGCCCCTCACCATAAGGGGTGCCGCCGTGCAGGATGAAACCGCCGCGCAGTGGTGGTGGCCGGTTATCTACTCGGCTGAAGATGGCAGCGTCGTCCCCGGCTGGATTGAGGACAATTCATTGGCACCGGCACCGTAGGGCACCACCAAACACAATGAATGACAGACAGCACAAACGTGAAAGGCAATCTTTATGTACACCCCCCGTTCAACGACCAGCAGCGGTACACCGTAATGCAACCCACAACCTGGCGTGTGCATGTGGGCGGCCTGCATGACGAAAGGCGAAAACGATGAGTAATCAGCCCTATCCAAACTTCGGTGCCTATCGGGTGCTTGGGGGACTGGGCAGCGGCGGCATGGGCCGGGTGCTGCTGGTCGCCAATCCCAAAGGGGAGCGGTTCGCCCTCAAGCACATCCACCCCAACCTGCTCCAGCAGTCTAACTACTACCAGCGTTTCCAGCGGGAAATGGATCTCATGCAGCGCCTGCGCCATCCTAACCTGATGCCGCTGCTTGACCGGGGCACAGCGGGCAATTTGCCTTACTACATCATGCCCTACATTGATGGTCTTTCGGTCAAGGACTACATCCGCCAGTACGGGCCGCTTACGCCGGAGCAGACTTACAATGTGGTGGATGCAGTGTGCTATGCGCTCGTCTACTTGCACGCGCAGGGCGTCTATCACCGGGACATCAAACCGCACAACATTATGCTCGACCGCCAGTGGACGCCCTTCCTGACGGACTTCGGCATTGCGGCGGACATGCGTGCCAATAATGACCTGACCAGCACTATGCAGCGCGCCGGGATGGGCACCCAGAGCTACACTGCCCCTGAAATCCACGGGGGTGCGGCGGCATCTGCTCGGTCAGATTTGTACTCGCTGGGCATCACCGTCTACGAGATGTTCACCGGGGAGCATCTGTTCAAAGCCTATACCCGCGACACCGAAGACCCTTACGCCGCCCTGCCAGATGAGCTGCGCCCGGTAATTTTGCGGGCCATTGACCACAACCCGAAGGCCCGCTTCCAAACGGTAAAGGACTTCCAGCAGGCGTATCAGCAGGCGTCACAGCGCAGCCTTCGCCCTAAACAAATGCCCGCCCTGGTGCGCCTGCGCAATGCTGACGCCACCGAATCGCGCCGCTCGGCCACCGCTACCCAACCGCACCGCCCTGCCCCCGCGACCGGGTCGGCCACGCCCGTCTCTGGCATATCGAAAACGCCAGTTTCCAGGGTGACGCCGCAACAGCCGCCGCAGGGCGTCCCTGTTGCCCTCACCATTCTGATTATCATCACCGCTGTTGTGGCAATTTTGCTGGCCGTGTCGTTCATCTCTGGCAGCGGCAATAGCCAAACCGAGCGGCAAACGGGCACTGCTCAGGCCGCGCTTGCCCAAACCGAGCGTGCCGGAACAGCCGTGGCTGCCAACAACGTGGCTGCGTCCGAAACTCGGGCTGCGGCAGCGGCAGTGGCTCGTGCCCAAACGCTTGCTGCCGCCCGCACCGCAACGGCGGCGGTGACGGTGCCCCCAACGGCCACCTCAGCACAAAGTTCAGGCCCGCTTTCCTGGACGGGGTTTAACGGCCCAAGCATCCAACTGCAAAGGGGCTTTTCCCCAGACCCCCGGCGCGTTAACAACATCACCAGTTCCGGCACCATCAACCTGGACTTTATAGACTGCCCTGGTTACGCGGCGCGTGAACCCGACGTAGAACTCACCTGGACGCGCAGATCGGACATCCTGCGCCTGTACTTCGTGGGCGTCAGCGGTGATGACCCGGTTATGATCGTGAAAAACCCTGGTAACAGTTTGTACCCCTGGTACTGCGATGACGACAGCTACGGCAACCTGAACCCGGAAATCACGATTCAGAACGCCCCACCCGGTACTTATTACGTGTGGATAGGCACCTACGAATCGCGTGACACAACACGCGGCAGCTTATTTATCTCAGATTCGCGCTAATATATTCCCGTGCCCGGTTCAGCCGCCGGGCGCGGCTACAACACAAAGGAGCAGACACACCTATGACCGACCAACCTGTGAACATGATCGGCCCGTATCGGTTTATTGAGCACATCGGGCAGGGGCCGCTTGGGCACGTCGCCCGCTCTGAAGACACCCGCACCGGCCAACCCGTCGCGCTCAAGCTGCTGCATCAAAAGCTGGCAAACAAACCGGACGCCCGCCAGCAGTTCCAACGCCAGACTGCGGCCATGCAAGCGGCCCGCCACCCCCATCTCACTGCCCCCCTGGACGCAGGCGAGTTTAACGGCGTTCCATACCGCGTTATGCCTTACCTGGGTGGTGTGTTAGTTAATGCTATTAATCCGGCACAAGCGGCGGCCCTGCTCCACCCACTGACTGAAGCACTGCAAGTGTTAGAGCAGCAAAATCAGGTTCACGGCAACATCAAGCCGACAAATGTGCTCTTCGATGGGGAGGGCAAGCCCTACCTCACAGACATGAATGGCCTGCCCGCCACCCAGCAGGCGCTCACCGCAGACTCAACCGCACTGGCGGCGGTGGTTTACCAGTGGTTGACCGGCCAGCCCTTCCAACCGGGCATCACCTTCGATGACATCCCCGAAGGCACAGCTACAATTCTCAAGCGGGCACTACACCCGTCACCGCCCGCCCGCTACCCGGATGTGAAGAGTTTTGTCAACGACTTTGAACTGGCCGTAAACAGCGTGCCGCGTGTGGCCCGCGTGCCCAATACACCCGCTCAGGCCGCGAAGCCGCGCCGCTCACCGCTGCCTGGGCTGCTGCTAACGTTATTTTTGCTGCTGGTGATTGCCGGGGGCGGGTATTTCGTCTACACAGAAGGCATTCCGGCGTTGGGGGTGGCACCGCTGAGCGAATCTGTTGCAGCAGCACCGACGCAAACCGAAGAGGTCGCACCCGTCACTGAACAGGTCACTGAGGCGGTGACAGAGGACGCGCCCGCCGTGACAGAAGACGTAGCCGCTGTCACAGCGGAGGCTGCTGTCGCTGTAGAAGCCTCTCTGACGGAAGAAGTCACGCCAACTGAGGTTCTGTCAGTAACCCCCACCAACGCCGCGCCCGCTGACCCCTCACCAGCGGTGCCGTCCGCAAGTGGCCCCGACACCGCCCGCCAAACCCAGATCGCGCATGGTCAGGCTACACGCACCGCGATTGCAGCCAATGGGGTTGTGGCCGACGACCCCACGACGCCCCCCACCGCAGACGCGGGTGATACAGACGCGCCCACCACCCCCGCGCTGGCCACCGCAACCCGCCAGCCCACCAGCCCACCACCGCAGCCCGCCACCGCTACCCCGCAGCCCGTTCTTGTCACCGTTGCTACCCGTGACGGCACCAACGCTAACGTTCGCACCAGCAATGACACGAATGCCCCCGTCATTGGCGTGCTACCGTCGCAAAGCCAGGTGCGGGCCTTGGCGGTGAGTGTCGACGGCTGGTACCAGATCGAACTGGAGGGGGGCGAACTCGGCTGGATTTCGCCTGTCCTCATCGTTGCTGTTGAGGGGAACGAGTCTACCCTGGAAACCCTCGACCCCTAAGCTCATGTTCCGCAGTTGTTGTTCAGCCATTCGAGAAGCGGTGGGAGGTCAAGCGCCTCCCACCGCAGCGCCTGGTTCTCGGTCAGTGGCGGTGGATGCCACAACCGACTGCCATCGGCAAAGCGCGTTAGCCCCACCAGCAAGCTCTCGAACACTTCCAGTGCCGCTCGCCCCGTCCAGTGGCGTTTGCGCCCTAGTGTGCGCTGGCGCAAACGCCACTCCAGCACGCTGTACCCCCAGCGCGGTCATGGTCAGCAGCACGAGCACCTGGATGCGGTGGTCACGGCGCAGATGAATCGGATGGATCGAAACATCGTCCTTCAGCACCCGAAAGCGTCCCTCCACGCCGGACTGTCAGCCAGGTTGTACATCTGCTGCTGACGCATCGCATTTTGGAAGGCATCGGCCTGGGACATTGTATATCTCCCTTTTTCTGATGGGCCTATTTTGCGCTTTCATGCCTCGCGCAACAACTGCGGAACATAAGCTAAGGCAGTTGTGGGGCCAGCAAGGCCAGGTCGTCGCGCATTTCGGCAAACAGACCTGCCTGAATGCGCACGCTGGTTTCGCTGCGCTGGCCCTCACATTCGGTGTCGTAAATGATGCTTGCGGCACTGCTCGGGTTGTTGACTAGCTCAGCAACCCGCTCATACCCCGGAACCCCCAGCCGCACCCCTTCGCGCAAAATCTCGTATTTTTCACTGAACAACTGGCAGTTAAATCGTGACGGCAGCCCGATTTCCGGGTTGGCCTGCGGCAGCAGCATCAACAACGTTTCATCCACATCAGGGAACGGCGGTTCGGTGGGCGTGGGCGTGGCCGACGGCGTGGGCGTTACGGCCCGCGTTGAGGTTGGAGAGGTGCTAAGCGCGACGGATTCTGTTGTTGGGGTGGGTGTTTCCGTCGGGCTGGCCTGTGACTGTGCAATAGCCGTCAGCGTATTAATCGCGGCCTGGGCTTCTGGCGGTACAAGGTCCACACCAACTGGCGTCACCGGGGTCGTTGTGGGCGTCGCCGACGGGATGCGGGTGCTGGTTGATGGGATAGATGTTTCGGTGGGCGTCAACGTCAGCGTTGCGGTCGGTGTGTGTGTTGGGGTAAGTGTCGCTGTCGCTGTGGCCGTGGGCGTCGCCGTCGGGATGCGGGTGCTGGTTGGTGGGATAGATGTTTCGGTGGGCGTCAACGTTAGCGTTGCGGTCGGCGTGTGTGTTGGGGTAAGTGTCGCTGTGGCCGTGGCCGTGGGCGTTGCCGTCGCTGTTGGTGTTGCGCTCGGAGTCACTGTGGCCGTGGGCGTCGCCGTCGGGCTGGCCGTGACAGTTGGGGTGAGCGTGGTGACGATACCTGCGGAGGGGGATTGCAATGCAACGCTGGCGTCAGATGGCATTTCCGTCGGGGTGAGTGTGGGCGTATGGGTGGCACTTGGGGTGCTCGTCGGGGTGGCTGTGGCCGTCGGGGTGTTTGTTGACGTGTAAGTGGCGCTGGGCGTACTCGTCATTGTAGCAGAGGCGGTCACGGTGGCCGTCAGGGTTGGCGTACTCGTCGTTGTAGCAGAGGCGGTCATGGTAGCCGTCAGGGTTGGCGTGGCGGTGTCCGTTGGAACAACCACAATCTCGGTTGTCGGCGGGATGCGCGTTGACGTTGCCGGAATCGCCGTCGGTTGTGGTGTGGGGGTTGGGTTGGGTGCGAAGCCCCCCCCGTTCAAGACGAACCATCCGATAGTCAGGATGAGCAGCGCCGATGCGCCCCCAATGACGCTTGGCATCAGCCACGATGTACGGCTGGGCGGTGGCGCTCCGTCCGGCTGAGGCAAGACGGGTGCTTCCGGGTGCATCCCTGGCGGCTGCGGAAATGCTGTGCTGCCCGGCCCACCCGGGCCAGTGGGGTAGGGCATGGGTCCCATGCCGCTGCCCACACCTGTGTCAGAGTAATAGGTGCCCGTTTGCCCCAGGATCACGCCCGTGAGATTGGTGGCGGCCAGTTCTTTTTGCAGCGTCTCTATGAACTGTGAGACGGTGGCGTAACGTTGGCGGGGGTCTTTTTCCAGCGCCTTGAGCAGCACCGGGTCTATCTGTGGCGGAATCTGAGTTGGGTTCAGGCTACTGGGCGCGGGCGGCTCCATATTGAGGTGCTGGTAGCGAGCGTCCCCCCTAAACGGCATCCGCCCGGTGAGCAGCCAGAAGGCAATCACCCCCATTGCGTACTGGTCGGAGGCAGGCTGCACATCCCCCAAAATTTGCTCCGGGGCCATGTACTCCGGCGTACCGGGCGCGTGCCCCTGCATGGTCATGGCGGTGGCTGCGTCTTGACGGGCAATGCCGAAGTCGCTCAACACAGCGTTGTCTATGCTGCGCAGAAGAATGTTGCCCGGCTTCACATCGCGGTGGA
Organism: Anaerolineae bacterium; assembly: GCA_034437655.1. Taxonomy (GTDB): domain Bacteria; phylum Chloroflexota; class Anaerolineae; order Aggregatilineales; family J027; genus J027. The sequence goes on from DAOTTU010000002.1 coordinate 6,376, forward strand.
TAACGTGATTTTTGTGGGCATAGTCCAGCGCGCTGCCCATTTGCAACAAAATCGCCATCCCCTGCCCGAATGTCAGCTTCCCCTGTTGCTGCGTGAGGTAACTGCCCAGGCTGCCCAACGAAATGTACTCCAGCGCGAAGTAGGGCCGCCGCTCATAGTAACCAGCGCCGTATTCAACAATGATGTACGGGTGGTTGAAATTCCGCAAAATCTCCCACTCCTTCATGAAGCGCTGAATAACGTCGTCGCGCTCAATGAAGGCTGCCTGCAAAATCTTAAGCGCAACGTTGACCATGCGCTCGCTGTCGTATGCCCGGTAAACAACGGCCACGCCGCCCGTCCCGACCCGTTCTTTAATGGCAAAGTTGTCAATCGTCTGGCCGATGAGTGGATCGCCTGGGGTGTTCATGAACCTGCCTCACAGGGTGATGTGTGTAATGGGTGATACTAACGTGCTTTTGCCCGCTTAAATATGGAACCATGCCGCTTTTGTTGACACTAATTATACATTGATGATACAATATGCTTGCATTGTCTATCAAAATACCTTTGTCCATTACGAAGGCATATTGAATGCGAACGTTTGCTGTATGGCATACCGACGTGTGGATCTTATTGTAAAGGTAAGCGCCGTTGAATTCTATTGATAAGCGCTTTGTCTTGGGTTGGGTTACCGACCCCACACCCCTTTGCCTGTCCCTTGCAACTTGAAAGCTGCCCACTTGTTATGGAAGACCCAAATGTAAACCCGCCAGATGACCCGACCCCTGGGGTGCCGCAGGGCGACCCGGCGAATAGCAGCCAGCCCATAAATCCCCAACCGCAGCCACCCAATCCTGAAATATCCCACAACCCGCCGCCCCCCGACCCGGCTGCCCATGCCTTCGCCGGTTTTAGCGGATCAAGAGGCGGTGGGCGGCGTGCCGAAGCAGCACCAGAAGCGCCTTTCATGGGTAATGATGACATGAAGGTCATGTTCAGTGAAATGCGCGAAATGTTCAAATCAATGCAGCAGCAGCCGCAACCCATCCACACCACCATTCACTACCACAACGTCAACAATCGCAACCGGTACGTCAACGTCGAAGGCGACATGCGCGATTCGGTCGTGGGCGATGATTCAAACGTCAACCGTGACCACCGCGTCAACGTCGAAGGCGACATGCGCGGCTCTGCGGTTGGTGATGGAGCCAGCGTGAACAACCTCGGAGGTGCCCCTGGGGCAGCAGGGGGCGCAGCGCCTGCCTCGCGGCCAGCCTATGCTACTCACGGCACGCCAGACTTCAGCAACTATGTGGCAATCGAGCGGTGGTTCTTCAGCCAACCAGACAACGATGAAGAAGGCTTCCGGCGGCAGGTGCATGTCATCGTCGTCGCGCTGTTCAGCGGGCGCACCCTGCGCTTTGTGAACGCCGTCCGCGATAAACTGACCGAAGCCATCTTTCCTGCCAGTCAGTACAGCGACAGCTTCAAGGATGGGGTGGCACGCCGATCAAATCGCCGTCGTTCTTCCAAAAAAACGCGGTCGTCACCGTTTAAGCGCCAGTACAGTGACCTGCTGCTGCAAACCGCGACCTATGCTGTCGCTAAGCCCCAGCCCGCCGCTGGCAGCAGTGTGATGGTGGAAGTGGTTGAGTTCATCTATCCTGAAGCGCAGGAACTCATCCTCACGCTGCTGCGCAGTTCACCTGACCTGGACGACTTCCGGCGGGTGCTGACGGACTGGCTGGTGGAATTGTGCAGCCAGGAAAACGAGGCAATCGCGCAGATGGGCGCGTCGGAATCGCGGCGGGTGCGGATGCAGGCGGCCCTCGCCCTGGGCGACCTGGCCCGCAACGATTACAACCACTACATGAGCTACTACTTCCAGAAGTGGGCCAGCGAGGCATTCAGTCAGAACCAGACGTATAAGGCGACTGTCGTAGCCTATGCCCTGTCGCGGTTGGCGATGGACCCCAGCTACACAGCGGCAGTCTTCCAGCAGGTAGACCAGTGGAACCGGACGCTTTCGGGTAGTTTGCGCCTGAGCGCGACCATCACCTGTACGACCCTGGGCTTCGTGGACATGAAACGCTCGCTTCAGATTCTCAAGTATTCGCTGACCGCGAAAGACCGACGTGGAGTGACGAACGACGCCGAGAGGCTTCTGGTTCTAATCTTGGAAGATCATTTTATACGGCTAATGGCCGGGTTCACGCTGGATTATCTGTACAAGGTAGCAACTCATGCCCACATCATCTTAGACACTTTTGCCATGTGGACGCGTGAACCCGAACTCGATAAGGCTACCAAGCAGTTTCATCAGGATTTGCTGAACTACTTCACTAGCATGGTTCAAGGAACGCTAGACGATGACATCACCGAGTACACGGAGGCCGGAGCGGAAACGGACGCCCCCAGGACACCAACCGCGAGTACGTCATCCAATGCCCTGACCATCTGGCAGTTGATCTACCAGCAGCAGCTAGCCGGTGTGCCCACCCCCGCCGGCAGCCTGATTTACCTGACCAAGCTGGCCCTGCAACACCAAAAGGCCCGCATTGTGAACCGCATGTGTGCCATTATCGAATCGTGGATCGCCCAGGCAGATCGCAACCAGCGCCTCTATCCGCTCATCTTGGATGTGCTGCAAATGCTTAACGCTGACCCAAGCGGCTACCGCCACATCCAACGCATCGCCCACAGCCGCCGTTACCACAACAGCCACACCGCCGCCATGCTTAGGCACCCGGCATATACCCAGCAAAAACGCACCGGAGGGAAAAGCTATGGACGTTAAGACTCCGAGTAACCGCACCTGGAATTCCGGCCTGCTGCGCCGCATCCCGTTGGGGCGTGGGCAGGTCGTCGAAGCCAGCCCGTCACAGGCCGTCTTTCTTGTCGTTTTCAAAATGCGCCACGCCGCTTCCGGCATTCAACCGGCTAACCTGGTACCGGAGGCGCTGCTGCGCCCCGGCAGTGCCCCGTTCCGGGTGCCGCTGGTGGGCTTCAAAAGTTATGTATGTATCGCCGTTGAAACCGCCCCCCGCCCCGAAAACATGACCCTGAAATTCCAGACACGAGACACCATCCAGGGCACAATTGGCATGGTCGTAACCTACAACATGCAGGACCCTGTCATAGCCCTCCAGCGCGAAGACCTGCTGCGTGACTTCGAAATTGAATGCCAAAGCGCCGTCCAGCGTGCGGCCAGCCAGCTAGATCACCGGGAAATCAGTGTGCCTGTGCTGGAAAATACGCTGCTAAATAACGGCTATACCTTCCTGGGCGTGCGGGTAGAGCGTGTGCAAACGCCGAATCCCATCCAATGGCGGGGAGACATCCTCGCGCTGCGCCGCGAAAACGTCATGCACGAAATCAACTCTAATGAGCGGCGCATCCGCCGCGAGCGGCAGATTCGCAACCTATACGATATGGGCATCACCAACCCGGAAATTGTGCTGCGTACGCTAGCCAAAGATGACCCTGAAATGCAAAGCGTCCTGGAAGCCGCCGAGGCCATCCGCGAGCGTGACAAGGCCGCACTCACCGAGGACAAGCAATGGTTGGTGCAGTTCATCGAAAGTGATATGGTAGACCGCACCCAACTTGAGGACTTCATCGACGGGCTGGTGGGGCGCGTTGTAGATGATGGTGACGACCGGGGCCACACCATGCCGCTGACGGGGGGCAGCATGGGGTCGGGCACACAAGGGCCTATGCTGGGGATGCCGCCCCAGGCCCTGCCCCCGGCGCAGTTAGGCGCGTCAACCCAGGCCGGCCAGCCACAGCCCCCCCCGCAGTTAGGCCCATCAACCCAGGCTGGCCAGCCACAGCCCCCCCCGCCGCCCGACGAACTTATTGCCCGGGGCGACCTGCACGGCAACCCCATTGGTGCCTTTTTCGTAGATGTGAAAAACCCGCGTATGCGGTTGCCACTGTACCAGGGCGAAACCCGCATCGGTCGCCAGCGCAGCGAAAATCACATCGTCGTGGCTGACAAGAGCGTATCACGTGTCCACGCCGTCGTGTATGAACGCGCCGGGCAGTTTTACATCCGCAACTACCAGGCAGGCCGCATGACTGCCGTGAATGGGGCACCTATCGGTGACACAGAATTACCCCTGCCCAACGGCAGTGAGGTCATATTCAGCTATGCTACGGCACGCCTCCGCCTGGAAGTTCAACAGCGCAATCTGTCGCAGGGGACGAACCAACACCATGACAGTAATAATGATGAAACCCAGCTTTACTAGTTTCTTTGTTATCGTAGTGGCTTTGGCTGGCTTAACCCTGGGCCACACCCCTGAACCGGCTGCGGCCCAGCAGGTCAGCCAGCCCACTACCGCCACCGTGCTGCTCACCGATATTTCTGGCAGTATGAACGAGCGTGACGCAGGTGGGTTGGTCAAGCTAGATGCGGCCAAGCAAGCCAGCCGCGTTTTTATAGACGCCATCGCCGCCGAACGCCAGAATCAAGTCACCTCACGCCGGGACTACCTGACGCAGCTTGCCTTCTGTGATAATTCGCTGGAGGTGCAGGGCTTTACCACCGACCTCGCCGCGATTCGTGACGCCATCAACATCCTGGACACTTGCGGCTCTACCAATATGTACGCCGGGTTCAACCTGACGATTCAGCGTCTCAGTCAGTTTCGGGCCTCACAGCCCGTCGATCAGACTGTCGTCGTGCTGCTGTCAGATGGAGTGCCCACAGAAACCTCGTCTGGCCTACAAACCGACGATGTGACAACCCTCCAGGACGAAGTCGTCAACCTGATGCCACAGTTGCAAAGTCAGGGCGCGTGTTTGTACGTCATCCCGCTAGGCGACCCCAACGCCACCCTCACCGACGAGAGCTTTGTAGACAGAGACTTCTTGCAGCGGTTGGTTAATGTAGTCGGCTGTGGGGAACTGCTGCCCTTCGCCCAAAGCGGTAACCTCGTAAACCGTTATCTCAGTGTGCGCGTGGCGTCCATTGGCGGTAATGTGGTGGTAGATCAGACGATCACCGTAGAGCAGAACCAGCTTGTTGAACTGGCACCTGTGGTAGTGGATGCGAGTATCGGGCAGTTCCGCATTGACGCTTTCTGGTCGGTAAATGTACCGATTGAGGTAGAAATTATTGATCCGGATGGCATCGTTGTGGGTGCGGGCTATCCAAGCCTGTCAACAGTCTTGCAACCCGGACAGGCTCAAATCATCGTGAGTGATCCCAAGCCCGGCTCATACCAAACGAAGTTCCGCAACAACGGGGATGAGCTTACCAACGTCAACGTGTTGATTTCTACCCTGCCCGGCAGTGGCACCGCCGCCGCCGCCGCCGCCACCGCGGTATCGCCTACCGGCACGACCAACGCGCTGCTGCCCCTTGCAGCGGTGGTGATCGTAGGGCTTGCCGGTGCTGCTATCACTGGTTTCCTGGTTTACAGTTCACAGCAGTCACGGCCACAGCCCGTAACGAGTACCGGTGTGCTAATCATTCTCAACGGTATGATGAGCGGGCAAACCATACAGATCACCGTGTCACCGTTTACAATTGGGCGCAATCGCGGTTGCCACCTGCAAATTATGCAGGCAGATGTGTCGCGCCAACACGCGCAAATTATGTTCCAGAACGGCATCTACATCCTGCAAGACCTGAACAGCCAAAGCGGCACCCGCATTAACGGTTTCCCTGTTCACCAGCACATGCTGCAAAACGGAGACAACATCCGCATTGGCACGCTGAATTTGCGCTTCCAGCAGTAACCTTAACGGCTCAGCCCTCACCCCTCGCCTAGCCGCGCAGCGGCGGTCGGGAGAGGGGGGCGAGGGCGTTATGCCCACATACACCCGGTGCCTGAGTCGTTACCATGTAAGGGGGGATCAATCCCCCCACCCAATACGGATTAATCTGCCAGCGTT
>DAOTTU010000003.1:0-60945 GCA_034437655.1 Anaerolineae bacterium
CAGCGGTGAAACGGCGGCGGGTTGGCTTCGGTTGGACTTCAGGATTCTCTGATTTCGACATCTGCCTGGGTTCCTTTGCTTCGTGTTCAATTCTACACTAATCTTTGAACCAAAGTGGTTTCACCTACCCTAGCACATAGGGCCTGGTTGAAAATGCAGAGTAGTTTAGATGGGTGGGGTAAGTGTTATTTTGAATTTGAGGGTAGACCATGTGCCGCAGGATCGAGATTGCCCTTCAAAAAGTCGCGTATGACACTAATAAAGTCGGCTTCGACGTCTAGCATAGGGAAGTGCCCGGCATTAGGGTAGTACACAATGTCAGAGTGGGGTACACCAGCCTCAAGTACATGCCGCTGTTGGGGGCGCACAATGATATCTTTTTTGCCGAAAACACCAAGCGCTGGCATCGTGATGCGGTCAAGTTCAGGGGTGAGATTGGTGTTGCGCAGGGTGCCAATACTCTGAAAAAAAGACTCCATCGTTGTCTTTGAAATGTCTTCAGAAATCATTTTGGCCATGCGCTTGCCATCTGCGGCCATCAAACGGCTGTAAATGCGCAAGAATATCTTGAGCAATGCCGGTGAACGCCAGATGATAAACGCAAATGCCGGGACACCAGACAACTTAAGTAGCAAGTTCAGTGAATTACCATCAATCGGTGAGCCAATACAACAGGTTTTAACAACCTTTTCCGGATATTTGATGGCAGTACTCAGGGCAACGGTGCCGCCCATGCTATGACCAATAATAGCTGCCTTGGGGATACCGAGCTTTTCCATGAATTGATTGACCATTTCCACGAAGCTATCGACGCGAAAGGTCTGGAGATTCTTGGCATTTTCACCAGCGCCACGACTGTCACCGAACCCCCAGAAATCGACGGAATAGGTTTTGAACTCTTTGCCAATTTCTTCAATTGTAGAGCGCCACAACTGCCAGGACCCCAACCAGCCATGTAAGAACAAGACCGGCCGGCCACGCCCATGCGTTTCATAGTGTATAATACCAGGGTTCGGTGGTTCAGTAACTAACAGGGGCACCCGTCATACCTTCTTCTGAAATACCCTATCACGAAAAAAAGACAACATGCGAAAGGTAAGCACAGGCTTACCGGGGCATGTTGCTTGCTAGCACGTACCAATCACATAGTTAACAAGGCGGACAGCGAGCGTCTGCCGTGCCACCTATCGTTTAGTTGTTATCCATTTCTTCAAGAATGGAGTAGAGCAGTTCCAGCAAAACTTCACGCACATAATCAATGTCAGTGGCGATGCATGGTAGCAACTTGACGTCTTCGTCTTCAATGCGCAACGCAATCCGCAAGTCTTCTGGCTTCCATGCGTCCTCATGGTCTTGTTTGTTGGCAGCAACCACATAGGGCGTCGGTGCATAGGCACGGAAGGTCTCAAGAATACTACGTGCCTCTTTGAAGGTTTCTGGCTTAGAGCTGTCAACCATCACCACGAAGCCCAGCATTCCTTCTGCCAGGATTTCCCACATGAAGTCAAACCGCCGTTGCCCCGGGGTACCAAACAGGTAAAGCACCAGGTCATTGTCAACCGTAATGCGCCCAAAGTCCATCGCAACGGTGGTTTCTTGCTTGACATCAGCTTCCTGTGTACCCGACATAATGCCACGTTCGGTGGTGACGACATCTATCTCACTGATAGACTTAATAAACTCGGTCTTTCCGGAGCTAAATGGGCCCGTAATGACCATTTTTACTGTTTGCATGGTCGTCTTCTCGCTCTTTCGTGATAAAGAAGATATCTGCTAACTGGTTGATGGTGCTTTGATACTCTTGAGCTTGCCGATCAGACGATTTACAACATCACGATCTGGCGCTGATTTCTTCACAGGTGTCGGGCGACGCTTTTCTGGCGATTGCGGCTTTACAAGGGATACCAGTCCGGCTTGCAACAACGAATATATGATCCGACGGATTTCTGTATCGGTCATGTTGCAGGCTTTGGCGATCTGGCGAATCGAATTTTTGGGATTGATAAAGCCGACGACGCGCCATTCGTTCGCACCCAGCTTAACCCCACGCAGGCTGCTTGGGTCTTCTGTAAAGCGCAGGGCCAGGTCCAAATTTGGAATTTCGCGCTCAAGTTCAACTTGCTCATTCATGATGCGCGTACCCTCAATAATAACATTCTTGAGGTCAATACCCACTAGAATGCGGTTGGGGGGCGGGTTCGCGCCTTCATCGAATTGAAAGGGTTCACGCTTCCATGTCATCAGGTCAAATACAATACTGACCGTGTGTTTTCGAATGCTCTGGACGATATCGTCGCGGGTGACGTAGTTAGCATTGATCAGGCTGAGTGCTAACCCTTTGTCATTGATGTTGCGTGCTTCGGCCCGCTGCCGAATCAGGCGTGACTGCTCTTCATTCAGCTTACCTGCACGGTGTAAAATGCCTGCCAGGTGACCGTCTTTACCTTCCATTTCAGCATAAATGAGCTTGCCTTCGCGGAAGGCCAGCCGTGCCAGTGAACGACCAGGCGCGAGCTTACTGATCTGGGTTTCACCATCACCAAGGGTCAGCTTTTCGCCAGTGTCAACACCCTCAAAGATCGTGAGCAACCCAGTCCTTTTCGACAAATTGATAAGGTTCAGCAGTTGCGTTGTCGTGAAAACTGCTAGGTTCCCTTTCAGCGGCATTCACAGCACTCCCCAGATTGCTCGAAAACATGTAACCAAAGTATATCCCGAAAAAAAACCATTGTCTACCCGAAAGTATTTACTCATTCTCAAGCCTTTTTTCAGCTATTGAAGCCAACTACAACGTGGTTGCATCACGGGTAGAACGTTCTGCTAATTGACTGTAGCGCGACATGCGGCGGCGTGCAAGCTCTTGCATATCAGCCACCGGGTCAGACTCATCGGTGATCTCAGCCCCAAGCAAAGACTCGACCGCATCTTCAAGGGTGATGATGCCTGCTGTACCGCCATATTCATCGAATACGAGGAAGATATGTTCCTGTTCCGTCATAAATTTTTCAAGCGCACGCGCGACCGTTAATGTTTCGGGTACAGATTGAATGGGGCGGGCTAAGGAGCGCATCGGTACTTCAAGCCGATCTTCAGCCGCGGCCTTGAGCAGGTCATAGCGCAATACAAAGCTCGTGATGTCATCTGGTGTCTCTTTGTAGATTGGGATCCTGGAATAGGACATCACCTTGTGTTTTGCAACAACATCGCGCACAGTGTCATCTTCTTCCAGCATAAATAAGACCGTGCGTGGGGTCATGATATCCTGCACTTGCACACCATCCAGCGTCAGCAGGTTGTGCAGAATCAAGCTCTCGCCCTTTTGTAGCGCGCCTTCTTCGGTGCTGACTCGTGCCAGGATTTCGAGTTCAGAGCGTGTCACAGTTGGTTCGCGCTCACTCGGTGCAAGGAGATTGGTCAGCCGTTGGAATAACCACACCATCGGGTAGAGCGTAATGACCAGAATGTGAATGGCATATGCCGCAAAAGGTAGAATCTGCTTCCAGTAGACTGCGCCAAGTGTTTTGGGAATAATCTCTGAGAAGACAAGGATCAATAGCGTCAGAATGGCTGAAATAACACCCACATACTGACTACCAAAAATGCCAGCAGCTTCAGCACCGGCGCCGGCCGCGCCAACCGTATGTGCGATTGTATTCAGCGTCAGGATTGCGGAAATTGCGAGTTCAACGTTTTCTTTGTAGCGCCGCATGATGATACCAGCGCGGTTGCCTTCGCTCGCTTTTAGCTCAACGTGAGACAATGATGAGGAGAGCAGCACTGCTTCGAGGATAGAACACAAGAACGAAAAGCCGAGACCGATAGCGATGTAAATGAACAGCCCGGTAAACGAGCCACTTGTGCTGGAACCACCCCCGGCGGTTGCTGCCAAGACAAACAAGCCGTCTTCTATCAAAAGATATTCCGCTCAGATGAACCTGTTTAACAGATGAATGCTATCATTGTGGGGCGTTTTGCGACAGATTGCAACTACTTTTTGCACAATAGGCATTAGAAACCGCTCACCAAGCGACCCTTGCTTGATTTATCGCAACCCTCTCACCTACAATGTGCAGTTGAACGCTTGTACCTTCGGCCGAGTTAACAGTACAGATCTATAGATAACGACCAAACCGAAAACGTTGATTACTCGCGCACGAAGCTATGCTTACAGGAGAATAGTGGACTATGAATCAAAAGCGTCAATTACTGTGGCCGGTGCTACTGAGCGTTGCATTGGTTTTTGTATTGTTTGCTTCAGTGGGGCTGCCTGTTGTGGCACAAGGTGACGCCACGCCGACCCCTGGCGCGCCTACCGATGATCCCCCCAACCGCAATGACCCGGCTGTATTCTATGCCGACCCGCCTCAAAGTGAAGGTGACGCAGAGTGGACCATCAGTGACCGCACTTTTGAGAGTTTCTACCCCAACGGATTCGTCTTCACGATTGAGGCCAGCAGCAGTGCCGGGGGAATTGAAAATGCAACCGTCGTGTGGTCACATTCACCACGTAACACGCAGCGTCGTGCAGCCGAATTGGACGAAGACGAAGGTGTCTTTGTCGGTATCTACGAAGGTATTGCGACAGACTCAATTCCACCGTGGGTCGCGGTTGCGTATCAATGGCGTTTTACTGACGTCGAAGGCAACACCTATACGTCGCAGTGGTTCACGGGTGAAGAATACTACACGCTCAACGATGATTGGCGGCGCTACGAGTCCGACGACATCATTGTGTTTGTGGAAAACGGTCTGCCAGAAGAAACCGGCCCGATGACACTTGATGCAATGGCGGCCCAGCGCGAAACCTACCGCCTGGCATGGGGCGCACTGTTGTCGAACAAGCCGCGTGCGATCCTTTTCAGCAACCGCGAATCCTGGAGTGAATGGCGGCGCGGTACGGGGAACCCCAATGTCATCGGTCAGACTTCCTCTGAATGGGGTGGCATTGCTCAGGTTGTGAGTCGTGGCGGCGTTGTTGACCTCACATACGGCACAGTCTTGCACGAGGTGGGGCACCTCTACCAGAATGAATTCGCTGCACCTGCTTTCCCCGCAGGCAGTTGGTGGACCGAAGGTAATGCAACATTCTTCGAACTCAATCAGCAGTACGACCTCGAGCAGCGTGTGCGTAACCTTGCCGTGAGCGGCAACCTTCCGGCGTTGCTGGCTGGTACTGGCCCCAACCCGGCTGGCCGTGGCCCGGATGGCATTGGCCGTCTGGGGTATGACATCGGCTATACGTTCTTTAAATGGCTGGTGTTGAACTATGGGCTCGACGTTCACCTGCAACTTCTTGAAGCGATGGACGGCAACGTACCACGCAACGTCGCACTGGAAGAAGTCACCGGCCTTTCTGTAGAAGAACTCGAAAGCCGCTGGCGTGTTTGGCTGGGTGCTTCCCCAACCGCACCGACCCTGATTCCGACGCAGCCTATGATGTTCCCACCGACACCGACACCCTTCGGACAGTAGGCTAACCCCCACTGGCAGACATAGGGATTTAGCTATATCGCCCGGATATACGAACGTCAACCTGCTGGCAATGTCTCTCGTTGCTGGCAGGTTTTTTTGGTAGAGTGAAGGCTATGATAAAGCGAATCTTGATGCGGCGATTGACCATCGGAATAGCGCTACTCGTCTTGCTGGGTATGGTATTTGGCGGTGGGACGGTGCGCGTGCCAACCATAGCCGCTCAGGAGCCGACCGAGCGCCCGGAGAATTACGGAGAAGTCTCATCTGTGCAGAGCTTTCCGGCATTCCCGGCTGGAATCCTGTTCTGGATACGGGTTGAAGCGCCGGCTGAAGAAACAGCCAGTGTCGAAGTCACATTGCGCCAGAACGACGAGACAGTGGTAAGCGGTCCAGTGGCCGAGCCCCTTACCGAGTCTGCGGTATTTCGGTTAGGCCCTGCGACCGTCTATCCCTTTTATGTGGCTTTCGATGAAAACCCGCAAATACAACCCTTTGTCGATATGCTTTACCGCATTGAGGTCGAAACGTTAGACGGCACTCAGACGTTTTTTGAAGGAGTGACGCCCGTCGAACATCAGAATGTCGGCACATGGCAAACTGCCCGTCTGGAAGAGCGATTCACGCTGCATTGGAATAATCAGAGCCTTGGCGGACGTGAAATTGTCCGTGACACGGACGAGGTCTTCCGTGCTTTGGAGCAATATATCACGCCACTGGCACCCGTTGAGATTGCGCTGTACATCCCACCCCAACCTGTCTGCACCACTGTGACGGACGATGAAGGCAATACTGAACAGGTGGTCAGCGTGGCCAGCGAAACCTTCCCATGTAGCGAAGCAGCGCTTGTAGAGTTGTATGCATCATCAGGGATTGAGTATGTCACCATGTCGGCGGCAATTTATGGCGATGTACTCGACCGCCTGACAGAAAACATTGTGCTGGCACAATATCGCCCACGTTGGGAAAGCGTTACCGTACCAGATTGGTTTCAAGTCGGGCTAGCGCGCTATTTTGTCCCCGGTATCACTGCTGAGCCGCTACAACGTGTGCAACGCGCCGCGCAACTGGGCAGTTTATTGCGCTATGATGAGTTGGGCATTGTACCAGAACCCGACACCACAGACACAGACTTACGCGCTCTGTGGGAAGCTCATGCGCAGTTGCTGGTGAAATACATTGCCGACGTGCAGGGTGCAGCAGCACCGATGGCAATCGCTGATTTGTTGATGGATGGCGCTGCGTTTGAAGACGCCTTCGTCAGTGTGATGGACACCGACGTGCAGTCTTTCTATGCTGCCTGGCGTATCTGGTTGGATTCTGCGTCGGCACAATCTGCTGCGGTGTGGAATCTGTACGTCCCGACAACGCCGACCCCAACACTGACAGCGACGCCTTCTGAGGTACCCCTGACACGTACACCTGTTCCAACTGCGACCATAACACCGACCTGGACCCAGCGTCCGCTTTTTGTACCGACAAACCCGCCAACCCGAACCCGCGCCGCCCCAACAGTGCGCCCCACGAATACCTTCACACCCCTACCACCGGGGTCACTTGACGCAGAACCTGCGCAATCGCCTGCCACTGAAAACGATGATGACAGTGGGAATGATCTGTGTGGAGCAGGGCTGGGTGTTCTGATTTTTCCAATGATGGCGGGGATTGTTTTCTGGAGACGACAGTATCGTGGCTAAGCAATACCACCTCTATGACATGACTTTTGACGAACTCGCCGCCCTGATTGTGATATGGGGCTTTCCACGCTTTCGGGCCAAGCAGGTCTGGCAGTGGCTTTATGGGCAAAAACCGACACAGATCGAAGATATGCACAACTTGCCCAGAGATTTACGCACCAGAATGCAGGCTGAAATGACGTTAAGCCGCATGAATGTCGCGACCGAGCGCATTTCTAAAGATGGCACTGTCAAGCGCCTGTATCGTCTGGAAGACGGCCAATTTATCGAAAGTGTTCTCATGCACTACGATGACGGACGCCGCACGGCCTGCATCAGTTCACAGGCGGGGTGTGCAATGGGCTGTGTGTTCTGTGCGACGGGGCAAATGGGCTTTGCACGACATCTCACTGCCGGGGAAATTGTCGAACAGGCTTTAGATTATGCACGGATGCTTGAGGCCAACGGGGAGCGCTTGAGTAACGTTGTGCTGATGGGCATGGGTGAACCGTTGCACAATTACGACGCCACCTTGCAAGCCCTCGAACGCCTGACCGCACCGGACGGGCTGGGCATTGGGCAACGGCACATCACGATTAGCACGGTTGGTCTGGTGCCTGCCATTCGACGCTTTGCCGAAGAAGGCTTGCAGGTCGGTTTAGCCATTAGTCTGCACGCCGCCAATGATGACGAACGCAGCGCATTACTGCCCGTGAACCAACGCTGGCCCATCGCTGAACTGATCAACGCTTGCCGCGATTACGTAGACATGACCGGCCGCCGTGTGACTTTTGAATGGGCATTGATTAACGGTGAAACAGATACAGTCGAGCAGGCCGCTGAACTTGGCCGCCTGCTGAAAGGCCTGCTGTGTCATGTCAATGTGATTCCATTGAACCCAACGCAGGGCTATGAAGGCCGCCCGTCTGACCCGGCCCGGGTAGAGGCGTTCATTGATACGCTAGACGAACACGGCGTCAGCGCTTCGATTCGTGTGCGGCGTGGGATCGATATTGAAGCCGGGTGTGGACAATTGAAAGCGGCTGTTCTTGACGGCGGATCGCAAGCAGGCGCAGTTGTTCAACTTGACGACATTGAGTGAAATTCACGCAAAATTCAGCTCATAGGCTTGCCGCCACTGCTGGAATCTGGCATAGTTTTTCCGCTATTCTGAACCGCACCTGTAAAACTAACCCAAAGAGCGAATAAAACACTATGGTTGACCAGACCAGCAATCCTAAAACCCCCCGCGACTACCTGCGCTTGCTATTTACTGGCTTTGCGATGGGCTCCGCCGATATTGTGCCCGGCGTTTCTGGTGGGACAATGGCCTTTATTCTCGGCGTTTACGAAAGCCTGTTGAATGCGATCAAGTCCTTTAATCTTGATGTTGCGCGCAAAGTGCTGAGCTTCAAAATCGGTGAGGCACTCGAGCTTATACCGTGGCGATTTTTACTGGCACTGGGGACCGGGATGCTCACCGCGCTTTTGCTGCTGGCAAATGTATTGGGTGAATTGCTGGAAGAGCATCCGGACTATTTGTTTGGCTTTTTCTTTGGGCTGGTTGTCGCGTCGATTATCGCGATTGGCGTAAAAATAGAGACGTGGACGCCCACCACCATTGTCCCCCTGATTGTCGGCACAGTGGTTGCTTTCTTGATCGTCTATCAAACCGACACGTCCGAAGCCGAAGGCACGCCGGTCGTCTTGTTCTTCAGCGGTATGATCGCCATCACTGCGATGATTTTGCCGGGTATTTCTGGCTCGTTTATGCTGCTGATTATGGGCCAGTATGAAAACGTGTTGAATGCTATCCGCAATTTTGAAATCGTGAACATTATCGCGATTGCCGCAGGCTGTGCGCTGGGCATCATGATCTTTTCACGTATTTTGAGTTGGTTGCTGAAGCACTACTATCAGCCGATGATCGCGCTGCTGGTTGGGTTCATGATAGGGTCGCTGTATAAAATTTGGCCGTGGAAAGAAAACAACGACGCCGATGCAGCCAGTGTGTTGCCTACCGATGTGCCCGTAAATGAAATCGTGTTCGTGCTGGTGTTGATGCTCATTGGCTTCTTCCTCGTGAATTTCCTGGATCACCTGCAATCGCGTCGTAACCCGGTGATGCTGATGTTTGGGCGTTTGCCAGGAATCCGCCGCGCTGCATAGTCCGGTGGTCTAGTGTCTAGTGTTCTTCTAATGCCACTATGCTACGCTTACGCTAGACAACAATCGAAAGTTAAAACACCAGTGTAATCAGATAGCGAGTGTGCGATGGAATATAAAGACTACTATGACATCCTCGGCGTATCAAAAAGCGCTGACCAGCAAGAATTGAAGAAAGCCTACCGCAAACTCGCACGACAGTATCACCCAGACACCAACCCCGGCGACGCACAGGCCGTTGAGCGTTTCAAAGAGATCAATGAAGCCTATGAAGTCTTGAGCGACCCGGATAAACGGGGCAAGTATGACCAGTTTGGCCGCGAATGGCAGCGTTACCAGCAAGGTGACGCAAGCGGGTTTAACTGGCAGAACTGGGCCCAACAGAGTGCAGGTGGTGCGTCGGGGCGACCGGGTGGGTTCCGAGCCCACTATCGTGTCGAGAATATGGAAGACCTGTTTGGTGGCAGCGGCGGCTTTTCGGACTTTTTCGAAACCCTCTTTGGAATGGGGGGCGAGATGGGTGGCCAGAACCCGGGGGCACGCACCCGCACACGTCCCGGTAGTGCGAGTACAGGCTATCGTTCTGCACCGCGCGGGCGTGATGTCGAATACCCGGTGGCCATTAGCCTCTCCGAAGCCTATCATGGCACGACGCGACGCCTAACAAAAGATGGCCGGACTGTGAACGTGAAAATTCCGGCCGGCGTAAAGACCAATTCCAAAATCCGCATCGCCAATGAAGGTGAAGCCAGCCCCGGTGGGCAAACTGGCGACCTATATCTTGTGATTGAAGTTGAAGATGACACCAACTTTGAACGCAAAGGCGATGACCTCTACACAACCATTGACGTCCCACTGTATACAGCACTCCTTGGCGGTAGTGTTGGTGTCCAGACGATGGACAGTAACGTTAAGCTAACTATCCCCGCAGAGACCCAAAACGGCGTGCGCTTTCGACTCAAAGGCAAAGGGATGCCACAGTTGAAGGATTCCTCCATACACGGTGACCTATACGCCACCATATCCGTGAAATTGCCAACTGACCTCACAGATGAACAGAAAGACCTTATTCGCCAATTGCGCGACATGGCATAGCAAGTGAACCAGCACTGCCATAAATTTGTATCTACAATGTGGAAGCAATAAAGACCTCTACAGCAAATAAGTGGAGGGGAAAACCCTGTTTTTCCCCTCTGTTGCAAGCACATTCCGTGAACACATTGACTAACACATAAACAGAATTTATGGACCAACGCTATAAATATTCTCGCGATAATGCGAACATCTGTTATAATCAATGGACAGAAACTAAATTTAGTATAGTGAGTATCAAGAGGTTTATTGCATGAAGACAAATGACAGGCATGAGAACGATGTGCCTGAACCCTCGGAGTTGAGGCAAGATTTGTCGCTCAGGCGGCCACACGGTACACCAAAAACCGCTGCTGCACACACAACAAATGCAAATGAACATTATTCAAGAGAAATGGCTGTGATTTCTGTAACTTCATATACCGCTAGCAATCAAGACATGCGTGAAGAAGCACCGCGCCGCAACCCAAAACATCTTACGGGTGTTCATCGTGATATTCGGGCGACCAGTACCGACGCTGAGCCGCTGCCAATGCCTGACCCTGAACATGATGAACCGCGCGAACGAACGCTCGGGGAATCGGAGAACCCAGCACACGACTTCGACGACGACCTTGTTGAAGACGCCTACGACGACTGAGGCTTCCATCGTTCAGGGATAAGGAATTGGTTACAAGCTAAACAACGCTACTCGGCTGTTGGCGTCACTTGCCAGCGGTCAAATTGAAACGGTCCGAAGGCTGCTACATCCCCTACCCAGCGTTGATGAGCTGAATACTGTATAGTTTCTACCAGCGGAATAATCGGAAACGTTCCCTCTGCGCCAAACAGAGCCAGTTCAGCTTGCGTATAGTTCAGCGAACGGTCACGCGGTGCAATCAAGCGGGTCGCCTGGTCAAGCAATGTATCGACGTTGTTACAGGTTCTACCCGGCCGGAAAAACCCAAAGCTGCAATGCAATGTCCCCGCCAACCATGCATCTGCATCGGGATAATCGGCTGTCCATGTCACGAGCCATAGTTGAAAACGCCCCGGGTTGCCGTCTTCACTGACGTCAACAGTCCCGTGTGCCGTGTCAATCACGGCCTGCTTTGGCGCGGTACCGACGACAAAGTGATCAGTGCAACCCAAATTTTGATTCCACTGCCCCACAATGAACTGACCAATTGCCACCTCGACCGGATCATTATGCACCACCAGCGTCAATGGGCGGGGCAGTCCCTGGCACCGGGCAAAACCTGCTGCTGCCAGCGTTTGTTGAGCTGTCGTAATATCGAAACCGAGGCCGGTTGCGGTTGGCGTCGCAACAACGTTACCGGGTGTAAGGTGTTCAATTTCGCGGTATGCCTCAGTATTGAGTGTTTGCAGCGTGTTTGCTAGCGCAGTGCGGTCAATAGCCTGTGCCAGAGCACGCCGGACCAACGGGTTGTTAAGGCCGTTGTATTCATAGCTGAAACCAAGTAGGTAGCGCGTTGGGCCAGACGTCTCATCAACAACAACATTTTCAGCGAATTGCAGCGTAGCGACATCATCAGCCTGTAACCGGGCTGCGGTTAAGGTGCCACTGCTCAGCCGCAACGGGATGGAATCAAGAGCGGCGCTGAAGGAAATATCCACGGTTTGTACATTCCCGGTGCGCTCCAGGGGCCACGCCGGGTTCGCGTCGAGTTGCATTCCGTCAGTATCCCAGTTCGTGATTGCCCACGGGCCACTTGTCGCGACGGTTGCCACTGTTGGCCATGCCCCGGCACCGCGTACACGTTCCGCTGGCAATGGTCGAAACTCGGGCAAAGTCGTCAATGTCAGAAAATAACTGGCCGGAAATGCTAGCGTGATTTCCAGTGTCGTATCATTTATAGCCCGCGCCCCAATTTGAGCATTGAGAAAGTCCTGGTCAATGCGTTCGTGGTCGAGCAAGTTTTGAACGGTGCGGCACCCTGCGATGACATAGATGTTGTCAGTGGCCGGGCTGGGTCGGGTTGGATCGCAGGCACGTTGAATGGCAAATACAACATCGGCGGCAACAACCGGCCGCAACAATTGTGCTTCACCATCCGTCACTTCCATCCACTGCACATCATCTCGCAGATTGAACGTCCACACCAGACCATTCTCACTAACCGTCCAGTCGGTGGCCAGATAGGGCTCCACAGCACCCTCCAGCGCATTCAGGCGCGTCAACCCGATAAAAAGGTTCTCGATCACATCTTGTTCATTGGTGGCAAAACGCGGTAAG
The DNA here is from genome assembly GCA_034437655.1 of Anaerolineae bacterium. GTDB lineage: Bacteria > Chloroflexota > Anaerolineae > Aggregatilineales > J027 > J027. The sequence continues at coordinate 12,640 of DAOTTU010000003.1, forward strand.
GCGGTCGGGTCGATGCTACTGACGCCGGGTATGGCGACAGTTATCCGGGGTGGTGCGTTGTCCTGACTACTGGTCTGGTCGGGTGTTATTGCAAGTAGGACCAAAAGCGTGCAGGCACAGGCGACAATGATGCGTTTCATAAAAGACCTCTATTGTTCGTAAGTGAGTTCTGGATGATGGTGCTGTCACAGCGGCGCAATTGTAGCAAAAAGCAGCGAGGTTTTTGCCTACGACTCCTCAACTCACGTTGTCAGGTTCGCGCCGAAGACGACAAAAATTAACACTGCATCCAGCGTGAAAAATGCCCAGATATACTTTGGCTGACGTGGATGAATCAGGACCGCTGCGATGCTGCCCGCCAGTAGATGAAGTCCAAAAATAATGAGTGCAACGTCCCAGTGCGTAGTGGTTGGGCTATCTAGCAACGGTGACGGTGCCTGGAACAAGTCGTGCGGGTAGATGAGTTGGACACCCAGATAGCCGCCGAGCAGCAACAGAGGCTCAAGCTGACGACGTAACCCGAAATACCCAACAGCCCATATGAACACCACAACCGCTAACCAGAGTAGCCCCTGTGGTATCGTCAACAGTCCATCGGCTAGCCAACGGCGTAAGGTGGGCGGCGGTTCAGGGGCCGGCGTGCGCAGGATAGGTGACTGTGCAATGTGACGTACTTCGTTGTCATTAAAAATGCTCCATGCGCTGGCTTGTAGGTTGCCTTGCAGGTCGAACCACAACTGCGGCGCAGAAGTGACGTCAACCATCGTGTCGAGCATCGTGACGCGGTCTGTTTCCAAATCAACGAAGGCACCCTGCCATGCTGTATCAGTACGAACGCTAGTCGCGAACAGAGGGAAAACGTAGTCTGGTGCAACGCTGTTGATGTCAAGTAATCCACGCACAGATTGACCGTCGAGCAGGGTTATGATCTCGCCTGAAGACCAAACCAGCGCGTAGAGTTGATGCTCTGCCGGGCGTGTGATGTCAGCCTGCGTCCAGAGGGTGTAGGTTTCCGTTTCCGTAACAACAATCAACAGTGTGTCAATCCACTGTCCGGGTGCGAGGGTCGGTTGCATGCTGTTGATGTCTGAAAAATCGGTCAAATCTGTGCTGGGACCATAATATAAACGTCCGTCGCGCTCCAACCAACTCAGGTACAATTGACGCTCCCCGCTTGCTTGAACATCGAGCAATAGTGGTGCGTTGATGGCGCTAGAAAGATTATTGAATTGTTGCAAGGGTCGCCCGAACCCGTCTAGAACAGTACCTAAAACATCATCCTCAACCGCCCACAGCAATACAGTCTGCCCGAGGCGCGTTGTCGTAGCTGTGAAATGCTCGGCAGTGCGTGCAACCTCAATGGCGGCCAGCACTCGTTCCCCCTCTTGATTGATTTGCGCTCGCCACAGTGCCCCGTCGCGGTTCTGCCAGACGAGATGGTATACACCCTCAGCCCGTAACGTCGGCACTAATTGCCAGCGATCCGGAATACCATTCGTCCAGTCATACAAGCGGGGCTGTCCACCTGCAAAGTTTTGATAGACAAGAAACGGCTGCCCGGCCGGGTGCCAGATGAAGCCGCGCTCAATTGGGGTTGGGGTCTGTAAGTGGGTGGCTGGTTGCAATGTATATAGGGCAGGTTCGCGCCGGGGTGGTGAGGCGGGTGTCGCGTTAAAGTGTGCGACCAGCACAGACCCTATCAGCAAAAGGAATGTCGCTGTCAAAACACGCCACTGTCGAGCAGCATTCGCTATAATGGTTGATGTGAACGGATTGAACATGAAAGGGCTCTATCTATGAAACGCCGACCACGGACCGGAGACACGGGGCTATTGAGCCAGCGTATGGTAGCGCCGCAGGAACCAGAAGCAAGACCCATTGACCGTAAACACCCGGAAAGCGATATACCAACGCACCTTTTGTTTCAAATCGGTCGCGCTCCTGACACGGTTTGGCTTATTGGGCGCGGGGTGCAACCTGTTTTGACAATGGGACGCTCAGACTCGGTGATTAATTTTTTGGCGGATGTTGACCTGACGCCCTATAACGCTATTCAATCCGGCGTATCACGTCATCATTTAGACATTGTTCGGCAGGACGCCGGGCTTTATGTGCGTGATAAGGGTAGCCGTAACGGAACCGCGCTCAATGATAAAGTACTCGATCCTGAGACGCTATACCCGATTCATGATGGTGACACGCTAGACGTCGGCGCGTTACCAATTACGCTATGGTTTGTATTTGACGACTAGCGGTGATTCGCGCTGGCAGGCAAGGGGCTGCATCCTAAACGTTGATCATCATTTCATGTTGCGCGAGTATTTCAACGTATCCCAGACGACGCAGCGCTGGCGTACCGGGGTGATCTTCGGCATGGTTAAGGATAGAGGTTTCGAAGTCTGGCATTTCGGCATGAATGCTGGAAAACAACTCAAATGTGAGGCGTTCGGGGTCAGGGTGGGCCGGACTAATCCCCAGATCAATGATGCGAATCGTATCATAACCCAACATCTGACTCATGCAAAATGCGAGGGTGTCTTGAGGGTTTCCGGGTGCAGTGGCCTGCCACACATGCCCACCGAAAGATAAGTCTAACAAGGCTTGTTTGCTACGTTGCCACGGATTGCGCACCGGGTGATAGGTGTCAAAGAGGTCAAGCGCATCACTGATCGCCATTGAGTTCAACTGAATTGATGGGCTGGGCGATGCAGGCCCCGGGCTACGGTTCAAAATGCTCAAGCGACGGGTCACCGCAAAGCCAAGTGAGTTGTAGAGCTTGAAGGCGCGTTTGTTGTCGATGATAACTTCCAGATAGACCCGTTCTAAGCCACGTTGCTTCGCTTTGTCCAGTAGATAATCCATCATTGCCCGCCCAATGCCCTGCCCCCGGCGTGAGGGCACCACCCCGACGCCGCCAATCCACCCTGATGTGCCACGGATAGCCAGCATCGCTACGCCCACAATACGATCACCATCCACAGCGGCTACACTGGCTGAAAGATCAATAGCATCACGTAGAATTAGCCCATTCATAGAGCGCTCGTTCAATACAATATCGGTGTAATAGTCTGCATAGGCCTGATTAAACGCCCGGATGAAGTCATAGAAACTTACGTTATCGGCAGCTTTGAGGATCATAGGGCGCTTGCCTCACTGATTGATGGTTGCGATGCGGGTTCACGGTGCAGAATGTCAATTTGTTGCCAGAAATTGCGATGCCAGAGCAGGTAGACGTAAATCAAGGTTGGAAAAACGACATACACAATCGGGGCCTCACGGCCAGCTTCTTCAATCGGCGGAGCCGTCGCAATGTGCAGCGCCCAGTAGCTTGCAACAAACACCAGTGACCCACCAATCAGCAATAACGTTTGCCGGCGTTGCTCCAGAGCAAAAAGGATGACCAACAGCACAGGGTAAAGCTCGACATAATAAGTGGTCGCGGTACGGGGTGCCACCAGTAAGGAGGCGGTCATCGTCAGCATAATTCCCCAGAAGAAATTCGCATTGCGCTGGTTGACAATCGCTTGCTGCCAGAAGCGAAACACTGGCACCAGAACCATCACGGAAATTACCAATTGAGCAACGAACTGTGCTAAATTCGGCACGGCGTCAACGGCATGGGTGACAATCTGCACGGTGGCAATGGTTTCGGTGTAGTTACGGTACCCAAACACACGATCAATCCATTCAAAGAACCATGTTGGCAGCAATGCGAAGGAGACAGCGAACAAGGCAGCAAACATTGCCACAAATCCCCACACGATCTGACGTCGGTGATTAAACCACGCCCATAGAAGTAACAACGGCACCAGTAAATACCCGGTTTGTGGTTTGATCGTTGAAAGCGCTAGCAGCACCCCGGCGACGTGATCGTAGCGACGGGAAATGCTCCAATAAGCAGCGATGTGAAATCCATAGGCCAGGAACGCAGGTTGTAGCAAGAGCATCCCACGCACTGAGAAATACGCCGTCAGAAAGATCAGCAACGCGACGCCAAGCGTAGGCGGTTTGGGCAACCATTGCAGCGTATCGAGCGCCAGAAACAACGTCCCTCCCAGTAGGAGCAGCATTATTTCCATCAAAATGGTAGCTGCAATCGAAAACTCAGCGAGAAAGAGAGGGCCAATATACAAAATCATATAGAAAGGATACACAAACTGAAATTCGTCTTCGCCTTCGTCGGCAACACCATCAGCGTAAATCGCCTGCTGGCTTTCGCGCCCAATTTGCTCGTCATACGGACTCAGTCCGTCTTGCCAGAATAGCTCAGCACCTTTCCAGGTGGGGTAGATGTCGGTGCCGCCCATGTACAACTCGTACTCGTAAATGACCAGCGCCGAGGCAATGACAAAGCCGACAGCAACAGCGATGATAATCACGATAGCAAGCTGATTTTGAGATTGCGCGGATGATGGTTCCATCACGTTCCTCTTTAGCCTGTAATAGTGTTGATGATACTGGTACACGTGTTGCCTTGCAAACCGCACAATAACCTCACAAAAAACGCACAACAAACAGTGGCGATTTGATGAGACTTTGATTAGAATAAGTACGTTTTCGCATGACATCCAATTTGTGATAGAAGGCACAATGCATTGCGCTATTTGTCACAATCCGTTATAATTTACACTAAATTCTTATGCTTTTGGCGTTGTTGTTAAGTGACAAGTATCTCACAGTTTTGTAACTTGCTTGAAGTAAATCTAAATCTATAGGAATCCGAGAGAAGTGGCTCAGGAGTAATCGCATCTATGTCCGCATCAACATCCAAGCCCGCGAAGCCGTCTGGGCTTGCCCGCGCATCGACAAACGCCGATGTCAGCGTCCCCGAAGAACAAGTTGCTATCGAACCGATCAATCGCCGTGAATTTCTCTTCTATATCTGGTTTGGAAGCATGGCTTTGACGGGTGGAGCTGCTACAGCGACCCTGATCTGGTTCCTGTTGCCGCAATTTGAAGAAGGCGAGTTTGGCGGTGTCATTGAAGTCAACGACCCCGTACCCGCCACAGACGAACAACCGCTCGACAACCCTGTCGGTAAATTCTTCCTATCTAACTCAGAAACAGGTTTGGTGGCGTTGTATAAGGTCTGTACACACCTGGGTTGCTTGTATGACTGGGTAGAAGCCGAAACGCGCTACGAATGCCCATGTCACGGGTCGAAGTACACTCGTGATGGTACCTGGATCGAAGGCCCGGCACCCCGCAGCCTTGATCGTTTTGCCATGACGGTATACCTTACAGGTGGCGCGACCCTCACATCTGACGAGGAAGGCAACCCGATTCCGGTTGAACCGACCCAGGTCGAACGTGTAGAGGTAGATACTGGTGCGCGTGTTCAGCGTGCTGGGCGCGTATAGTTGAAGTTTACTGGTAGTCTTATCGGAGGAATACGTTAATGTCTGTACTACCCGTCCCGTCAATTCTTGACGAGGTTAAAGAAAAGGGGCTCCGCAAGACAGTTTATGAAACCGTCGATAGCACGGTGGAAAGCCTGACTGCGGGGATGAACATTAAGGACATTCGTGAGGCGCTGCGTGGTGAGAAACCCTCTCGCCGCCCGAACCCACGCCTTACGCCGCATGCAGATAGTTTCTGGCTGCACATGCGCCCGTCCTATTTCCACACCAGCGTTACCGGGCTATATCCCACATTCCGGCTCGGCTGGTTGTCCACCTATTTTTTCGCATTTGAAATTATCACCGGTCTATTCTTGATGGTGTTCTATACCCCATCACCTGACCAGGCTTATGCTGATATGCAGAACCTGCTCGGGAATGTACCAATGGGGCAGCTCATGCGCGACATGCACCGCCTCGGCGCAGAAGCAATGGTCGCGGTTGTGATGTTGCATATGTTACGAACGTTTGTCACAGGGTCGTATAAAAAGCCCAGACAATTTACGTGGTTTACGGGCGTCATTTTGTTATTGACGACGCTGTTCTTGAGTTTCTCGGGCTATTTGCTGCCCTGGGACCAACTTGCATTCTGGGCTGTGACCATCGGTACCTCTATGGCCGAAGCTGCGCCGCCTGAAGTGGTCGGGACCAACGTCAACCTCTTGTTACGTGGTTCGCCAGACATCGGCGCGGGCGGGTTGTTGCGTTTCTATCTGTTGCATGTGTTTGCACTGCCGTTGATTACTGCGATTTTCATCGGGGTTCACTACTACAAGGTTGTGCTGCACGGCCACAGCTTGCCGCCGCGCAAGGAAGAAGTCGGTAAAGACACTGCCAAGCGCGTCCCGGTCAATCAGCGTACCTACTTCATTCCTGACGTTATGAGCATGGAACTTGCCTGGATTGGTGGCCTCACCTTCATCATGATGGCACTGTGTGTGTGGTTCTTCCACGCCCCATTAGAGAACCATGCCGACCCACAGGTCACGCCATTGCATACAACTGCACCGTGGTATTTCTTGTGGTTACAGGGCTTGTTAAAGCTAGGCGATAAGGTGTTGATGGGAATTATTGTGCCGACCATCGTCTTTGGTCTGCTGTTTGTGATTCCCTACCTCGACATGACCCCCAGTCGCCGTTACGCACATCGACGCTTTATGTTGAGCGCGGCAGCAGTCACGGTCTTCCTCTTTGCGATTACCAGCTACATGGGTACGCCCTGGTATGGTGTCGAAACGACGCCTGACGTTGAAGTCGCGCAGGAACTGATTCCACAAGAAGGTGTGGGCCCGGTGCGTTCAGTACCGTTTGACCAGTACGAGGCGAACTTGACGGTCTTCACTGATGACGAAACTATCTGGCTTGAAGAATCTGACGGATGGAAGAACCGCAACACCAACGAAAACCCTGACGATGACGTTAATTACGATGCATTGGTTGCGCCTGTGTCACTTGCAATTTATGAGAATTGCGTCATTGTGCGCGGTACTGGCACTGCTGAAGACCCCTGTGCGCAACCTGAAGCGATTGCATGGGAAAATATTGAGGACGAATTTGGTAGTGAGTTCCCCGAGTTCTATCATGTACTTGAGGAGTACCACACACTCGTCTTTGATACGTACGGCGAAGGGCTTGAAAACGGCGTCGGCTACCTGAGCCTGTCGATGAAACAAGAAGGACTCATTCGCGTCAATCTCTTGATGACATGGGATGGTGAGAATGAAGCCGGTGAACCTGCCCGGCAATTGGGTGGCAAGGTCGAATACGTCCACGCCGAAGCTGAATGGCACGAACACTAAGTCGTACCAGACCATACTGACAACTGTCACAACCCGCATTGAAGCAGCACACGGCGGCAGGATAACCGGGGACACGGCCTGTCGCCCTGTATCAACAACCTGAGGAAGAAATAAAGAAAAATTATGGCAGAGAACGAAAACAAGCAACCATTTATGCTGTTGCCAACAGTTGAAAGCCGCATCATTGCTGGCATTCTCAGCTTCTTTGGCATTATGATTGTGTTGGCGTGGGTTGCCATTAATGAAGAAGCCCGTATGGAGGAGTTCCAGGGGCGCTTCACCGGCCGCTCAATTGAAAATGGCGCAACACTCTGGGAAAACAACTGCTCAACCTGCCACGGTCAAAACGGGTATGGGCAAGAAAACCGCGCCCCGGCACTGAACTCAGCACACTTTTTCAGTTACAGCTATGTCGCTTCGTTTGAGACTGATATTTCTGTGCTGGAAACCCGGCTTGAAACAGACGAAAACCTGACCGCTGAAGAACAAGCGGAGATCGAAGCACAAATTGAACGGCTCAACCGCGAGCAACAAGACCTGACTGAAGCATTGCTTTATGATTATCAGAGTGACCTTGACCAGCGGCAAGCAGCCCTCAATGTTATTGATCAGCGTATCACCACTGAGTTTTCTGACTATGAGTTTAACTACGACCAGATTCAGGTGACGCAAATCAGCAGTCCGAATCTGCTAGACTTTGCTGTGGGTGATCTTATCGCCCAGCAGGAACGCCTGGAAGAAGAACAGGCGGCTACAACAGACACTGCACAGCTTGAGCAAATTGAAGCTGACCTTGCTGCGATTGAAGCTGACCTTGCTGCACTGGAACCCATTGCTAACGAACGTGCCGACCTCAACGAAGAAGTTGTGCTGTTCCGCCGCATGATGGATGCTCATGCTGAAGTTCAGGCGCTGCGTGAACAGATTGACGCGGTTGAAGCTGACCTTGCTGCTTTGCCAGAAGCCCCGGCCGAAGGTGCCGACCCGGACGCTGTAACACGTAGCAGTTTACAAGATGAACTTGATCAGCTTGACGCCAGCCTTGGCGCTGCCGAGGATACACGTGACGAAGCACGCGACGCCTTGATTGAGGAACGGCTCATCATTGCCCCTTATGAACCAGATCGCTATGAAGACGGGCGTCTGGCAGAGCTGGCATGGGGCGGCACATTAGAGCAGATGGTGGTTACCACACTGATTCATGGACGCCCAACCAGCGGCAACTACTGGTCTGCCAGTGAAGGTATGGCCGCGTGGTCGCAGGACGCGGGTGGCCCGTTGCGCCGCGACGAAGTTCAGAATCTGACCGACTTCATCCTGAACTGGGATAAGGGCGATGGGTGGACTGTCGAAGATCAGCGTCAGGTACGTCAATACGCGATCGAACCTGTCGCCCCCAGCGCAGTTGCCGGCGCGCCATCTGGTTTCCCGGCAGTGTCTGAAGAAGTGCCCGATGCTGCTGAAGATATTGATGCGGTGGTCGCGGCTATCGAAGACTTACAAAATCTCCCGGCTGAAGAAATTCCAGAAGGTGTTGCTGTCTGGGATGTCGCAGCAGGTGAAGATGCTTACGCGGCAAACGGCTGCACGGCCTGTCATATGATGGACGGTAGCGGTACTGGCCCTACGCCGCAGGGAATTTTCACCCGGGCGCAGGGGTATGCAGATAATAATGAAGACATCCCAGGCGCACGCTACTATCTGGTGCAGAGTATCATGGCACCGAACGCTTTCGCCGCTGACGGGTATCAGGTAGGCGCAATGCCGATGAACTACCCCGATACACTCACGACAGATGAAATGGCGAACATCATCGCATATCTCGAAAGCCTGGACTAAACACCAGCGCGTCGAGCCAGATGAGTTACGGATACCCAGACGCCTTCGGAGACTATCCCCCGAGGGCGTTTTTTGCAGTAGCATTTTGCAAATAATGATTTGTAAAAATCGGGTAAATTCTGTGGCGCTAGCCTGCCACCTGTTGAAAACTTTCGATATAATGACAGACGTAACAAGCAAAGGAAAACGTCATGAAACAACGGCTAATGTTCGGCTTATTGGCAATTGTTATACTGCTTACTATGGTAGCGCTTCCCGGGCAGGCACTTGCGGCTGAAATGGACCCAACCATCATTGCCCAGGAAGCTGCTGAGAGCGAAGAAGACGTCAGTAACGACGCGGTTAGTCTGTTGTTTGTCATGATTGGGCTTGGTGCGGTTGGTTTCGTCGGCGTAATCTACATTGCCTCCCAGCGCAGCACAACTTCTGACAACACCGCAGTAGAAACAGTAGAAGAGTAGTAGAGGGCAAATTGTACTGTTATGGCTGAACGCACATGGGAAAAGTCGCCGGAGTTGGTCGAAAAGCTCCAACGGGGCTCATCACAGCGACGGATGTATTTCGTTGCAGGGCTGGCACTGGTTGGCGTCGTGATTTTTTTAATCGCAAACGGCGCTATCCTCGGCTCAAGTTACTATAAGACTGTTGAAGAGGTCGTCAATGATCCCGAATTGGTGGATAAACGTATCCGTGTGTCGGGGGCTGTTGTACAGAACGCCGCCGGCCAGAATGATGTCCACTTTAACAATCAGGACAACACATTAACGTTTTACATTGCGCATATCCCCAATGACAACGATGGTATTCGCAACGGTGGCGGCCTGGCGACAGTGCTTGCGAGCGCTGTGCAGAACGAAGAACTAACACGGCTGCGGGTTGTCTTTGAAGAAGGAGACATCCCTGAACTGATGTACGGTTCGGAACCAACTCAGGCGATTGTGGAGGGTCGCCTTGGGGCGGATGGTGTGTTCTATGCAACATCATTGCAGACCAAGTGTCCGACCAAGTACGAAGATGATAACCCGGATCGTGTATTACAGGGTGAATAGCTGACACAAGTTTATTTTGCAACACAGCCGGGGGGTAGTGTGCAGTAGATGCGCCTTCCCGCTATCTATCCAGGCCATCAACGTCCAACATCGAGAGAAGAAAGCCATAATTTAATTCCCCATGATTGCTGAAATTGGAATTGTTACGCTTGGCGCTGCATTTATAGCCAGTATTGCAGCGACGCTGGTGGCACTTATCGCAGGGCTACGTAGCAGCGAAGTACTTACCCGTAGCGCCCGCAACCTGCAAGCCGTGATTTTGCCGCTTTTGACCATCGCCTGCTTATTACTGGTATACGCGCAGTGGACAGGCGACTACAGCATTGCGTATGTCAACAATGTCTCTTCTGACGCTCAACCCGACACATTGAAGATCACGGCGCTGTGGGGAAGCCAGGCCGGGTCGCTGCTGTTTTACTCGTGGATGCTGGCACTGTTCAGTGTTGGCGCAGTGGCGGTTAACTGGCAGCAACATCATCACCTGATGCCGTGGGTGTTGGTGGTGACGGCTGGTTCATTGAGCTTCTTCTTGTTGCTCAATACCGTCTATGAAAACCCCTTCGAACGGACCTGGATCAGTGAAGATGGCGACCCCACCACCGTTGAAACATCCCTCTTTGCACCGGAAGATAAAGTTGTCGCCTATCCGTGGCGCGTTTCCGTGCTGGACACTGAAACCAACGTCATCGAAGACTTCACCGTCCACACCACCAGCACGACCACACCGCCACAAGTCACCAATCCTCGCTATGAATTGCGCACCCTGCCAGAATACGATGGCCAGGGGTTGAACCCCTTACTGCGCCACCCGGGCATGATTATTCATCCGCCGATGTTATATCTTGGCTTCACAGGTTTCATGATTCCGTTCGCGTTTGCGATGGCTGCGCTCATTGTCGGGCAGATGAACCCAGAATGGATCAAAGCTGTCCGTGGCTGGAGCCTGATTGCGTGGGTGTTCCTGTCTATAGGCTTGGTACTTGGCGGCCGTTGGGCTTATGACGTGCTTGGGTGGGGCGGTTATTGGGGCTGGGATCCGGTCGAGAATGCGGCATTGTTGCCGTGGCTAACCGGGACGGCCTTCTTGCATAGTGTCATGATTCAAGAAAAGCGCGGTATGCTCAAAGGCTGGAACATGGGCATGATCATTGTCACTTATCTGCTGGTGTTGATGGGGACCGTCGCAACCCGTACCGGCCTGCTCAGTAGCGTCCATACCTTCGCGCAAAGTCCTTTGGCTGTGCCGATGGGGGCGTTCCTTGGGGCGTCGTTGATTCTTAGCGCGTTGTTGTTTGTGTGGCGCGGCAATCAGGGCTATTTCAAGGGCGACCACGAAATTGAAGGGATGCTCAGCCGCGAGAGTATGTTCCTGCTCAACAACTGGGTGTTTCTGTCACTGACGGTGGTCATCTTCTTTGGCACATGGGCTGAGAAAATCACAGATGTTCTCGTTGGGCTTGGCTTGTGGGATTCCGTGATTGTACTCGGGCGTGATTATTACGAAACCACCACTGTTGGGCTGTTCCTGCTGATTTATGTGTTGATGGGCGTTGCGCCGCTGGTGGCATGGCGTCGTGCTACCGCCAAACGGCTTGGCGATTCACTTCGCGTTCCGCTGGCGTTGACGGTTTTCGTTGCAGTGGTGTTGACGCTAGCAGGATTTAGTTTCGGCGCGGTGCTTGGCTTTACGCTTGTTGCGTTTGCGGGCTTTTCGACCGTGACAGAAGTTTATAAGGGCACGGTGGCGCGTCACAGAGCGCACAGTGAACCGTATCTGGTCGCATTAGGTCGTCTGGTACAACGCAACCGGCGGCGTTATGGTGGCTATTTTATTCACATCGCTGTGGTGGTGATGGGGATCGGCATTATTGCCAGCACATTGTTTCAGGATGTTCGCCAGCAGACACTACGCCCGGGTGAAACGCTTGAACTCGGGCCGTACGTCATGCGCTATGACAACTTTTCTCGTGCCATTGCGACTGATGACCGCGAAATGTATGTTGCCGACGTGACCGTGCTTGATGAAGACGGAAATTTCGTCACGACGTTGCGCCCCCGCCGTGATGTGTTTGACACTGGTTCGCCGATGTCGATTGCTGGCGTTCATAGTACCGCACAGGCGGATTTCTACGTGTTGCTGGCCTTCTGGGAATCCAACGTCATCACCTTCCGCGCCTATTATAACCCCCTCATTTCACTGGTATGGACGGGGAGTGTGCTGCTAGTCATTGGTACGGTTATTGCGGTGTGGCCCGAGCGTGAACGCCAACCTGCCACCACTCGCCGTCGCGTGATACAACCGACCGCACTACCCGCTGGAGGGACTGACTGATGCACCATCTTGTCAAAAAGACGGTTCAATTCATGCTTGTTTTGTGTCTTGGAATCATGTCGCTGCTGATGGTGGCTCCGGTGGCTGCGCAGGGCGGTGAAGACTACCCCGAAGGTGTAGACCCGACTGAGGTCTATCGCATTTCGCGCAGTATGTATTGTGACGTGTGTGAAGGCGTGCCGCTCTCCGACTGTCCCAGCGACCAGTGCATTGCCTGGCGCGAAGAAATCGGTCAGTTGCTGGCTGAGGGCCAAAACGAGTCCGAAATTCGTCAGCATTTCGCGTCGCGTTACGGTGAAAAAGTCTCTGGTGTACCGTTGGACGAAGAAAACCGCCTATTTGTGTTCGTTATCCCGGCGGCGTTGAGTGTGCTGGTAATTGGTGTGCTTGGCTGGCAAATTTGGCGCTGGCAGCAACAAACCCCGACCGCATTGCAAGCAGCACGCGGCGCGGGTTCACTGGAAGGTTATGACCGCCCTGTGCCGGATAATGTTGACCCGGCAGTGCTTGCGCGGGTATTGCAAGATTTGGAGGTACTCAAACAATGACCGACTTTGCCCAAACTCCCCAGGACCCTTACGCTGACGAGTATGCCTCTGCACCATCTGAGGAACGATCAACGCAGGGCTGGCGCATAAAACCGGGCGGTATCGTGCTGATACTGGGTGCTGTGTTATTGACGGTGGTCGTGGCCTATGGCATTTATCAGAATGAGCAGAGTACGCTTATTGATGGCCCCGCGCCAGACTTCAGCCTGAACATCTACGATAGCAACAACATTGCGTATGCTGACAATAACGCGGAGATGGTCTTTTCTGGCGAGGAACTACGTCTTTCTAATCTGGAGGGGCCGGTTGTGCTTAACTTTTGGCGCACCAACTGCCCGCCATGCCATGACGAAGCGCCGATGCTGACCCGTGTATATGCCGACTATCGCGACGACGGGGTAGAATTCATCGGCATTAACGTCAAAGACCCCGATACGCTGGCCTACAACTACCTTGCCCGCTATGGCATCACCTATCCCAATGGACTTGACCGCGCCGATACTATTCAGGAAGCATATCGTACGAGCGGCCAGCCAGAAACCTTCGTGATTGGTGCAGATGGCAACATTCGCGCGCACTGGTCTGGCCCGCCGACTGAGGCCCAACTCCGCGCTGCTTTAGATGATGCACTGGCGGCCTCATGACGCTGACAATGGTACTGATCGGGGCATTGATTATGGGTGGCGTTATCTACCTTGCAGCCTTACCTATCCTCACCGAACGGCAACTAGCCCGGCAAGCCCAACGCCGCTACGATGCACAATACGCTGTGCAGGACGTCCGCGCCCGCTATGAACTCTTGCTGAACAGCATCCTTGATCTGGATAGCGATTACGACATGGGCAAAGTCAATGAAACGGTCTATGCGGAACAGCGCAAAATGCTCATTGGGCGTAGCGTGTATATGCGCAAGCAACTTGATGAGCTGGAAGCAGCCGACTTCGATACAGACAACGATGTACTTGAAGCATTGATCGACGCCCGTCGGCAGGAAAAAAACGCTCACCGTGAGGCTGAGTTGGAAGCACAAATCGCCAGCTATCGTAAGGAAGCAGCGTCGTAATGAAGCGTGCCGTACCACTTTGCGTTGGGGTGTTCGTTATGCTATTGCTGCTGTGGCCCGTTGATCGTGTGGTGCGTGCCCAACAATCTAGCACAACAACCCTCAGTGGGCGCGTTGAACGTGGCACCGATGGCGGCCGGGCGTTGCCAGATAACATGCCGCTTGAACTGCGCATCATTGATCCGCAAACCCTGACACGTTCTGAGCCATTTACGACGATTGCCGCGCCAGATGGTAGCTTTACGTTTGAGAATATTCCAGTGTTAGAGGGCAACGACTTCTACTTGCTGTATACAAGTTACGCCGGGTTTCGGCAGCAAACGCGACCCATTTTCGAGGAACAGTCTGATTTTGTGGTGTTCCTCGTTTATGAGACAACGACGGTGACCGATGGACTTGAAGTCACGGGTGGTTACATTCAGGTCGATGAGTTCGCCCGTATCGCGCAAACGGGCACGAATTTAAGCGTGGTGATGGAACTCCAAATCGTTAATCGTGGCGACCGGATCGTCTATGACCCCGAAACAGGAACATCATTGTCGTTTGAACTACCCGTGGGGGCCTATGGGGTGGACGAGGTTATTTTTGAAGATGAGGACCGTGCTGTTGCACAGCGGCTCCGCATCGAAGAAGGTGTCATCCCCATCGCACACGAGACAACGCCACTCATCCCCGGCTGGCCGACGCATACCATTCAGCTATACTATTTGATTCCCTACGGTGGAGAAGCTGTTTTTGACCAGCCGTTCCCGCTGCGTATTGAGTCGCTTGAATTGCTCATCCCGGAAGATTCGGTGTTTATTGACGATGCTGCCTTTGCCCCTACGGATGAAACACGCTTTATTGCCGAAGAACGGCCGCTATATGAGGTCTATGCGTTGCATGAACCTCTTGCAGCAGGCGAAAACCTGATCTTTCAGATGCAGGGCGACCCCTTGCCTACCAATACTGCCAACAATACCAGCACCAACGCCACTGAATCAGAAGACAGTAACGTGCAACGTGTTGTGCTGTTCGTCGGGATTGGGTTATTCTTGGTATTCGTATTCGTAATGTGGGCCGTATTGCGCAGTCGGCAGGCGGCACTCGCGGAAAGCACGGAGCAAAACGAAGCCGCATGATTGAAATTCGCAAGGTTGTGAAAGCCTTTGGTTATTTCCCCGTTTTAAGGGGCATTGATTTAACGATTGAAGCCGGACAGTTCGTGGCGCTACTGGGCCCCAATGGCTCTGGTAAAACGACGCTGCTACGCATGTTGGCCGGGTTGAGTAAGCCCACGGCTGGTAGTATCGAAATCGGAGGCTGGTCAATCCCAGAAGAGATTATGGCCATCCGTAAGCAACTGGGCATTGTCAGCCATTTAACGCTGCTCTACGATACCCTCACTGCTGAAGAAAACCTCATCTTCTTTGCCCGACTTTATGACATCCCCGCTGAAGAACAACCTGAGCGTGTGCAGGCTATGTTGACACGGGTTGGGCTGGCAAAACGTGCCAGAGATGTTGTCCAGACGTTTTCACGGGGGATGCAGCAACGTCTCGCTATTGCACGCGCATTGATTCATGACCCGGCAATTTTGTTGCTGGACGAACCCTTCACCGGCCTTGACCAGGACGCTAGCGCTTTGTTGGATGGACTGTTGCGCGAGGTGGCCGGTATCGGGGGAGAGGGTGGCCGCACAGCCATTATGACTACCCATGATCTCCGTCGTGCCTACCGTTTGACCTCACACGTTGCGATCATTAGCCGCGGCAAAATCGGTTACTATGGGCCCACTGCGGATATGAGCGAGCTTGACTTACCGCAACGCTATGCAGAAACCATCGGGGCAGGTGCCGCATGAAACAGACAAATTTCCAGACCCCTTATTGGCGCGTGGTGATGGCTGTGGCATGGAAAGACCTCCGCGCTGAAATTCGAGGGCGAGAGCTAGTCGTCTCAATGATGCTGTTTGCCGCAATTTCGGTGCTGATCTTCTCTTTTGCACTCGAACTTGATGCTCGTGCGCAAGAGGAAACGGTCGGTGGTGTGCTGTGGGTGACGGTGGCCTATGCCGGGACGCTTGGTTTGGGGCGGTCAATGGCGGCTGAAAAAGATAAGGGTAGCCTGGACGCATTATTGATTGCACCAGTGTCACGCAGTGCCTTATTTTTCGGCAAGATGATCGGCAACTTGATTTTCACGATTGCGGTTGGCTTGCTGATGGTGCTGCTGCTGACGATTTTGTTCGATACAAACCTCTTTTTGCCGCTGTTGATTGGTGTATTGGTGATGGGGTGTCTCGGGTTTTCAACGACAGGAACAATGGTAGCCAGTATGAGTGTATATGCACGTGCGCGTGAAACGTTGCTGCCAATTTTGCTGTTACCGATCGCTCTCCCCGTTATCATCAGCGCTACTCGAGCCAGTATTGCGTTGATTACTGAACTCCCCCAGGAAGACTGGCTTCCCTGGATAATATTGCTTTTTGCAGTCGATTTCGTCTTTATTGTTATGTCCTACTTTCTGTTCGGCTTTATTGTTGAGGAGTAGAACCATCCATGCAAATCTCCGAACGTCGAGATGGGGTGTTGCCATCACTACATATTTCGATTGATTACACCGACGGCCGCCAGCGCATGTTGAAGTTGATGACATGGTTCAGCGTAGCGCTGGTTATTGCGTCATCACTGATGATCTTTGCGTATGCCCGCCCTGAAGCGTTGCAAGGGAACGCACAAAAACTGTTCTATGCGCACCTGGCCTCGTTTTTCGGCGCATTTATTTTGTTTGCCACCGGGGTCGTCGCGGGGATTCAATACCTGCGTCGTCGTGAGATGAAATGGGACATTCTGGGGCTATCTGCAATTGAAGTCGGCTTGATCTTCTCAGCCGTGAACATTGTCACCGGGGCTGTGTGGGCGCGACCCATCTGGAATACATGGTGGACGTGGGACCCACGCCTGACGACAATCACCATCATGTGGCTGACGTATGCGGCCTATCTCATGCTGCGGGCGGGTATTGAAGACCCGGATCGGCGGCGACGATTTGCGTCGGTCTACGGCATTCTTGCGTTTACCAGCGTGTTGTTGACTGTGATTATCATTCGTGTGCGTCCAGACACGATTCATCCTGTGGCTGCGGGCCCATCCCTGTCCAGTGACAGCGCCACTGGCGATTTTGATATGTCCCCACGTGTGGTGCAAACGCTATTGTTCTCCATCTTTGCGTATACCATCGTCGCGATCACCATCACCTGGCACCGCATCCGCCTTGAAAATCGCTCTGAGGCGGTTCATGCTCGTAAATCCGAATTACTATCGAGGATTGATTGATGCCCGAACATACCGATTACATGGTGCTGGGGTATGTACTCACGGCGTTGATGATTGGCGGTTTAGTGCTGAGTATCTGGTGGCGGTACCGTGCGCTGGAACAAGATGAACGGCTAATTGACCGCCTGGAACAAGACGAGTCCACACAATCCTGAACAACAAAGGCCGGCGTTTTAGTGAACGCTGGCTTTTAAGTTGAGTGAATGCCACGACTTAGCTATACTCTAAGAAGGCGTTCAAACAAAAAGCCAACTAAGGACTACGTGTGACAACGGCGACCACCCTTGTACCACCCCTGTTTCGTGACCCTTCGATTGCCAAACGTCTGCTGACGCCAGATCGCTTAGAACAAAGCGAAGCAGTTGTCGCACGCCTTCACACCGAGAATGATTTGCTAGAAATTCTCAGTGACATTGAAGACCCGACAGTGGTCACAGTCGTCTTGAACACGCTATACGGCACCGCAGCACAGATCATTGAACAGGCCGACGGGATTGTGTTGTCTTTGTCGCGCCAGGATATGACAGCGGTGTTCTTGATACGTACGCGGTCACAGGCCGGGCGTGTGCATGAAGCGTTGGTCGCTGTTGAGCAAGCGTTGCAAGCTGCACGCGAAAAAGTTATCCCCGGCTACCCCAATATTCACTGGGAATTGTCGGCCGGTGTTGGCATTGGTGAACTTAACCTGGCGGTTGTGCATCATCAAGAGACAGATCGACGCTTACTATTGCACGATGCGCTTGCAATTGGGCAGGCCGAAGTGGCTTTGCAACTGGCCGATGCGGGGCAAGTGGTGGTGCATCGCGATGTACTCAAGCGCCTGGGGAGCCCGCCACCGGGTGAATGGATTAAGGCGCAATTTTATCTCCCGCAAGAGAGCTTTACGCGCAGTGCTGTCGCGCAAGCAATTGAACCGCGTACCAATTTACCTGTTGAATCCAATGTGGATATTTCTGCGAAGCAGCTAGCCACGCTGGTAGACCACAACTTGCTTGATCAGCTTGATGTTTACCGTAAGGGGCTTGTTGCGTCACCGTTTGTCGTGTTGCATATGCGGCTTTTTGAGTCTCCATTACTCAATGAACAGGACCTCCGTACATGGCAGGTTATTAGCGACCGTATTCTGTCGATGGCTGAACGCTATGGTGGCGTTTTGGTGCGCCTCAACACCAGCGAGGCCGAGTTGATGTTCCATAGCGACTACGTGCTTGAAAAGCTGGCACAACGTGCTGTAAGTTGTGCGTTATCGCTACGACGCGCTTTGCAAACAGCCGAAGTTGAGGTGCGCATGAGCCTGGCGGCTGGACGTACTTTTGTGGGGCTCATTGGCAGCGAGAACTATCGACAGTGCCTTATTGTCAGTGAACATATTCAGCAGTCTAAAGCGCTACTGGACACGGCTGACTCACGCGATGTGGTTGTCACACAGGATGTGCAAGCGGCAACCCAACAGGACTTCAACTGGCGACCATTGAATGGGAATACCAACAACAATCACTATATTTTGACGGGCGAGGTGATGCTTGGCAGCGGGCTGATTACACGCTTGCAGTCGCGCTCAGAAATTCCGCTTATTGAGCGCGATACAGACCTCGAAAAAATAGATGATCTGGTTGAGCGAGCCCGGGCTGGCAAAACGCATCTGGTGCTGATGATGGGTTCAGGCGGCACGGGGCGTTCAGCACTAATAGACATGCTGATTGAAAGCTGGTTGCGGGCAGACGGTAATGGCTTTTTGTCAGTTGGGCCCGCGCATGGCCCAACGGCACCTTATTCGCTCTGGCTTCCTATTTGGCAAGCGTTATTTGGGCTGGTTCCAGAAGCACCCCCGCAGCAAAACTATGAAGCACTGGAGACAGCCATCAGCCGTTTACTACCAGATATTCAGAACATTGCAGCTTTATTTGCAGATGTGTTGGGTATCAGTGCAGAGATTTCACCGTTGGTTTCTGGCCTTAGTGCGCGAGTGCGGCAAGAACGACTGCTGAATGCCTGTGTAGACTTATTGCGCTATCTGGCAGACTTAACGCCGCTGTTGTTGGTGTTTGAGCATGTTGATTTTACCGATTCACAATCGCTATTGTTGATTGAACGCCTTCAAGACCGTCTTGAAGATGCGCGGGTTTTGCTATGCCTTGAAGATCGGTCAAATCCGTCGCATTCATTGAGCAAGCGCTTTCCGGGGGCTGAACGCATTGAAAGCCGCCCCTTAGCGTCAGAAGCAGCATGGGAATTATTTCGAAAAATTGTTCCGAAGGTCGATTGGCCCTATAGCCATGCTCGGGCACTTGAACAGCGACTGGGTACACCTGAAAACCGAGTTCGTGTCTCGGCGGGGTATGTGGTTGCGCTGGCACGTAGCCTCAAACGGAGTGTGATCCGCGACGATGGCTCCTTTAATGATGACTACCCACCCCAAAACTGGCCGCGTAGTCGTACTGATGCGATTCAGGTTACACTCGCCGGTGTTTCAACAGATGCCCACAGTGTCGCGACACGGGCGTCGGCGGCTGGCATGTTGTTTTATCACCATTGGCCGTGGCTGGAAGCATCACAAATTGACCTCGAAGTGGAAGAACTGCGTAGCCAGCAGATTGTTGCTCCCTTTATTGACCTCGGGCATAACCAGCGCTGGGACCATTTTCGTAGTGAAACTGCCCGGGCTGCGATTTATGAGTACCTCGAAATTAGTGAACGCCTGCGCCTGCATCGCCAGATTGCTGAATGGTACCAGAAACTAACCCCCGGGAGAGCTGGTCAAGCCTTTGTTGCTTTTCAGTTGCAGCAGGGGGGGCGATTCTTGCCTGCTATTCGCTCCCACCTGGCAGCCAGTCATCATGCCAGCGCATGGGGTGCCGACGAGGAAGCTGCGCAGCATCTGTTAGCCGCTGAACGCCTGACCGTACAACGCGACGAAAATTCGCCTGAACGGTGTCGCATTTTCCTTAGTTGGGCGCAAATACGGCAACGACAGGGTGATTTTAAGCGGGCTGTTACTGACGCCAATCGGGCTAGTGAACTTGCCGAACGCCTTAACGACACTGAACTGATTGCCGAGGCTCTGGTGGTGCGGTCGCGTGCGCAACTTTATGTCAATCAGTTAGATCAAGCGTTGCAAGGCGCCCAGACTGCGGCGAACCTCACCATTGAAAATCGTGCTGTGCTAGCCCGGGCGTTGTGGTTGCAAGCCTTGATTTTCTTTGAGCAAGGCAAGCGCCGTCAGTCGGCACGCACCCTGACACGCGCTCTGAAGCTGAATGCGATCCGTGATACGGCTTTACAAATTGAAATGGAACTCGATGCTGCTCGCATTCTGATGGCAGACTATCAGCGTGACGCGGCCAAAACCTACACGCTCCGCGCACAACGCCGCGCCCGTGATCTAGCAGACACCATTTTGCAACATCGTGTCCTTAAAACCCTCGGCCATATCTATTTGTTATATGGTGAAGCTGAACAGTCTATCGAAATGCTGGAACGTGCTTTGAGCCTGCCACCACCACCCGAGAATGGCATCGCGGAACTGGGCGATATTCTGCTGGACTATGCCGTTGCGCTGTGCTATTTGGGGCGTTACGTTGACGCAGAAAACACCTTTGAAACTGCACTTGGCTACTACTCTGGTGAGGCTGATTTTGAAGCCCGTGAACGTACCTTGAACGTCATACGTGCTGCTGAATTGTACATTGATCGCGGGTTACTTGAGGATGCGGAACAGGCCATCACAACACTGGTACCTTATCGCGAACAGATGCACGAGCATATCCGCACCTTGCTTGATTTGGCCCGCGTTGACTTACACATTCGCCGTCATGAAACAGCCCATGCTCGTAAGGTATTGGATGAACTGGCCGCGATGCCGCAGTCTGGTGTGAAAATGTGGTTTGCACCGTTGCGGTTGATTCGTGAAGCAGAATTGGCGTTAATTCAAGCGGAATATCGACGCGCCGATGAGTACGCAGTCCAGGCCCTGGGAATGGTCAGTGTTCAGGGGGACCTACGCGGCTTGTCACTGACGTACTGTTTGATTGCCGAAGCCAAAATTCTGCGTTTTGACCGTCCCGCCGCGGTACAAGATGCGCTTGAGCGAGCAGTGCGCACCGGCCGCAAGCAGGGGCGGCGTGCCTATTTGGCCCGGTCGTTGTATCTGCTTGGCAAGTATCTGCATGAAAAATCGTTGCGCGGCAGCACCCGTGCCCGCAGCAATTCCTACCTCTTTGAAGCGAATATGCTGTTCCAGGAAATGAACCTTCCTGAAGATGCTCAAGCGCCCCCCTACATGCGCGAGTTCTGGCAACGTGAACAAGACAAGCAAAATACACAAAACGATGAATAGAGCAGCTTTTTATGCGGCGATATGCGGCCATCCTGCCTTGTCGTGACTGCAGCGATTCGCTATAATCCGCAATGTTAGAAGCACATTAGGAGGAGTGTATCGTGCGCAGTTTACTGGTAGGCATCGCAATTCTTGCACTGGGCGCATTGATCATTGGTGGGCTGGTTATTTCCAGTGATGGTATTGTTGTTGAAGGTACTGAACAGGTGAGTAGTCCTGAAGCATCTGCGAACGATGCTACCGATAGTCAGGTAGCACTGATTGCAGCTATTGCAGTTGGGTTGATCGGTGGTACGGTGGTTGTTGGTGGTGGGATCGCCGGGTTATTTTATTTGTTGAGTGCTGGTGTTGAACGCGCTGAGCAGACAGAACCCTCTCCGGTGAACTTTTCGCTTTCCCCCGGCGACGAATCATCCATCGGTGCAGCAGCAGCCCGCAACGCCCCGCTGGTGATTGGTGGCTTGAGTGTAGCTGTCGTGGCGACGTTTTTCTTACTGGCATTGCTATCAGGTGCGCTCTAACAGACCAATGACGTCCTACGTTTCCAATTCCTTTTTCACCGTCTGATAAAGCACCTCAGCCTTGAGTTCGCTCAGGGCATAGCATGGCCCCCCGAGCTTCTCAGCCAACCGTTGTGCCAGCCCCTGGTCGAAGGCGGCGTGTTCCATGTTGACGGTGATGCAGCGGATTAGTTTCTGCTTGAAAATGTCAGCAACAGCATGGGCCTCAGCCTGGGGCGCATCATCGCCAATAGAAACGTTACCCGCACCATCAGTCAGCAGGATCATCAGCGGCATCACGTCCGGGTGGCGGGCTTGTTCCTGTTGAATAACGTTGTATGCCAGCAACAAGCCGGCGGCCAGTGGTGTTTTACCCCCAACTGGAATATCAGCCAGTGCTTTTTTCGCCAGCGTGACAGAATTAGTCGGTGGCAGGACGAGTGTGGCGCGGTCCTTCTGGAAAACAATAAGCCCGACGCGGTCGCGGCGTTGGTAGGCATCCGTCAACAGCGACATAATTGCGCCCTTGGTTGCGCTCATTCGTTCCGCAACTGCCATGCTCCAACTCGCATCCACCACAAACATCACCAGATTCGCGGACTTTTTAACGCGCACTTTGCGGTGAAGATCACTGCGCCGGATCGCATACGCAACATCGCGGTCGGTTTTTTCGTCTTCACGTTCTTGCTGGTAAGGGGCGGCCGCACGAATCGTTGCATCAAAGGCGATGTCACGCGGGCGGTCATGGATAGGACGTGCCTGGATGTAGCGGCCACGGGTGCGGTCGGTTAGCGTACGGCTACGACGTCCAGCCGAGCGGCGCGTCATTTTGTCAAGCTGAGTATCTAGCGTTCGGGTGTTGAACTCCTGGCTGCTCTGCACCTTCTTGCCCTGGTCGTTCCAGCTTGCATCCTGCGCAGATTGCGGCACCTGTTGCGGTGCAGACTGTTCCACAAACTCGGCATCACTGTCTTGTGCTTCTGTCGCCTCTTGCTCACTACTGTCTAGTGGCGTTTTTTTTTACTGTCTGCCGGCGTGTCAGCAGCTTCTATCTCACCTTCGCCTTCAGCATCTTCAACAATCTGTGCAAAGGCATCGCCTAGAGCGTCGGCGTCAAGACTGGCTTCAGAGAATGGCCCCCGGCGGATACGATGCGGTAGGGCTAGCTCGGCCGCGATCAAAATATCTTCGTTGATGATATGGGCGCGACCCTCAAAGGCAGCATTAGCGCGTGCCGTTTTCAGAATCACAAGGTCAGCGCGATGACCATCAATCTGTAAATCGCTCGTCAACGTGGCGATGGTATACAGGTGACGGCGTGTGTACTCGACGTGATTGACTTGCTCAGCGGCGGTCCCGATGCGTTGTGACAACTGCTGCTCTGCGGGCATCCACTTTTCAGCAAATCCTTCGGGGTCTGTGTCAAAGAAAATATGCCGTTCAAGGACATCAAGCCGTTCTTCGGTATCTACCAGCCCTCGAATTTCAACCGACAACCCAAAACGGTCAACAAGCTGCGGGCGCAGTTCGCCTTCTTCGGGGTTCATTGTGCCGATCAAGATAAAGCTGGCCGGGTGCGTAAAGCTAATGCCCTCACGCTCAACGACATTCACGCCCATCGCTGCCGAGTCTAGCAGCAAGTCAACAATATGGTCATCCAGCAGATTGACTTCATCGACGTAGAGAATACCACGATTGGCAGACGCTAGAATCCCAGCTTCGAAGCGCTTTTCGCCAAACTTGATCGCTCGTTCAATGTCTAATGTGCCCACAACGCGGTCTTCAGTTGCACCGACTGGCAAGTCTACGAAGCGACGGCGACGGGTTTCTGTGGTCAGTTCGCGGCCACTTTCTGACCATCCTTGCACCAGGTCAGACCAGCGGTCTGGGCGATGTGGGTTATCGCTAAAGGGTGAGTCGGCGATAACCTCAATTTCAGGGAGGAGAGCAGCCAGGGCGCGTGCAGCGGTTGACTTGGCGGTACCACGTTCACCACGAATCAAAACGCCGCCGATACCAGGATTGACCGCGTTCAAAATCAGCGCACGTTTCATGCGTTCCTGCCCAACGATGGCGGTAAAGGGATAAATGCGTTGTCTGCGCATGGAAAATTCAGCCTCAGTTGTTGTTCAATGCTTTGCTCAGGCTGTATTTTAACCGATTCAGGCAATGCTTCGTAGGCTTAACGTTCTAAAAGAAGGGTTACAGGGCCATCGTTTTGAATATTAACGTGCATATGTGCGCCAAAAACACCTGTGGCAACGGTTTGTACACCGGCCCGGCGTAGGGCATCTGTAAAATGCGCGACCAGCGGCTCAGCGATTTCGGGCGGGGCGGCGTCTATAAAACTCGGGCGGCGACCTTTGCGGGCATCTCCGTAAAGCGTAAACTGCGAAACCACCAATGCGCCCCCACCAACATCTAACAGTGAACGATTCATTTTGCCGTTGTCATCTTCGAACACGCGCAAACCGGCCGTTTTGTTCGCCAGCCATTCTGCTTCTGCTGTTGTGTCTTCATGCGTGACACCGACAAGGATAACAAAGCCACGCTCAATTGCGCCGACCACTTCACCTGCCACGCTGACGGACCCACTTTGCACACGTTGTACAACGATTTTCATACGAATTCTCCAAATTTTGTACAAGATTTCACCAACAAACGCCGATTTCGATATATAATGTGTTCAACTGATCACACAACATACAAGTTACAGGCAATAGCATGAAGAGCGAAGTTTCCGCACTCGTGCGCCAGATGCGCACACGACAGACTTACGACGAAGCCTGGCTTATTGGCCTTGAAATTCAATCTCTTACAGATCATAAAACAGCTATCGCAATTTTTGAAAGCGCAATTCGAGAATGCACTGAGCATGTAAGGCGTGCTGCGGCGTTCTGGTTGACTGACGATGCCGAGCATGTGCCACCTGAATTATTGCTCGAAATGGCGAATGATGCCGATGCAGAGGTTCGGTTTCACGCAGCGTATTGTCTTGGCTATGCAGCGCATACCGCGGCAGTCAGCACTTTGCGCCGTTTACTGCGTGAGGACCGTTCTGAAGACGTGCGCCAAACCGCAGCACAATCCATCTACGCCGCCTCGCAGCTCAATGGCTATCCGCACGCGCCCATCCTTGACGATTTCGCAAGCGCTCTGCGAACAGACGGTTCGCGCAAAGTTCGCGAAGAAGTCGCCATTAGCCTTGCTAATTTCCTGAAATCGCCAGAGGTGCAACGCGCACAGGTACTCCTTGAAACCGCGCTGGAAGATGAAGCCGACATCGTCCGTGAACAGGCCTCTATCTCCCTTTCTGTATTGCGTGACGAGGTTTGGCACCATGATGACCCGGTGCTGCATCCCGGTGAGCTGTAGCCGGGCAATTTGCACAACTAAAACTTAATATGAAAGCCATTGCACCCTTCGATGGCTTTTATTTTTTGTAGGGCTCTATGTATTATGAATGAGGACGCCTTATGATTGTTTTTGTAGCATTTGTGCTGTTAGGGCTCACGCTGGGCGTTGGTATGATGCTGTCGCCAGCGTTGCCCACCGCGCAGCCACGTGTTGCTGCTGGTGCAGTGCTGTCATTTGCACTGGTCTTGAATGCATCGTTATTCCACGCCGCCACATTTGGCTGGAATATTCTCATGGTAGATTACCTGTGGTTTGCAATGATTATGGTGGTCTTTTTGGGTGGGACATTGACGATCGGGATGCAGAAAATGGAAGAAGCGCTGGCTGCTGGCAAAACGGCGACCCTCGGCTGGCCACAAATCCCAACGATGGGCGTTTTCTTGCTGTGGGGTATGATCTTTATGGCAATTCTCGGGCTACAAGGTGATCTGAGTCAAGCTATCGACGGTAGCAAAGGCCTTGCCGAAAGCATTGCCACGATGCAAGAAAGCGTACGGCTTGACGCATTGCCCGATGTGCAAGGGCGGCTGGGGCCCGGCGTGCCAAGTGTGCTGACCTATTTCACCACTCAACTTCCCTCAGACCTTCCCGAGACACTGGGTGGGTTGCTCGTCACAATGCATATTTTGCTGATCTGGATGTTATACGATCTTGGCAATGAGCTTGGCTTGCAGCGCCCTTATGTGTGGGCATTGACGCTGGGCGCACCTGCACTCGCGCTTCTGTTCGCTACTGATATTGTTTTGCTGATTGGGATGCTGTTTGTGATGGGCTTCTGGTTGTTTTCGTTACGGTGGACACAAGACACCCTGCGGATAGATTTAGTCGCCGGTGTAGCTTGCGCCGCCGCCGCCGTGCTGACCCACCCGGCCACCGTTGCGGCAATGATTGCAGTGTATATGCTGAATCTATTGTGGGTATCACCACAGCAGTATTCTAAATGGGGTGTAGGTACCGTCTTGCTGCCGATCTTAACGGTGGTGAGCATTTTGCCGTGGTTACTGACACTTTATTAGCTCACCACCATCTTTTAAACCTTGAACTAAGCGTCCGGCGGCGGAGTTGGCGTGCTGAAGCGGTCACTGGGGTCAGTTCCGGCTTCAAGTTCTTCGTTGTCTAACCAGCTATCACGGTCAGAATCCTGTAGGTTCGGGTCAAGGTCATATAATTGGTTCGTGACCTCAAAGCCGTCGCTCAAACCATCCCCGTCACTGTCTTCTTCGGTGGGGTCGGTTTCATATTCAAAAACTTCGTCCCCATCAGTAAGATCGTCGCCATCCGTATCGTCGTTAAGCGGATCGGTGCTGTACTCATTGACTTCTTCACCGTCGAGCAAACCATCCCCGTCGGTGTCGGGATTGTCAGGATCAGTCCCGGCTTCAAGTTCCTCAGCATAGGTGAGCCCGTCTTCGTCGTCGTCGCTGTCTTGAATGGCTTCAAAGGTTGCGGTGATACCGGGCACAACCTCGCCCTCAAAGCTCTGGAACGTTGCTGTTAGAAACTCGGTGAAGTTTTCCAGGTTTTCGGTTGCCGTGGGTGTAGGCAGTTCCTGTGCGGTTTCAATTTCGTCTTCAGGACGATTCAGGAACAACAGCAGCGCGGCAATTAAGCACGCTACACATAACAGCATCAGCAATGGCAACATCCAAATTGGCAGAATAGGCGGTGAAATAAGCTGGCCCTGCCGCTCTTTTTCTAACCCGGACGCAGTGGTTGCCTCAAGTTGAAATTGGTATTGTTTCGGCGCACCGATTAGCAAGCGGCTCTTGGGTCGTACCTCTACTTCGATCTGCACGCGGGTGAGTGGGTCAATTACCAATGGACGCGGGTCGAAAAAGAAGCGCAACCCGTCTTCGCGGTCTTTGCTACGCACCAAATAGCTATCACGCGCGTTACTCTTGTTATAGAGCGTGACTTCCAGCATACCACGCCGGTTGATGACTTCGGGCTCCATTTCAAGCTCAAACTCATAGAACGGTTTGATGACGAGGATACCCTGCCCATAGCCAATAATCTTGGACTTCTCATCTAGAATGCGAATTTCGAATAAATGCTCACGCGCAACACTTTCCGGGCTTCGCGGCGGCCGAAAGATAAGCGAAAGTTCGCCGTCGGAATCTGGCATTAGCCGCAATGTTGTTGTGGGGACCTGGACCCATTCATCATCAATCCCCTGCACTTGCAGCCGACAGTGTTTCACAATTGAACTCGTGTTGTGTACCGCGATGCTGGCTTGACCTACGCTACCAGCCTCAACCGTCACACGTTCAGGGTTTAGCATCACAGTGATGCTGGTTGTATCTGCCTGTTTAGACTTCGCTGTTTCGGGGTCAGTCCCGCTACCGCCGTGTTGCGTCATGTAGTTACTACTACCACCCTGTGACCGACCACCGCCACCGCTGCTAGCGCTACCTGAGCCGCTGCTGGGGCTACTGTCGGACACATCAGCAAAGTCGTAAATCTGAGTGCCGCCAATAATCCCCTTATTGAGCCCACCTGATGAGTAGTTGCCTCTTGATGAGCCACCGCTTGGCGTTGACGCACCGTCCATGCCGGCCATCTGCGTCCTGTTCAGGTCAGAGGCGCTCACATTGGCGCGACGCAGTTGAAGCGTATATTCACCAATAGTGAGTTCTTGCTTGTCTGGCCAGGGCTCTGGGACATCTTTAATAAGGCGTGCGCCTTCATAATAGGTGCCATTGCTGCTGCCGAGGTCAGTTACCGTGAAGGTTCCGTTGGGTTTACGCTCAATACGGGCATGGCTGCGTGAAACTTTGTCCCCCGGAATAGGAATATCAATATTGGGGTCACGCCCAACAAAAAGCGTATCACTGCGCATCGGGTAGCGTTGCTGCATACCACCCGGCCCCACGACAACGATGGTGTCTTCGGTGAATTGCTCGGGCGGGCTTTCAGGTTGAGGTGGTGGTGTGTGGACAGCCGGCATGCCCTGTGGCGATGACTCATAGCTGGCAGCCGGAGCCACTGCATCTGCAACATTATCCAGAGCCGCACTACCCCCGCGCACCTGTTGAATCGCTTGAATCAACCCCGTCATAGATTCATAGCGTGCATCGGGCGACTTTTTCAGGCAGCGCATGATTATCTGTTCCACCTGCTGAGAAATGGCAGGCACATGGTCACGCGGCGAGTTCACAAGCTGTTTGTTGTGCATCTGCATGGCTTCGCCGGGTGAACGCGGCTGGAAAGGAAGCTGCCCGGTTACCATTTCGTACAACATAATCCCCAACGCATAAATATCGCTGTGTTTGTCCGTCTCACCACGAAATTGTTCCGGGGCAATGTAGGGCAAGGCTTCTGTTGGTTGGTGTAACGCAGTTTGCCCTAAATTGGAGGCATGCATCAGCTTAGCAAGCCCAAAGTCGGTCACGACAACAGTATAGGGCATCTGATTTGGTTGAAGTACGGGCGTAGGCTTGAGCAGGAGGTTCTCAGGCTTAATGTCCCGGTGAATCATCCCCTGGCCATGCGCATGGCCAAGCCCTAAAGCCGCCTGTTCAATAATGTAAAGTGCTTCGTCCTGGTGCATGAGGACCAATTGTTGACGCATGCGGTCCAGATAATGACGCAGGCTACCCCCTTGCACATATTCCATCGCGATAAACAGTTGCGGACCGTCGGTGATGGATTCATAGATGCGAATGATGTTGGGGTGAGAAAGCTGCGCAGCCGAAACCGCTTCCTGTTTAAAGCGTTTGCGCAGTTCTGGTTGGTGTGCAATGTTCGGGTCCATCAGTTTAAGGGCGACGGTGCGTTGCAACTGAATGTCGAGGGCCTGATACACAGACCCCATACCACCGCCACCGAGGAGTGTTTGTAGTTGATAGTTGCCAATGACTTGGCCGGGCGCTGTCATGAGAAGATTTACTCGATGATTAATCTATAAGTTGTGTGAATCGGTTGTTGCGCTTCAATGATAGCTTCAGCCAGGTCACGGTTGAAGGCCGTGTTCTGGTCAGCGCCAAGCGGAAGTTTAACGACAAAGGTTGCAAACTCATCATCAGGTTCGTCAATATCGGGCGTTACATCAAACACCAGTTGCAAGTGTCGGACAAGGCTCTTGCGTGTTCCGCGTGCCATAAATAGCGGGCCAAGTTCTCGTACGATGCTATGTTGCCGTTCTTCCGGAATATCAGCGGGCACAAGAATATCTACCCACGACCCAAACCATTGCAGCCATTCAGGAGGAGCCATCTTCGCGTCTAGATAGAGGTCAAAATTATCAATGATCCATTCATAAGGGGCGAACCCGGCTTCAAAGATAAGCAGAAATTTCTCAAAGAAGCTGTTTTCACTATAAATTGCTGGCAGATAATCCATCCAGTTGCTGCGTTCTGCTGGAAGTCCCCGCAGGTGTTCTGGCATATGCCCATTAGCGTCGGTTGGTGCTTGTCCATTGGGTGGCGGAACAGCCGGGACATCAGCACCTGGCGGTGGTGCGACTGGCAGCTTCTGTTCCGCCGTAATGTCGTTATCACTGGTTGCGGTCTGTGGCGCTGGTGTTGAGCGCGCCGCTGGAACATTATCTGGCGCAGCTTGTTGCGGGGGTGGTGCGGCTTCAGCTTCAGCCTCTTTAGTGTCTTCCCCGACAATGAAGTCTTCAAAAATAAGGGTAAACGGTCCAATGCCAATGCCGTCCCCCTTTTGCAGCAGGCGCGGCTCGTTTGGGTTCAACCGTTCATCGTTAACAGTTGTGCCGTTACTACTGTCAAGGTCTTCAAGCGCGACCCCCTGTTCGCCAAGCAACAACCGAGCATGTTGCCGCGAAATCTTGTTGTGTTTCAGCGTCAGTTCATTGTCGTCCAACCGGCCGATCACAAACTGAGCGTCAGTGATTTCCAGTGTATCTTCTTGAATCTCAGGACCACTCAGGCGAAAAATCGCACGGAAATTCTGCGTCATGGACGTTTACGTCTCCCGTTTAACAAGAACGATCACGCGTTGTCAGCTTGAACGTCATGGCGTTCAGAAGCAATCAGACCGTGGCGTACGGTCTCAATAAGTTCGCGTGGGCCTTCAATTTCCTCAATTTCTGTCGAACTGCCCGTTTTATATTGAATCCAATACAAGTCTACGGACCGAATGAAGTCAATACCGGGGATGTCTTGCAACCGTGCGATAATATCAGAGGCAACAAGGTCACGCCCAAAGGGCCAACCGGTACCATTTGGCCCACCAATGATTGGGTTCAAGTACTGGTACAGCCGATCATTGACCGCTTTTTCTACGCGGTCGTTTTTGTAGTGTTTGCTCGTGCGGAAGCGGACTTTCACACGAATCCAGTAATATTGCGGTTCCAATATCTCAAGTTTGGTTGTCAACAGGCGACGTTCATCTAGATACTCATGCACCATTTCCTGAACGTCTGGGGCCAGCGCCAATTCCTGGGGAGAAATAATACGGTGTGGGTCTTTGACTTGTGGCACCAGAAAAATGTTGACACGGCTGCTGGTTTCTGCTGCAACTGGCAGTGCAAAAGCACGCGCTACCCGCCCGGGGGCTCCTTTTTGTGCCAGGAACTCGAAATCGGCTGCGGTCACAGCACGTTCAAGGGTGCGCAGGTGCCCCGGAAGCCGTATTTTGGCGTCATCAACGGACTCTGCGTCCAGCCCACCAATCGCTGGCTGACGATTGCTAACGCGCTGAATATAAGGAATAGAGGTCTTCAGGGTGTTGATTGCCCCGGTTTGCAAATTGCCGCGTGTACCACCACCATAGCGGTACTGGTGCATCATTAATAACGCCCTTTTCGGAGGAATGGTCCCATAGGACTTCACACTACCGTCGCGTTGTGGCATTGACGGCCCAAGCCGAATCTCGCCGCTGGTACTGTCAAAGGTATAGTGTCGATCATCTTCTTGAGAGTTGCTGAAGTCTTCAACTTCTTGCCAGGTTTCTTCGCGGTCACCGTCCATACGCACAAGGAGATACTCGTCCTCATTGCGTTCTAGCACAGGGGTGTTCTGAACGTTGAACTTTTGCCCGGGTGAACCGTCGCTGCGGCCCAGCACTTCATTGCGCACAATATTGGCATGTGTGATATTGATGACCCCACCCCAGCTTGCGACTTGCAACCGCTGGAAATAGGGGCTTTCCTGGTATTGTGGCTCATCATCACGGGTGCGCAGCAAACGACAGCGCAGCCAGAAGCCTTCGGCCTGTTCAATGCGCCCTTCAACCATTTTCGGCATAAACAAGCGGATAATCCCCGGCACGTTGAAAGCGCGGGTACCGTCGTAGTCAACTTCGCACGGCGTCCATTCGACAGGTTCACGGTTAGAAAGCGCTTCCCAGATGTAGGGCGGGTTATTGGGGTCAATACCAGCCCCCGCAGCACGATCTACCTTAACATCCAGACCAATGATATGGTCTGTCATATCACGATGGAAGCCAAAATACACCGCATCATTGGGTTGGGGTTTGTCTTGAAAGATATTAAAGCCTCGACCCTGGAAACCCTGTGCTGCCTTTTTGACATCTTGCGGCTTGTAGGTGCGTGCTTTGTTGCCCGTACGCATACTGGTCAACACATGGTCAAGTTCAGCAACTCTAATTGTAAAATTATGGTCTGTAGAAAAAACAACCGAGTCTTCATTTTCAGTACGAGGGGTTGCGACTTCAGTACCCTCTTGAATCATGATGTCAACAGGCTGTGGTGCTGAAAGCCACATCGTAATTCGTGACTTAGCAGCCTGTGGCTCGGCTAATTTCATCCCGAGCAATTCCATCAATTTGACATAATGCCGTTCAGGGACTCGATTCAGGCGATAGAGCATTACATCAGTCATGTATGCGAA
The DNA here is from genome assembly GCA_034437655.1 of Anaerolineae bacterium. GTDB lineage: Bacteria > Chloroflexota > Anaerolineae > Aggregatilineales > J027 > J027. Next base: position 45,057 of record DAOTTU010000003.1, read on the forward strand.
TAGCTCAATCAGCGTGACACCGGGGTCGCTGGCGTTATGGTCAGTCCATTCCGGCGTATAGCGTGGAATACGCTTGAGCGCCTCTTCAACGAGGTCATTATAGGTTTTATCGTCAAGGCGGGGGCTTTCAATGGCCATGGAAACTCCTCGTTATGCCTGGTCGTCTGGCAAAAGGTAAAAGGGATACACCAGGCTGCGTGGGTCGCTAGTTCCTTTGATGGTGTATTGAACTTCAAGAATCAGCACACCCATATTGTTGTCATCTGCTCTGGCAGTGACATCGTTGACAATGATGCGCGGTTCCCAGCGACCAAGTGCTTCTTCAACATAGCGTTCAGCATTGGCATGTGTCTGCTCATTATTCGGGTCAAAAATCAATTCATGGATACGACACCCAAAGTCAGGACGCATCACACGTTCACCCGGAGCTGTACCAATAATCATGCGAATCGCCTGGTTAATTTCGTTGGTTTGGCCAGTCAGCGCAAGCTGGCCCTGGCTATCAATTTGCGGCGGAAACGCAAAGCCGCGACCAACTAATTCACTCATGAATACACCACCTTTAGTTTACACTGTCTAGTTAATCTTGACTAATGATCCCTGGAGTTGTGCAATTGCAGCTGACTGCAACTTCAACCCGGCAGTACCTTCTACGCTGGTACTCCCCGTACTTTTGATACTCACGCCGGCCGTACCTTCCATGGTTGCATTAGAGCTGGCTTTTATGCTAACGTTCTGCGTCGCTTCGGCCGAGACATTTTGTGTAGCCTTGATGTTCACGCTTTTCTGCTTGGCATCAATACTGACGTTGCCCGTTTTCGACGTGATCGAAATATCTTTTTCAGCCTCGATAACCATCTCACCAGTTGTCGAAATCGTTAGTTTCTTCTGGGTGACATTCATTTGGAAGAAGTGTTCACCTGTAGAGTCAACAATTTTGATCATTTCGTCGCCAGCACCGCCGTCGTCCAGGATAATCTTGTGCCCAAGTCGTGTTTGTAATACACGCGACTGGATGCGGTCTCCCTCTACAGTCAGTTCAGCCGGCACTTTATCCACACCATTGATCAACCCACCAATCACATAGGGGCGGTTAAAGTCACCATTTTCGAAGGCAACCAGCACCTCGTCATTGATCTCTGGCAGAAAGATAAAGCCTGTTTCTGGCCCACCACCGAGCATTGCAACCCGGACCCAGCCACTTTCGACATCTTCTGACAGGTATGGGTACTTGACTTTGACCCGTGCCATTTGCTTGTCGTCCATAACATTCGTGACAATGGCGGGCATAACACCGGGCCAGATACGTTTCTGTTCTGGGCCAAGAACAGCAGACAACGAGCGCGGGCGCGACCCTTCAACGGTGAAATAGGTCACATAGCCGTTACTACTGTATTCATGGCGTGTGGAAGTTACTTTGTATGTCCCAGCGAGACTATCACCGATTTCATCAATTTCGACAAAGGTACCCACGCCGATGTTGGGGTTACCGTGGCATTTACCTTCGGCTTCCATATAGGCATTGTTGATGTCGTCCAGAATACCCTGTGCAACATTAGCAGCATCGCCCGTTTCTTGAACCCAGACGCGGGTTTGGATTTTCCGGGCGGCCGAGAATTCCTTCTTCGTGTCTGCGCCACCCCACTTTCCGAACCCATTTTCAGGTTGGGTCTTGCTCGTCTTCTTACTTTGTACAATGGCCTCTTTTTTTGTGACGTCCCAGCCGCGCACTTCAACTTCATCGACCTGGTCAATTCCATTGCGGCGCACTGCAAAGCTCAACAGTTGCTCATTGTAATGCAGTATAACCGGGCTACCTGTCGGTTCGGTTTTTGGCTTTGCGAAGTACAGTTTGCCGTCAGTGACATAGAACTCATACCCAATACGACTGGCACGATATTGCAAGAACTCCATGTCACTCTGAGCGTCTTGATAAATATGCTCGAAGACGGTCTGTGTTTGGTCAATAGCGCTTGAAAGGCCATAGTCACCAGCAATATCACGAGCGATATCGCTGTCTTTCTTGTCAATGAAGGCTTTCGTCCGGGTTTCGCGCAGCATGCGATGCGATTTGTCATAGGCGCGGATCGTCAGGTAGAGCGTCTGGTCGGCGGCGAAGGTGGGTTCAATCGAAACAATCTCACCTTTGAAGATAGAGACGGCCTGTGTCTCGCCCAGCGCTTTTATGTCGATTTCGACTTCATCTGCGAGCTGGAAGTTTCCAATCGCTTCATCAAACTTTTCTGCAAGATGCAGCGTAAACATCGCATGGTCGGGCACAAAATAACTGTTTTCAACGATAACCTCAAGCAGTGACTCCATGAATTTGAGCGGAGAGCCCTTATGCATGACGATGGACTGCGACTGATAAAGCGTTGTTGCCGAAACATCTGAGCGCCGTACGAAATCTGCCATTGCGATTCTCCTGAGCTTCTAGCTGCTACCAGTAGTTAGAGACTGTCCCGGTTTGATCTTACGCGGGTCGTCCATGTCATTAGCTTCAGCGATTTTGCGGTATTGCGTTGCGTCCTTGAAATGTTCAGCCGCCAGTTGATCTAAGCGCGTGCTAAGCGTCGCGACGATAGACTTACGCGGATTGGTCGGTTGGGCAATGGCCGCCTGTGGCTTAAACTCGGTTGGGTCTTTAATTTGTTCAAGCGTAATGTCTACGGTGCTACGGACAGGTGTACCATCTTCCAGGAAGAGTGTAAACTTCTGCGACATCGACTTAATTACGGCTTCAAAATAGAACTTGCCCCACTGGAACGCAACCATTGGTGGCTCGCTCTTTTTGGTGTCCGGGTCTTCTTTGTTCGGGTCCACGACCATCATTTTCCACAGCACGTCGGTATACTCGCGGATGTCGATACGGGACTCATCCATGTATGTGTCGAAATGAAGCTGTAGCTTGAGCGAGATAGGAGAACCTTGCTTGAAGGTCACGCTGGGCACATTTTTCCCGGCATCGTCTTCACGATTCCAGGTGTTCGACTTTGACAGTGTGTACTCATTGGGATTAAACATAAAGTGCGCAATGTCGCCAGTTGATAGGTTCTTGATATTGGCCGGTACGAGTCCGCCTTTTGTCTTTGGCATGATTATATACTCCTTCTCGTCTAACTACAGCCGCCGCCGACCGTTTTTACGTTCATGGTCAATGCGGAAACGGCGTTGCAAAATGCGATAAATTTCTTCGGCAAGTTCCTGGGCTTGTTTTTCAATTGCAGGTTCTGAACCAGCGTCTGTGTCGTCTGTGTCAGCAGTGACTTCTGCGTTAACTTCTGGAATATCAGTAACACGTTGCACCGGATACCCACCAGCGCCAGGCGTTGGTGCGGTCACAGTAATATTGGGACCGTCATTGACCTGTGTATCTGGTGGTAAGTCCATCAGGTCTAGCAGATCGGCGTAGCTGTTGTCCTGTTGTGTACGCTGCACTGCGTTTGGAGATGCTTGACTGGAAAAAAGCGCATGTTCAAGCGAAACAGGCTGAGTCGGAAGCTGGTCTGCATCGGCATTCACCAACGGTGTTGGGTCATCGGTGTCTTCAAGCCCATCCTGTTGTCGCTGCACAACCGCACCGCTTGCTGATACAGGGCTGACGGTACCGTCTGATGCAAGCGTAGTTGCTTCGGTTGGAATGCTGGCGATTTCCCATGCGGGCCGTTCAACGGGGTCAGTGTCAAGCGCAAAGGGCGCATCCTCGCTGTCTGAACCTTGCCATTGGTTGATTTCATCCGCCACTGCACGCTGAATATAATTCGCCTGCTGTTGCAACATGTTTTCGGCTGCTGCCGGGACATTAGTAGCACGATTGACAGTGGGGGCAGTCTCAGCCTGAGTTGATAGCTGGCGACGTACCACTGATGGTTCATTCGTGCCAGACGACACCGATTCAGATGAACGGCGTTGAGCGATGGTTGTGTTGTTACCGGTTGTAGGTCCAGCAGGTATATCGCCAGTGGATGCATTGAGCGTCGGATAGTCGAGCGGTGGGGCGTCGAAATCGGCGGCTTGTTGTTGCCAGCCCTGCACATCAGCATCAACGGCGCGCTGAATGGCGTCAGCGGATGGGGTGTCGTCTACACGACGCTGCACAGCCGGGTCGCTGTCGGCAGGGGTGTCGTCCACGCGGCGCTGGACGTTGCCTGTGGTGGTCGGCGTGCTGTCAGGCGCGTTTATGCTATCCGGTATATCGTCGGTAGCACCTGCATGATAGTCGTCGGTCGCAGGTGCCTGGGATGGGGCGTCTGGTGCCGGGTAGTCGAGCGGTGGGGCGTCAAAGTCGGCGGCTTGTTGTTGCCAGCCCTGCACATCAGCATCAACGGCGCGCTGAATGGCGTCAGCGGATGGGGTGTCGTCCACGCGGCGCTGGACGTTGCCTGTGGTGTCGGCATTTTCAGCGGTAATATCCGTGTCGCGTTGTGGTTGGACTATCCCCCCAGTCATTGCCCTTGACGGTGTAGCTGAAGTGGAGGGAGACTCTGCATCGAAAGTTATGTCACTTTCTGACGCATCAGCATCAGTTTCCTGATCCCCGTATTCAAATGCTGGAAATTCGGCGCCATCGGCAGCCTCAACCCATTCATCAATCTCATCGGCAACGCTACGCTGGATTGTATCTGGTGTGGATTGCCCCTGAAGCCGCCCGGAATCGTCGGCAGAAGCGGGCGAAGGGGCACTAGCTTTTGGGGACTGATTGTCACTTTCCAACGTAGCCATATCAATGGCTTCAGTTGGATCTTTGTCATCAAGGGTATAGGTGCCCGGTAGCGCATCGGGCAAATCATCTTCCGGGAAACCAGCGTCAGGGGTAGTGTCTTTATCAGCATCATCGTCTATGCTACGTTGTACCGTATCAGATACGCCGGTGCCGCTCCCAGATGCATCAGATTGTCCAGTCGCTTTATCTGGTGAAGAGACATTGACGTATTCGACTCTTGAACGTGTACGACGCTCTTCGAAAATGGGTTCCTGCCCAAAGTCATCCATCTGGCGCTGTGCGTCGCTGGTGCGGGCCTGCGGTTCGTATTTTACGTTAGAAGGGCGTGGTTTTGTGAACGCCGCATAGCGTTCACGTTCGCGTCGTTCTGCTTTTTCTTCAGCTTTGCGCCGCAAGTCGTCCATAAAACTTTCATCCGCACTACGATCGAACATCTCTTGCAATGCAGGTGGCAACCCATAGGGTGATTTCTTTTGGCCGCCGCTGTCACCGCTGCCGCCGTCTGCGCCCTGTGGGCTCAGTTGCACATCATCTGTGAACCCCGGGTCATTATTAATGGTCGACGGGTCAGGCTGACGTGAAACGGTCATTCGGCGAACATGCGCAGAATTGCTGACCAAAAGCCGACGTCCAATACTGCCAATTGAGTTGTCTTTTGTGCGTTTGTTACCAAAGCGTCTGCGGATAATCACGATGGACTCCTGAAAACACTATCCTGTCGGGTTGCAAGTACGGTTGTTAGAGCTGAATGCGTTCGTAGTCATGCACAGAAAGTTCGAGTGATTCAATAGCAACGGCGGACTGGTCAGCTTTAAGTTGTGGCGCAGTCCATTTGTGGGGGAATGCACGCCCGAAAAACCACCATTCCGCGACTTCGCGCATGGAATCAAAAACAATCACTGAAACTTCCTGATACGCATTTTTCATATCACCGTCGAGCATCTTCTGATACCAGTTTAACAGAACCGAGCCTTTGACTAGCCCACGTTTTAGCGTCAAGACTCCCTTTTGCCGCCGTGAGGCAATGATATGCACATAATCATTGAGCCCGCCTTCTTCAATAGTGTCAGTTTTGATCTCAAGCGTCGGCAATGTGACTTCGCTGAACGCACCGATCATCGTCGTACCAACAGTAACAACGTAGCGATGCGAACTGAGGACTTCAGTGTCATTGATGCGTGCAAACATAGGGCTCTCCTTATAGTCTATGAATCAATGCCATACCGGGCAACAGGTCATACAGAATAGTCTATCAGTTATAGATCCTGGTGCCTGCCGGTGCGTCTTTGTTTTTCCCAGAGGTCTTTTTTCCAGAGTTGATAAACACGCTCGGCAATCTCGTTAGGGTTAAAGTTGCTGGTTCTGCTCGTATCATTACTATCATCGGTAATGCTAGCATCAAGCGCATTTGCTGTTGTGCCAAGACCTACGGAATTATCGGGGGGCTGTGGGGTGGCGGTTGTATTACCCGATCCACCACTTGCACCTGAAGTCGTGTTCCGTTGTATAACCCCCCCAGCGTTCGGGCTGGTCGTCGGTGGGGGGGAGTTGTGGTCGTTTGGCGCTGATGTCGTGTTGCGTGTATGACCGGGTGACGACGAAGCCTGACGCTGTGGTTGCACCAACGGGGGTGTTGCCGCGCTACGGTATTGTATGTGGTGCCGCTGCCGATGCGCAGCGCTGAACTGTTTTGCTTTTGATCCGGCTTGTCCCATGCGGCGCATTTTCGTCGCTCCTGTAAAATAATGTTGCCAGCGACACTGGTTCAGCCCAGTCGTTGTCGATTGGCACGATTAACATAGTGTACCCAGCGGACACGTTCGCGGTGTCCCATATTCAAAATTTCCGCCCGCGACCAGTGAAGATGCATTGCGAGAAAGGCTACCTCCTCGTGCAGGCGATCCAAGGGGTAGCCTACAATTCCCCCCCCAGCAAAGACACCTCTTCAGAGAATTCATGCCCACAGTTAGGGCAACAAATGTCCAGTGTAATCATGCCGCTGCCGTTAATTTCCTGGTAAAAGTCTTGCAAATAAGCAAGGTCAGCCGCAAATAGTTTCTCAATAATTTGGGGGGAGGCTTCACGAAACGTTCCCAGGCGTGTGATGACGCGCGCAAGCAACACAATCGTCAGGTACGCCTCGTTTTGTCGAACCCGTGGGTCACGCAGTGGTTCAATTTCATCCAGTGCTGTGGCCAGCCGCATTGAGCCCTCTTTATGCAACTGCCCATATTCATCCACATAACCGCGTGGCAAGGTAAAGTCAAACTCTGTTTGTAACATGTAGTCCTCGTTTGCGCTTTTGCAGGTGGTGTGCAGAGGGTGTACCCATGCGGCACACCCTCTTTTAAAGTTAGAGCAAAGCGGTCAGGATTTAGGTGACGCGCTCAATGTATTCGAAGACGATCGTAATTTCTTCGACAGCAACTGAGTTGTCGTCGGCTTTGATCTGTGGACCGCTGATCTTGGAAGGCCAGGCCTTTTCAAAGTTCCAGCGTGCAACCTCACCACCAGCGTCGTCATAGAGGACAACACTGCCATCTGCACGGGCGGCGTCAACATTCCCTTTTTCAACCGACTTGCGCCAGTCCCACAGGTCCATGTTGCGGGTGATGCCGCGTTTGAGGGTCATGTCGTTCCATTTCAAGCGGCCGGGCAGCTTACGCACAACTTCTTGTGCTTCTTTGCCCATTACTTTGTGTTCGGTGACTTCGTTTTCTGAACCCAGACCGGAAACTTCGGTAAAGAAGCCCGTGAACTTGCCGGATACTTCCAGGCTGAAGCGAAACGCTGCTACAGGGTCACCACTGTTTACATCAGTTGTTACTTTTGCCATGAGGTTTTCTGTCCTTTATTCGCTAAATGTAATGTCGATAAGGGTTATGCGCCGCCTTCGGGCGAGTATTGACCGATGCGGATAATTACGAATTCAGCGGGTTTGACGGGTGCAATCCCGATTTCAATGATGAGCTGGCCCAGGTCACGAACTTCAGCCGGGTTCAGTTCTTCGTCAATCTTCACGAAGAAAGCCTGTTCTGGCGCACGACCGAACAATGCACCACTACGCCAGGTGTTGCGCAAGAAGGCGGTGATGTCACGGTTCAACCGACCCCACAGGAAGTAGTCATTGGGTTCAAAGACTGCCCACTGTGTGCTGCGTTCGATGCTGGCTTCAACATAGTTGAACAGGCGACGAACACTGATGTAACGCCAGGACGGGTCGCTGGTGAGGGTACGGGCACCCCAAACACGGATACCACGGCCGGGGAAGCTGCGGATGCAGTTAACACCAACCGGGTTCAGCAGGTCTTGTTCACCCTTGGTGACGTTAATTTCCAGGCCAAGCGCACCGCGTACAATCTCGTTCGCAGGGGCTTTGTGAACGCCACGGGTTTCGTCGACGCGGGCATATAGTCCCGACAGCAGGCCACTCGGCGGGACGAACTTGGTCTTGCCAGCATTCACCGGGTCACCGACTTCGACCCAGGGATAGTAGAGTGCGGCGCGGGTGGTGTCGTAGTTCATGTCCATGCGCCATTCGTACATTTCCTGTGGGCTGAGGTTGGGTGGGCAGTCGAGGATGCTGAAGACGTAGCGTGTGTGTTCGCTGAAGTCAATCATCGCCTGCTGTACAGACTGAACGCCTTTCTTGTCCAACTCGCCAGACTCGAAAGCGCTCATGAGGTCTGGTGCAACCAGCATCGTTACATCGGGGATGGCTTCGATACCACCAAGGCCAGTACGTTCAGCAGCGTCACCCTGGTATTCAGCCAGTCCGACGGGTTTGGTTTCAACTTTACCGCCACTCAGCGAGGTTTCACCGGCCGGAACCAGCTTGGTGTCTTTAGCGACAACCTTAACGTCAACCAGTTTGGATTGCGCTTTGACAATGGTTTCAACATTGTTCGCGCCTTTCTTCAACGACAACCCAGCAAACTTCTCGGTGTCGTCACCGTTAGAGATGGTGAGGGTAAAGGTTGGGTCTTCGCCGTCCTTCGTGGGGTCTGGGCTAGCGGAAACGTTAATGTTGTTGCCGAGCGGGCCACCGTCTTTTGCGGTAAGTTCCAGCGCATCGGTGGGTTTGTCGCCACCGCTAGACAGTTTACCAGCCGCCTGGACACTCTTAGCACCTTCATCGGCAACGCCAAGCGTCTTGACCGAAACGACGTAGGCGCGTGTACCGCCATTGTTGAAGTAACCGTAGATGGCATCGGGCAGGTAGGCACCTTCGATGAAGTCACCGAAAGCAGCCGTATATTGTGACCAGTTGGTGACCATATAGGGCTTCCCAACGAGGCTTTCACCACTACGTGGATTTTCAGCTTTAACTGTGTACCCAACGAATGCGGCAACCGCTGTAGCAACACCCTCAATGGGTTTTGCTCCGCGATCTACTTCTTCTACATAAACACCTGGAGACAGGTAACTGGGTGCCATGTTTCTCTACACTCCTATTAAGATTGCTGAAAAATGTTTTCAAGTGTTGTGGCCGAACTATAGGGCTCCGTGTTGCGAACCACCTCCTCTTGTCCAACTTTATAGATCATTTTGTTTAGACGGTCAAGTCGTACCCGTTCGCCTCCGTTGCTGGCACCTCAAGGTCAAATGTCTTGGGTTTTTTGCCATCTCGGATAACTTCAAGGTCATACTTGCCTGGCGAGAGTGCTGCAAAAACGTATCGTCCGTCGGCGTCGGTTTGTACTTCACGGTACGGATCGGTAAGGCGCACCGTTACGCCCGCTCCTACTGGCTTATCTTTGTCCAGTACTCGGCCGCCGACATGGTAAATTTCAAGGTCTGTACTATGGAGCGTTGGGGTTTGCGAATCAAAGCCACCAAAACGCAACTCGGTAGAAAGCACCATCGGAGATTCGATCCCGCGCTTGGGGTCAAGCGCAAGTGTCAGCATCAAGTTGATACTGGGCTTGAGTTGGTTTTCCATTACACCCCATAGGTCCGGCATATTGCGTACTGCATCAGACGGTAGTGCGACCCGCACAGGGATTACAAATGGCTGGTCGCGGACTTCGCCAATGCAGTCTTCGGGCTTGACGTGGCCATGGTGCAAAAACGTTTCGAGAATACGCCACAATAATTTGTGTTCATCTTCTGGCTTTTTCGACCAGACAGTGACCAAATAGTTAATATCAATGCGACGCGGTGGGAAATTACGACGAGCACGGCCGTCTGGCGTACGCTCGACTGTGATTTCGCTCGTGTTTCGCAGCTCAAGATTCTCTCGAATGTCATAGAGATAGAGGTTTATGGTCGGCTTATTCAGCGTGGCCGCCCATTCCCCCGTTGGTTGCTCAAAGACGACATCGACACTTTCGCGGCTGAGCTTGCCAACATCATAGAGAATTTTTTTTACGGTTTCGTCAAGGTCCTGAAGCATGAGCAATTTCCCGACTGATCAAACAGTCTGTGAGCAAAAAGATTACAGAATAGGGTTGTGCATTTGGCCGCTGTAGGCAACGGCACAAGTCACATTGATGCGACCTAGCCCTGCATCATTTCTTCGTCTTCCATGCGCTGGATGTCAGGGTCGCGCTTGGCCTGCATCATTTCTTCCTCTTCTTCCATGCGCTGGATGTCGGGGTCGCGCTTGGCCTGCATCATTTCTTCTTCTTCTTCCATACGCTGGACATCAGGGTCGCGCTTGGCCTGCATCATTTCTTCTTCTTCCATACGCTGGACATCAGGGTCGCGCTTGGCCTGCATCATTTCTTCCTCTTCCATACGCTGGACATCAGGGTCGCGCTTGGCCTGAGCAGTTTGAGCGCCACTGGTGACAGCCGATGCAACCGAATCCGCTTCGCTTTCATAGCTATCGCCAGCCGGGCCAAGAGTCAAGTCACCAGAGGGAGCGTTGCCACCTTGTTGCACAACATGGGTCAGCTCGTGTGCCAGTAATTCCTTGCCTTCTGACGAGCCAGGCTGGTAGGCCCCTTCGCTGAAGAAAATGTCACTGCCTGTTGTGAAGGCTTTTGCGCCAAGATTCTGATTAAGCTGTTGAGATTCACTGTCGGTGTGAACTTTGACGTTGCTGAAATCAAAGTTCATAGACTCACTCATTTCAGCCTGGACGCTGCCATCAAGGGCGCTACCAGAACCACGTTTGCTGTTGATGGTGCTGCTAATGTCGCTACTGAGCGGGCCGCCTTCTTCAAGTGAATCACGCTGGACACCGTATAACATACGACGGACGGCACGGTTGCCATGGGTGCGTTGCATCTGGAGGACAGGGTTGGTTGCCCCGGGGCTCGCCTGTGCTTTCTGCTCAGACGTTTGCTCTGCGCTGGTTTTATCTTTCTTCCAGCTCTGTTCATCTTGCATTTGGAGTTGCACACGATCACGCTGACTCATGATACTATCTTTCTCTCTACTCGCAGAACGGTCATCAATTATTAAACTACATAACGTCCTTGAACGCAAAGTGCGAAACTGCTTAATCTCTAGCGCGATGGTTCCCAAACATAAATTATGTCGCCACATAGCGGCAGATTGGGTCGCGTGAGCCGATTATTCATCATTGATCTGACGATGCCATACCATGTTTCTAGTTTAGCACCAAACTAGTACTGAATGAAACGACGTGAAAACTCATCTTCCAGGAGACGGCCCATCTTTTGATGTTCACGCCACACCGCGTGCATAATATGTCGCATCTCAATACACGCAGTCCCTTCACCAGCTGCTAGAAATGCAGAGGCCATCGCTGCATTACGAATATTACCCCCGGCCATACGATAACGGTTAGAAATTTCTACCAGATCGACATCTTCTGCCAGCGGCGCGCCTTCGGGGAAGCTAACTTGCCAAATACGGAGTCGATCGTCTTCCTCGGGGAAGGGAAAGTCAATCATAAAGTCCAACCGTCGCGTAAAGGCTTCGTCTAAGTTCTGGCGCAGGTTCGAGGCCAAAATAGCGATGCCATCGTACGCTTCCATGCGCTGCAATAGATACCCGGTTTCAATATTGGCGTAGCGGTCGTGACTGTCTTTAACCTCTGAGCGTTTCCCGAAAAGCGCGTCGGCTTCGTCAAAGAATAGAATGGCATTACTTTGTGTGGCCTCGTCAAAGATAACCGCAAGGTTCTTTTCTGTTTCACCGATATATTTGCTGACGACTGACGATAGGTCGACCTTGAATAGTTCTAAGCCAAGTTCGTTGGCGATGATTTCAGCTGCCATCGTCTTACCTGTACCGCTTTGCCCGGCGAAAAGGGCGCTGAGGCCATGCGTGCCAGCGGCGCGACCCTGGAATCCCCAGCCATCGTAGACAGTGACTGCATGTTGCACCTGGTCGCAGATTTCGCGGAGCTGTTGTACACGCGAGGGCGGCAATACGATACTTTTCCAGGAATAGCGCGGTTTAATCTTCACAGCGAGTGAGGTCAGGCGGCGGCTACTCTGTGAGCGGCTAGCCCGGTAGAGATCACGAAGGGTGGGGGTGTCGCGGCCATCACCATAAGCGAGGTCGTAAGCGCTATAAACCGCATCGCGAATCTGTCCACCAGTGAGCTTGAATTTGTAGGCCAACTCAGCAATGTCCAGCTCAACGTTATGAAGATGGCGCAACCAATGTTGCACACGGTGATCGTATTCCGGCACCTCTAGCTCCTGGCGGACGATTAAACGGGTACGGTTTGTACCGCGTGGCTCCCATTCTTTTGTAGAGGACAATATCACGATGAAGGGATAGCTCAGGATTTCTCGCCACAGCCAATCGGGAATGTCATGATCGTCGTCCAATACCGTTTCCCAACCGATGAGGTGCAGGGCTGCGCCGCGCAGACGTCCTTCTCTGAAAAAGAGCTTTAGTAGAGATAGGTCCTGTCCGGCTTTCTGCATTGTGCTGAGGTCTGCCATCAGAAAATCAAGATGATAGTGTTGTGCCAGCGCCAGCGCAATGCTGCGGCGGCCGCTACCATACTGCCCGTGTAGATAAAAAATAGGTACAGACTCACCATAGTCACGGAATAGCCGAGCATGGGCATCATCGTCCAAAATCAGCCCGGTTGGTGCCTGAACATCTTTCCCCGTTGAGAGGAAGTTCTGCCACGGGGCAGGCAGGCTAGCGACGCCCTGCAAATAGCGCACAATTTGCTCGTCAATCTTCAGCAGATAATTCGAAAAAACCATGTGTGGGTCTGAGTTATCATGAACCAGACGAATAATCTGTTGCGCAACCAACGGTGCCTGGTCAGCGAAGCGTTCTAGCATGGCTGCACGCGCTGGCCAGCTTGCCGCCAGTAGGTTTAACGCCAAATTGACCGACGGACGCCGCTTGGTTACGTCGTCTTGCAAATAGCCATAGATGCGCTCGTAGCGACGGTCAATGGCTGGCGCCAGTGCGATCAACAAGATTTCCAGGTCCTCAGCACCCAGCCCCAACAGCCGTTTTACACGCAACAGCCGTAGGTCGACATTATGCTGTGCGGCGGTTTCTTCAAGATGAGCAATGTGCTCTTGAATATGCCCCAGAATGGGTTTGATGGTTTCATTTTCACGGATAGGGCCGAAGTTTCCCCAGAAGCCAGAGCCCGGTTCCAGATTGAGGTAACGGTCAATTTCCGCCTCACTGATAAATAGCCCCTGAAATTCGTTGTCCGGGTCGAAACCAGCCTGGCGAGCATACTCAACCGCCACACCTAGCATTAAATCCAGGCGTTTTAGATGAGTTTGCAGGTAAGCTAAATTCAAATGCTGAATATCAATGGTGTCTTGTACGTTAGCCTGCATAGGTTGTTTTCCAAAAAAACATTACAAATATGTCTACAGTGTATGTGCAGTTCTGGTGCGTTGCAAGCCATTAATGAAAACTTGCGGGCTCAACGCTATACTCAGGGGCAAGTGCGTGCTAATGCTGGCGCGTAAGATGGCTATGAAACAAAAAAATATATAAAAACTGAACGCAAGACCGAAAGGGAAATGACGATGCAAGGTCCAGTGGTTTCAATGGGTGAACTGTTGATTGATTTTGTCGCGCTCGAACGTGATACCACCGTCGGGGAAGCACACCAATTCGAAAAGGCGGCAGGTGGAGCCCCGGCGAATGTTGCTGTTGGCATTGCAAAGCTACAGGTACCATCAGCGTTCGTCACGCAACTTGGCAACGATCCCTTCGGCAAATTTCTGCGCAACACACTGGACGAAAACGGCGTCGATGTCAGCATGGTGCGCACAACCGATGAAGCGAATACCATGCTGGCCTTTGTGTCTGTGCAAGCCAGCGGTGAACGGAGTTTTGCTTTTTACCGTAACCCTAGCGCTGATATGTTGATGCGCCCGGAAGACCTGGATACGGCTCGCATTGCTGAGGCTGCTATTTTTCACTATGGTTCAATTACGATGATTGACCAACCCGCACGTGACGCCACCGAGGCAGCGATTGAAGCCGCGCTCAGTGGGGAGGCACTTATTAGTTATGATCCAAATTTACGTGAACTTCTGTGGCCGTCAATGGATGCTGCCCGCGAAGGTCTGTTATATGGTTTGAAGTTTGCAAACATCGTGAAAATGAACCTCGAAGAAGTTGAGTTTTTGACAGCCAATACCCCTTTTACCTCAGTCAACGAACTGGTGGCGGCCGCTCGTGAGCTGTGGCATGAAAACCTACGGCTAATGGTGATTACTCGCGGCGAAGAAGGCTGTATCGTGCTAACGCCAGATGCACACTGGGTTGTTCCCGGCTTTGCTGTACGTGTTGAAGATACGATTGGGGCGGGTGACGGTTTTATGGCGGGTCTGATGGCAGGCATTTATGCTTTGGAAGACATCGCGCAACTTGCCAATGAAACACAACTCATGCCAATCCTGCGTCAGGCCAATGCTGTTGGCGCATTAACAGCGTCGCGGCGTGGTGGCATTCCTGCCTTGCCAACGCTGGAACAGGTGCAGGCGTTTTTGGCTGCGCATCCTGAGCAATAGATCAGCGATGGAGGGATGATGTTATGAATGGCGAACCCATCTCAGCGCGTGGAGCCCGGTTGCTGGCAGCAGCGATGCTGGCGCTTGCAGGGGCAATTGTCTTTGCGACTATCACATTGCTGACGGATGAACCACGCTCAGCCACCGTTGAAATTTTGCCGCCTTTGCCCACGCGCACCGCTGCCCCAACAGCAAGCCCGGCACCATTGCAGATTTACGTCATTGGAGCCGTTGCAACCGACGAAGCGTTGATCAGTTTACCACCAGATAGCCGTATCGGAGATGCTATTACCGCCGCCGGCGGAGCCCTACCAGAAGCCGATCTACGCCGTATTAATCTCGCTGAACCATTGCGCGATGGACAAATGGTCGTTGTACCTTTTGTAGTGCAAGACGGTACGCCGGGCGACGCGGCATTGACATTACCCACCACGATGCCTGCGACTGGCGACACAGCCGCAACGCTGATTAACATCAACACGGCTTCATTGGAAGCATTGCAACGGATTCCGGGTATTGGCCCAGCGCTGGCCCAACGCATCATCGAATACCGTACTGCAAATGGGCCATTTACAATGGTCGATGATCTGATTAACGTAGCTGGTATTGGCGAGACAACACTCGAAAATATACGACCGTTTATCACGGCTAACTAGCTGAAGGAAGCAAGCTCGATGCGCAGGTGGCAGCATGTCATAATTGCAGGGATTTTTCTGGGGGCATTCCTGGCAATATTCCATGCGCAGACATTACAACAGACCATTGCACAAGAGCCGCCCGACCGCGCTGAAACTGTCGCAATTATCACCACACCGACAGAAGGCGGCGTTATTTCGGGTACTATCCAGATTCGCGGTAGCGCATCGCACCCGTCAGCATTTGACTATTTTCAGCTTGAATACGCCAACCTCAATAACCCCACGCCTATCTGGTTGCCGATTACGCCCCAAATCCGACAACAGGCCCTAACTGAAGAAATTCTTGGGGTGTGGGAAACTGTCAACACTGGCGTTGCCGACGGGTTATATCAGATTCGCTTGCGGGTTTTTCTCAACGATGCCAATATTGAGCCCGTGACATTCATCGTCACCAATCTGCAACTGGTAAATACCCAGCCAACACCGATCCCAACGGTATCTGGTGGTGATGCAGCAGCGCAACCCACATCTGACGAAGCCCCGATTATCCAACAACCGCCCACGCGCACCCCACGCCCGGCAACGCCTATTCCAGA
>DAOTTU010000004.1:0-15341 GCA_034437655.1 Anaerolineae bacterium
TCGGACGGCCCGTTTGTCACACGCTGTAGGGTTGAGATAACCTGAAACGCAGAAAACATGTGGCCATCGACTATCCACCGCACGCGCGGCTGTCAGGCGGGTGCGTTCGCCTGACTTGATAGCGCCCTCGGTCAGGCGGACTTGAGTCCAGTCTGACCGCCACACCATGCTAGCCGCGTACTTCAGTGCGGGGCCCTTTTCCCCCGCGCTAAAGCACGGGGCTATGCAAGAGTGGTGCGTGAACAGCCCTGAAGGGCGCTCACGCAAGGGATCGGGTTGCCATACCCCGCTCGCGTTTACCTTTATCTCAACCCTACAGCGTGTGACATACTCCGCGTTCCGCAAGAATATCACATGCACTGGATGTCCTATTGAAAAGGCCAGCGGTGTTGCATGATTGTGCGGGACTGCCCATACCTTCTCCACGCCGTAAAAATCTGCTATCATGTCTGGCGTAATTCATCGCGACAATACACACAATTCAGCTTCAAAAAGGACGACCCTGTGAAAAAATATCTGCATGTGATGCTGCTTGGTGGAATGCTGGCGACGCTGTTGCTGGCCACGCTGCTCGCCCCGACGACCCCACCCAACGTCCGCGCTCAGGACGACGCTACCCCCGACCCCGAGATCAGCCTTGAAGACGAGCCCTTCAAGTATGATGACCCGGCCCGCGTCGAAAATGGCGACGCCGAATTTACGATCAACCGCACTGAGTTCGTCAACACCTACCCAGATGGCTTTATCTTCCTCGGCAACGCAGAAAGCACCGGCGGCGCGATCGTCTCGGTGAGCATTCTGTATTCGCATACGCCCATCTGGGAGGATGATACCCGCATTCGCGGCGACATTAACCCCGAAACGGGCGAAATGCGCGTCAACGTCACCGGGCCAGATGCGTGGGGGATTCCGCCGTGGTTGCCCGTGAACTATCGCTGGCGTATTTCTGACGAAAGCGGGGCAGTCTATTTCAGTGAGTGGATTGTGGGCGAAACCTATGCCGACACTACCCGCCGCTGGACACGCTTCGAAAACGCCGACGCCATCATCTATATGCAGGAGGGGTTGCCCGACAACATCGCGGAAACCATTCTGGAAAATGCAGAAGCCACCCACGACGCTTTTGTGGCCCACTTCGGGCGCGAACTGTCTTTTGTGCCGCGTGTGATGCTTTTTAACGACCGCGATACCTTTGACGAGTGGCGTGGCCCGCAGTTCGACACGGGCGGTATTGTGGTGGGGCTGGCGAATCCACGCTGGGGGGCTATTGTGCAATTCGACCTCTTTGGCGACCCCATTGGCCTCGCCAACACCGTCGTCCATGAAATTGCGCACCTCTATCAGTACGACATTTTTGAATCGCGCGCGCCGAATTGGTGGATCGAAGGGCAGGCGACCTATTTCGAATTTGCTCCTGACTACAACTACGAATCGCGTGTGACCACTAACGCGCGGCAAAACAATCTGCCGCAATTGTTTAACGATGCGGGTGAGGCTGTCGGCGTTGCACCACAGACCACCGATGCGCTGCAAATCCGCTGGCATTATGACGTCGGCTATACCTTTGTCGAATATCTGGTGGACAATTATGGCAACGACGCGCTGGTGAAGCTGCACGCGCTGCTGGCCACGCCGGATGATCTCGCATTCTTTGAAGTCGGGGAATTTTTCGCGGCGTCACTGGAAGCGGCAACCGGCGTGGACGTGGCGACCTTAGAGCGCAACTGGCGGGCGTCGCTGGGGGCCCCTGCTGAGCGTCCGACGCTGGTGCCAACCCCGACAATGAGCATGATGTTCCCGCCGACCCCGACACCCTTCGGGCAATAATACCGGGTTCGCGGCAGTGGTTGTTGTGTGGGAGAGTATGCCGTATTCCGGCGCCAGGAAAAGCAAATGTACCCTGCGGGCACATGCTTGCGTGTCCCCAACCGAACCGTCATGTGGAAGGCTTTCCAGCGCTTGCCCTTTTTAGCCCTGTACTTCAGTGCGGGGCAAACCCGACGACGTGTAACAAACAGGGTGTCTGCACAGACAGGGATTAACCCCTGATGCGGCTTGCCATGTGCTTTATCGTCCTCATTGCCAGCATTGGCGCGGCCCTGAGTGGGGCGTTGCTGCTGGTGCGGGCCGCTGACGATTCCGACGCGGTGTGGATTGCATTCTATGCCGACGGTGTGTTTGTCACCACCCCGGATGGCGGTATCGTGCGCCAACTCACCTCAGAGCAGGACGCCAGCACCACGCAGCTTTTCTGGCTGGATGCCGAGACGGTCGGCTGGCAGACACAGGCCGACGGGTTTGCAACGTTCTGGCAGGCCCACCGCAGCGGGGCGGGTCGGGTGCAGCCGCTAGACCCTGCGCAAAGCCCCTTTCACTGGGCTGTCACGTCGCCGGAAAATTTTGTGCCAGATGCAAGCGCGGCTATGGCTGATGTCGATTTAGGGAATGGGGTTGGGGTGCTGGCCGAGTTCATGCGCAACGCCGAGGGTGACATACAGCCGCTGGTCAAGGGTAGCCGCAGCCCCGATGGGACGCAGTTTGCCTTTGCGTGTGTGCCGCCGCAAATGATGGGGCAGGCGCTTGACGAGTGGGGCCTGTGTGTGGCGGACTATACCACGCACACCACCCCCGGCAGCACCAACCCGCGCTGGCTGGCACAGGGCTTTTTCATCAACAGCCGCACCCCGCTGCAATGGTCATCGGACGGGCGGTGGGTGACGTTCGAAGGGATCACGTTCCGTTTTCAAACGCTGAGCAGCGTCCCTGAACCGGACATTTTCCGCGTGGAAGTGCCGACCGGAGAATTGCAACGCCTCACCGACTTCAACGATGAGGAAACCAACCCCAACCTTTCGGCGGACGATGGGTGGGTGGTCTTTAGCGCCCATCTGCGCAACGACACCAACCTCTTTCGCGTGCGGGCCAGCGGCACCCGCCTGCGCCAGATGACTGCCAACGCGGCTTACGACCGCTTTCCACAGTATTCACCACAGGGCGGGTACGTCGTCTTTATCTCAGACCGCACCGGGTTCGTGGAGCTATACCGCGTGCCCGTCGCTGGCTTTGAAGAAGACGTGCAGCAGATCACCTCTCTACAGCGCGACATCAGCGAACCGCCGGCCCTCTCGCCTGTTGTGGACCGCGATTTTGCAGGGGCGGTGCTTGCAGCCGGGTTTGTGCTGTTGGGGCTGGGTGGGGTCATCGTGCTACGCCACCGCCTCTAGCAATGCGATAAACGCAAAGAAGAACATAAACTGCCCCACGGCCAGCAATATCGTTGAAATGATCACCGTCATACACCCCGACAACGCGCCGACATCGTAATGCTTCGAAATCGTCTGTACAATCCAGAACAACACGCCGAGGATGTACAAGAACGCGCCGCAAGACACCACTGTACTGAGAACCGGGTCGATGGCAGAGCTTGCGAAACTCCCATAAGATACCAGCAACGTAACGATTGAAATCTGCGTGAGTTTGGTGAGCATACCGAGGTAGGTGCCACGCCCCAGAAAGAAAAATTTCGCGACCAGATGCACGCTATAGACATACACCATCTGGTAAAAGGTCTGGAACATCGCCAACGCCACCGCCAGCAGGATAATGGTGACGGTTGCGACCTGCTGTAAGGTGTCGAAGAGTTCAGCCTGGTCAGCGGTGAGTGTGGGGTCGTTGGCGGCTTCTTCAAAGGCGGTGTCCAGTAAGGCCCAGCCAGCCACAACGGGCAAAAAGGTCAGGATAAAATAAATAATCAGCCAGAAGAGGGCATTATAGAATTCGTCAGTGGTGGTCTGTGCTTGCGCTTTGCGTTGCTGGGCCATGGCGTTTTGCTTGACGCGGTTGCGTTGCGCGGAATCGGTCAACATGCGGATGACCTCGGCTTCGCGCATTTCAAAGAGGTCCGCCGCCAGGCCCACCGCCATTGAATCGTGCTGAAGGTTGGGGTCACGCTCAAAGGCCTGTGTGACGAGTGTCTGCGCTTTGAGGTAATTGCCGCGAATTTTGAGTTCCATGGCGCGTTCGATGTTGCCCCGGGCGAACTTGCGGTCTGCTTCTGACACGCGGGGCGCGCTGCTGCCAGCCGATGTGCCAGCCCCGGCGGGTTGGTCGCCATAGAAGTCATCAGAGAACCTATAGCGCGGCGAATCGTCAGTAGTGCGGGGGGCGTCGTCTACAATCCACGATGGGGCGCTGTCGTCGTCTACGTCACGGTCGCTGGCATAGCGTGCCCCATAGGGATCGTTTTGCGTGGAGGTGGTGGTGTCGTCGTCGTCGGTCTTTTTGCGGATGAACTTTGCCGCTCGCAGCGCGAGGTTGCGCAGTTCGGGGTCGTCGTCGTTTTCATAGACCCATTTCAGCGGTTTGAGAACACGCTTGTCGCGGCTGTTGGCGAGTGCGACGATCGCTTCTTTGCGAACCGCGGGGTCAAAGTCGCGGAGTTTTTGCACGGTGGCTTGTAAATCCATACGAAACAGCGCCCTTTCGTGGTGTGTGTATCAGGTTAACGGATTCACCGTTAACTGTACACACAATCGGCGGGGGGTTCTAGCGGGGGATTTGGTTACTGAAAATTGGCAAAAAAAATCGGTGGGGGAGATTCGACAGCCCACCATCAAATCTCTCTCCCCACCTAGCATCAAATTGGGGTTGTCATGAGGAGCAACAGTTAGGATTTTTTACTCGTGGCGCTACTCAGGTTTTGGGAGCGAGAGCAGCATAACATTTGCCAGAGTAAATCCTTCTTGAAGTTAATGTCTACCCTGGGAGGGTAGTCATTGTCCTCGCTGAAGATCAATTACATAGTATCAAAAATGGAACTGTGCAGTACTCAGACTTCGCTCAGATAGATTAAATTCTTATCAAAATGGCCACCTGTGACGGTTATTATGCCAGGTTCGCGGCATTGGTTGTTGATCACCCGAACCTGGTATAAGACACCCAACGGGGTTTCCGCTGGCCCTGCCTTGACATGGCGACACGCTCCCGCGCATAATGCGATGACAGCCAGTTTAAGAGAGAGAACCATGTACACCGTCTCAACCTTCTACCAATTCACCGACCTGCCCGACTATCGCGAGTGGCGCGAGCCGTTGCTGCAACGCTGCACTGCGCATGGGTGCAAAGGCTCGATTCTGCTGGCCACAGAGGGCATCAACGCCACCGTCGCAGGCCCGGCGGCAGGCATTGCGGCGCTGTTGGGCTTTTTGCGGGCTGACGCGCGCTTTGCTGACCTGCAAGACAAGCGCTCTTACTGCGAGTTTTTGCCGTTTAAGCGCATGAAAGTGCGACTGAAACAGGAAATCGTCCGCCTGAAGACGCCGGGGGCTGACCCGCGCCGGGCCGTGGGCCGATATGTTGCGCCGGCAGACTGGAACGACCTCATCAGCGCGCCAGATGTGCTGTTGATCGACACGCGCAACGACTTTGAAGTCAGGCTAGGCACGTTTAAGGGAGCCGTTAATCCAGAAACAGCGGCTTTTGGGGACTTCCCCGCCTACGTCGCCAGCCAGCTCGACCCCACGACGCACAAACGGGTCGCGATGTTTTGCACGGGCGGCATTCGCTGCGAAAAAGCAACCTCCTTGCTGAAACAGGCCGGCTTTGCAGAGGTCTATCACCTGCGCGGCGGCATTCTGCAATACCTCGAAGATGTCCCCACCGAGCAAAGTTTATGGCAGGGCGAGTGCTTTGTGTTTGACGAGCGTGTCGCGCTGACGCATGACCTTCAGCCGGGGGAGTCGCGCTTGTGTAGAGGGTGCGGCGCGGTGCTTGGCCCTGTCGAGGCGTGCGGCTGCGGGGCATAGCAGGTACTTTTCTGCTTATTCAAGGCTCATGCGGCATCAAGCCAGCGTTCATGCATCTTGTTGATACTGAAGATGAGTGAAGCTCGGAGTTCCCCCCCTACGCATCGAGCTTCGCTTCCCCACCCGGCATCATCCAGAAAATTCACCCACATCGCCCACGCCGCCGCCCGCTGCATGTGATATGATGCAAGTTATCATCGTTACCACAAGGGTGCGGGAGGTCCCACCAACACATTATGCTTATTTCCGTAATCATCCTATTGCTGCTGATCCTCATTAACGGTTTCTTCGCGATGGCTGAAATGGCGGTTGTGTCTTCACGTAAGGCGCGCTTGCAAGAAGACGCCGACGCTGGCGATCAATCTGCTCAAAAAGCGCTGCAAATTGTGGAGGAGCCGACAGACTTCCTCTCTACCGTGCAGATTGCGATTTCGCTGGTGGCAGTGCTGACGGGGGCCGTTGGTGGGGCCAGCCTTGCCGAACCTGTAGGCGACTATCTGAGCGACGTTGGGTTACCAGCGTCAGTCGCCGGGCCACTTGCCTTTGCGCTGGTGGTGGGGGGCAGCACCTATCTCTCACTGGTCATTGGCGAACTGGTGCCCAAGCGTATCGCGCTCCAACGCCCGGAAACCGTGACCAAGCTCATTGCTGCGTTTATGTTACGGCTGGCGGTGCTGACCGCGCCGTTGGTGGCGGTGCTGACGTTTTCAACGAAGACCGTACTCCGCCTGCTGGGGATGAACAACGACACTGAAGTTCCGCCTACTGAGGGCGAAATTATGGCGCTCATCGAACGTGGCATTCACTCTGGCGTGTTTGCACCTGATGAGCAGCACATGGTCGAAAGTGTGATGCGCCTGGACGAACGCAACGTTGAAGAGCTGATGACGCCGCGGACGACCATGCGCTGGCTCAACCTTGAAGACAGCCCCGCGCGGATTCGTGAGGTGATCTGCGAAGAACGGGCCGACTTTTTGCCAGTGGCGCGGGGGTCGCTGGATGACGTTGTAGGGATGCTCTACGCCGAAGACCTGATTATGCAGGCGCTCGGGGGCGAGGAACTCGATATTGAAAGCGCCGTGCGGCAGCCGCTGTTTATCCCCGAACATCTCAGCGCGACACGGGCGTTGGGCAAGTTTCGCACCAATGGGAGCGTAGCCGCCATCGTCATCAATGAGTTTGGTGGGGTAGAAGGGCTGATCTCGTTATTGGACCTTGTTGAAGCGATCATCGGTGAGGTAGAACACGACGAGCCCCATGCGGTTAAACGTGAGGACGGCTCCTATCTGGTCGATGGATTGTTGCCATTGTTTGAACTCGAAGAATTGTTCAGCGTCCAGACCCATGAGTCACATGCGGTGACACTGGCCGGGCTGGTGCTGGCAGAACTCGGGCATATCCCTGAAGAAGGCGAGGTCTTCGAGTGGCGTGGGCTGCGCTTTGAGGTGGTGGATATGGACGACCGCCGTATCGACAAATTGATGGTGACGCCACCATCGTCGGCGTGATATCGGGTGCGCAATGAGATGCAAACGCGCCGACACAAAGCCCATGTAAATTCGCGTCAAGCGCACGGTGGTGCTACACTCTACAGTACATCGTAGCATGATAAGGAGCGACGAAAAATGGACTTTGAGGTGCGGTGGTTAATTGAAGATCGGCTTATTTATGAACGCTTTACGGGCACCTTTACGATGGAAATGGTGACCGCCTCGCAAGAACAGATGTTGGCCCTGTTGGACGCAGCAACCACCAAGCCAGTGCATGTGCTGGTTGACCTTTCAGGTGTTGGCAAAGTTGCAATCAACCCGTTGAACATGCGTAAATCTAAAGTGCTGCAAGCGGTTATTGACCACCCACGAGTGGGCAATGCCGTGTATGTCACGAACGATAATACGCTGCATAAATTCTTCTTACAGCTACTGGCGGCGATGGGTAGCAATATGAAACTCGTGGCTACGATGGAAGCGGCGCTTGACTACATGGAACATTTTGTGCCAATTCCACAGACGGTGCGCGACACGTTGACCACAACGGCGCTGTGATGCTCTACCTTGTCGCGACGCCTATCGGCAACCTCGCTGACATCAGCTTGCGGGCATTGGAAACGCTGCGCAGTGTGGACATCATCGCCGCCGAAGACACGCGCCACACCGGGAAATTGCTCGCCCATTACGACATTGACACGCCGCAGATGCCCTTTCATGAACACAACGAAGATCAGGCTGTCGAACGGGTCATCAACGCGCTACGGGGTGGTGAGTCGGTTGCGATGGTGACGGACGCGGGCACCCCCGGTATCTCGGACCCCGGCTTCACATTGGTGCGGGCCGCCGTACAGGGCGGTTTTGCGGTGACGATGATTCCCGGCGCAGACGCGGTGACGATGGCGGTGGTGTTGAGTGGCCTGCCGACGCACAGCTTCACCTTTCGTGGTTTTCCACCGAAAAAGCCCGGCAAGCGCCAGAAATTCCTCGCCATAGATGCTGACTCACCGCATACACTCGTTTTCTACGAAAGCCCCTATCGGCTGTCCAAACTGCTGGCGGACTGCATCACGGTCTATGGCGATCGGCCAGCGGCGCTGTGCAATGACATGACCAAGCTGTATGAGACGGTCGAACGCGGGCGGCTGTCAGCGTTGCTGGCGGCGGTGGCGTCCGAAACCGAGGCACGCGGCAAGCTGCGCGGGGAATATGTGCTGGTTGTGGCGGGGGCCGGTGCCGCGATAGACTGGGAAGGGGCGTAGGGGGGATAGGGGCAAATCGGCGCGGTTGTGGTATGATCTTGGAAGGTTTCATTCAGAGTGCAGCAGAAGGGGTCGTGATGGCAACACGTTTTTTGTATCTGGTGCGGCATGGCAACTATAACGCCTATGTCACAATAGAAGACGACCTTGGCGGGCCGCTTACCGCGCTCGGTGAGCAACAGGCCGTCTACACAGGTCAGTATCTCAGCCAGCAACCCATCCGCCACATTTATACCAGCGTGCTGCGCCGTGCCGCGCAGACCACCGAGGTCATCAGCAAGTTTATGCCGAACATCCCCGTTTCTGAGCGTGAGGACTTGCGCGAAGTTACGCCCGGCATTCCTGCTCGTCTTGAAGACAATTTTGCGGAACGGTTCCCCGAAATGACGAGTGACCGTCTGCGTGCCGGGCAGGACCGTGCGGACGCTGCGTTTTCGGCGTTTTTTCAGCCCCCCGCCCAGCCCGACACCGAAGACGAAGTGCATGATGTACTGGTGTGTCATGGCAACCTTATCCGCTATTTGATCTGCCGCACGCTGAACGTCAGCGGTAGCGCGTGGGGGAATATGATTATCCATCAGGGCAGCATCAGCCGCATCATGATCGACGACGCCGATGGGATCTATTTGATGACGTTTAACGAGGTGGTCCACATGCCGCCGGATATATGGGTCTATTAGCGGCGAGTGTCGGGGTTTGCGGGCTTGCGTGCCTTTATGCTCGCCCGAATGGCGCGCACGCGCTCATGGTCCACAAATAAATCTGAGCAATCCTGCCGGGCCCCGCAATTGGGGCAAATCACCTGGCATTTCCACTCAAAATTCCAGCGGGCCTGGCATCGGTCACAAACCTGTGCGGGCATAGGTGGTACTCCTGCGCATTGTTGGTTAAAGTGGTGTGCAGTCGTAGTCTACCACAATCTATCATCCGTATTGAAGCAGGTTAAGGAGCCGGTACTTGAACCTCAAAAGCGAGGCCTTTGATAAGTACAGTGAAATTGTGGATATGCTCGTCATGGAAGATAATGTCGCCCCCACCAAATGGTTAAACCGTTATGTCGCGCTGGAATATGACGGGGAGCCCTTTGTGGCCTTTGCCGAAAATACGCTCGTTGTCGCGCTGGAAGCCGAAGACACCGCCATCATCAACCTGTCGGGTGTGCAGCCCTTCCAGCCGCCACACCGTAACCGCCCCATGCCGCGCTGGTTTGCGGTGGACAAAGCGCTGTTGCGCCGCTGGCCAGAATTTGCACGCCGGGCGCTGCGCCGTGTGCAAGGCTAGTTGTGTGGGAGGGGTTGCCGCCTGCGACGTCAACACCTCCCCTACGGCAGGTTTTCGGCTTGTTGGTGTGGTTTTGTAGGGACTGTGTTGGCTTCTGCAACAAGACAACCCTGTCCATTTTCAGAATTGTGGTGACACACATCGGTGCCTCCCTGCAGACAACCGTATGAACAATCGATTCGTGTAGGGAACGTCCGATGTGTCGTCCCGATTTTGCTCCTGTCTCTGTAGCGCTGCCCGTTGAAATCGCGCCGCCACACCGCTACACTACCCGCAACGCATCATTGACCAACAACGGAGAACCACCCCATACAATGAACACTCAAAATACGCGCCTCGGCCGCCTGCAACGCCTCGAACTGATCGTTGTACCTGTGCTGGTTGTGGTTGTGATCGCTGTTTTCGTGGCGGCCAGCGCACTGCAAAACAACACCGCCGCCGATACCACCGCCCCCTATGCTGAGGCCCAAATCCTGATGGGTAGTAGCCACCTGACCCCCGACGAAAACCGCCAGACCTTCCTCATCCGTGATGGCTTCGAGCGCTTCGATAACGTCGCCGCCGTTGACGTAACGGTGCGTTCGGTGGAAGGCGACAGTGCCGCGTGGCAAGGTGCGGCCACGCCCTACGCTGACGGGGATGGTACCTACTGGGTCGCCTACCCGGACTTTCCCGCGCCCGGTGACTATCTCTTTGCAGTGCGCGTCATGCTGGATAATAACGACACGTTCCAGCGCACCTTAACCGCCACGGTTCACCCTGCGCCGATTGGGGTCGCCGTGGGAGAAGCCGCCCCCGCTGTGAGCAGCTTCACGCTGGCGATGCAAGACCGCCCCGAACGCATCACCACCGACCTGACACCCAACGATGCCTTTTACCAGATGACCGTTGCTGACGCCGTGACCAGCGGCCGCCCGTCGGTGATTGTCTTCGGCACGCCAGAACTCTGTACGCGCAAGCTGTGGAACCTGTGCGGCGCGACGCTGGACGACTTCGACGCGATGGCAGCAGAACTCGCTGACCGCGTGAACTTCGTGCATGTGGAGATTTACAACCTCGACACGGGTAAATATGTCGAGGCGTGGAACCGTTATGGGCTGGAGGTGTCGCCGTGGATATACGTCATTGATGGCGATGGGGTCGTCAATTACCGTTACGACGCGATTGTCGGCGCAGAGGAGCTACGTCCACGCCTCGTAACGCTGCTGTCAACGGGGGGGTGAGCCAGCTTGACCCTGGCCCCAGCGCCAGCTTGCCCCGTCACGACTGTCTTCGACCACCACCCCCAGCGCGGTCAGGCGGTCGCGGATTTCGTCGGCCAGCGCGTATTGCTTCACCCCCCGCAGCTTGGCGCGAATTTCCAGCAAGAGGTCCACAAAGGCGTCGGCGTCTGAACCCGTAGACTGTTCCTCCAACCGCAAGCCCAGCACCCCTGTTAGGTCGCGGAGGGTGGCCTGTGCCGCTTCAACCGCCGCCTCTGACGCCTGATTCGCCACGGCCTGATTGATGCCCTTGACCAGCGCGAAAATGTGCGTCATGGCCTGCGGGGTGCTGAAATCGTCGTCCATCGCCACGCTGAAATTGGCGCGGGTATCGTCGGCGAGGGCTTGCAGGGTCGCGTCGGCGCTGGCGTCGGGCGTGGTGGGCGGCTGCTGTGGGCGGAGGACGTTCAGCAGGCGTTCGTACTGGCTGTCGGCTTGCGCAATCACCTCATCGTTAAAGGTCAACGGGCTGCGATAGCTCCCCCCCAGCACAATCAGCCGGAACACATCGGCGTCGTAGTCTGCCAGAAAATCGTCAATGGTGACGAGGTTGCCGAGCGATTTCGACATCTTGTCGCCGCTGAACTGCAACATGCCGTTATGCACCCAGTAGCGGGCCAGCGGGGCGTCGTGCAGGCTCTCGGACTGGGCGATTTCGTTTTCGTGATGCGGAAAGAGCAGGTCATTGCCGCCGCCGTGAATGTCAATCGTCGGGCCGAGGTGTTGTGCGGCCATGGTCGAGCATTCGATGTGCCAGCCGGGGCGGCCGGCTCCCCACGGACTATCCCACGCGGGTTCGTCAGGCTTGGCGGCTTTCCATAGCGCGAAGTCGGCCGGGTTTTCTTTGCCCGCGCTGGCGTGCAGGTCGCGTTCACCGCGCATGTCGTCCACGTTGCGGCGTGAGAGGCGGCCATAGTCGTCGTCTTGCCCCACGCGGAAAAAGATGTTGCCTTCATCCGTGGCATAGGCATAGCCTTTGTCAATCAAGCCGTTGATGAAGTCCAGCATGGCGGGAATGGTGGTCGTGGCGCGGGGGTTGGCGGTGGCAGGCAGCACATTCAGGTCGTCAAGGTGACGTTGAAAGGCGTCGATATAGCCTTCTGCCAGTGCAACGGGGTCCACGCCCTGTTCGTTGGCCCGCGCGATGATTTTGTCGTCAACGTCGGTGTAGTTCATGACGTGTTGGACGCTGTAGCCGCGAAAGCTCAGGTAACGGCGGATGATGTCGAAGACGATGACAGACATGGCGTGCCCGATGTGCGCGTCGGCGTAGACGGTCGGCCCGCAGACATACATTTTGACGGTGCCGGGTTCGAGCGGCTGAAAGTCCTCTTTTTCGCGGGACATGACGTTGTAGATTTTCATGGTGATGGGGTACTCCTCGGCGATTTCAGGGTGAATGCGAGGGCTATTGTAACAAGGCGTTGGCGGCGGGGGTAGGTGGCGTGCGTGGGGGGCGCGTGATAAGGTGAAAGTACCTGATACACGAGATGAGGAACAAACACCATGAATCGTGACCACGCAGGACTATTCACCGTCGTCATTGGGCTTTTGCTTGCCACAGCAGGCCTTTTCTTTGCAACCGACGGTATCCTATGGATTGTGCCCGCCCTATTCTTGATCTTGCTTGTGCCTGGGATCGTGGGTAAGCAGGAAGATGATGGTGAGAGCGCTCTACAGGGGCGTTATAGTGGCGGTGCGCCGCCGCCGGGGTTTTATGGCGACAATAATGGCGATGGTGGCAGCGGTGATGGCGGTGGAGGTGGGTAGATTGGCGATAACAGTAGCGATAGGTGGCGGCAACCAATAAAGTTTCGTCAATAATGTAAAAAAGCCTACAAACTGATTGTGTTAATTCAAAATTGTGTTATAGTCTATTTATCATAAAGTGTTTGATATAACACAATTAAACCTCAATCTTTTATACTCTATAGGGGAGCTAAGAAGCTATGTCACAACCATACATCGCTGACCTGACACACGCGCCACCCGGCTCAGAAATGATCGGTAAGTTTATACAGGATTGGGTAGACAACGTTCAGCGTGACGTCACTGCCCCGATTATAGAACACTACGGCATCACGTATCTTGATCCCGATGGCTGGTATCCGCTGGACATCGTGGTTGACCTGTTTGCAGATTTCCGCCAGCGCGAGGGTGGTTCAATGGCGCTGGTCGCCATGGGCAAGTCCTCGGCTGAACCCGTACAGAATATGTTTCAGTTCAGGTCCATTGAAGACTATCTTGAGCGCTGTGGCGAACCCTTCCGCGCTGCCATACGCAACATTCCTGACGAATATGGGCTTCTGGTTGAGTATCGTGGCGATACGGTGTGCGAAATTACGAACAACAGCATCGTCCCTAACGAGATGATCTATGGCTACATCTGGGAGATGTGTTCACTAATCACAGGCGACGGCGGTTCGTTTACGCTCGCCCCCATCAGCGGATACACGCCCGGTGGCACTGAGCGAGCCGTTTTCGAATTGGAGTGGCATCAGTAAGCCCGTCGGGGGGACCGGGAAACCCGATCCCACAGTTTTCGCCTTATAGTTAATACCCCACCACACCGACCCCCAACGGCCCCTGGACATCCAGCACGGCGTAGGGGGTCGTGTCGAGTGGCGTCAGGGTGTAGGCCAGCGCAAGGCCGTCGTCCGGCGTCCATTGCCCCGTCTCGCCCGTGAGCAGATAGCGCCCGGCGGCGTGTGTCTGCGCCTCGGCAATGTCCAACCGCGTGCCGAGTGTCCACGTTTTGAGGTGAGTGCTGCTGGCGGCGTCGTGGTCGCGCACGGTGAAATGGTGCAGGGCCCCGCTCGGTGTGGCGCGTTGCTGCAAGAGCCAATCGGCCAGATTCTGCGCCGTGTCGGGATCGTCCAGCAGCGGGATGCGCAGGTCGAGCAGATGGCGTCCGTAGGTGAGCAGAGCGTCCACATCTGCCGCTTCGACCGTCACCGCGTCAAAGAGCGTCACCCCCACACCACGCAATTGTACGTCCACATCCACCGCTACCGGGAGCGGATTGCGCACATTGACCCGCGCCAGGCTGCCGCCATCCAACACAGCAGACAGGGCAATGGCCCCGGTGCGGTCGCGGTTGAAGTCATCGGTGGCGGTGTAGTCGGTGTAGGGCAGGGCGGTTTCAAGCGTGAGCGCCCCGGACACGGCCCCGTCCAGATGTACGATAAACGTCCGGTCGCGCAAAGGCCCCACTCGGAGCGGCGTCCGGCTTTGCCACAGGGGTTGCACGTCGGGCGTGACGCTGCGGGGGTAGCAGGTGATGCGTACCGTGGTGGTGATGTCCTCGCCGTGGGCATAGGTGGCGGCGGTGGCGACCGCACCGAGATCAACGGCGGGCGGCGACGTGGTGTCAGTTAGATAGAAGTGGCGGCCGCGGAAGACAAAGCGCCCATCACGTCCCTGCCAGAACCAACCGCGCTCGGCTTGCACAAGCTGTTCGATCACGCGCAGCGCAGAGGTGGCATCCCCCCACACATCCCCGATATAAGCAAATAGCGTCTGGCCTACGCTGTCGAGCAACTGGTCACTGGTGGCATAAAGCGTGGTCGTGCTGCCAAGCTGACCGAGTTGCACACGCCATCCCGTTTGCAAAGCCGGGCTGGCCGGCACCTGCGCAAGTAGGTCGCGGAGGAGGGCGTCGGCGCGTTGGTTTTGCTGTGGAGCGAGGCGCGGATGATGATCCTGCAACAGGAAGAATCCCCCGGCGGCGTGCAGGGTCGCAGTGCGGGGACCATGTTCGCCCGGCGAAACGTCCACATGCTGCAACCACCCCGTCCACAGCGGCACATCATCCAGCAGCATTTGCACGCGGCGACCGGGCAGGAGGGCGTTGTGGTGTGGGCCGCTGGCGTTGTCCGGGGAAAAGCGGCCGTCGGCGTTGTCGAGTTCGATCACGGCGCTGGCATCGGGGGGCAGGCGGTCGGCGCTGCGCACGGGGTCGGGGTAGCCGAGGGTCCAGGTGGCGCGGCGCACAAACGCGGTGATGTCAGCGGCGGGGTGGCTGAAGGTGCCGTCGTGGTTCCAGTCCAGGCGGATGGTGGGCATGGGTGGGAGATCCTTTCGTGTTGTTTGGGGGGAGGGTGGGGGGCATTGGATAATCTGCGAAGCTGGCCGCCGCACTGAAGTACGGCGCTAGCCCGATGTCGGGCGCTCACACTGGACTCAAGTCCGCGTGAGCGAGGGCCGTGCGTGTCATCAGGCGTGGTCTACTGAGCGGGCGAACTT
>DAOTTU010000005.1:0-13423 GCA_034437655.1 Anaerolineae bacterium
CATTCCGGCTGAAGCGCTTTATCGCTATGTTACGCCGCGCTATTGAGCACTTGTACAAGGCGGTGATGTCCGTTCCCACTACGGCACCTCCCCAAATCGTGAACTACTGAATTTTGGAATTCTACCTCTTTTTCTGTGTCATGTCGCTATACTCCCCGAAGTTCTACATGCGTCCGTACGGTAGTGAACTGACCTACCTTATGGTGCTACGAGCTCAAGCCAATATTCTTCATTATTAGCTTCGGCTGTCCAACCAACGATGCCGTTATAGTTAACCTCATACCATGCAAAATCGGTACCACACTCCGGACCATCGAGTACCTCAAAAACACCACCAGGTGGGATGCGTGAGATTTGGCGGAAATTTGTTCCGGGGCCGGTTCTTAAGCGGTTACTGGTTCCAATAAGGGTCACACGGGCTATATCTCCTTGAACTAGACGTGAACTAAGTGTACCAGGGCATGTGATGTTTTGGCTTACGGTATTGTCTGATAAGTTAAGTATGTAACTACCAGAGAATTCAGCATTTCCGAATGCTTTCAAGACGATAGTATAGGTATCTGTCCGATCAACATCGTAATTGGCAATGCGGGAATTCAAATTTCCAGCACTATCATCATCCTCGGCGACTAGGTCTGATCCCCGATACAATTCCAAGTATGTATCAAAATCGTCACTCGTCACTTCGATTGTGATGACATCCCCTAACGAACCAGAAAAAGTATAACTTACCGACTGGGTACGATCGGTATTTTCACGCAACGTCTCGCCATAGGTAATGGTATTGCTGTCAGACGCAGGTCCACTAGTGCCATCATCATTATCTAGTGTTAACGTGTAGAAGCCACTAAATTGTGAATTACCGAAGGTACGGACGATTATGGTATATTCCCCACCACGATTGATAGTGTAGTTGGCAATGCGGGAATTCCGGTTCCCACCGCTATCATCATCCTCGGCGACTAGGTCTGATCCCCGATACAATTCCAAGTATGTATCAAAATCGTCACTGTTTAGAACAATAGTTACAACATCACCGAGCGTACTTTCAAACGTATACTCAATTTGCTGCACTCTGGTAACAGAATCTTCAATGGTTATCCCATAATCTATGAGGTTTGTGGCGGTTGGCAGTGGTGTACGTGTGACGGTTGGGGTACGTGTTGGTCTCGGCGTACGTGTAGCTGTCGGCGTCAATGTGGGGTTAGGTGTATCAGTAAAGATAGGTGTATTCGTAGGCGTTAGTGTAGTTGTGGGCGTTAGGGTATTGGTTGGTGTGAGGGTCGCAGTCACAGTCGGGCTGGGGGTAATCGTCACAATATCGGATAAACGTGCATCGGCAACGGCTATCCCTTCTTCTGCACGTTCAGCATTCAGGATAATATCTGCCTCGGCCAATACAACCTGTGAGATGACTTCCACCCATTGATCTGTTTCACTGGAAAAGGTTGTTGTCGGCTCTTGAATCATCGGTGAGCCATCAAGTTGATTAAGTAAAAAGGATATCTCAGTATTGTCATCTGCCAGAAGCACGGTCAGAATATCGCCAGCATTTAACCATGCGAACAGAGTTACCTCGTTAGTATCTGCTGCCAGGGTATAGGTGTCTTCTAAAAAGATAATCGTCAAGTTACCATGTGGGCTAGGGATTGTCTCTGCAATTATCTGATAGATCGCATAGCTCCCGCCTGTCATTAAGATGAGATAGTCACCGCCTTCAAATAGCGTCTCTGGCTCCGGTCCAGCGGTGACATAATACCAATTTGTCTCTTCAATCACGTATTCTAGAATGGCGACTTCACCAGCAATATCCGCAAAACCTCTAGTCAGTGTATTTCCGGCGTCATCGACCAATATGAGGTAGGGCAGGTAGCGGTTAGATGTGCGAGTGAGGCTAATTTTCAGCTCATCACCTGCTTCCGCATAGATTAGATATGTACGTCCCGATTCATCGTCCAAACTATATGTGAGTGGTGCATCAGGATAGAGCAAACCATCATAGGTCGTATCCAACGGAAAATCTGGCAGAGCTTGATCGTCATTTTCCTGTGCAATGCTCACCCCGATGACACACAGCACCACAACGGTAAGGGCTATAATACTTATTTGTGTTTGTCGCATGGCGTTTGTACCTTATCCTAATTTTCGGTTTCATATCATCTTTAGTTTCCGGTAAAAGAACATATTGAGCAAGTAACATGAAATGCCTGCCGTCTGAAGGTCGGTAATTTTGAACCCCGCATCGAACACGCTGATTTCGTCAGGGGCTAACGTTTCGGCCACCTGGTTGAGCGTGTGTGCTTGTAACGTCTTTTCCCGTGGCATCCGGGTCAACGCGTACGAAGTCTGTCGGCAACGCACTGCGTTGACCTTTCACGCTGCCAATCGTACCGATGATGCCCAACACAATCGCGGGTAAAGCCTTGCCAGCCTGAGCGTGGTAGTGTTTGCTGCGATTCCCTTTCAGTTGGGGACGCCAGAACGCGGTCAGGTCAACCGCCCTGACACGATAGCCTTCATATCGGTAGGCACACCATTCGCCTTGTTCGAGTATGTACTCACCCCAGTTCGCCAGCAACTCATCAGTGTGCCAACTGCCATAGCGAAATGCCGCCCATGCCCGTCGGATCTCCGCCGTTGATAGTCCACTACTCAACAATCCCGAAAATAACGCACCGCGACTATTCAACAGTTTACCGCTCACCAGCAGCCACATCACGTGCAACAGGGCGAGGTTCGTGCCAATCGGAAGTAGACGCAATACTGCGCACAGTGCTATCATGATTTCTTGTGTGACAATGGGCATGTTTAACTCGATTCGTTTTCAATGTGATGTTGAAACTTCATCATTGCCACAAGACTTGCCCATTGTCAAATTTTTCGGTTCTTCAGGATCTTGGGTGGCGAACACAAGTTCTTCAATAGATATAATGTGTTTCGATGGATTCTGGCCCATATCTGGCGTTGTTTCTGCACAATTTTGTGGATTTTGGGGAGCTACCACGCGAAATCCCAAAGAGCCACTTTTTCATAACAGATTTAGCGGAAACTAAAGATCATAATTATGAGGTTCAAATTCTGTCGGATTTTTCGCTATTCGGAACTCTGAAATTGCATTGCTGTCCAGGAATACACCCAAAGAGATACCTTGTTCATGGAGTAACGTTTCCAGTGTTCGTGCTGGTGTGCTTAATGTGTTGTTCCTATCGCGGTCTTTCAGTACGAAGCGGAATGTTTTCTGCAAACCAGTTACACTTGTAGGCACGCTATCCATATCAGCAACAGTTTTGAAATTTGTACATAGCAACCTTATAACGGCGGTGAAGGCACGGTATCGATCACTATCGACTTCCGTTAGTAGTGTGCTTAAATAAGCACGAAATGCTGCGGGTTCCTCGCTGCCATATAACACCATAGCGAATGTGGCGGTCCATACATGCGGTTTAATGTCGTCCTCTGGGTCATCACGCCCATTGATAAATTCGCGATATAGGGGATGATTTTCTTTAATGTTGGATTGCGGGATCGCTGCATCCTTACAGGTCAATAGATGATGGATATATTGCAGGTATTTTCTATCTGCCACCACCAAATTACGCAGTAGTTGTGCTACTGTTATCCTAATGATACGTTTTGGATCACCTGCGAGTAACAACATGAGCGCTAGCATGTGGTCTACGTAAAACTGGCTCAGAATGTCCATTTGCAGCGCGATTACCTGCCGAATGCGCATATCTGTTTCCCATGCCATAGCCACCAACATGCTCCACATCGTCGGGAGTTCAGCTAATGTTGGTAGATTCACTGGTGGTGCTGTCATTAGGTCACCACCGGTATCCAACCGACCGAACTCGTCTGCATTGGGCAGGTCTCGGCTCAAGGCGCAAAGTGTAAACGCTACTGTCATGCGGATATTAGCCCGCCGACTGTTGCGATCAACTTGCTCGCCGAGTTTGTGTAGGTTGTCCTGCAAAGTGGACTCGCTGAACGTATAAAGCTCCGGTTTTACGGTGCTGTACCAGCGGGATAGTAACTCCAGACTACGGCGTGATTCCCAGTAGGGTGCGCCACGCTGGGGTGTGTCACTGCGGTGGAAGCGCAACAGGGTATCACTAAAAGCCAGTTTTACGCGCACATTATTAATTGTCGGTTGGTAAGTTTTTTTACCGAAGTAAGGTTGTTCGGCCCAGGCTTGTAATACATATTCGGTCGTTTGCGGTTCACGAGTGCCAATTTCAACAATACTGTTGATTAAGCTGTTGCGAAGTTGCTGTTGCAAAGTTTGCTGTTCGGATTGCGCCATCAGGTCCGTACCCCACACCTCAAGGTAGAAGATGTCTTCTGTGAGGCTGGCAAGGCTACTTTCCGGTGAGCGTTCAGCTTTGATGACCAGGTTGGCGATGAGTGGCAGGGCATTCACCAAAGACCGTCGATAGCTATCAAGGGCGTGGCTGATAATGGTCTTACTGGCACCCTCTAATTTGAACCCGATGCGGTCTTCCTGCGCTTGAATATGTTCACTCAGACGCTTTTGAATGCCATGATAATCACTCATTTTGAGATTCGTATCTCGCAAGCGCCAACGTTGTTCAATCAGCTTTTCGTAAATTGCCCAAAAGGTTTGTGGGGGAATATCGCTAATGAGGCTGATCGCCAAAACAACATAGCGTTCTTCTTCGGAGCTTAACTCATCAAACCAGCGTTTTAGGCGTTTTTCTTCGCTATCTTCATCGCGGATGCGAGTGAGTATATCGGTCGGTTCAGTCGCCTGGTTGATATAGCCATCAATTTTTATCGCATGCTGTGGGATATTGGCGTAGTTGCTCACTAAGTCAACCAGTGTGATGGTGCTATCGGTGCTAGTAAGATTATGAAGCGTCGTTTCTGGCGTGATGGGTGGGGTCGACTGAATGACCTCAAGTATAATCAGTTGTCGGATTGTGCCAGGGTCACTGTTGATGATGTTACTCATCCACAGCGCAATATCTCCGGGTTGATAAGGGTTATCTCGAGTGAGCGAAAAGAGCATATCTTCGTTGCTGATAAAATGCCATTGGCTGGTAGGCGGTTGGGTCAGCAGGATTATGTAGACATTATTTTCCTGCCCGTAGTGCTGCATTTCGTTGAGTGTACTCGCTGGGTAGTCATCGGCTGTTACATCGCTAAGGAGAATAACCGTATCCTGAATATGGTCCTCACGCTCTTTTCGTGAATACAGTGTACCCGTAACTGTAAGACCGTTGACATTTCCTGTGGATTCATAAATATAGAGTGGTGCATCTTCAGTAGACTCACTCTCTTCGGGTGTAGGTAAAACACCGGTGATGATCTGCCGAGCGAGCTGTGCAGCCAAGTAACGTTCTCCCCAGAAGGGTGGTGCTTCTAATATAGTGAGGTGATGCTTGCGGAGGGCAGTCACTATCCGGCCCAAATTACTGGGCGCAACGGCATGTGGGTCGCGCAGTTCTTTGAGTGGTTTTTTCACCAAAACCGGATTGTCGTAATAGGTATTTCGTGTTTGGTTGATGTCGCCGGTTATTGTGCCGATACCTGCAATAACCGAACCGGTATTATTTTCTATTTGCTGCTCAATATTTATACCGTCGTTTTGTATTTCGTCAGACATCTTTCTTTATTCCTCATCTTCACTAGATGGATTATTCCCACCTTGATTGATATTACCAGTAATGGTACCAATGCCGCTAACCACGTTACCTTTGTTATTTTGCACTGTCTGCTGAATGTTCACTGCGGGCTTTGGGGTCTCTTTAGCAGCGCCGGAACGCTTTTTTTGGAGTTGATCTTGCTGCCAGTTCATAATGGCGTGCTGTACTTTCTTTTTGAGGTCGTCCGGTGTGGTGAATAGTGACCGGACATTTTCTTTGTTCAGTCTTTGCATGAAAAAGGCCAGCAGCATTTGGCTGACATTATCTGTTTCTTTATGTTGATGGATGAGTGATACTGGATCATCATAATTTTCGTCAACGATGAAGATCAAACGCGGTATATTCTGGTCAACTGCTTCGTCATATTCCATTTCAGTTACAGAGATTTTACCGTCATCAGGCCGGTACCCGTAGCGATGGGCATAAATACCCACAAACAAATCAGCTTTTTGTACCTCTTTTAAACTGACGCTCGTAGCATCACCAACTTTGCTACCAAAGTTTTCCATCGCAATAGGCAGATTGTTGGTTTGTCTCAGCATGTCTATAACTGCGGCACGATGTTCTTTCAAATCCAAGGAAGTGGAACTGAGGAACACTTTTATCGTCATGATACATCGCTTCCTTATCATAGATTTGCAATAAAAAAATAATAGTCTATATTAGAGTTTAGAGCAAATTTTATACTTGCAAATGTTACAAAGTGTAACGGTAACCTGCACAATCGGGGGACGATGATGGCAACAATTAAAGTGACTGATCTCACTAGATGGCAAGCACTTGCCGATATTTACGCACAAATCATCCAGAGGTCACACTACCTCAATACCTTATACCAAGTAGAGCTTGATGCCGCTACCTACGCACACATTGATGCTCAGGTCGTTCAAGATGAAATAGATCGCTTGACCACTGATAGCAAAGCCATTATTGATTTCTTGTTGGATACACCTTTCTTAGATTCCACGCTAAGTAAATCCGATATTGAGGAACGCAAAAAGCTATTACGAAATAAACCGGCCCCAAGTGGTGATTACCAAACCTTACCTCTCCCACCTGCACTTGAAGACATTATTGATCCAACACCAGAGCAAAAATTACAATTAGGCCTGTATGATCTACGACAACTTTATGCCCAGTTGCTTGACCTGCGTGAGGAAATAGTCGTCCCTTATGCACAGCCAAAACCACCTTTTAAATTGCCGCCATACTTACGCCGGGCCATTGCAGTCGCGGCTGTACTGGTGCTGCTGGTCGTCTTCATTGTAGGCATATTTGACTTCCTGTATTGGCAGGGGCGTACCGCCTTTGATGACGCTAGTTACAGCACCGCGATTGACCGCTTTAACCTAACTACAACTGCTGTAACTTACCGTGACTCTGATCGACGACTTAACGATAGCTATCAGGCGGAAATTGATCGTCTGGTGGAGGATGATGAATATGACGCCGCACTCAACCGGACTCAGGATTATTTTGATACCGGACTCGATCAACAAACAGCTATTGACCTGTTCAACAGTGTTGTGCTAGCCCAGACGAGTGAGCAACGAGCGGAAATTGACATCGATGAGGCAACATCTGACGAGTGGGTGGCGATTGCGGCTCCCATTATTGCCCTTGAGGAGCGATTTAGCGAAACAATCCGGCCTACATTAGAGCCGCCACTACAGGCAGAATTAGATGATGCCTTAGTGGATATATTCGAAGAATCCTATGTGCAGCGCGCATTATTCCTTGACAGTGAGCAGGATTGGGTGGGTATTCGGGCATTACTGGCCGAAAATGCACTGCTCTTCGGCTGGGACCGTCTACCGACACTGCGTCTGCTGTATTTGGATAGCTTGCAGGATGAAGTACAGGTTATCAGCAGCAACGATAACCCCCAGTGGGATAGAGTTGAAGCGAATGTTGCCGAGTTACTGGATCTCATTAATGAAGATGATGTAAGCGAGATCCAACGTTACATGCCTGCACGCATTATTCTGGCAGCGCGTTATGTGGATGAAGCCATTACCCAATTTAACGATGTGCCCCCGCCAACGGATACAGTGGACCCAACTGAGTGGGAGGTGGTGAGGACCACACTTGATCAAGCAGAAGACATCTTGACTGATGATGCTATACAGGCTTTTACTGAAAATATTTTTGAGTCATCACCAGTGCCACTATATATAACTATTGAAAACTACATTGCCGCCCGTAATGCAACTACAACTGAGCTATCAGCAACGAATTCACCGGATAGCCGCAACCGCTTGACTGGCGATCTCATCATCTTGGTAAATGCTTTTATCGATAGCCTGAAACGAGACACGTACTATCAACCAGCAGAAGCATATTACGCCCTGGAGGACTATACTTCTGCACAACCTCTATACGCTCAGATTTTTACCACAGCACCTGATTTCCGTGAGACCAGAGAACGTTATTTCAATACCTTCTACATCCCGGCGACTATGTTCGTCGAAGTTGAGGAGTACGAAGATGCGCGTATTCTGCTCGGAGAGCTTATTTCCAATGGTGGCTTACAATTCAATGATACATCTAACTTGTATCGTTTGAGCTTCTATGAACCAGCACAAACTGCGTTGACGAATGGTGACACACTGACTGGTGTTGAGATGTTACGCACACTCTACGAAATTGATCCTAATTACCGTGATACTCCTCTACTACTCATGCAGGGACTATTCGATCTAGGTGAGCAGGCCATTGATAATGGCGAATTTGAGGTAGCGCGGGTGTACCTGGAAGAAATTCGGGCGATTGACCCTAATTTCCAAGGTCTGCTGATTTCACTCTCTGATGTGTATTACGTCATCGCTACAGATACGATCAACGATTCTGATAATGCCAATAGGTTCACTGAAGCCCGCACCACATTAGAAGAAATTCTGGAAATCAATGTCGAATATCGGGATACACATACGCTCATCCGTGAAACGTATTATCAACCGATTGCGCTATCACTTGACCTGATGGTTATTGACCCTGATGCAGCTACATGTGAAGCAATACGGGCAGATATTGAAGCCTTCATAGAGATAGATGAACGTGCGATCAATTATAAAGATACCCGCTTGTTGTTGAACGAAACCTATTACTGTCAAGCACAGGCGTTTTTGGCTCAGGCACAAAATGAAACTGATTTTGTAGCACGGCAGGCAGCATTTGAGGAAGTGCGTGTCTCTATTGAAGCACTCGGCTTGGATTCAAATTACAAGGATGTGAATAATCTAATCATT
This sequence comes from Anaerolineae bacterium, assembly GCA_034437655.1. Lineage (GTDB taxonomy): Bacteria > Chloroflexota > Anaerolineae > Aggregatilineales > J027 > J027. The sequence continues at coordinate 8,915 of DAOTTU010000005.1, forward strand.
CAGACGTTCTATGAGCCTGCACTGACGGCCTATCAAACAGCTTTCTTTGATGAAACGGTGAGCGAAGATGATAAAATGCAGGCGCTTGAGCTGACACGCGATCTTTTGTTACGTCTGCGGGATAACACAGAACTGTTCTACGTGTTCTATGACGATGCATGGTTGCTACTGCGAAATAGTTACTATATCCCTGCGCATCGCTTATATACTCTGGCAGAAGCCGACTTCAATGCCGAGGGCACTTCAGATGAAACGGATAGCCAATGGGCAGCGGTACGTGAGGCGCTCTCACCATTGCTGAGTCTTGATAGTAACTTTACACCACCGGATGACTTTACTCTGTCAGGTGATACCACAACCATCAGTGATCTTCTTGGCACGGAGATACTACTTTCTATCAGTGATCTTTACAGTAACACGTATTACTTGCCTGCAATCTCGGCTTACGCTGCTGAAGACTGGTCGCTAGCGCGTTCTTTGTTAGCCTCATTACGTGAGCATGATCCGTTATATGCGGATGGATCAGTCTTGTATCGCAATACATTTTACATACCGGGGCAACAGGCATTTAATGCAGAAAACTGGGTTGAAGCGCAAGACTTACTAATACCGTTGGTGGAACTTGACCCTACATATCGCCCAACCCCAACTGACCCTGATGCTTTTACATTACTTGCTGATTCCTTTGCAATCCCGGCTGAACGCAGTTATACCGAGGCGTTGAACGACCATACTAGCTCGAGGTGGGATGTAGTGATTGATAATCTCACGCAGTTAAATATTCTTGACCCCACTTACCTGACTATCCCACCAATGACAGCCGCCCACTTCCTGCGCGAGTCCTATTATCAAAGGGCCTTGCTTGCGGAAAGCGCAGCCCTGGCTGCTGAATTTGCATCGCAGGAGCAAGTCGATGCTTGGCAGATCACACGAGATAGCTTGGTCAGCTTACTTTTGCTGGATGCAGACCCAACTGTTGATATGCCCAACCTCTTGATGGATGTCAGCAATCCGTACCGGGATGCACAGTCTCGGTTACGTGATGTATTCCATCAACTTGCAGGTGCGGCTTTAACTATTGGCGACTGGGACCTGGCACGTCAGACGGCACTGGAATTGATATTCATTGACCCTGAGGATCCGCTGGCGAATGAACAACTTCGTGAAGCATATTATAATGCCGGGCAAGAAGCATTAGTCGCTACTGAATATGATGAAGCGCAAAGCCAGCTTACTGATTTGCTATTGCTGGACAGCGCAACCAACCCGTTCCTCAGTGAAGAACCGTATCTGGATGCTGATGTTTTGCTTCTCCAGGCCTATCATGATGAAGCCGATGCTCAGCTAGAGGCAGCGCAATGGGCAGATGCAAGAGAAACAGCCACTGAACTGCTAGCCCTCAAACCAGATGATGAAGTGGCAGCCACTCAATTACGGGAAGGGTATTATCAGCAATCCCTATCCTTGATTGAGAATGGTTTATGGTCAAATGCACGAGTACAACTGTTCCTGTTATTGCGCCTAGATGATCCACAGCAGGATCTTTCGCAATTACTCATCAGCCAGATAACGTATCTTGATGCCACACAGCAATATCGCCGTACCTATTACCTACCTGCAACTGAAGCGCTGACAGCCGGAAATTGGAGCATCGCCCGCACTGAGGTGGCACAATTGCTGAACTTGCTGCCCAATGATAGCCAAGCTAATGATATCATTATTGAGTCTTACTTGCGTCCAGCACAGCAAGCCTTCGATACCGGTAACTGGGGTCTTACACGAGATACACTCATTGACCTGGTTAATGATCCTACTCAAAACGTTAACAACCTCGTTAATGGGGATCAGTACGATACAGCAATACGCCTACTAGTAGAGGCCTATTTGCAACCAGCGCAGGATGCGCTAGAAGCAGGTGACTGGGGGAAGGCGCGTGATGAAGCGGCGAATGCAATCATCATTGGTACAGTGTTGGGTGATCCAGTCGATACGGAAGCACCGGATTTGACGGTAGTCGAAGATCAGTTGATGCAATCCGGTACAGTGGTGAGTCAATCATACTTCCGCCAAGTAGAGGTTGCATTAGAAGAAAGCGATTGGACCACAGCTCGCGATCTATTGCGGGATACACGCAATTTCGTTGATGAGTTCTCTACTGAATATCCATTGAGCATAACTTATTTCCCATCAGATGCTGAAATCGATGACTATCTGGTGCGTGCGTATCAGCAACCAGTAGACGAAGCCATTGCCATCGGTGATTTAGCGACAGCGCGCAACGCCCTTGCTGAACTTGAAGCTGATCTCTCCGATAGCCGCCGAACTGCCAACGAGCTTAGCGTGCGTTTATTCAGTATCGCGCTTGCTGATGCGCTCAGCGCTGGGGACTGGTTCAGTGCCGCTGAACTGTTTGTGAACCTGCGTAATGGGTCAATTGATCCATACGTATTGGATCAAACGTTGTTGAACTTCCCGGCTTTACAAGCAGAACTTGCGGATCGTTACGCGGGGTTCTGGCAATTCGCTGATAATGGCTTCACTATTAACGAACGAACGATCAGATTGAGCAATTTGCCTGTTACTGATTTAATGGCTGTTGCCGTGAACTCTAGTGGTACACGTGCCTACATCGCGGATGGGGCCGGGATGATCTATGCATTCAATTTGCGCACATCAAGTGTTGCATTCGTGATTGATACGGCAACACCGTTTGCTACTGGTATCACATTAGACCCAGATGGTCTGTGGTTAGCAACCCGACATAATGACGAAATTGTCCACATCTGGGATGCTCGGAGTGGCCAATTGCTGACCCAATTACAGGCGAGCACTGCGCCAATCACCGCGTTGGATGCAAGTATAACCGGGTTAGTAATAGGGGATACTGATGGTCTCATCAGCATCTGGGATGAACAAAACTGGACTGAACCAGTGCATCAATTTGATGCTGAGATAACCATTGCAGATATTGACTTGAATGATGAAGGAACACAACTAGTCCTAGTCGGAGAAACGACCCTGATACTGTATGATGTCATCGCGCAAGAAATTACGGCATCCATTGATGCAGAACAGGTTTTGACAGGTGTTAACCTCCAACAAGATAGTACCATTGCTTATGGGTATAGTGGTGATTTGCTCATCTATGACCAAGATGGCACTTTATCCCAAACCATGAGAGGCACGAATAGTCGCATCTATCGCGTTGAATATATCAGCGAAGAACTTATCATTACGCTAGGATCACAACAACTTATCTTACGTGATGCAGACGCTGGCGGGGTTCTATACCATGAAGACCTTGCTGATAATGCTTTTGATATGGCTCTTGCCGCCGATGGAAGTGTTCTTGTGACCATAGGGTCAGAAAATCAAATATCTATATGGCAACGGCCATAACGCAATTAGTAATACCTGTCATTTTATTCAAAGAACGTTGGGAGTTTTTATATGCATAAGCAATTGCTGTTATTTGTGGCGACTGTGCTTATTCTCGCTGGTTTGAGTCATGTCGATGCTCAGATCCGAGATACAATACCGCCGGATGATGGTGAGACTACTGTAGTGCGTGAATACGCTTTGACACTTGATGCTGGTGAAACAATTACCATACAGGTAGATCGTATCTCCGGTACTTTACAACCTTTCATTGGCATCGCCGATGGAGAAGGTCGTGTCATCGTGAGACAATCTGCAGAGGGAGAGGCAACTAACAGGTTGACTTATAGTGCTGATGATTCTGGTGTATATCAGGTCCAAGTGATTGCAGACCCTGACACAGAAGCCTCTACCTATGGTGATTTTGTATTGACCATCGAACGTGAAACGAACAATGATCAAGAGGTTAATGCACCATTCATAGCGAACGATGACCCACTTGTCATTATCTCGCAGTTACGAACGTTCCGTGGCGCAATTACCGATGCTGACCCAGAAGATTTCTACGACATATTTATAGATCATTCAACAACTGTTATATTAGAGTTATACCGGATGACTGGTGGTTTAAACCCACAAGTTGCTGTCGTTGATCCATCGGGCCGTGTACTTGCCCGCGGCAGTGTAGTAGACAGTTTTTCCACAGCTATATTTGAAGTCGAAGCAAGTGGATGGTATCGCATTGTTGCGACCCGTTTTGACCCTGTTGACATATCGACCCAGGGTGACTATAGACTAGAAATCATGACCGATTGACAAACTGGTAGCACCGCACAATAACGTGGTCTAGGCAAAAAGAGGGATGTCTTCCAAACTTATTTCAACAAAAAAAGAACAAAGTTTGAAGAAGCAATACCTTCGCCAAAAACGAGAGTATGGAGGGCTTTTGAGGTATAGTTGTTGTTCTTTAAAACGACACTAACCAAAGCAAAAGCCCATGTCTGAAATTGTACCACTGCTCGTATGCCTGAACGAATTGCTCACACCCACAACGGCGCGTCAACTGCGTCAGATTGTGTTCGCGCTGCTGTGCAGCCCGGATCGCATCACGATGTTGGGACTATCACGCTG
>DAOTTU010000006.1:0-7118 GCA_034437655.1 Anaerolineae bacterium
GTTGCACCCGTATCCTGCACCGCGTCCCGCATTCTCCCATCGAAAAGATGTTGCGGTTGCGGCATGGTGACCTCAGTTCATCATCTTTATCTGACTTTGCAAAAGTCCTGCCTTCAAAGTCGAGCGTGTCCGGGTCGGTGATGCCGGGGATGTCACTGCGGAAGCCGTGATCTTCCCACGCAATGCGCTGAATGTCCTCATCTTGCAGGGCTTCCATGAAGCGTTCACCCTCATCGCTGATGGCCAGCAACGGATGGCTACTCCACACCGTCGGGCGCGGATACAGCACGCGCGTCTGCGTCGTCAGTTGGTCGCGCAGTTCCGGGTTCAGCAAAAAGACCTCAATCAACTGGTTTTCGTAGCCGACAATGATCGGGTTCGCGCCCACCCCACCAAGCAAATAGTCCTCAAACAGGCTGCCCGATGAGTCCGACATCAAGCCCTGCCGCTCGTAATAGTCAATAATCGTCGGCAGATGCGTCTCGAGGTCGTCCTGTTGCGCGATTTCGTTGTCCGCCAACAGATTCAGCAACAGGCCATAGAACATATTGCCGCTGTTCGACTGCGTTGGGTCGGTGGAAATCACGCGCACCGAGCGGTCACCAAGTTCCGGCAGGCCAATCGCGCTCCATTCGGTGCCACTGAGTACCATTTCAATCAGCGCCGGCGTGTTGACGACGAAGTAGGTGCGGTCGATCTGTTCGACAATCTCCTGCGCAATCATCACGTCTACGACTTCTTGCCAGCTATACATCACAATCGGTGAGCGGAAAATCGTCTCGCTGCTGACGTCCACGCCGAGGTCGGTGCGGTCCGAGAAGATGACTTCTGCAATTTCGTTCGACGGCCACACGAAATCGACGCCCTCATAGCGGCTGGCGGGGAAGCTCACCATTTCAATTGAGCCTTCGCGCCGAATGTCGAGTTCAATCTGGTAGCGGTCGCGCATCCCGGCGGACGAAATGCGCCCGGCCACGTTCTGCAACTGCGACACCTTGACCCGAAAGCCCGTCATGCTACCGCTGGACCGCGCCTTCGTAGACAGCAACCGCGACTCGGCAATTTGTTGCATGCTCCTGGGGTTCATGATGAAAAACAACCCCACGAAAACAACAATCGCGACGACAAGGCTGACAACAATGTCCATTTCGAGTACAAGATAAAGTGCCGCCAGCGTTGCCAGCGCACCGCCAAAGGCCGCAACATCACGAATAAGCCGAAATTGTCCTGCTTGCATAGCTTTTCCCCTACTTAGGCGGGCCCGCTGCGCCTGGGTGCGGGCACGTGCGAACACGGATGCTTGTTTGCTATATTGTTATTGTAGCGCTTCGAGACGTTCGGCGCGAGGTTTGGCGGGCCCCAATTGCGAGGGCGTTTTGCGCCCCCTCACGCCCCCGCACCCGGCGTGTCTTTCAGCCGCCACACAAGGAAATTACCGAGTTCGACGTCGCGCTCATAATTAAATTCCAGCCACGCGCGGATGTCTGGCACCTCGAACAACAACAATTGCGAGTCCATGTCGCGCCCCGTCACCCACGGCATAAAGTCGCCACGCATGACGATGGCATACGGCGGCATCGTCTGCCACAGTTGGCTGTTGGTTTCCACCTGCCATGCGGGCGGGTACCACGCGGCCACCAGCGGAAAGTTGAAAATGAACCGGGTGGCCGGGCGCAACCCGGTCAGGTAATAGACCTCTGCACGAAACCCCCAGATGAACAGCGTCTCGCCCGGTTCGGTGCGCTCGCGCAGATAGTCCACCACCACCTGCGACTCAGCCGCGACATATTCCCCGCCGCGAAACTCGGTGTAATAGGCCTGTTGCGACTGCGTGCCGTTGAGATAGGGCAACGCCGGGTACCAGACCTCAGCCGCACTCCCCGCGAGGATGACGGCCACACTCAACGCGAGTAGGGCCCGGCGGCCGCTCAAGGTCACAAGCTGCGCCACTGCCCCGGCCGCGAGGATCACCAGCGGCGGCAACATCGGCAGCCAGTGGTAATCGTAACCTTTAGCCTGAATGAGCATCGCCCCCGCGCCGCCTATCAGCCAGAGGACAACGGCCAGCCAGTATCGGTTTTGCGCGGACAGGGTCGCATTGTCCTGAAACGGTGATCGATTTATACGACGGTACACCCACCGCACCCCCCCCAACAGCGCACCAGGCACCGCCAGCACCACCACCCCGCGCCATTGTTGCCAGCGCGTTTCAACGGCCGCCTGCCAGATGACGCTTTCATAGAACGGTTCGCCTTCTACGCCAAGCTGCGCATAATCTGCCGTGACACGCGCACTCTCCAGCCAGGCGTCGAAAGCATCATACTGCCATAAAATGCCCATCACGCCGAAGCCGACCACGCACCCGCTCAGCACAAAGACGGCCGCGTCTTGCAGGAAGGCCCGGCGTTGGCTGCGGTGCCAGGGTGCCCGTAGCAGCGTATACATGCCCACCAGCGCGGCAACATAGGTCACAAAGGGGTATTTGAACCACAACACCAGCGCCGCCAGCCCCCCCGCCGCCGCGCTCCACCCCAAACGCCCACGCCCAGAGCCCCCCCGCGCCGCCTGCAACGCACACAGCACACCATAGGTCATCGGCACCAGCACCAGCCCGTCATTCTGCGAGAGCGTCCAGAAGTCCTCCGTGAGATACACCGCGCCAAACAGCACCGCCGCCAGCACACCCAGCGCCCTACCCTGCACCATTCCGCCGAGCAGATACAGCGCCGGGACCATCAGCACCACCAACGCCACATCGAGGCTACGAACAGCGGCGGCCGTGTTGCCGAAAATGGCGATGGGGAGCGCGTAGGTATAGAAGACGGCCGGCGGCTTGGGGTTCCAGAGGTCACGGTAGGGCAACTGACCGTCCAGCACGCCCACGGCAATCGTCGCGAATTCGCCCTGGTCACGCCCGAGCGGATAGGTCAGCACCGGAAGCGCCAGCAGGGCCAGCACCCCCGCGAGCAGGAGAATAGTCAGGGTGTCGTGTCGTGTGAGCATGGTGGCGACGCGGGCTAGAGGGTGGTGTCCGGTGGCGGGTAAGCGGGGGCAATCGGCCTGGGCTGAGCGGCCGGGGTATCCAACTTAGCGCTGATGTCCTGCATCAGGTCGATGATTTTGGCCAGAGCGAGCAACACCGCCCCGGGAAACCATAAGCTGAACAAGAAGGCTACAACTGGGGCCGTTTGAGTGGCGTTCGAGGCTTCGACAAGCGGTATAGCCCCGATAATCAACGCCCAACCAAGTATCCGCAATCCACGTGTTAAGCGAAGTATTGACATGTCGTGTTGCTTTTACTCCTTCATGACGTTGTGCTGTGGTATTGAGCGTACTCGCCAGATGCGTACACGGCGAACCGGGCCCTTTATGTGAGGCTATGCCGCGTGCGCCGCCACGCCCAACATATATCACAACCCGGTCGTTTTCAACGGTTGTCGCCGTGGAAATGCTCGCAACTCGGTTGGTTCAGGCTCGAAAAACCATCACCGCGCCGGCGGCCGCCAAAACGCCCAAACGCCGTAAGATTTCCCCCCCGCCAGCCCTTCCCTGTTTATGCAAGAAGACCCTACCCACACCAACCCACAAGGAGCGTGAACGTTATGGCACCCCGCGTATACGACGCCGTGATTATCGGCACCGGACAGGCCGGCCCCACCCTTGCCTCCAAACTCGCTGCCAATGGCTACAAAACCGCGATTATAGAACGTGGCCCCTTCGGCGGCAGTTGCGTCAACTATGGCTGCACCCCCACCAAAGCTATGGTCGCCAGTGCCCGCGCCGCCTACATGGCCCGCGAGGCTGGCCGCTGGGGCGTCGTCGTCAATGGCGATGTGTCGATTGACGTCGAAAAAGTCTATGACCGCAAAAACGAAATCGTGCTTGAATCGCGAAACGGGTTGCGCGGCTGGCTCGAAAGTATAGACAACCTCGACATTATCGAAGGTGATGCGCGTTTCGTCAGCCCGACACAGGTGCAGGTTGAAGGCCACGACCAGATTCAAGGCGAGCGCTTTTATATCAACGTTGGGGCGCGGCCACGGGTGCCAGACATTCCCGGTCTGGATAGCGTTAACTATATGACCAACCACGACATTCTGGCTCTGCGCGAAATCCCCGAACACCTTGTCATTGTCGGCGGTAGCTATATCGGGCTTGAATTTGGGCAGATGTTCCGGCGTTTTGGCGCAGACGTGACCATCATCGAACGCGCCGACCACGTTGCCAACAAAGAAGACGTTGACGTGAGTGAGGAGATTGCGCGCATCCTTGAAGCCGAGGGCATCACCTTGCGCACGCAGGCTGAATGCATCGGGCTAGAACCGGGCCAAAACGGCGGGGTCCATGTGCGCGTGGTCTGCAAAAAAGGCGGGCCAGATGTGCAGGGCACGCATTTGCTGCTGGCAACCGGGCGCGTCCCCAACACGGACACACTCGGCATCGCGGCGGCCGGGCTGCAAACCGACGCGCGCGGCTATATCACGGTTAACGATGCGCTGCAAACCAACCACGACCACATCTGGGCGCTGGGCGATGTCAACGGGCGCGGCGCGTTCACCCACACCAGCTACAACGACCACGAAATCATGGCTGACCACATTTTTGGGGATGGCACGCGCCACCTCAGCGACCGTTTCTTAACCTATGGCATGTTTATTGACCCGCCGCTGGGCCGTGTCGGCATGACAGAAGCGCAAGCCCGCGCAACTGGCCGCCCCTTGCTGCTCGGGAAAATGATGATGTCCAGCGTGAGCCGCGCCAAAGAACGCAGCGAAACCTCCGGGTTGATGAAAGTCGTTATTGATGCGGAAACGGAACGCTTTCTGGGGGCGACGGTGCTGGGCATTGGCGGCGACGAAATCATCCACACCATCACCGATCAGATGTACGCTGATGCGCCATATACCGTCATCCGTGACGCGGTGCATATTCACCCGACGGTGAGCGAACTCATCCCGACGATGTTGCAGCAACTCGAGCGCGTAGAGTAGCCCCCGGCTGTGATACCCATCAGCGCCGCCAGCGCACCAGCACCGCAAACCCGGCCAGCAGCCCGACACCCAGCGCCAGCGGTGGCCCCCCGTCGAAGGGGCGGTCAATAACAGGGGAAAGGGTCGGTGCGGTGGCGGCCCCGTCAACGTCCGTCAGCTTTTCGAGGTCGCTACCGTCGCGGTCAATGCGGTAAATCTGGCGGGTGGTGTCTTTATAAGAGGAGAAGTAGATTTTTTGCCCGTCAGCGCTCCATTCCGGGGACTCGTCGAGGCGGTCGCCACTGGTCAACGTCTGGCGCTCTGACCCGTCGCGGCGCATGATCGTCAGGCGGAAACTCCGGTCCACGCGCAGGTCGCGGCTGGTGAACGCAATCCATTCCCCATCGGGCGACACAGCGGGCCAGCCTTCAATCTCGTCAGTGTCAGTGAGTTGGGTGATTTCCAGCGTGGCAATGTCCACGGCATAGAGGTTAATGCGGTCACGCTCCTGCCGGGTAAAAATCAACGCACTACCGTCAGGGGTCCAGACGGGCGATAGATTGCGCTGGCCGTCGTAGGTCAACTGGCGGGCGTCGGTGCCATCACGCCGCATCACCCAGACATGCGTTATCCCACCGAGCAGCGTATAGGCGATCCATTCGCCATCGGGCGACACGGCGGGGCTGGTGATGTGGACACTGCGCGGGCTGGAAAGTGGGGTAGCGGCGTCGGTGTGCAGGTCAATCTCGAAAAGTTGTGCGGTGCCGGCGGGGTCAAAGCCCTGTGCAACAACATAGCGTCCGTCGGGGGTAAAGCTGGCGTCGTAAAAACTTGACAGCACCGGGTCGATGGGGTTGGGGTGTTCGATGTCCGGTTTGCTGAGGTTGTCGCCGTTGTGCAACATCAGGTGTAGGTGTCGCATGTTTTCGTCGGGCTGCACATCAAAGGCCACCAGTTGCACCTGTGAAGCACCGTCACCCCGCGCTGCGGTGAGTCCTAGCCCCAGCCCAATACTGAGTACCCCGCTGATTAAAAGGGCTGTCATCGCCGTTAACCGCATCAAAATTGTCTCCAGGTTGCTGATTGCATTCACGCTTTTGTTTCTAGCGTACACCACTTTAGTAGGGTTGCGCGAGGGATTCGAGTCCCGATTCCATTAATTCCTAACAATTTCCTTAATTCTTCTCAACTTTTTTCGGATTCATCGCCTGCGCCGCGCAACACCCGTTCGGTAACAACCCCCGCCAGAATCCCCACCACCGCTGCGACCATCAAGCCGAGGTTGTGTGGCAAACCCTGCGCCGCAACCCCGACCACAGCCGCCACCACCGCACACGCCAGCATCGAGCGCGTCACGATCAGCGGCACGACGATGCCGATAAAGGTCACCACCATTGCGAAATCAAGCCCCCATTCGGTGATGCCATCCAGCGAGGTGCCAGCCACAATGCCGATGATGGTCATCAGTTGCCAGTTGGCATACATCGCCAGCGACGAGCCAAGCTGATACCATGCCGCGTGCGGTTTACGCTCATACCAGCGCCGAAACACGACCGCGAAGGTTTCATCAGTGAGGAAGAAGCCCAACGGCACCAACCAGCGCTGTGACAACCCGCGCATGAAGGGTCCCAGCGAGGCACTATAGAGCGCATGCCGCAAATTGACGACCGCCGTGGTCAGCACAATCAAGGGGACGCCGACGCCCTGCGCAATCAACCCAACCGCGATGAACTGCGCCGAGCCTGCAAACACCACCGACGATAGCGCCAGCGTGAGCAGCACGCTCAACCCGTTGGTGATACTCAGCGCCCCGAAGATGATCCCGAATGGCATTGCGCCCAGCAGCAGCGGCAGCGTATCGCGTACGCCTTCGAGCAGGGCCCGGCGCTGGGGATTGGGGACGTGTTCGGTTTCGGTGGTGGGGTGGGCGGCGTGGTCAATGGTCATCGGTGGGTGACTCCTTGTGGTGGGGGCTGGTGTCGACTGCGATGATGATATACTGAAGCGCGCAAAAAATCGACACGCGGCGCGCCCATCGCAGGACTTTTGCAAAGTCACGTCCAGGATTGGGATGAAGGTCAGGGCACCCACCGAACGCGCTGCCTTTAGGCTTGTGCGGTCGCTAAACTTGATAGCGCCGTCGTTTAC
>DAOTTU010000007.1:0-10242 GCA_034437655.1 Anaerolineae bacterium
CAATACCTTCGCCAATTTTGAAATTTGGGTAGAACTCGCTGGAAAACGTGATGAATGGCGCGAAAATTGGGTTCACAAAAGCTCATGACGTATCAAATTTCCGCCAAAATGGTCATTTTTTCTACCATGCTGATTTTTGGCGAAGGTATTGGTTATCCTGAAGTTATAAGTTACTAACCGGATTAGAGACATCCGAAAAACGATGAAACTTTTTATTGGCTATGCACGGGTAGACAAGCCTTTGTGCAAGCAAATTGCATACCATTTAGAACAAGCACATGAAGTATGGTATGATGACCGCCTGCACGCCGGGCAAGACTGGTGGGAAACGATTCAGCAGAAGATAGACTGGTGCGATGGGTTTGTGTTTCTGCTGTCACCGGAATCAGTTGCGTCAGTTTATTGCCAACAAGAACTCGCACTCGCGATTGAAGCGCGTAAAGAAATTTTCCCGGTGCTAATTCGTGCTGGCACCCCACTTCCTGAAGTCCTCAGTCACATTCAATACACCGATCTCAGTCAAGACATGCAAGATTTGGTTACTCTACTAAATGCCCTGACCATCGCCGAACGCCGTCAACTGGCGATACCAGCCACCTCTACCGCGACCATTAACCGTAACGAGTATCCACCGCACGACATCTCGCCAAATGAAGCACTGGTGCAAGCTGCTGATGCACTTGATGTAGAAAACTACGACGCCGCAGTCTTTGTTTTGAAGCAGGCAATGGCCCAATACCCAACTGGACGTGTGGCGCGGCTGTTGCAAAGCATGCTGGCAGAAGCTGAACAAGCCCTTGAATACCAGGCATATCTACGTACTGCTGCTCGTGAATATGAGCCTATCCGTGAATTGGTTAAACGCCGTGCCACGCGCACACTCGGATGCCAGGAATTTCAGCGCTTTGTGAAAGATTTTCCAGACTATGACCCCGACGGGATTCGAGACATCTGCAATGGGCGTAAAGACCCCAAACTCAGCACGGCTGAGATGCAGATGATCGAGCCGCCGACCTTCACATCTGCTGGTAATGGCAATCATGACACCGTTGTACCGCCGATAAAACCAGTCTATAACGTCAATGACGTTTCTGAGCTAACAACTGATCTACCAGTGGCATTGCCCGGGCCCTTCGTCTGGGTAGACGTACCAGCCGGGAAAGTGCGTCTGTTGCCTGTTAACTGGGCAAATAACGACCGAAAAAAGGGCTACCTTCACGAACCACAAACCATGTCGGTGGCACCCTTCACCATTTCCAAATATCCCATCACGAATGCCCAGTTTGAACGGTTTATGGGAGAAGGTGGCTACGAACAACGGCGCTTCTGGACGGCAGCAGGCTGGCACAAACGCACTGAAAAGGGGTGGCAAGCCCCTTCATTATGGGACAATTCCGAAAAACGTGAACCACATCACCCGGTGATTAGTGTGTCATGGTATGAAGCGCTGGCATTTTGTGCATGGCTGAGCGAAATCACAGGTGAACGCATCTTGCTGCCGACCGAACAGCAATGGCAACTGGCGGCACAGGGGCATGATGATCGGCTGTATCCGTGGGGTAATGAATGGGATGCTCGGCGTTGCAATACCCGTGAGTCGAACCAGCGGGGCACGAGTGTTGTGTGGCAATACGAGGGACTTGGTGAAAGCCCCTTCGGTGTTTTGGATCTGGCCGGGAATGTCTGGGAATGGTGCTTGACCGACTATGAAACTGGCGAAACCATCACCAACGGTCAACAGCTTAACTTTCGGGTGTTGCGTGGCGGTGCCTGGCATCTTAACCGCGACACCGCCCAAACCACCTTCCGCTTCGGTGGCTACCCTTATTTTCGGTCGTTTAGCTCACTGGGGTTCCGTGTAGTGCGGATAGGATAATTCAGCCTCACCATACACGACTCTATACTTACGGCGTATTCTGCGCAAAGGTGATGCCGTCGGGCAACGGCGCATTTAATGCTTCACGCGCGGTTGGTTCTATTGCTAGCGTTTCCAGTAGAAAAGCGGTGACAACATGCCGCGATACAGCATGTACAGCCTGAATGACGTCTCCCTGCGGCTCGCAGAAGTTACTGGCGGCAGGCGGTAGCCCCAACGCTTCGCAGCTATTGGCAAAAGACAAATGCGGCCCATCTTCAAATACCACCAGCGCTTTGCGTGTATCACCGAGTTGTTCATAGACCGGTATTGAGTCGCGCTCAGGCGGCGTCGTCTCATCATTTTCACCAACAAGGATCAACGTCGGGGTTTGGTTGCGTCGTAGTGTTGCCGCGTCGAGTACTGGACCAGCATAAGGTGCCATAGCAACCACAGCATCCGCATTCACTGCGGCGAACTTGGGCCAGGCATCTTCTAATGGCAATGTCAACCCCGCCGTTTCAGCCAGGATAGGGGCAGTATCCGTTAAGAAACAGACGCCTGCGCGTAACTCAACCGGGATTGTGGCATCATTACAATATGCTTGAAGCTGATCGAGGTTGATCGGAACCCCGCTGGCTGTGAACGCAGTATAACCACCGAAGGAATGTCCTATTAGGGCCAGACGCTCGGCATCCATCATTCCTTGCAACAGCTTGTCCTCTTCGTTCAGCGCAGTCATGTAATCAACAGCAGCCAGCACATCTTGTGGGCGTGTGACGAAGTTCGTAATAAAGCCTTCAGCAGCAGCATCAATGGGCGTTAATGAATCAAGAAAAGTATTCCCGGAATGGTCAATAGCGATGACAACCATGCCATAAGAAGTGATATGCTCAGTGAGCCAGCTACTTTGCAGGTTAAGGCCACCAGACCCATGCGAAAACACCACCAGCGGATAGGGTGCCGCTGACAAGTCTGCACGTGCATCGCGTGCCGCCTGCCCCGAAATTTGCAGCGGGGGATAGCTGTACGTAATGGATTGTTCCTCTGCCGAGGCCTGCGCCGGATACCAAATCACAGCCTCTAATTCGCGTTCATTGTAGACAATCGTTTGGCTCGTTACCCCAACCCCATAAGCACCACGAGCAGCATATGCAAGGTTCGAGGGTGCTTGCGCACTGGTGCTTGGTGCTGGTGGAAAAACAGCCCATCCAGCAATCGTCATCAGTATTATCATTCCGATAAATCGTCGCATCTTGTATATCAGACCTTTCATACCCATCTATACCACTAACCATAACAGAACTAAAGCCACCACCATATATAACCCTGCATACAGATTTTTGCTGCTTTTTTAACGATGTAGGTCTTTTGGCTGATACCAATATCCCACATTATGCTCAGGCACTCACCCTGGCAGCAGGATACTATGTAGACAAACGATAACAAAGAAAACGCAAACAATCAGGAGGTAGACTCCAATATGAATTGGGATACAATTTCTGGACGCTGGACACAAATGACAGGCTATGTTCGCGAGAAATGGGGCGAACTGACCGACGATGAAATCACCGAAATGAACGGTGAACGCGAAAAAATGGTTGGACAGATTCAAGCCAAATATGGCATTGCCCGCGAAGAAGCCGAACAACAAGTTGATGAATGGGCTGAAGGCGTCAAAAAACGCCTATAAACCCACCACATGTTAAAAGCAGATTACCCGGCCACTGTTTTATTGCAATGGTCGGGGTTTTGCTTTTTGAGCAAATCTACGGTGATTGATCCTCACCTACTAGCCACCGTTCGCGGTTGCGGTCATAGATTTCTTGCAAGATAGCGGGTACATCGTACTGCATTTGCCAGGTGGGATAATGCGACTGGAACTTGCTGAGGTCGCTTATCCACCACATATGGTCGCCGCGCCGATTGGTTTCGGAGTATGTCCATTGTAGTCCCTGCCCGGCAATGTCCTCGCATAGCGTAATACCCTCTAGCATTGAGCAGTTGCTAAACCGCCCCCCACCGATGTTGTATACTTCGCCACGACGCGGTGCTTTGAAGACTTCATAGAACGCCCGAATCAAGTCGGCTGAATGAATATTGTCACGAACCTGCTTGCCCTTGTAACCGAACACAGTGTAGGGTGTGCGCGTCATCGTGCATTTCATCAAATAGGAAAGAAAGCCGTGTAGCTGCGCCCCGCTATGGTTTGGCCCGGTCAGGCATCCCCCCCGGAAACTGACGGTTTGCAGGTCAAAGTATCGCCCGTATTCCTGCACTACAACATCTGCGGCCACTTTTGAAGCACCAAACAGGCTATGCAACGACGTATCAATCGACATCGTTTCCGGAATGCCGCTATACCAGTCATGGGACCGGGGTAATTCCCAGCGAGTAGTCTGTTCCTCTAACGGAAGCTGGTTGGGCGTATCACCGTAGACTTTATTGGTAGAGGTGAAGATAAAAACAGCTTCTGGACAATGCTGGCGTGTTGCTTCCAGAAGAATCAGCGTGCCGTTGGCGTTAACCGTGAAGTCTGTCAGCGGTTCTTTGGCAGCCCAGTCGTGGCTGGGTTGAGCCGCACAGTGGACAATCAGCTTAATGTCGTCACCATATCGCGCAAAGACCTCGTTAATTGCAGTCTCGTCACGAATATCAATGTCGAGTGCGGTGTAGTTTTTGTACAGACGTTGTAAACGTTCGGTATTCCAGGCGGTTGAGGCAGTGTCGCCGAAGAAATAACGCCGCATGTCATTGTCAATGCCGACAACATCCATGCCTAGTTCAGCGAAAAACGCAACAGATTCTGAGCCGATAAGGCCGCCCGAGCCAGTAATGACTGCAACAGACACACGATTTCCTTAATTATGTTGGTGATCAAGAGATGGTTTGGTGTGCGGCACCCAGATGACCCTTTGTCATCAATAAGCGAGTGAATCGCATACCGGTCATGCTGGCACAATTATTCAGGGGAACAAATCCTGTGTCAATGCACCAGCATCGGGCGCACATCATAAAAGTGCAGCGTTCAGGTGTTACTACGCATTGGTGGTCAATGGGGATTGATCGGCGCTTTCAGGTGCAGCCTGACGCCGTGAGCGTAACATCACAATCAGCGCCGCGCTGTACATAAATACAAGTGGCATGACCGGAAATGAGAACCGCGTATCGCCAAAAAAGACAGCCGCAACAGCCATCACGTAAAGCACAAACAGCCCGCCAAGCTCTGGCGCGGGGAGTCTTGCGTCAGGATGGTGTACGATATAGCGCCATCGTACCAGTGGGTAGGCCATCGCCATAATCAGCAAAACGAGATAAAGAAGGTATGTGAAGATAGCCAGCGCATTGAAATTGTAATCTGTACCAGCATGAGCTGCTTCGAGGCCTTCCACATTACCAATAAACGTGTTTGCCGCTTTGACAAAACTCAAACGCAAAGATTGCTCGGGATTATTGCGAATGTGTCCCAGTGCCTCGTCGCGCAATTGCTGGTCGTATGCATATTCCCCTTCAGGGGTATGTGGGTAGGTAGCAAGTAAAGGATTATAAAATCCCCCGGTTGCCCCGGGCTGATGCCCAACCCACAGGTTAAAGCCAGCCGTGTTGGACATAACCGGGAAAGCGTCAAATACCACCCAATTACGTACTAACCACGGCATTATCGTCAAAACCATCACAGCAACCACCAGAGCAAAGCGCCGATGATAGCCTTGTAAGTCCCGTCGCCATGCCAACCACCCCCACACCACCAACGGTGCCAGTGCAAAGTAGCTTTTTACAAGTGTCGCCACACCAAAAAGAACCCCGGCCGGTAACCATAGCCACGACACATATCGTAAGCGCAACATCAGGCTAATAGCGACCAGGAAAAGTGCTGTAAAAGCAATTTCGCTCATGAGGGCGCTGGTGTAGGCAATATGATTTGGGAAAACGGCGAGTATGGCGACGGTCCAGAGGGCGATACGATTCGAGCGAAACGTCTGCCTGGCAATGTCGAAGCTGGCAACCAGCATCACCATCGACAACACCAGATTCAAAATTTTACCGACGTTGTAGCTTGTCCCAAACACCGCAAATGCAGCCGCCAGTATCGCAGGATACCCAACCAGGCGCTCAGCAGTTAGTTCACCATTTGACCCTACAAAGCGCCCCTGTTCTGCCAGGCGTTCGGCATGACCATAAAACCAGCCCGCATCACTCTGGGGGATTGTGGGCACCAGTAAAAGCCACGCCAGACGTAGCCCAAACGCCAACAGCAGCAGTAGTATAAGCGCCCGTCTTACTGCGGGGGTTAATGGATCAAGCGGCATGGTGTTGTGCATTTCCTGGAATGTATTCATCTTGTCGCTTGGCGATTGCCACCATAGTAGCATAGCATTATTAAGCCCAACAGGAAAAACCAAGCCGATTGATTGATTTAGTATGGGGTGTGACCCTTATTGATCATGCTGATTGGCTGAACTGGTGAATGCAACCGAACTGGCATGTGATTCCGTAACTATATTCCAACTCTTGTGTTGTATTTACTGGGGTTGCATTACCCGGTAATTGCGTTACGTGGATATTTAGCTAACAGGATGTTGCCCCAATCAATTGCAGGTGGCTATGCCACAGGCAGTTCTATATGCACGAGACACAAGCATTACATATCTCCAATTTCAGACACAAAATAACACCGAAAGATATGAGGTGATGGAAAAAATCGCAGTCATTGGGCTGGCTTCAATCTGCCCGAAAGCAGAAAACACGCAACAATTCTGGACGAATATCGTCAATAAAGTCGATGGCATAACGGAAGTGCCGCCCAGTCGCTGGGATGTTGAGGCCTATTACGACCCCGACCCCACCCAACCCGACAAAACTTATGCGCGGCGTGGTGGCTTCTTGCCAGATATCCCCTTCAATCCAATTGAGTTTGGGATTCCGCCAAGCGTTATTGAAGTGACCGATGTTGCGCAATTGCTGGCGCTCATCACGGCCAGGCGTTTGCTGATCGACGCTGGCTATGCCGACATGCCACGTCACATACGCGAGCAGACGGGTGTAGTACTCGGTATTGGTGGTGGTCAAAAGCTGATGGTACCGCTAGTCTCACGCCTACAGTATCCGCTGCTGGCACGGGTGCTTGAAAATGCTGGAATTTCGGACGAAGACCGCGAACGCATCATCGACACCTACAAACAGGGTTTTATTGAATGGGAAGAAAACTCGTTCCCGGGGCTTTTGGGCAATGTCATTGCTGGACGTGTCGCAAATCGGCTTGACCTCGGTGGGATGAATTGCGTGGTCGATGCAGCCTGTGCCAGTTCGCTCAGCGCTGTGAAGCTGGCCATCAGTGACCTGCAAGAACGCCGTGCCGATATGGTCATCACAGGTGGGATTGACACCGATAACACCATCTTTATGTTCATGGCCTTCAGCAAGACGCCAGCCTTCTCTAAGCGTAACGACATTCGCCCCTTTGACGCGCAGGGCGACGGAATGCTCATTGGTGAAGCGTCATCATTGATGCTGCTGAAACGCCTCGAAGATGCTGAGCGTGATGGTGACCAGATTTACGGTGTCATTACCGGAATTGGCGCGTCCAGTGATGGCAAGTCCGGCAGCATTTATGCACCGGACGCTGACGGGCAAGGCCTGGCCCTGCAACGCGCTTACGATGATGCAGGCGTCTCGCCGACGAGTGTCGGCATTATTGAGGCCCACGGAACAGGCACCGCCGCTGGTGATTTGACTGAATTCACAAGCCTGAAGAATTTCATGACGCAGGCTGGCGCGGCGCAGCAGTCCATCGGGCTGGGCAGCGTCAAGTCGCAGGTCGGGCATACAAAAGCCGCCGCCGGGGCTGTCAGCATGACCAAAGCGCTGCTGGCACTGCACCACAAAGTCTTACCACCAACGATCAATGTCGAGCAACCCAACCCCAAATTTGACATCGAAACCACACCGATTTATATCAATAGTGACGTCCGCCCATGGATGCGAGCGGCGGGCATGGAACCACGGCGCATCGGGGTAAGTTCATTTGGTTTTGGCGGCACGAATTACCATGTCGTTCTTGAAGAATATAATGGCAGAGCGCCTGCAAAACGTCTGCACGCCACACCCCGCAGCGTTATGTTGACCGCGCCCACGCCGCAGGAACTTTTTTCAACGGTGCAGCAAACCCTCAGTGCGTTTGCAGAAAATGGCACACAGGCTTTCCATGCACTGAAAGCTAACCAGACGCCCCCCGCACACCATGCCCGGCTTGGTTTTGTGGCCACATCACCAGCAGAAGCCCGTGAACGTCTGCAACAAGCTGCACAACTGCTCAGCAACCAGCCTGATGCCACCGAATGGCAGCACCCCAAAGGCATTTACTACCGACAACAGGGGCTGGATACAACAGGCAAAACCGTTGCACTGTTCCCCGGTCAGGGGTCGCAATATGTCAACATGGGGCGCGAAGTAGCAATTAACTTCCCACCCGTGCGTGAATTCTTCGAGCGGGTAGACACCGAATTTATCAGCAATGGACAACGCCCACTTTCAGAAGTCGTCTATCCTATTCCTGCCTTTGATGACGAAACTCGAACTGTGCAGCAACAAGCGCTCACCGAAACACGCCACGCACAACCGGCCATCGGAGCGCTCAGCGCCGGGCTGTATCAGTTACTAGAAAATGCTGGTTTCCGCCCAGACTTCACAGCAGGGCACAGCTTTGGTGAACTGACTGCGTTGTGGGCTGGCGATGTACTCAGTGATGAGGACTATATCAAGCTGATGATTGCGCGTGGCGCAGCAATGATGCCTGCTCATGCCGGGCAAGAGATGGGCACCATGGCGGCTGTCAGCGGTGAACTCAGCCAGCTTGAGCCGTTAATTGCCGGGTATATGGGTGTTAGTATTGCGAACTGGAACTCACCTGACCAGGCAGTGATTGCCGGGCCAACTGATGCGCTTGAACAGGCCACGGCCGGTTTGCGTCAACAGGGCTATACTGTCACGCCATTGCCTGTGTCGGCTGCCTTCCATACACAGCTCGTCAGTCACGCACAACAGACCTTCGCCAGTGCAATTCAGGCGGTACAGTTTGGCACCCAGCAGACGCCGGTTTATGCCAACGCAACGGGCAAACGTTACCCCACGGACGACACCACCGCCCAGCAACAACTGACCGCACATATTTTGCAACCAGTCCGTTTCCAGCAACAAATTGAGCAAATTTATGCTGACGGTGGACGTGTGTTTGTTGAAATCGGGCCACGTAATGTGCTTACGAATCTGGTGCGTAGCATTCTAAAGGACAAGCCGCATCATAGTATTGCACTGAACGCCAGCCGCCGCCGTGACAGCGATTATCAGTTACGGGATGCAGTCTTGCAGTTGCAAGTATTGGGTGTCAAACTCGCCAACTTTGACCCCTTCCGCGCTGTGGACCCACAACCGGCCAAGCCCGCCCCGCTGCAATTTATGATCAATGGCAGCAACTACGTCAGCCCCAAACGCCAGCAGGCCTTTGAAGATGCGCTCACAACGTTGCCGCAAATTGGAGGAACAACTGCACCAGACACCGCACCCGCAGTCGCCGCGCCAGAACCTACAACTATCCCGGCGCCGCCGCCACAACCAAGCCCTGCACTGCGCGAAATGCTCAATGCCTTAGCACAGCAACAGCAGCAACTAGCGGAAATACAACAAACTTTTGTGCAACAGCAGCAGTCACTTAACGATACGATGAGTCGCTTTAAAGAAGTTATGTTAGCTGAGGCTACCGATGACATAACTGCACAGGTGCTTCGCGATGGGTTCGCCGAATTAGAAGCGGTCAGGGCTGCAACGCCAGAAGTAACAGCGCCCGTGCCTCCGCTCACGGCCCAGGCAGGCCCGCAGAATGGCAACGGGAATGGTCACAACACGATCAACGTCGCACCGCCACAACAGCCTGTAATGCCAACCCCGGCACCACAACCTGTCACAACACCGACGCAACAACCAGCACCTGAACCTAACCCAGCGGCTGACGACTTGCTTGACCAGTTGCTCAGCATCGTCGCCGACAAGACAGGCTATCCCGTTGAAGTGCTGGAACCGAGCATGGACCTTGAAGCCGACCTCGGCATCGACTCCATCAAGCGCGTCGAGATCATGGCGGTCATGCAGGACACCGTTGCAGGCTTGCCGCCGCTCAAAGCCGACGAAATGGCTCCCCTGCGCACCTTGCAGGAAATCAGCGATTACGTCACTGCACAGCTCGGCGCAACCGCACCGGCCAGCACTGCCCCACCCACCAGCAACGGCCACACCACCCCGGCACCACAACCCGTAGCAGCACCGCCTGCACCCGCACCCACCGCCGCGCCAGATGACCTGCTGGATCAGTTGCTCGGCATCGTCGCCGACAA
>DAOTTU010000008.1:0-14097 GCA_034437655.1 Anaerolineae bacterium
TTTTGCTTCAAAATACGCCGTAAATCAGGCGCATATGTGAGAAAAATCATACTTTTGAGTCCGATTTGATTGTCATCTTGGCGATTAGATTAAATGTGTACGGTAGTGAAATCTAGAGCATTTACGGCTGGCTGGTGCAAGTTTGCGGTGGGTTACGGCTGTCGCGGCACCGGGGGAAAAGATACTGAGCCAGACGTTGTCGTTACCTGCTATGCGCACGCTCTTCGCAACCGCGTTCAGCATCGCACAACGCATTGCGCCGTTGGAAATCCAGATCAAACTGGCAATGCAATATGCCGAAACCCTGTATCGCTTGTTGGAAATTCCGCTGGCCCGGCAGTTTTTCTTGCGTTTGCAACATCTCGCCCAACAGGCGGGTGATATGCACCATCTGATAACGGCGGTAGCGCGCTCAGGGTCGCTGGCATCACGGGTAGGGCAACTGCAAGTTGCGCGGGCACGTTTCGAGCAGGCGACCGCGCTATTGGCTGACAATCCAGAATTAGAGGTGGTAGCGCTTGATGTCAAATTGAGCATTGCCACCATGCATATTTTCGCCGGGCACTATCAACGAGTGTTAACGACAACAGATGAAGCATTTGCGATGTTGGAAGCTATACAGGAAATTGACCCTCTCGACCGTCAGTTTCAACAAGCCCGAGGGTATCTGCTAAAAGGGTATGCATTCAAGAGCCTTGGACGCTTTGAAGAATCGCTGCCGCTATACCATAGTGGCCTTGAGATTTACCGCCAGTTGAATGACCGCACAACGATGATTACCGCGTGTATCAGCATTGCTTCATTGTTATCAAACCTGTATCAGCTTGACGAGGCGCTGGCCTATTTGCAAGAGGCCCGCGAGATTATCGAAGAGACTGGCGCAATTATCGAAGTGGCGCAGGTAGAAACGATGATCGGTGAACTGATTGATGAAAGCGGTGATCATGCAACAGCCCTTGATCATTACAACATTGCCATTGGTATCCATGAGCGTACACATACACAGGACCGTATTCCCTGGTTGCTGGGTATGAGCGCGGCGGTGCATCTGATCCTTGAACAACCAACGCCGGGTATTGCAAAAGCACAACGGGCACTTCAAATTGCGGCGAGCTATGACGCGGCACGGATATTTGACGAGTGTGTTGTGGTGCTATATCGCTTTTTCATGATTGCGCAAGAGTGGGAAGTGGTCGCGTGTGTGGTTGGCTATGGTGAGCAACGTAGGACCGTTCATGCCAGTCAGTTGAACGCTGCCCGTCTTGCCTACGATGCGTTGCTCAACGATGCCCCCGTACCACTTCACCAACTGCATGCTGCATATTCGCGTGGGGGACAACTCACGGCCAGTGAGGTTCAAAGCTACTTGAACACGCGCCTTTCTGCGCTGGCTGAGGCACTGGAATAGACAGTTTTTTGGTTTCTGATGAGATGTGTTGCCCCGACCAGGCTGCGTCATCCAGCCTCAGCAGGTCAAATTTTTGAGGTTGCCAGCCAACCTTTGGAGGTCTGTTTCTTAGACGAGATAAGCGCGCTGTTTTGGTTTGCATCGCTGTGGTTTCGTCCGTAAAATAAAGTATCGGACCCTTGTAGAGAGAATAAACGTAATGGGAAACATATTGATGAACGCTCGATTACGAAGACAAGTGCTAATCGCGTTCGCTTTGATGCTCACAGCTACGGTATCGTTACAAATCGATTCCGTGCAAGCAAACACTGCGCAGCCCACACTCGAAACGCTCACACAGGGGGCCAGCGTCTGCCTCGCGCAGGCCGATGGCAACTGGGACAACCCCGCCATCTGGGATTGTGGACGTGTACCGAATCCAACGGATGGTGTTGGCATAAACGGGTTTACTGTGACCATACCCAATGCGTTAAGCGTCAGTCGAGAGGCACAGACGGCTGTTGGCAATGGTAGTCAACTCAATATTTTAGGTACGCTAACCATCGAGGCCGGGGGGCTAAACGGAATGGTGATTTCAAACGGCGGCAGGGTGGCTTTGGCTGTTGGTACGCTCAATAATAACGCGTTTATTGTTGTAAACGGAACATTTGCTCCCATTGAGAGTACAGTTAACAATAACGTTGGCGCGCAAATCGACTTTGGAACGTCGACTAGCCTATTTGACTCCAACTTGAATAATAGTGGTACTGTCGATATTGATCCTGGTGCCACCCTTGACTTTTCTACCGATAGTCAATTTATTAACAATTCAGGTGGCGTTGTAAACAATAATGGCACGCTAACGATTGACTACAGTACTGGTGGTACGGGGGATTTGGACAATCAGGGCACCATCACCAATAACAATATAGTCATCTTCGCTGAGAGTACGACGCCGATTACCGAAGGCACCTTTAACAACAATGGTACGTTAACCCTGGCGGCCCCGAACTTTACATCTGCTGGCTCGACCCTCTCGGTTGGTGGTCAATTCAACAATACAGGAACCATCACAGTTAATGATGCATCTGCAATCTTGATCGACCGTAGCGGGGCTGTGGTTGACAATCAGGGCGACACCAACGTGCTGGCGGGTGGGACACTTGCCCTGCAAAGCGCCGTAACCTTCAACAACGCCAGTACAGTGACGCTTGCGGCTGGCTCAACATTTCAGATAGCGGTAAACGGTATCTTCAACAACAGATGCGCGGCGACCTTTGCCGATAACGGCGCAAACAGCACAATTACTGGGATGTTCAATGAAGGCTGCACAGTGACCGTCGTGCTGGATGAAACCCCTGATAATGATACTTCGATCAATTTTACGTCAACTTTACCTGATAATGGTACATTTATGCTGCAAGATCCCGGTAACACAACGCTTGCGGCTGGCAACCCGGGTACAGGGAGCTTCACCATCACGGCCAGTCCGCCTGTGGGTTTTGGCGTCAGCAGCATCAACATTGCTGGTGACACCAATGCTACGGGCAGCAGCACCGACTCCGACAACGGAGAGGCCGTCATCAATGTTGAAGAAGGTGAATTTATCACCGTCACTTTCACCGTCATATCGGCAACGATCACAGTGACAGAGATAAGTGCTGGTAATCCGTTCGAAGAAGGTGGCGGCAGCTACACCATCCAGCTACTGCTCAGCATCCCGACCATCGCAGCCATGGACATCGTCGTTGACCTCAGCGACCAGTGCTTCTTTATTGGCTCCGACCCCGGCGAGGCTTTCACCTATACCTTCCCCATTGGGCAGGATAATGTGACGTTCTTTCCGCGTGCGGTTGATGATTCGCTGGCGGAGGGTGCGCAGTCGTGTGACATCGACATCCGCATTGAAAATAGCAATGATCCGAACTATCCCAATCAAGTACTAGCCGACATCACCGTCCCGATTGTGGATAACGATGTCGCCGAAATCACGGTAACTGAGACACGGGCTGGCGATCCGTTCGAAGAAGGTGGCAGCAGCTATACTATCCAGCTTCTGTTCAGCATCCCGACCACCGCAGCACTGGACATCGTTGTTGACCTCAGCGACCAGTGCTTCTTCATCGGCTCCGACCCCGGCGAGGCTTTCACCTATACTTTCCCCGTCGGACAGGACAATGTGACGTTCTTTCCGCGTGCGGTTGATGATTCGCTGGCGGAGGGTGCGCAGTCGTGTGACATCGACATTCGCATTGAAAATAGCAGTGATCCGAACTATCCCAACCAGGTGCTGGCCGACATCACCGTCCCAATTGTGGACAACGACGCCAGTGTGACCATCGTCAAGGATGATACCTCCGATAGTGATACTGCGTTTGACTTTACGACGAACCTCGGCACCCCGACCAGCTTCACGCTGCAAGACCCGTCCAGCAACAGCACGACCTATGTTGTGGCACCGGGTACCTATAGCACCACCGAAGCGGCCGAAGCAGGCTTCTATCAGACCAGCGCAACCTGTGACAACGGGGATAGTCCCAACGCTGTGACCGTGGCCGGCGGCGATACTGTAACGTGTACCTTCACCAGTAACCCACTTGGGGAGGTAAACTTGTTGATACCGATTCCCACTGCAACTGAAGGCGGTACACCGGGGTTGGTCGGTGTGCAGTTTGATCCGGAGACGACATCAGCCCTTGATCTCGTGTTTGATCCCGATGAGCAATGCTTCTTCGATGGGTTGGCTGCTGGCGAGGCACGTGTAGAGCCAACAACATCGGGGCTTGCTGCGCTCGTCGTACCTGTCATTGCGGTTGATGATGAGACGGTTGAGGGTGACCATAGCTGCGAGGTGGCAATCAGTATCGCCAATAGCAGCGACCCGGCCTATGAAAACGGCCTCATCGGTACGGTGACAGTCAACCTCATCGACAATGACGCAGCGGGTATCAGTGTTACCCCAACCGAAGTGCAGCCAACATCCGAAATCGGCGACACGGTTGATTACAGCGTCGTGCTGACCAGCGAACCCACCGCCGACGTAACCGTGACCTTTAGCGTGGATGACGCGACCGAGGGTAACATCACGGCTGGCGAAACGTTGGTCTTTACGGCTGACAACTGGAACAGTCCGCAAACGGTGACGGTCACTGGCGTAGATGACGCGCTCGCGGATAGTGACATCGCCTATAGCCTGAGCTATCTCGGCAGCAGCACCGACCCCAACTATGATGCATTGGCCGGCGTGCGACTGCTCGACAATCTCGATAATGACGTGTCCGGTGTCCTGGTCACGCCGAGCGACCCGCAGCAGACCTCTGAGGCTGGTGGCACAGTTGATTATAGCGTCGTGCTGACCAGCGAACCCACCGCCGATGTAACCATCACCTTTACCTCGAGCGACACAAGCGAAGGCACCGTCGATGGGCCGTTGGTCTTTACGGCTGACAACTGGGACAGTTCGCAAACGGTGACGGTCACTGGCGTAGATGACGCGCTCTTGGATGGCGACGTCGCCTACAGCCTGAGCTATCTCAGCAGCAGCACCGACCCCAACTATGATGCATTGGCCGGCGTGCGTCTGCTCGACAATCTTGATAACGATGTCGCGGCTGGTGATGCAACCCTGCTGATTGACCCGACTACCCTACTCGTCGCGGAAGATGCACCGGGCACCAACAGCTTCACCGTCGCGCTCGGACAAGCTCCCTTTGCAGGCGAAACCATCACCGTAACGTTTAGTTATGATGGCGGGCAACTTGCACTCTCGCAAAACAGCGTGACGTTCGATGCGTCAAACTTCAATCAACCGATCCCTATTTCAGTTGATGCGGTGGCCGATGGTGTCAGCGAGGAAATTCTGTCCTACAACATCGACGTGACAACCAGCAGCAATCTCGGTAACACGGCGCTCAACGGCCTGAGCGGTACAGTCTCGGTCACGAGCTTCGACCGCGCCGATCTAATCGTGCTGTTTGTGCCCAACATCGGCACAGTGACTGTGTTCGCGAGTAATCCGACACAAGTTTATCAGGAAGCAAGCGGTGGCGTGCTACGCGATGGTGCGACCACGGCCGAAGTCTTTTTGCCGCGTGACGCTGACGGCAACGGCTTCGACACCTTTACCATCACTGACTACAGCATGTTGGGCGATGATGTGTGGCTGGCGGTGTGGCTTGGTTCTGCGAATTGGGGCTGGATTCAGTACAACGCTGACACAATGCTGCTTGAAGGCGACATCTGGGAGATGATGTACAACGCGCAGAATTAGCACACTAATACACATGGACGGAAGTAAAGAAAAAACGCCGTACCACCCGGGTACGACGTTGGGATGTCAGGGTTAATTATTGAGGCGGGAACGCTTATTCGTCTGCGCCTGCCAGGTCGAGAATATTTTCTTCAGCATTGGCGGCAGCGTCTTCAGGGGATTCGCCACCTTCGGTCACAGCCAGGATTGCGTCACCGAGGGGAGTCCAGTAGGGATCCATACCAACGGTCGGTAGTGCAACACCAAGCGCGAACTGCTGGCTGAAGGTTGCAATGTAGGGGTCTTCAACTTCTACAGCGTCAGTCGGCGGAATGTGACCAGCAACTGCAGAACCCGTCGCGAGTTGCTCGGGGGAGGTGACGAAGGTCAGGAATTCCAGCGCAGCGTCAACGTTGTCGCTGATGTTGCTGATGAAGAAGCCCTTACCACCGAAGAATGGAGCCCAGGGTTCACCGTCAACGGCCGGCAGCAGCGTCAGGCCGAGGCTGTCGCCCAGGTCTTCGCGGTAGGTGTTGAGGTTCCAGGAACCGTCGATAATCATTGCAGCCTGGCCGTTACGGAACAGTGCATTGTCGCCAGTGACCAGCGAGTTGTCAGCTTCATAAACCTGGAGGTGGCGTTGCAGGAATTCAACCGCAGCGTCGTCAGTGTTCCAGAGATTTTCAAAAGATGCTGGATCAAAGAGCTGACCACCCAGTGCGAAGTAAATACCAGCCGTTTGATAGAAGCCAGCGTTGAAGAGCAGGCCGAGGTCGTCACCTTCGGTCAGTTCCAGGCCAAGTTCAATCATTTCTTCGAAGGTTTCTGGTACGTCGTCATCATCAATGAAGTCACGGTTGTAGTATAGTGCTACACCGTCAAGCGTCACGGGGACACCATAGCGAGTGCCTTCAACAGCCATCAAGTCCCAGGCCGCTTCTGTCAGGTTTGCTTCCAGTTCGGTTTCAGCAATGAGGTCGCTAATCGGGAGAATGGTACCAGCGTCGCTTTCGCCACCAGCCCAGTCAGCCTGGCCGATCACCATGTCAGGGCCTTCACCAGTGGAAACAGCGTTGGTGTATGTGTTGCGGAGTTCGTCAAAAGGAATAAAGCGGGTCTCGACGTCAATGTCACTTTGTGCTTCAAAGGTTGCAACCCATTCATCAAGCAAATCTGCTTCGGCATCTGCCCAGGAGTGCCAGATTGTGAGCGTGGTGTCTTGTGCAGCGACGGGTTGGGTGCTGGTTGGGGCAAGCCCAAAGCCAGTAATGGCCATTGCAGCAACGAGTGCAAGTACGCCTAGTTTACGAAGGGTATTCATCAATGTAGTTCCTCCACTTTAGAACTCGTAATGTATGTATACGCCAGCTAAGATACCGGTAGGCTGTTGGTCAACAGCACTGCAAATTAGCAAGCCATGAAGAATTATAACACGCCTCAGTGTGTTGTAAAATAATTCATCGGAATATCCTATAAATTTTTTATATACAGGGTGTTATGCAAAGGGATTGACAGACATCGGAAATCCGCTTGCCAATATGCGCTACAATATAAGGTCAGCGATCTATCGAGCAACAGAGAGAAAACGTATGCCTCTACAAATCTACAATGTGCTTGGACGCGAAAAAATGGACTTTGTGCCTCTGACGGAAGGCAAAGTCAATATGTATGTGTGCGGACCAACCGTATACGACCATGCACACCTTGGCCACGCCAAGAATTACGTCGCATTTGACTTTGTCAACCGCTATTTGCGCTACCGGGGTTATGATGTGCTATACGTGCAAAACATCACCGATGTTGGGCATTTGCTCGACACCGGAGAGGACCGTGTTTTGCGTAAGGCTCGTCAGGCGGCTGCGACCCCCATGCAGATTGTTGAAACTTATACCCAGAGTTACTTTGCAGATATGGACGCGCTGAAGGTCATGCGGCCGGACATTAGCCCGCGTGCCAGTGCGCATATCCCCGAACAGATTCAAATGATTCAAACCCTACTCGAAAAAGGACATGCCTACGAGGTTGATGGCAATGTCTATTTTGATGTGCGCAGCTTTGATGGCTATGGCAAACTCTCGAACCGTCGCGTCAACGAACAGGAAGCAGGCAGCCGGGAAGATGTCCGCGCCGACAAGCGCCACCCTGACGACTTCGCGCTCTGGAAGCAAGCCGCGCCCGAACACATCCTCCGCTGGCCGAGTCCGTGGGGAGATGGTTTCCCGGGGTGGCACATCGAATGCTCAGCGATGGCTGGCAAATATCTTGGCGATACCTTCGACATCCACGGCGGCGGCATTGACAACATTTTCCCGCATAATGAGTGCGAAATTGCCCAGAGCGAGGCCTGCAACGACGCCGACTTTGCCCGCTACTGGATGCTTTCAGGCAGCTTGATGGTGCCGGATGAATTTGGCAACCCGGTCAAGATGTCCAAAAGTCTTGGCAACTTCTTTACGATTAAAGATGCACTTGCCAAATATCGCCCCGAGGTGATCCGTGCCTTTATTGCTAGCGGGCACTACCGCAACCCCATCACCTTTAGCGAAGACGCGCTTGAAGACGCTTCTAAAGCCTGGGAGCGCATGTTCACAGCTGTACATTTTGTGCGCGAGCGCCTGCATGATGCTGGTGATGGTGACGATGGCAACGCAATCCTGGACACCATCGACAGGACACGCGAACAGTTTATTGCCGCAATGGATGACGATTTTAATGCACCAGTCGCACTGTCTGCGTTATATGGATTGACACGTGAGGTCAACGAGCTGCTCTATAGCAATACCACCATTGGGCGAAATGTGTTGCAGAAAATTGATGAGGCTTACCGTGAACTCGGTGAAGGCATTCTTGGCATCGTGCCCGAAGAAACCGTCGATTATCAGCCCGAACGTGAGGCGAATTTAATCCGCTTTATGGTCGAAATGCGGCGCTCTGCTCGTAAAGAACGCAACTTCGAACTGGCAGATAGTATCCGCGACGAACTCAGCCGCCGTGGGGTGAAATTGATCGACCCCTCTAACGAAGAAACGTTCTGGTACGTCTAAGGCTACAGGGAGCGCTATGTCTGACTTTATCTATGGACGGTGGCCAGTGCTAGAGGCCTTCCGGGCACAAAGCCGCACCTTTCAACAACTGCTGATGATCGAAAACATCGAAGAAAAGGGGATCGTCCAGGACATTACTGGCATGGCAAATCAACTGGGCGTGAACATTCGCCGGGTGCCACGCCGCATTGTAGACGACATTACCCGTGACGGCAATCATCAGGGGGTGGTGCTGCGAACGGGTAACTATCGCTATACGCACCTGGACGACATCCTGGCCCTCAGCCGTGAGCGTGGCGAAAAGCCATTCCTGTTACTGCTGGACTTACTCAAAGATCCGCAAAACGTCGGGGTAGTGCTGCGCATTGCGGATGCGGTTGGGGTACATGGCGTCATCATTCAAGAGCGGCGCGGTGTCGGGGTTACGCCGGCGGTTGTAGCCGCTTCGGCCGGGGCATCTGAACACTTGAAGATCACCCAGGTAAATAATCTTGTGAACACCATGAAAGCCCTCAAAGAGGAGGAAGTCTGGCTTGTGGGTCTGGATACCACGCCGGATGCACAACCGATTGATAAACTAGACCTCGACATGGGCATCGGTATTGTACTGGGTAGCGAAGGTGATGGTATGCGCCGCCTGGTTCGTGAGACGTGTGATCTCATCGCGACGCTACCTATGCGCGGTAAAGTTGCCAGCTTGAACGTCGCCACGGTAGGCTCTATTGCACTTTATGCGGCCTGGCAAGCCCGTGGCTGGCAAGGGTGGCCGTCTGCTGAGCGCTCGAGCTAGTCTGTGGCTTGAAATTCGATGTCAAAGGCGGTTTTTAGATCGCTGTGGTTAAAGCGCACTGCTGATGACCGACACAACTTGAGCCCTTTGGCAAAAAGTGCTTCGTACGGTGTCCCTTGCAACGCGAGCAACCCTGCGTAGCCAGTCGTCAGTGGCAACACCGGGGCGAGTGTATTGGGATAGACGAAAACGTCGGCTTCTTGTTCCACTTTCTCACGGACAACCACCCCACCAAAACCGACGAACAGGTCTATCCCTTGCCCGCGTGTGGCAAGGTCACTGGCACCATCACCGATCAGGAACCGCTTGCCAAACAAATTCCCTGCCAATTCACGTACAACGTCGGGCTTGCCGGCCGAAACAGTGAGCGGGCCGGCGTTGTAGTCCAGGTAGCTTTGTCCCTTTTGCGATGCCTGGTCATAGTAACGCCACCATTCGCCAGAAAGCTCGTTATATTCAAGCGTTACTGCTCGAATGCGCTCAGCCGGAACACCCAGGCGCTTACCAAAGCCTTCTACTGCATCTGCCAACCCGCCACTGATAATAAATACATGTTTCTGTAGATGTTTGAGCGCTGCCAGGACTTCCTTAGCGTCGGGGACGGTAGTTTCCCAGTACAATTGCTCAATCATTTCAAGCTGGCCGCGTGTCGGGCGGATCGCTTTGAGGCGTTTACCGTAAACGTCGGCCAGGTCAAGTTCACCATCCATCGCTTTTTGTGTCAGCAAACCGACACGCCCCTCTTTACCTTTCAAGCGGGCAAGTTCGTCAACACCTTCAATGGTGCTGAGGGTACTATCACAGTCGAAAAAAATTAGATCGTAGGTAGTCCAGCGTAGCATAAATAATTCGCCCAATTCGGTAATTTGCATAATCCAATGATTTTATTCTAACGGCTCTGGGGTGCATGGTGGTTGGCTGATCTGACAAAATAATGATGGCATAGCTAAAAACCACCCGGACCGGATCTTGCTCTAGCATCCATGCGATGAGCAGGCTATAATCCCGCCGTTGAGCAAGTATGAGGACAAGCATCTTATGTCGATCATCAGTAATCGGCGCACCACCTATCCGTTTGATCTTTCGGTTGTGCTGCCTGTATACAATGAAGAAGACAACATTCCCATTTTGCACCGTGAGCTAAACGAAGTGCTGCTTACAATGGGAATTGCCTACGAAATCATTTACGTGGACGATGGCAGTCGCGACGCTAGCCCGTCTGTACTGCTGAAAATTGCCAGGCAGTATGATCATGTGAAAGTCGTTCTGCTGCGGCGCAATTTTGGCCAAACTGCCGCGATTCAAGCCGGGATTGACCAGGCGACAGGCGCGATTATCTGCCTGATGGACTCTGATTTACAAAATGACCCCGCCGACATTCCCCGTATGAAAGCACGTATGGATGATGGATTTGATCTGGTCAGTGGGTGGCGCAAAGACCGCAAAGATCGCATGGTTACACGCCGTTTGCCGTCTGTACTGGCCAATGGCCTCATCTCGCGCGTGACGGGTGTTCGGTTGCATGACTATGGCTGCACGTTGAAGATGTATCGTCGCGAAGTGTTGGATCATGTGCGCCTCTATGGTGAAATGCACCGTTTCATCCCGGTTCTGGCCTATGCGGCGGGCGCGAAAATTGATGAAATGGTTGTCAATCATCGGCCGCGCATTCATGGCAAAAGCAAATATGGGTTATGGCGCACTGTGAAAGTCGTGCTGGACTTGATGACGGTGACATTCCTGACCAAGTTCAACACGCGCCCCATGTATATTTTTGGTGGTGCTGGCTTTTTGTTTTCAGCGCTCGGGGTACTTGCACTGGTGGTGATGTTGATACAAACGCTGGTTACTGGAATGGCGTTGGTTGCGACACCACTGCCGTTTATCAGTGCCGTGTTTTTGGTAGGGGGAACGCAGTCAATTTTGCTGGGTTTAATCATTGAAATGCTCATGCGTACCTACTACGAAGCGCAGGGCAAGGGACCCTACACCATCCGCGAAATCGTCACCCACGACAAGCACGAGGTTATTGCACACTAGCTAAACGGATAACGTTGCTCATTCATCTTTATCAAACTGTATGTTCCCGTTTCAAACTGTCGAGGGCATACAGTTTTTGTTTTGCTGGTAGGAGTCAGGATAGCGCAAAGTCTTTCTAATAAAATCGGCTGCTTTTTCTACAAATTCGCCGAAAAAACTCCCTTTGTGTTATCATCAATTTAGCCTCAGTTAAATAATACTTAGAAACTATCAGGAGCAATAGTTTATGTCCGATCAGGATTTCAATCCACCGACCGGCGAGTTGTATCATCCCCCCGAAGATGTCGTGAATAACGCCCACGTTCCCGACTATGATGCCGTTGTGCAAGAAGCGCTTGCAGACCGCGAAGCCTTTTGGGCGCGGCGTGCTGAACTGCTCGATTGGTATGAAAAATGGGATAAGGTACTCGACGACAGCGAAGCCCCGTTCTACAAATGGTTTGTTGGCGGCAAGACGAACATCGCTCTCAACGCGCTAGACCGTCACTCGAAGACACGGCGTAAGAACAAATTAGCGCTCATTTGGGAAGGCGAACCGGGTGACCAACGTTCGTTCTCGTATTGGCGCTTGTGGCAAGAAACCAACCGTTTCGCCAATGTGTTACGCAGCATGGGGGTCAACAAAGGCGACCGCGTCATGATTTATATGGGCCGCATTCCCGAAGTCGTCTTTGCGATGCTGGCCTGTGCCAAGATTGGTGCAGTGCATAGTGTAGTCTATGGTGGTTTTTCTGAACAAGCGCTGGCTGACCGTATTGCAGATGCACAAGCCAAGGTACTTATCACAGCAGATGGTGCATGGCTACGCGGGAAAATCGTCAAGTTGAAAGATGTTGCTGACGAGGCTGTGCGTCGTTCCCCGGTCATTCAATCTGTGATCGTTGTGAAGCGCACCGGGCAAGAGGTCCACATGGAACCCGGCCGCGACTTCTGGTATCACGACCTGGTTAGCCTACCCATTGCCAGCACGGTCTGCGAAACCGAAGTGATGGATGCCGAAGACCCGCTGTTTATCCTCTATACAAGTGGTACAACTGGCAAACCTAAGGGCGTTGTGCATACCCACGGCGGGTATCAGGTCTATACCTCGACGACGCTTGAATGGGTATTCGACCTCAAAGACGATGACCGCTGGTGGTGTGCTGCGGACCCGGGTTGGATCACCGGCCACAGCTATATTGTCTATGCCCCGCTTATCCTCGGCGCAACCAGTTTCATGTATGAAGGCGCACCGACGCATCCCTATCCCAATCGCTGGTGGAAGATGATCGAGTACTATGGTATCAGTGTGCTTTATACCGCCCCCACCGCCATTCGTGGTCTGATGCGCTTTGGGAATGCCTGGCCCTCCCGCCATGACTTGAGCAGCCTGCGCTTGCTGGGGTCTGTAGGCGAACCAATCAACCCCGAAGCATGGCGCTGGTATCATACAGTCATTGGTAAAGAAAAATGTCCTATCATGGATACCTGGTGGCAGACGGAAACTGGCGGATTTGTTATCACGCCATTGCCATCTGTACCACTCAAACCGGGCTCAGCAACACGCGCCTTCCCAGGAATGGAAGTTGATGTCGTTGATGAAGATGGTAACTCTTGTGAACCGGGTAAGGATGGGTTTCTGGTCATCAAACAACCGTGGCCAAGTATGCTGCGCACTGTTTACAACGACCCCGACCGTTTTGTTGAACAATATTGGAGCAAATACAAAGATCAGGGTTGGTACTTTGCGGGTGACTCTGCGCGAAAAGATGAAGATGGCTACGTATGGGTGATTGGGCGTGTTGACGATGTGATCAAAGTCAGTGGATATCGCCTTGGTACGGCTGAAATTGAATCCGGTCTTGTAAGCCACGACGCTGTTGCTGAGGCAGCGGTTATCGGTGTGCCAGACGAGCTGCGCGGGAGTGTCATTTATGCCTATTGCATTCTGGTGACAGGCTTTGAAGGCTCCGATGATCTTGAGGAAAAACTGAAGAAGCACGTGCGGCATGAAGTCGGTCCGATAGCGGTTCCTGCGAAGATTGAATTTGTGGATAAGCTGCCCAAGACCCGTTCTGGCAAGATTATGCGTCGGTTGCTCAAGGCGCGGGCTATGGGATTACCTGAAGGGGATACCAGCACGCTCGAAGACTAAGGCGGACTTCTAGACTATCGCAAATCCGTTGAGCCTCCTGAACACCTCGGGAGGTTCTATGTTTATTATTGTAAACCTTCCAGTTTCAAAAATTCAACTTTCCCAAGTGACAGCGCCAAGGAGCGCAAGCGCTAGGACGAAGATGGCGAAAAAGTTACGAAAGAGGCCTTGCGAGGGTGGAATAAAGTGTGATATGCTTTGCGCACCCTGATGAAAACAACCCATCAGGCGACATCGCAAAACA
Organism: Anaerolineae bacterium; assembly: GCA_034437655.1. Taxonomy (GTDB): domain Bacteria; phylum Chloroflexota; class Anaerolineae; order Aggregatilineales; family J027; genus J027. Next base: position 13,889 of record DAOTTU010000008.1, read on the forward strand.
CTCAACATGCACCTGACGAAAGGGACATGATGACGACAGTCTACCAGGCAAGCCACACCGCGAGAGCGACCGTGTCGTAGCGAGAAGCAACAGCTACACAAGGGGTGGAGTGCCGACTGTGAACGCGATCAGTCGGTTTTTTATTGCAAAGAACCGACGCTGCACCTTAACAATCCAATAGTGATGAGAAGTCAATTCACAATTGATGT
>DAOTTU010000009.1:0-51865 GCA_034437655.1 Anaerolineae bacterium
TCGCATACGTTTAACATAATACAAACGATTCGTGATCAAGCAAGCCATGCGGAGTGCGCGAACACTCCACACGGCTCTAACCCGACACTGGAATCAGCAGTGACGGGCTGCATAACATTCTACAGGACAAGCGGCGATTCGTCCCGCCTGGATGCGGCCCAACTGAACACTTTGTCGGTCTGGGTCGCTTTGTATTCAGGTCAACAGCAAGGCGGTGCGGCATGAAACGCTACCGCTTCGCTGCTGGCAAAGTCACTGTTGAGGAAGGGCTTTACACCCCTGCTCAACGTGACACCGTAAAGCCGTCCTTGTGTGCTGTGACCATTGTGTTCACACGCAAGATACGACCTTTATACCCTGAATCTCAATCTAACCAGGAGGAATCGCATGTCCAGCAAGACCACTCAACCCACTAAACGTATCCGCTTCGCCATCTACACCCGCTACTCGTCCGAAATGCAGAATGAAATCTCGCTTGAAGCGCAAGAAGACCTATGCCGCAAAGCCATCGCAGAGCGTGGTGGCGTGGTTGTCGCCGTGTTCAGTGATGGTGCCAAAAGCGGCTGGAGCCTTGAGCGTGACGGGTTTCAGCAACTGCGCACCGCTGCCGCCCATGGCAAATTTGATGCGGTGATGTTCTGGAAGTTTGACCGCCTCGCCCGCAATCACGAACACGCGGTCATGATCAAGATGCTGCTCCGCCACGAGTACAAGCTCAAGCTCTACTGTGTCGAGGGTTTCTCTGAGGATGAGGACGACTCACCCTATTCAGCCATGATGGAACAAATGCTGGCTGTCTTCTCGGCTTTCTACTCGCGCAATCTCAGCACCGAAACCAAGCGCGGCAAGCGGCATCGTGCCATGCAAGGTGAGTTCAACGGGTCTATTGCGCCGCTGGGCTACATCCTCATCACCAAGAAGATGGCTACCGACACTATGCCAGCGGGATTGTATATCGAGCCACGCGCCGCTGCACTCGTAAGGCGAGCCTTCATCCTTTACGCGACAGGCGACTATAGCGATCCTGACATCGCCGACTGGTTGAATGCCCGTCCATATATTCAAAAGCTACGCCAGGGGAGACAACCTATTGGCAAAGAGATGGTGCGCGATATGTTGCACAACAAAGTCTACACCGGACGTGTCTCATATGCCGAAACGCTGTACAGTGGCGGTTTGGGAGAAGGCAAAAAGTCCAGCCGTGGTCGCAAAGAATGGTTTGAAGGCAAGCATCAGGGCTTCATTTCTGATGAGCTGTTTGAACAGGCACAACAGGCGCGTAAGCACCTCACCAAGGTACGCCGCTCACCCAGTGTCCTCAACACCTACGTGCTACACGGACGAGTCTTCTGCGCACGCTGCATTTCGGAAAAACCAACCGAACTCAACGACAAGAATTTTGGCAAAATGCGCCCGGCCTACCGTGACCGCTATGGCACCAGCCGCTACCGTTGTCTGGCCCGTGACCGAGGCTACAGCAAATGTGAGCAACCGCAGGTAGACGTTAATTTCATTGATGAGCAGGTCGTTTATGCTCTGACGCATCTCAATATCCCGATGGACTACCGTGACCGCATTGAAATGGCAGTCAAGAGCCGTGTTGAAAACGAAGCTGCGCTCGGCCGGATGCGTGAGATTGAAGAAATCGTGCAACGGGTTGATTTCAGTTGGGAGCAGGGTTTTCTATCACCGCATGAATACGTCGAAAAACGCAAGCAACTTCAGCGTGAACTCGAAACGCTGCGCCCGATTGATTACGATGAATTGATAGAAGCTGCTGATCTGCTAGAAAACTTCAAAACTTACTGGGATCAGTGCGAGCAATTTGAGGAGCCGAACGAAGCACGCCAGCAGTTAGTGCAGAAAATTGTGGATCGCGTGTATGTCTATGATGAACAGGTGATCGCCATTGCGTTACATGGTGATTTTGGGGTGTTCTTGGATGATGCGGAGACGGTTGCACCACCAGAGGTCGTTGAGGGAATTGCCGCTGCTATAAACGGAAAACGAGCCTCTTCAGAGACTCGTACCCAGAGCGGGAGCGACGGGATTCGAACCCGCGATCTCCACCTTGACAGGGTGGCATGTTAACCGCTACACCACGCCCCCTTTGGAGTGATGTGAGCGCAGTATAGCACCTTCGTTTCCACAGTGTCAATCCTCAATCCAAATTGTCAGAGAAATCTGTGGCCGTCGGTAAATCTAGCTGCGCTGCCGCTGCCTGCTTGGCCACCTCCCCGCGCCGATCATATCGTGCTGTCGTCTGAATATTCGCATGACCAACCATGTTCGACACCGTCGCAATGTCCACGCCTTTATCCAGTAGCGTACTGACAAATGTTCGGCGTAAATCATGTGGGCTGAAGTTCGCAACGTCTGCCTGTTCGGCACGTTTCTTGAGGATGTAATAGACTGCTTGCGTGCTTAGTCGCCGCGTCACAACGTTCTTGCCCCGACTAATTGGCAAAAATAATGGTCCGGGGATATTCTGTCGTGCAATGATCCAGTCTTGCACCAGTGTGTTTGCCTGTGCGCTCAACCATACCAGCCGTTCCTTTTGCCCTTTCCCGCGCACCGTCAACCGTGCTTTTTCGGGTAAATAGTTAGCCAGATCCAGGGCCACTACCTCGGCTCGACGCAAACCAGATGTATACAGCATAGCTATCATAGCCAGATCACGCACACCTGTGATGCTCTCATCCTGGCGGCAGGCAAGGAGTAGCCGTGCCACTTCGTCGCGTTCAACCTCACGCCCCGTCGGGACACGGTGACTCTTGACCCCATCAACGCTAACTGCCTTCTGGTAATCTTCCGCCGATAGTTGCCCCAGCAACCAAGCCGCTTTCAGTACTCCCCGCAAGGCTGATAAATACTTGTTAACCGTCGCTGGCGCATAATGCTCTACCAGATGCGACCGCACCGCCATGACATGCTGGAAGCGTAGTAACCGCCAGTCGCATGCCAGCGCGTCTGGTGTGTTCGTGAGGATGTCTGCGATCGTATCTAATGCTTGCCGCATCGCACGCCGACTATCAGCGGTATTGAGCCCGGCGAGATAGACAGCAACGGGATGCTCGTCCAACGGCATTGGATATGCCAGAATTAGATTTGGCATGTGATCACTTTCTCATAGCGAAACGGTTACATTTTTACAAAAGTGGAGGATTGTCATGTCGAAAAATCACGGTTAGGCCTGTTTTGTAGCATGTTCTCATTTTATGATAATGTTGTCCATAGTGCTACATGCGCTTGTGCATGTACTGTCACTGTGGATTTCAATCATAGATGCTTACTTGGAAGATTGACCTTATGCAAAAGCCGCACAGACTAAATTTCGTCCCTATACTACTCATCCTGACCATTTTTACTGCTGGTTGCGCAATTTCAACCTCCTCAGAACCGGTAACCGTTGACGAAGCTACGTTCCAGCCAAACCAGGCCCAGCTTCAAGAACGTGCTGCTGCCGAGCAAGCCGCTCAACAACCACAGGAAACTGAAGAACCCACTGAACCTGAAGCAGATGGCGCTAGCGAAAACGCTGAAACCGTCACAGACGATACAACAACAGAATCCGATGCAGGTGCAAACACTGACACGGTTGACGCACCGGGGCCACAAGAAACCGAAGAACCTGCTGATGCCCCGCCTGCAGAAGAACCATCACCCTATGCCGATGAACCCGTCGTCATTGACCGTGCCTGGTTCATTATCAGTGACATCACCGACGAAGGCGCTACGGTGCAAAACTGGTTCTTTATCAGCAACAACACTAGCCAACCTTACAGTGACGACGGCGCAGATGGCATCGCTGTAACCCTGCCAGCCGCAGCCAGCGACGTTTCTGTCCAGGATACAACAACCTATAGCGTGGTTGAAGGTGATGCGGCACCGCGCGTGGTCAGTAACGCCCCGCTGCCAGCGCAAACCACCTCAGCAACACTGTTGACAGTCAACTATCAACTGTCCACTGAAGACCTTGCAGCGATTAACTTTACGCTCGACTATCCAGTGGAACAATTTATCGTCTATACCCCCCTTCAATTGCGCCCGCAACGCGAGGTGCCTGAATACGAATACGTTGAAGTCGCGCTTATTCGTACATTAGGTGAATTCCTGCGCTTTCAGCAAGACAATATCGACGCTGGTACGCCCATCAGTTTCTCAGTTCAAGAAAGTGATGAAGTCCGCTTCCCTGAAGACACATCCTTTACAGATGTCACTGTGACTGTGGCTAATCAAACAGAAGGTGGCACGGTTCCAGATGGGCTCGAAATCACAGCCGCCAGTTTGCAGGTCGGTGATCAGAATACCGTCACCCAACTCTACGAAGAGACGCTACCAAACAACCCCGATGGCGTCACGTTTGCTGGTGTGCCGTATGTCGAAAACGGATTTGTTGAATTCGTCGTCGAATACAATGATATTTCCTTTTTCAGTCGGCTGGACGGTCTGGAAATCGACGGTGAACAAAGTGAACTCACCCTGTCCATCTACGAAACCACAACGGACAGCAGTGTGCTTGCGCTTGACTCAGTGCAATATCTTGGCGATGCGGTGTCCGGTGAAGGGCTTGCCGACTTCATAAACTCCTTCTATTTCATCAATACCAGTGACCGGGTGTATATCGGTACAGAAGGCAACGTGCTGCGCATTCCACTACCAGAAAATGTCACTGGCCAACAACTCCCCATTGATCTTGGCGAAGAGGTTCGGGTTGACGTGGACGACGATCAACGCTTTTTCCTGGTCGATGACCGCGTAATCTATCCGGATGAACGGCATTTCACAGTGGTACGCTATGTAATGTCCTACGATGGTGAGCTGGATTTCACGCATCAACTCCCCTTCCCCATCAATCAAGTTATCGCCTATACAGCAGAGAGCCGTGCGCTGAACTTTGACGGTGACGGTTTCACCCCTCAGGGAATGAACAACATCCCGCAGTTTGGCAATTACGAAACTTACATTCGCGAAGGGGTTGCGGCCAACAGCCTCATCACATTTACAGTCAGCGACAGCGACGAAACGCCGCAATTCACAGGTGCAGCGCAAGGAAGCACAGGCAGTGGCAACACCAACGCCACCCAGACAACCGTCGAAGATGACGAGAGCTTCCTCGTTGAAAATCGAATACTCATTCTTGGTATCGGGATTCTGATTGTGCTGGCTGGCGGTGGCTATTTGCTCTACGATTTGCAAAAAGAACGCATTCGTGCTGGTGCAACCGCAACCGCTACAACAGGTGCCAGTACGGGTTCATCCGCCGCCAACAGCGACATGGACGAAGAGCAGAAGCAACTCTTACGGGAGATTGCTGAACTTGACTCAGCGTTCGAGAACGGCGAAATCGACGAAGATGTTTACCGCGAACGGCGCAAGTCCCTTAAGAATCAACTGATGGATCGCATGTAGTATCCGACTGCATCGCTCATTCACTACTATCTACGAAGCACCCGGTCAGAAAAATCGGGTGTTTTAATTTTTGTAGCGCAGACAAGCACCCCGTGGTGAGACAGACCAGATTCATGTACGATAGACACGCGATTGAGATCGTGAGTAAGCATGTGCTATTCCTGATAGTCGATTTTTCAACAGAAAGCGTAGGTGATGATGGGTTTCCGTAGCATTGAATGGATTGAGGAGCCAGGCGTTTTACGCTTGCTAGACCAGCGTGTCCTGCCTGGCGAGACGGTGTATCTGGACTACACTGATTATCGTGAAGTCGCCACGGCAATTCGCACAATGGTAGTACGTGGTGCGCCGGCTATTGGTGCCACCGCGGCATATGGAATCGCGTTGGCCGCCCGCTACAGTGATGCACCTGATCTCGCTGCACTACAAGACCTCCTCAATGACGCGGACCAAACCCTCCGTGCAGCACGCCCAACAGCCGTTAACCTGTTTTGGGCCCTGGACCGAATGCGTCTGGTACTCGAGAAAATTGATGACATAGAAACTATTCGTACAACCGCGCTGGCAGAAGCACATCGTATCGCGCAGGAAGACGTCGCCACCAACCAGTCGATTGGTCAGCACGCACTTGACCTCATCCCGCAAGAAGCGACGATCATCCATCACTGCAATACAGGTGGTCTGGCTACTGTCGATTACGGCACTGCACTGGGTGTTATCCGTGCCGCGCATGAAGCTGGCAAAGGGGTGCATGTACTGGTTGATGAGACGCGCCCCCGTTTGCAAGGAGCCCGGCTAACCTCATGGGAATTGAAGCAACAGGGCATCACACATCGCGTTATTGCAGATGGTGCCTCCGGACATTTTATGCGCAGAGATGGCGTAGATTTATGCGTTGTAGGGGCAGACCGTATCGCGGCCAATGGTGACACAGCAAACAAAATCGGCACCTATAATTTGGCCGTTGTTGCACGCGAAAACAATGTACCATTTTACGTTGCTGCGCCAACGTCAACAATCGACCTCAACACGCCAACAGGTGACGATATTGACATTGAAGAACGCGACGCTGCAGAAGTGACCCACGTTGGCACAGTGCAAATTACCCCCGATGATATCGAAGTTGCTAACCCCGCCTTTGATGTAACCCCGGCCCGCTATATTACCGCGATCATCACTGAAAAAGGCGTTGTCTACCCACCCTTTGCCGAAAATATCCGCAAGCTATTTGAGACAGTCACGACCTAAATCATACGTCCGAGCGATAGAAAGGCGCACCGATGACCAACTATGACCAGACACCAACCATTGACGAAACAATTCAGCTCAACACGCATTTTGACGACTGGCAACGACTTTCTCCCCTCGGTCTGGCGTTGATCGGATTCGGGATGAGCCTCACCGGGCAGGCCATCATTCTCAAAAGTCGTCAGGAAGGATTCTTTGGCTGGTTTATTTTGGGCACGGTCGGCTTAATCGTATTGAACGCGGGCGTGTCCATTTTTGGCGAGGGGGTTAAACATCGTGTACTGTATGAAACACTCTACCGAGAACTACGCAACAAATAGCATCATTCAACCCAGCGAACCGTCCCGGTCTCATGGGTATCATGGCCGTCAGCTTGCAAAATCGACCGCATTGCATCGGACTGCAACACCATGCGTAGGCCCTGCACAGCGTCACTCTGCCAGACGGACTCAACGATCACGAGATCGTAACGTTCGCTGGTCAATTGAATGAAATCCAGTCCATAGGCCATTGCGACGGTCGCAATACCTAAGCCAGCGTCAGCCTCACCAGTGGCCACAGCCTGCGCGACTTCGGTGTGTGTGCTGACACTATTGACATAGCCCGGAATTTCATCATGTGACAATGGACTCCCATGAAGCTGTGCGTCAAGCCACACCCGCGTTCCTGCCCCTGTTTGCCGATTGATAAAGCGGACATCGGAGCGTCCCAGATCATCCAACCCCTGAATGTTGCGTGGATTGCCTGCCGCTACAATTAACCCCAGGCGACGATGTGCTAATGTGAGCAGAGCCACCCGCTGGCCGGGCAAGAATCGTCGCACAAAAGGCGCGTTGTAGGCTTGCTGCTCGGTGTCCCACAGATGACAACCCGCCAGTTCAGCACGATGCTCGGCAAGCGCAATCAACCCGCCTAAACTCCCCGTGAAGCGCACCGCTAGCTCGTATGTTGGATACTGCTCCCGAAATTTCGCGGCCAGGCGTGCAATCGCAGGGTCATGACTGCCTGCAAAACGTAATCGTGCTGTGGTTGTCGCCGCAGGTTGTTGTTGCAACGCCCGCCAGCGATCCAGGCTAAGCGCTAGTGCTTGTTCGAACTCCTCAACGGTGTAACCGGCCGATAGCATCCGCAGCAAGAAGGCTTCCGTTGCATTCATCAACTCCGCCTGCCGCAATGCGCCGGCCTGCGAGGGTTGAGCGTCTGCACGAACCATGGTGCCGCGCCCTGTATTGGCGGTGAGCAACCCCTCCTCGGTCAACAGGTGATACGCTCGCTGCACAGTTCCCGGGGCGCATTCCCAGCGTTGTGCCATGTCGCGAATTGTGGGCAGTTCGGCCCCCGCCGCAAGTGCGCCTGTGTAAATTGCAGTGCGGATGGATTCGGCAATTTGTTCATATAGCGGGATCGACATCAGCGAGACTCCAATAAGATTAACGATTTTGTATTGCTTATATTGCAACAATTGACACAAAGTGATATGATGCGCTGCGAGTTTGACACTAAAGGGATTTTGATCAATTCTGACAGGAGACATTATCCATGAAACTAAAATACCTTGCAAAAATGGTGCTGCTTACTGCTTTGGTTGCATTGCTATTACCTGCCCCAGCAACCAACGCGCAGGATGACGACTCACGACGGCTAATTCTCGCCACCACAACCAGCACCTACGACTCCGGCTTGCTGGACTATATTTTGCCTGAATTTGAAGCACTTTATAACGCAGAAGTTGATGTCGTATCCGTCGGTACCGGGCAAGCATTGGCGTTGGGCGAAAGTGGTGACGCCGATGTGGTACTGGTCCACTCGCGCCCGCGTGAAGATGCTTTCGTTGCGGAGGGCTTCGGTGTAGCGCGCTATGACGTTATGTACAAGGATTTCGTACTCGTCGGGCCCGGCGATGACCCAGCCGGGATTGCTGGCATGGAAGACGCCGCCGCCGCATTCAATATGATCGCTGAAGCTGAAGCTGATTTCGTCTCGCGTGGTGATAACAGCGGCACACATAGCAAGGAACTTTCCATCTGGGAAAACGCTGACATTGAGCCAGACGGCCGTTGGTATCTCGAAGCCGGCCAGGGGATGGGTGCCGTCCTCACACTTGCCGACGAAATTCAAGGCTACACACTGACCGACCGTGGCACCTACATCGCTCGCGCCGCTGAAGGCTTGTCGCTGGAAGTCCTTGTCGAAGGCGATGACATCCTGTTTAACCCATATGGTGTTATGCCCGTAAACCCGGCACTGCATGATGGCATCAACGCGGAACTGGCCGAAGCGTTTGTCCACTGGCTAACCTCTATTCCAACTCAGGAAATGATCGGTAGCTTCACCGTCAGCGACACGCAGCTCTTCGTGCCCGACTCAATACCCTATCGTTTGGCAGTTCGCTAGACAGTAGACTCACCTCGACAAGTGCTAGCAGTGCCTCTACTATAGGGGCTGGTAGCGCTTTTAGGCGATAGAGGTAGCGGTATGGAAACGATTTTCGAGGCGCTTGAAGAAGCCATTCGGCTCATTCTGGCGCTAGACCCGGCGGTTCTGGAAATTGCAGAACGTTCATTGTATGTGACAGCGGTCGCACTGGCGATCAGTACGTTAGCAGGAGTCCCCCTCGGTACATTGCTAGCTCTGGTTCGTTTCCCCGGCAAAAGCATCATCACCACCATTATCTATACCGGGATGGGGCTTCCACCGGTTGTCGTCGGGTTGGTGGTGTTCTTGTTTTTGTCAAGAAGCGGCCCCTTCGGTGAACTGGGCTGGCTTTTCACCACACGCGCTATGATCGTTGCACAGATCATTATTGCGACGCCGCTGGTGATTGGTGTCACCATGAGCAGTGTCGCGGCCATAGACCCGGCCTTGCGGCAACAGATGCGGGTTCTGGGGGCCACACGCCTTCAAGTAACGTGGGTACAGCTCTGGGAAGCGCGTTACGGCGTTATTGTCGGGATTGTCGCGGGGTTTGGCTCAATCATCTCCGAAGTCGGCGCAGTGATGCTCGTTGGCGGCAACATTGACGGTCGTACACGGGTTTTGACGACGGCTATTGTACTCGAAACGCGGCAGGGGAAGTTTGACATTGCGCTGGCCCTCGGCATTATTCTGCTGGCTATCTCATTTCTGGCAAATGGGGCACTCGTCGCGTTGCAGGCAAGGTCAGGCGGCTATCGTCCATGACAGTCGTTTATCAGGTGCAAAACCTGGAACACCGCTACAAAAAGCGCACCATCCTTTCCATTCCAGACCTGACAATTAACAGCAACGAAGTCTTTGCCCTGGTAGGCCCCAGCGGAGCCGGGAAAAGCACCCTCTTACGGCTACTGGCGATGCTTGAACGGCCCACCAGCGGCAATGTAGCAGTCTCGTTGGATGACCGTACATTCGACTTCAACACCGCCACTATCCAACAGCGACGACAGGTGGCGATGGTCTTTCAGCGGCCGTTGTTGCTCTCACGCAATGTGCGTGCGAATGTCGCGTTTGGCTTGCGGATTCGCGGCAGGCGGAAGAATCGCGCTATTGTACAGCGGGCACTAGAACGTGTTGCGCTGGCGCATCTAGCACGAGCCAACGCACGCACGTTGTCTGGCGGTGAAATGCAGCGCGTCGCAGTGGCCCGGGCCCTTGTCATTGAACCGAGTGTGCTAATTCTGGACGAACCCACAGCCAACCTTGACCCCTACAACGTACGCATTATTGAAGACCTCATCCGCAGCCAGCATGAAGAACACAACACGACGATCATCATGGTCACACACAATATCTTCCAGGCACAGCGGCTGGCCACTCGTGTTGCATTGATTCTGGAAGGTAGGCTGGTTGAAGTGGCGTCCAATCACGACTTTTTCAACAACCCGCAAGACCCGCGCACAGCAGCTTTTGTGTCTGGTGACCTCATCTACTGACAAAAAAAGCCCCCATCGTGTCGACAGGGACTATTGCTTGCTTATCTAGTTATCGTGTTTTGTGAGGCTAGCAGTGCTATTCACCCACTGTGAACACACGTACCGTATGGTCATCAGCCGAAGCAGCGATCATGGTCTGATCCGGGCTCCAGGTGACGTTGCTCATCCAGTCACGGGCTTCCTGGAAGCTGTAGAGTTCTGTGCCTGTTGCCACTTCGTAGACCCACAAGCCCTGGCTGCTGGTGTAAGCGATCATCGTGTCGTCAGGGCTAAAGGCGACATCGAAAGCGATACCACCGGGGGCAATTTCAAAGAGCAAGTCGCCCGTTGCCGGGTCACGTAGGAATACGCCGAAACTATCCAGTGCAGCCAACGTCGTACCGTCACCGCTGAAGATGATGTTGTCAATGTTGTTGATACCAAAGGTGGTACCGTCGGTAACTTTGGTTGCGGTGGTGATTTCGCCAGCGGTTGCGGTATCCCACAGATACAGGAAGCCATCGCTGTCACCGAAGGCCAATGTAGCGCTGTCAGGGCTAAAGGCAGGTGCGTCAACGGATGAATTGTGTCCCTGTACGCTGGCGACCATCGTGTTGTCGGCAGTGTTGAACAGCATAACGGGTGTCACCTGGTTGCTGATACGCACCATGAACGTGCTGCCATCGGGGGCAAAGTCAATCTGGTCAATTGCGCCGTTTTCAAGCTCAATGGTGGTTTGTTCGCTGCCATCAGCAAGGTTCCAGATGCGGACGATGCTGGATTCGCCAGTGTAGAGCTGGCTGCCATCAGGAGAAATCGCCAGGGCTTGAATATCGCGCAGGTCACCACCTTCAGCGTTGGTTTCAACACGGAATGCTTCAGTACCATCAGCAACATTCCAGCCAATCACGCCATCGGTGGTGCCGATAAGCTGTGAGCCGTCAGCGGTGAATGTCATGTCACGGACGGTGTCAGGCGCACCTTCTAGCACAAGCGGCTCACCTTCAGGACCATCCGCGATGTTCCAAATGTGGACGAGGCTACCACGCAAGGAGGCGGCCACCTGGCTGCTGTCTGGGCTAAAGATGACCGGAACATCTGATTCGAGCGAGGCTGACAGCGCAACAACGAGTGAGCCATCTTCAGCGCTAACCACTTCAATACCACGCGAACCGCCATTCACAGCGACCAGCGTATTGTCGGGGCTGAAGCTCAGGCGCGTCGGTGAAACCTCAGGGTTATAGGTGCCGATGAGTTCCATTGAAGGATAGTTATAGAGTTCCAGTTCGCCCAGTTCATTGTCATATGTCACCAGCAAGGAACCATCCGGGCTGAGTGCAAAGTCAACGATTTCGCCAGTGAACGGCAACAATGGCGGTTCTTCTTCGGTGCCAAGGTTCGCAGCATCATATTGCCAGATGCCGATAGTCCCACCGACCAGAACCGTGCCACCGTCAGGCGTGAACTGTGCATGTTCGGCGCTGCCACGACTAATACGTTGCAAAACCTGTAGGTTTGCGGCGTTGTCGGTGGTGATCTGTGTCCGAGATTCCCCATCTTGCGCGCCAGCAAAGGAGACCATGCTCAGCGCCAGAGCTAAAACTAAAGTCAACAGAAGTGCTTTCTTTTTCACGACTTTATACCTCCATGATTGAAGTGGTGGGTCTGCATGATATTCGCAGTCCCGTTCATTTGATTTACCACTACTATCCTAGAGACAAAGCGTTCCACTACCGTGCCACACCGGGTAAAAAAGCGTTCCACTTTTGAGAAGCATCGCTAGTGAGTGAACATTGAGCGGGCGTGTTTGACCAGTAATGCGTGCATCTGGAAGCTACCGTCGTTGGCTTCTAGCAACCCACGTTCAACCAGTCGACGCACGGTATCACGTGTTTGTTCGGTATCCCAGACAGCCTGAATAGCGGGGAGTTCGAATGTTGCTGGCTTGGGCGCAAACACCCCCAACAACGCAAAGCGCTGGCGTGTCATTTCATCAAGGCTATCAGTGCTACGCCGCAACAACGCAGAAACCGTCAGCGGAACTTCGTCGTCAATAGATTGGCGGTCAGCGGGGGCCTGTGCTTCGAGGATGCTCGAATCTTTGCGCAGTTCAGCCAATAATTCCTCAACGCCCCACCCCAGCGTCATTTCTGCATGAAGCATTCGCCCAGCCACCTGTAGCGCCAGCGGCAGCCCCTCCAGATCATGAATGAGTCCAAGCGCAGCATCAGTATGCGCGTCAACAGCCTGCGGGGCCAATGTGCGCAGCAGGTGTAAGGCCTCAGTATCAGGTAAAATAGGAACTTTGTAGATACTATCGGCATGGGGGGCAAGTGACTGGGCGACACGGTTTAGCCGGGTGGTAAACAGCATCACACCTTGCCGGCCTGTAACTTGAAATGCAGGCGCAAAGCGTTCATCCCAGATGTCGTCTACAATGACCAAAATTCGCTTATTGCGTAGTGCATCGCTCAGCAGTCGTGAGAGGTCGTCTGTATTGCGCATTTTTTGTGGCACATTGAGCCCCAATGCGGCCGCCCAGCGTTCAAGTTGAGCAACAACGTCCGGCTTTTGCCCCAAAGAGGTCCAGAAAATACCATCTGCAAAGTGGCGTTGCACACTGAAGTCATGGCACAGGATCGACGTGAGGGTTGTTTTGCCTATCCCCGGCCAGCCCTGCAAAATGACGCGCTGCACGTCAGTCTCGGGGCTGTCATCGTCTACACCAAGACGTTGCCGCAGTGTTTCCAGCACATCTTGACGTCCGATAAATAGCGCGGGGAGCGGCGGCAGGGTTCCAACATTGATGCCAACCTGCGAGACATCAATCAAAGCGCGGGATTCGAGTTTCTTCACAAGCTGCTCGGTTTCTTCTCCCGGAGCCATGTCAAGTTCCTGGCGCAGTTGTTCTACAAAGTTGTTATGCAACGAAAGGGCATGTTCATAGCGGCCGGCTGCCCCATGAATCCGTAACAAATGCCGATGAGCCGTTTCATCACACGGGTCGACTTGTAGCCAGAGTTCCAATGCATATTGCGCATCGTCATATTTTGCTTCAAAGATGTTCCGTTCATAGCGTATAATGATCTCGCGCAATAGCCGTTGCTGCAATTGCCCGGCCATTTGACGGGTCCATTCTTCAAAAGCAACAATATCCAGCGTAAAACCTTCTAAGAAAGTCGCCGTACAACTGGCCAGCACATCATCAGACAGCAACGACATGTCTTGCTCAGCATGCAACCACCATACATCAACATCCCAGTCCTCAATGTTTTGTAGCTGGATGCTGTCGCGATTGGCCAAAATATGGTCAGACAGTGGAGTTTTGTTCAGGGTCGCCAATGCACGGCGTAACTCTGCCCGGGCGCGTTGTGGTTCTTCGTCATGCCATAACAAGCTGCATAGATAGTCACGCGAACGTGCCTGCGCCTCGACAACCAACAAAACTAACAACCCCATCGCCTTACGACGGGGCAATTGTAGTGGTTCATCATTTACCGTGACAGTCGGGTAACCAAATAAACGAATTGATATAGATACAGTCATCGCATCCTAGAACCCAGGCATTTGAGAAACGGCAAGTCTTGCTGTCTATGTAAACAACGGTTCCATATTCCAGTTTTGAACCAATGCTTCCATTTGTTCGGTAGTGGGGCGGATCACAAACTTAGACGCGGCTTCAAGCACATGCGGCAACAGAGAAATATCGCCAACGGTGTTCACAAATATACCGGGCTGCCCCATGGCCCAATGGATAGCAGTTGCGATGCTGGTAGGATTAGTCAACGGCTCATACCAGGTTTCAAACGGTCGTTCATCAGAGGGGTAAGGGCGGCGCGTGATCGATTTGATCGTCTGAACGGCAACATTACGTTCGTGGGCCATCGTCAAGACCTGTTTAAAGCCTTCTGCATAGACCGGATTTCGCATCATCAGGTAATTATAAGGCAGTAAAACGCTGTCGAAGTCATACCGTTCCAGACTGCGGCGGTGCATTTCAGCAATTTTAACGTCGTGCCCGGTCACGCCAATGTAGTCAACCAGTCCTTCTTCTTTGGCTTCCAGCAGGTATTCCAAGACCCCGCCGGGGCCCATCGCAACCTGCCATTCATCATCACCTACGAGATAATGCAACTGGATGAGGTCAACTTTATCGACACGCAGACGCTCGAGGCTGCGGAGGAATTCCTCGCGCCCGGCGTCGTAGGTACGTTTCTCTGTTTTCGTCGCCAGGAAGAAATCATCACGGTGTTTTTCCATCCAGGGACCAATGCGCAGTTCGGCATCACCATAACTCGCAGCAGTATCGATATGATTCACACCATGTTCAAGTAACACATCAAGTGTTTGGTCAGCCTCAGCTTGTGTTACCTGCGATAATGCAGCAGCACCAAAGATTGTGCGTGTACTCATGTGTCCAGTGCGGCCAAATTCTAACGTTGGGATAGGCATTTATTTAGCGTGCCCCTTTTTGGTTAATCGTCTATTGTTCATCATAAACCCACCTTAGCACAAAGGCGCATTTCCTACATGCCAGTAGATGCCCACCCATCTTTTACTTAGCTGGTGAGGATGATGTCGCTACGTCTTGCGCATATTCCCCCGTGCGCAGATGGCACGCCGCCAGATGACCGGGTTTATCCTTCGCGGGCAACAACACGGGTTGCTTATGTTTGCAGATGTCTTCTGCGATGGGGCACCGTGGATGAAAACGGCAGCCACTCGGCGGATTAATCGGGCTTGGAATCTCCCCATGCGGCATGGGTGCTTTGCGGCGGTGGCGTGGGTCTGGCACAGGGACGGCGGCCAACAACGATTCTGTGTAGGGGTGTTGCGGGTTGCTATAGAGTTCCTCAATACGCCCGACTTCGATGATCTCACCGAGGTACATCACCGCGATTTTGTCACAGATATATTTTGTGGTTGCAAGGTCGTGCGTGATGAACAGGTAGGTAAGCCCTAATTCCTGCTGTAGTTCACGCATCAGTTGCAACAACACCGCCCGCACCGACACATCTGCCATTGCGATGGGTTCGTCGGCCATAATCAGGTCCGGATTAGTGACCAGCGCGCGGGCAATCACCGCACGTTGGCGCTGACCACCTGAAATCTGATGCGGGTAACGGTCGATATAGGCCTCGCCCGGGGTAAGCCCAACGCGGTTGAGAATTTCAATCACCCGCGCCTTGAATTCGCTTTGATTATTGACCAAATCGTGTATTTTCAGCCCACGCCCGATGCCTTCACCCAACGACATACGCGGGTTGAGGCTGGCCAGCGGGTCTTGAAAAATCACCTGCATCCGGCGGCGCATCTGGCGGAGTTCTTCGCCTGGAAGCTCGTTCAATTTTACCCCTGAAAAGATCACTTCGCCGGCCGTTGGTTCCAACAATCCCACTGCAAGGCGTCCTGTTGTCGTTTTTCCCGAACCAGACTCCCCCACCAGACCAAAGACCTCACCACGCTTGATTTTGAAGGACACACCATCCACAGCACGGACGTATTGTTGTTTAACACCAGTTAGCGTTTCAATCAGGCCGCGTTTTACCGGGAAGTGTTTTTTGACATCGCGCATTTCAAGCACAATATCACTGGTGGGGTCAACCTCTGTCTCCCGTTTTTTGGTCGAAACGGCGTCTTCATAGCTGGACCCAACTTTGATCACATCACCGTCATTGCTCATGCAGAAACCTCCTCAGCAGGGGCATAGTCTTCGTGTTCCTCATACAGCCAACACGCTACTTGCTGCTCCTCAACGTCACGCGGCGCACCATCTGGTAAGATAGCAGGCGGTTTTAACGGCGGGTGCTTATGCTTGCAAATGGACATTGCGTGTTCACAGCGCGGATGAAAACGGCAGCCGCTCGGTGGCTTGACAAGATTGGGTGGGCTGCCATCCATGCAATAGAGGTCACTGTCTATTTCAATGTTCGGCACGCTGGCGAGCAAGCCCTGCGTGTAGGGGTGCCTGGGGTGATGAAAAAGCGTATCAACATCGGCAACTTCGGCCATACGCCCGGCATACATCACGGCTACGCGGTCAGCCAGTTCTGCCACAATACCGATGTTGTGTGTAATCATCAGAATTGTTAGCCCGAACTCGTCCTTCAATTCGCGCAACAGGTCAAGGAACTTGGCTTCAACAATGGCATCTAAGGCAGTGGTGGCTTCGTCAGCGATGATAACATTGGCTTTCAACGCCAGTGCGAGGGCGATCATCATGCGCTGGCGCATTCCGCCTGACAGTTGATGCGGGTAGTCGTTAAGGCGTTTACGGCCGATATTTAAGCGCTCAACCAGCTCGATTGCCCGTTCGCGGGCTTCGGCTTTGGTCACATGCGGTTCATGCACCCGGATCGCCTCGACGATATGCTGGTCAATGCGCTGAACGGGGTTGAGCGAGGTCATTGGGTCTTGAAAAATCATACTGATGTTGCGACCGCGCACATCCCGCATCTGGCGTTTGCTCAGTGTCATTAAATCCTGACCATTGAGCCATAATTCGCCCCCGGAGATTTCACCCGGCGCTGGAATCATCCGCATGATGGCTTTGCCCAATGTCGATTTGCCGCACCCACTTTCACCGACCAGTCCAAGCACTTCACCCTTGTACAGATCAAGTGAAAGGTTATCGACAGCATTCAGGGGCCCACGCCGTGTGGTATAGGTTACGGATAAGTTGCGAATCGAGAGAACAACATCTTTTTCTGGTTGTGTCGTGTACATAAGCAAGAACTTTCTATAAGTATGAAGCTAAGAACGATTGAGACGTGGGTTCAAAATTTCGCTGAGGCTTTCACCAAGCAAGCTGAAGCATAGTACCAACAACGTAATCAAAAAGCCCGGAATCCCGACAAGCCACCAGTCGCTACGCAAGTACTGCTGGTTGCGGGCCAGGTCAACGCCCCAGTCAGCAGTATTTTCAGGCAAGCCGAGGCTCAAGAAGCTCAAGCCAGCCCCCGTCAGAATCGCATCTGCCACATTAATCGAGAAGATCACGACGACCGACGCCAGAATGTTAGGCGCAATATACCGCACAAGAATATTGAAGTCGGTTTCGCCAAGGCTGCGGGCCGCTTCGACATAGGCCATCTCACGAATCGCCAGTGTTTGCGAGCGCACAATGCGAAAATAGACCGGCACGAAAATCACGGCGATGGCGAAAATAACCGTCGTGATACCGCGCCCCAACACAACCGCAATCGCAATCGCGAGAATTAGCCCGGGAAAGCTGTAGATACTATCCAGCACCAGCGACAGTGCCCGGTCTAACGCCCCCCCGACGTACCCACTGATGAGCCCCAGCGGAATGCCGATAAAGCACGCAAATAGGGCCGAGGCAATCCCGGTGATAAGCGTTGTGCGCGTGCCGTGAATCATGCGGCTGAACACATCGTAGCCGAGATTGTTAGTGCCTAAAATCGGCGTCGGGTATTCCGGGCCGAAGTCATCAACCACAAGGAACTCATCTCCATAGTTTTGCAATGTCGCGCTAAATTCATCGCGTGTGCCGACAATCGCCACCAATGGACGCCGCCCGGTGACGTTAGACTCGCGCAATAACGCCAGCGCCGTGTCCGGTGGTTGGTTTTCTTCAAGGTCGCGGCTGATGGCAATCTGGTTACGGGCATTGAGGCGTTCAAGCTCTGTACCAATCACTACACCCGACTCGGCACTGATGCGCCCAACACCGTTGGCCTGGGATGCGCGTTCGGTGACTTCCCCCAATTCAAAGCTGCCATCGTCGTTAACAACAATTTGCCGGGCGATGTCTTCAAAACTGTTGAAGGGGAGGTCATTACGCAAAATGAGAATAAAGTCTGGTGGTGTTTCGCCCGGGGCAAGGAATTTCGGCGCAACTGATTCGTCTGGCTCATAGGGGGCCAGGTATTCGGGAATGATGCCCATGATTAAGAACCCAACCAGAAACGTCGAGCTAATCACTGCCATCCACCAGTCTACGCCATACCAGCGCCGCGCCTGCCGCACCACCTTGCTCGACATAATTGCAACAAAACTCACTACAATGACCGCGACGAGCCAGGCCTGTAGCACCGAGGTCAGGCTTTCCATTTCTGCAAGGAAGACCAGCGACGCCAGCACGGCCGTAATCACAGCAACCAGTGGCACAATATAGCGAACTTTCAAAATGGAGTGGTCGTTCCCAAAATTAAGTAAGCGCAACATACACAAAAACCTTCTAGTATCGTATCCGGGGGTCAATAAATGCGTACAGAATATCAGTGATGGTACTCATGATCCCAACGATGATGGCGAAAACCGTTACCGCGCCCTGCACAACAACATAGTCACGATTGGCGATTCCATCACGCAGCAGCAGGCCCATCCCGCGCCAGGAGAATGTCGTTTCAGTCAGCACCGCCCCACCAAGCAGCACGGCGATCTGTAGCCCAATCAGCGTCATAATGGGAATAAATGAATTACGCAGCGCATGGCGATACACCACACGATTTTCTGGGACACCTCGCGCCCGAGCGGCTGTTACAAAGTCCTCTTGCAAAATCTCGATCATGTTGGAGCGCGTTAGGCGAACAAAGACGCCGATCAAAGCAATGCTGAGCGTAGCCGTGGGGAGTATCATATGCGAGAGTACGTTGAGGAATGCATCAAATTCGCCTTCAATCAAGGTGTCGAGCAGGTGAAAGCCCGTGTGTGTCTCAAACTGGACATCACCACCCTTGCGCAGCGCTGTTGGCAACAAACCATCAAAGACCACCCCAAAAAGTAACTGCAACATCAAGCCCATCCAGAAAATCGGAATGGAGTAGAAGACAATCCCCATGATGCGGAACCCATAGTCCGGCGTTTCTTTGTGATGGTGCGCGGCAAATGCGCCTGAAACCACCCCAAATAGCAGCATAATCATAATCGACGGAATGACAAGTTCCAGCGTGGCCGGCAGCCGCCGCCCGATGATGTTGATGACAGGTTCGCCATTTTCCAGTGAAATGCTTTCACCGAGGTCACCCTGTGCCACACCAAACAAATAGTCAAAATACTGCTCATGGATAGGACGGTCTACACCGACACGGGCACGCAGTTCAGCGAGGCGTTCGGGGTCTTCGCCGGGGCGAATGGTTGCGGATATAGGATCGCCGGGGATGAGACGCATGATGACAAACACCAACGTCACCAGAATCCATACGGTTGGCACCGTTAGCAGAATGCGTGTGATGAGGTAGGTGCGGAGCGTCGAACTACCCGTAGCGATGACATAGACGAGAAACAGACCAAGAAAGAAAAATGCCCCAAGGCACAAAGAAGCAAAAGTCAGTTCCATATAAACAATTCCGAGGTGCGTACTAATTTTCAAAATGTAAGGTACTGGCATCGGTTTAAAGTAAGGCATGGCAACGTTTCTGTCACCATGCCCCACATTGTTGCGTCTTATTTTTACCTACAGGCAGCAGCGCCTACAGGTTCACGGAAGCGATTATTCAGCAGGTTGCAGCAGGCGATATTCAAGCACCAGCGGCTGACCGACAACGACGTTAGTCACAACGTCAGTGTTGTAGATCATGTAGTCGCTACCGAGCCACAACGGAATGCCGACAACTTCTTCAGCAAAGAAGTCTTGCATGGCCGCCATTGCTTCTGCACGGGCTTCATCCTGACCGACGAGGCCACGCTGCGTGGAGATGAGTTCTTCCATTGTTTCGTTGCAGTAGTTGACACCCAGGCCGGGGGAACCAGCGCAAGAGGAGAACGGCTGAATGTAGTTGTCACCGTCGGGGTAGTCGAAGAACCAACCCAGGAAGTAGAACGGATAGTCACCTTCGGTTGCGTTCACAACGTAGGTACTCCATTCAGCACTTTGCAGGGTTACGTCCATCAGCCCAGTGGCTTCAAGTTGCTGTTCGATAACCTGCATAGCATCGGCAACTGTACCACCGTAGCGTTCCGGCGGGTACCAGAGGTCAAGTGCCAGCGGGCTGTCTGCACTGAAGCCGGCTGCTTCCAGGTCAGCGATTGCGCCTTCAACATCAACAAAACCATAGAGGTCGAGGAAGCTCTCAGTAGCACCGAAGAAGTCCGGGGGAACCATGCTGTATAGGGGTTCAGAAAGACCATTCAGTGCGCTGTCAACGATTTCGTCACGGTCGATCGCCCTGGCAATCGCGGAACGGATCAGCGGGTTACCGCCCAGTTCGCTTTCATGGTTGAAGAGGAAATACTGAATACGACCGGGAACCGTAATGGCTTCAAGGCCTTCAGTTTCACCAAGACGCGGAACTTCGGTTTCGGTAATACCACGCCAGGCCATGTCAACTTCACCTGTTTCAACAGCCAAAGTCAACTGCGCGTCATCTTCATAGTAGACGAAGACCACTTCTTCGAAGGCTGGTGCTTCACCATAGTAGTTGGGGTTGACCTGGAACAGGGCTTCTTCGCCGATGGTATAGTCAACGAGCATGTAAGGGCCAACGCCGCGAATCTGGTCGGGCTGATTGTTGAGTTCGTCAGCCGGGAAATCTTCAGCCAGGAAGGGGTAAAGCTGTGGCTGTGAAGCGATGGTTTGCGGGAACAGGTCAAAGCGTTCATTAAGGGTGAAAATAATGTTGCTGCCATCGGCTTCAACGCTGGCGATGTTGCTAATCAGCGTGAAGGGTGCGCCTTGCAGCGTCAGGCTACGGTTAATCCACTCAACCATAATATCGGCAGTAAGTTCGGTACCATCAGAGAACAGCACGCCTTCGCGCAGCTCAAAGGTATAGGTCAGGCCGTCTTCAGACATCGTCGGAAAGTCAGTGGCCAGACGTGGTTCAATGTCGGTGCTACCGGGGACATAAGCCAGCAGACCTTCAGACACGTTACGCAGAATCTCCCAGTCATGGAAGCTGTAAGCGTCGGAGGGGTCAAGCTCAGAGATGTCATCGGTGGTGCCGATCACGATACGATCAATGTCATCCTGTTGTGCCACGGGTTGCGGGGCTGGCTCGTCAGCAGCAAACACGCTCCCAAAGCTGGCAAAGACCAAGACGACAACGAGAAGCAGACTTAGCTTTTTCATAATGTTGCTCCGTCTTTGTAATTGTGTTACTAAAATCAACGTTTAAGAGATATGGAGTTTAACGAACCTTAAAAGCGATTGCCAAACCTTATCATCTACTCATTTACACTTTTGGGTAGATTTGCCTGCATCTCTCGAGCCGCTACGGTTGCAAAATTTTCCATGTCTCGCCATTCGCAGCTGTGCCCCCTGCAATAAGTACACCCTGAGATGGATCAAAATCTAAAGTCAGAACACGATCCAGTACACGAATGCTACTCAAGAACACACCGCGTCCGGGGTTGCCACGGAACTGCAACAGGGTTTCGAGGTTATAGAAAAATACCAAGCCAGAACGCCCACCAAACGCAACGACATCACTGTTGCGACCAAAACCGACGGCCAGCAGCAAGGCTTCATTCATAGATGTAGACCCATCATCTGTGACAACCTGGAAACACAAACGGTCATTGAGGTTGTTCAGGCTCGTGATATTGAGGTAGCCATCGCGGCCAACCGTCGCCACAAACTCGCCATCTGGAGAAATATCTACCGCATAGGCATAAACCGCTTCGTCACTGGTAGATTGTGTGCAGGTGCTGACGCCACGCGACTCTGGGCTATGCGATGGAAGGGTCGCCACTTGAAAACTTGTTGTCAAATCCCAGATTGTAACGCTACCGTTCCGCTGCAAAATCACCATTTGATTATCTTGTGGCAGGAACTTCAAGTCCTGAATCCCACTTTCAGCGCCACTAAAGGTGGTTACGTCAAGAATAGCGCATGGTTCATCGGTTGTAAGGCGTGTATTCCAGAAATAGACACGCCCGTCTGTAGACCCGGCCGCGAGTACCTCGCCAAAATTTGTATAGTCCATGCTGGTGACCCATTCGTCGGCTCTATACTGAGCTATTGAACTTCCGCCACGTGTTGACCATACCAGGATTTGCCCGTCAGCATCTGATGTCGCAACTATATTACTATCAGGGCTGAAGACAGCATCCGTCAGATCATTGCTGTGCCGCGGGCTACTAAAGCCACTGAGTTGTGTGGCACGTCGGTCAGAGGCAGAGAAGGCTTCAAAGTCATAAACCGCCAGCCCACTACCCACAGCAGCAATAAAGCTACCGTTGTCAGAAACCGCAATTTCAGACACAAATCCCAGATCACTATAGATATCAGCAGTAGAT
Source organism: Anaerolineae bacterium (assembly GCA_034437655.1). Taxonomy (GTDB): domain Bacteria; phylum Chloroflexota; class Anaerolineae; order Aggregatilineales; family J027; genus J027. The sequence continues at coordinate 22,749 of DAOTTU010000009.1, forward strand.
TGCACCATAGCGGTACGTGCAGACACGCTGTCAATAAAAAGGCGACCTGTTAGCGGTGCCGGGGCATCGCGAGTGGAAACCGTGTAGTTACAGTCGCGTTGAATCGGTGGAATGACTGCCACTGCTGTAACCGTGCTGGTTGGGGTTACTGTTGGTTGGGTGGTCGCGGTTGGGCTAGTGGTTGGCGTCGGTGTGCTGGTTGATTCAGTTGTTTCAGTTGCCGTGCTGGTTGCGGTCAGGGTGTTGGTGGGCTCATCTGTTGGGGTTGCGGTGGGTGCGTCTGTTGGGGTGTTGGTCGGTTCAGGCGTATCACTCGGTATTGACGTTGACGTCGCCGTTGCAATAACTTCTACCTGCGTACTGTCATCACTATCATCGCCATTGCCAAGTTCACCGCCAAACAATACTGCACCACCGATCAAAGCCACACAGACCAATGTCAACGGCGCAATAATCCAGCTTGGCAGGCGTGGCTCGACAACCCGCTGACCATGCACCTGCTTTTCGCCACCAGACGCGGCTTCGGCGGTAACTTCTAACGGATACATTTCTGGTTGACCAACCCACGGGGGATTGTTGCGCGGATTGACACGGAACATTACCGTCTCGGTCGTGCCGGGTTCGACAGTAATACGTGGCGGGTCAAACTCAAATTTGAGCGTGTCTTCAGCGTCTCGGCCGACCAGTCCATAGGTATCCGGTGCATTGCCATTGTTTTCAATGGTGAACTGCACCAGCCTATCTTTGGTGATGCGCGTCGGCAACATATCAACAGCAAAACCATAAAACGGCTGGATCGTCAGGGCTACGTTGGCAGAAACAGATTGCCGATCGCGTTCGTCATTGTCGTCCGCTGTCAGTGTCAATGTATAGTCACCAGCAGTGGTCGTCGTGGCGCGCGGTGTCCGTATCTGTAAAGTCGTGGTCTTTGTTTCATCGGGCATCAAGCGCACAGACGTTGTTGGCAGGGTATACCACTCACGCGGCACACCGTCTATCTGTAGCGAAAAATGGCGCACTGTGCGACTTTGGTTAGATAGTGTTATTTGGAATTGGGACTGCTCACCTGCTTCCAGTTCAACGCGCTTCGGTTCGAGGGTTAATGTTGCAGCAGGCTGTGTTGCGGCCGGTGTTGATTGTTTATCCTGTTCTCTGGCGCGTTCTGTCGTACCGCCGCCTATCCCGCGATCTCCGATTGTATCTTCGGCAAACTGGAAGCTAAGTTGATAATCACCGACTGTCACACGCTGGTCCCCCGACCATGTTTCGGGTACATTCGGCAGCAGGGCCACACCATCAATAAACGTCTGATGCTCACTACTCAGCGCGGTTACGGTGTAGCGTCGGGTGTTTTGACGTGTGATCCGAGCATGGCGCAACGCAACACTGTCGTCGTCTAGCCGAAAGTCAGCCGTTTCAGCGCGGCCAACGACCGCTGGCAATTGATCAAGGCTAAAATACTGCGGCGGTTCATTTTTGCGCTGCGCAACGATACGGTCCACCGTCAGGTTCGAGGGTGCTGTGGGTGGCTCGATATTCTGTGCGCCCGGCAATGATTCAAGATAGGCGATTAAACTTGCTTCTGGAAGCGCTTGCTGTTCGGGTTCTTCGACTACCGTAGCCTGATATTCATCGTCATTTTCGACATCAAGCAAGGCCCGAATAAACTGCTGGCCATTCTGGTAACGCTTTTCGGGGTCTTTGGCGATAGCTCTGGCAATAACTCGTTGCAGCTTGTTCGAAATTGCGCCGCGCAGCGATTTTGGCGGGGTAGGTGACTGGTCGAGATGCATCTGTGCTGCTTCGGCCATGTTCTTTGGTTTGAACGGAAGCTGCCCCGTGCAAAGTTCGTACAGCATGACGCCAAGTGCATAGAGGTCTGTGCGCGCATCGTATTCACCTTTGAACTGTTCCGGTGCCATGTAGGGCATTGTCCCCATTGCCCCGTCACCTTGAGTTTCAACGCCACCCTCGGCCAGTTTCACAAGTCCAAAGTCTGTCAACAAGGCACTGAATTGTGTGTCGGCCGTACCACTCGCAGTACTCAGTTTAAGCAGAACGTTGCCGGGCTTTATATCACGATGAACCATGCCCTGGCGGTGCGCATAGTGCAATGCCGAGGCGATTTGCCGTATCAGCAACAACGCCTCTGTAATCGGCATCGCCTGCCGTTCCGTCGACAGATGTTGAATGTAGCGGCGCAAACTCCCCGTTTCGACCAATTCCATCGCCAGGTAAAGCGCCCCACCATTGTCAGAGGAGAAAGTGTAAACACGAATGATATTGGGATGGTCCAGGGCTGCGATTGACCGTGCTTCTTGCGCAAAGCGTTGGCGAAATTGCTCCTTGCGGCTCATGTGTGGATGAAGCACTTTAATCGCTACGGAACGATTCAACCGTACGTCTACTGCACGATACACGGCCCCCATACCGCCTTCGCCAAGTAGCTGCCGTACTTCGAAGTCGCCTAACTTTCTTCCAGAAAAATTTTGATCAGTCATAATATATCTTTACCTGTTTGATGAACCAAACTCAACAGAATGTATCCGCACCACGGCGTTTTTCCAAAAAGTGAATGCCCGGTTGCCGACTTCTACTGTAATCCCTTCAATTCTAAAACGCTTGCGTTGCAAATGAGTAGAAAATGAGATTTGACAAAATTCATTCTAATCCCGAAATTTCTTGCAAAATGAAAGAACAGTAGCTATAGTATGAATGGAAAACGGTTCCAATTTCGGAGTAAGCCTTCAATTTCAAGGCGAATAATATTCCGTTATGATTTATAGTCTCGTCTACTCTTTGTGTGTCTTAAAAAGACGTGCTGGAGAATGAGGCTAAGCTACTCGGGCAATATCAAAAAGCCTACTACCGTTTTCCGCAAAGGTATCTGCATTTAATCGTAGATACTTCCTACAAATGTGTGAATAGCGCGAAACTGGCAAAACCTTTATATAGGTTGATATACGCCTGTCGCTTATTCAAAAAAATCTACACGCAATACATTCAGTACATTGTTTCCGTAGGAGGAATCAAACATGACCAAGCGTATTCTTTTGTTTGCGGTTGTTGGTGCGCTCGTAGCGGCTGCTGCCATGCTACCAGTCAACACCAATACCTCAGTAGCGCAAGACGGCGAGGGTATGGACCCATGCTTAGGTGCTAGCGGTTCAGTCACCATCATCGCTGGTGACGTCGGTGCAGAAGGTCAGGCACTCGAAGAGCAGCTTACACGCTTCGCAGAAGCTTGCCCTGATATTGAAGTGAATGTCGCTTCTCGCCCAGACAGCGCCACAGAAGCACTGAGCCAGTACCTGCAATTCTTCGAAGCTGGCAGCTCCGAAATTGACGTCTATCAGGTTGACATCATTTGGCCTGGTGTTGTCGCTGAGCATGCTGTTGACCTGAGCGAATATGTTAGCGAAGAAGTCGTTGACAGCCACTTCGATGCAATCATCCAGACCAACACGGTTGAAGGCCGTCTGGTTGCAATGCCCTGGTTCACCGACGCTGGTCTGCTTTACTATCGCACAGACCTGCTTGAAAAGTATGAACTGGAAGCACCCACAACCTGGGATGAACTCGAAGCTGCTGCAGCAGCTATCCAGGAAGGTGAACGTGCTGAAGGCAATGAAGACTTCGTTGGCTTCGTGTGGCAGGGTGACTCCTATGAAGGTCTGACCTGTGACGCGCTGGAATGGCAGGTTTCCCACGGTGGTGGCGACATCATCACCCCAGAAGGTACGATTTCTGTCAACAACCCCGGTACCATTGCTGCTCTTGAACGTGCTGCTAGCTGGGTTGGTACCATCAGCCCCGCAGAAGTAACCACCTTCGACGAAGAAGGCGCACGTGGCGTCTGGCAAGCAGGTAACGCTGCGTTTATGCGCAACTGGCCCTATGCCTGGAGCCTGAGCCAGGCTGAAGACAGTGCAATTGCTGGCAATGTTGGTGTTAGCCCGCTGCCCAATGACGGCGAAAACCCAAGCGCTGCAACCCTCGGTGGCTGGAACCTGATGGTGTCACAGTACAGCGAAAACCCTGATGCTGCTGCTGCTCTGGCTCTGTTCCTGACCAGCGAAGAAGAGCAGAAAGCACGCGCTATTGGCTACAGCTACAACCCAACCATTGAAGCTGTATACTCGGACGAAGAAGTTCTCGAAGCCGTACCTTTCTTCGGTGACCTGTTCGATGTTTTCGTAAGCGCTGTTTCTCGCCCCTCCACCGTTACTGGTTCGGAATATCCTGAGGTTTCCCGCCTGTACTTTGAAGCTGTTCACTCCATCCTGACGGGTGAAGCTGACGCTCAAACTGCGCTGGAAGACCTGGAATTTTCTTACGCTGACCTCGGGTACGAATTCCCTGAATAGTCCGCTGCAATCGATATAAAGTTCGAGCTTGGGGGCAGTTTGGCTGCCCCTAAGTTTTTGATAGAGACGGTAAAATTTTTTTAGGGAGTATGCCATGTCATCAGCACCAGCACCATCTTTTGGCCGGCGAAGCCCGACAGAGCAGGAAGCGATCGGCGTTGAACTCGTCAGCGCGCTTTTGATCGTCATTGGGCTTGCTGCTTTTGCTGCATTATTCTTTTTCCTTGTCACCAATGACGAAATTCAAGCAGCAAGTGAAGATCCGCCCTATTTTGGCTTAGGCGCAACGGTTGAGCGTGTCGAACCACAACCGAGCATCGACAATCAGGCACACTTCGCCCTGGACGTTTCTGACGATTCAATCGCTGCACAAGCAGGGTTGCAAGACGGTGATATTTTGCAGTCAATTGGTGGCGAAGCAGTTGATGCTGCCGAACTTGACCGCGACGGTCTTGACCAACTCATCGCAGGTGCATTTACTGCGGCCCGGACAGCCGAGGATGACGCAATTACACTTGAGGTCTTCCGTGATGGCGAAACCCAAACGCTGGAAATTCCGTTGCCAGAGTACGAGTTTTTGTTCGAACTCCAAATTCCGTCAGCACAAACAGAACCAATTGGGCTTGAAATTGAAGCGGTAGCGGCGCAAAGCCTTGACCCGTATTTTGCAATCATACCCCGAGACGGTAGCCCGGCAGATAATGCAGGCATCCGTGATGGTGATCGCCTCATCCGTGTTGACGACACCGATATCACGCTAGATATGGAGGCTTCATTCGTCGACGAGTTGATTCGTGAAGAAGACCTTGCGCGTGCAGATGACGACTTCGAAATAGCAGTTGAGTTTCAACGCCTTGAGGACGGTGAACTCATTACGCAAGAGCGGACCATCATTAAACAGGTGCCGCCTGATATAACAATTGCATTTTTGAACAACTTTGGTTTCATTATCCCGATTGTCACACTTATCATCGGCTTCATCCTGGTGCGAATTGGGCTTAATCTTCGTCAATTAGATGTCTCCTCGTCACGCTGGGCACAGGTCGCCTTCTTATGGTTGCTGATTGGCTCAATTATTGTCGGGTTTCAGCAGTTCTGGGTAACAGGGCGCGGTGGTTTTGTGACGGATCAACCGTTTGATGTAGGCGACGGTCTGCTAGCGGCGTTACCATTCTTTTTATTCATTATTCCGCTCGGCATTGCCTACTGGTGGCTCGGAGCTGTCGGTGAAGAGATATTTACCGGGGAAGAAGGACTTACGTCGCGCAACACCCGCTTTGCGTGGAGTCTGCTGATTCCTACACTGGCGGTATTGATTCTGGTAGCGGCACGCCCGCTTGAGCAGACCTTCTTTGCAAGCCTGACTGACGACGTATTTGGTGCGACACGCCCCGCGCGCTTCGTTGGTTTCGAAAATTATCAACAATTATTGTCCGTGCAATTGGCTGTGGTCGATTGCCGTATTGATGAAGAAACGGGCGAATGCGCACGCACCACCACAGGCCGCGAGTCCATTATCTGGGAACGTTCTGACCTTGAAAACGACGAACGCCAGCGTGCCCGCGAAATGACCTCTGAAGAACGCCAGGAGTTCGTTCGCTATGAGCCAGCGTTTACCATCCCAATGGGTGTCTTTGGCGAGAATCAGGGTTTCCGTATTCTTGGTAAAGACCCAACGTTCCTCAAGAGTTTTGCTAACACAATGCAGTTCACGATTGCCTCGGTATTCCTTGAACTTGTGCTGGGGATGATCATTGCGCTGGTTGTGAACTCGAAGTTCATCGGACGTGGGTTGATGCGTACTGCCATGCTGGTACCGTGGGCGATCCCAACGGTAGTTGGTGCGGTGTTGTGGGAAGTGATTTTGCGACCCAACAATACGGGTATCTTCAACATATTGATGCAAGACCTTGGCTTTATTGATGCGCCACAAGCCTGGCTTTCTGCAACTGGTCCGTGGCTGACAGCGATTATCGCGATTGACGTTTGGAAGACTGCACCGTTTATGGCGCTTCTGTTGCTGGCTGGTCTGCAAACCATTCCCGGTGATGTGTATGAAGCCGCCGACGTCGATGGCGCAAGCAAGTTCCGTCAGTTCTGGTCAATCACGGTGCCGCTATTGCGCCCAACCATTGCTGTTGCACTGGTCTTCCGTACGCTGGACGCCCTGCGCGCGTTTGACGTCTTCCAGGTGTTACTTGACCCGTCGCGACCGTCAATGGCGCTCTACAACTTTGACCGACTGGTCAATGGGCAATTAACCGGATACTCGTCAGCAATTGGTGTGCTGATCTTCGGACTTATTCTCATCTTCACGATCATTTACGTTAGATTTGTAGGGATAGATACAGAATGAACGAGCAAAACAATGCAGCCCGTCAAATGGCAGTCTTTTACACCAACAAAGCACTTTTCTGGTTGCTGGTGATTGCCATCGCCATCTTCACCATGGCCCCGTTTGCTTATGCCATCAGTGTATCCTTCCGTACAAACGACGCAGTACTGACCGGGGCTGAGTATATTCCAAGTGACCCAACGCTGATCAACTTCCAGAATCTGTTTGAAGATACACGTTTTCTTCGGACGATGTTAAATTCCGCTTTCGTTTCGTCGATTACCGTGACAATTGCGTTGGTGGTAGGGAGTTTCGCGGCGTATGCTCTGGGGCGTGTCAAGTTCCGGGGACGTATCTTGATCTTATATCTGGTACTCTCGATGACAATGTTCCCGCAAATATCAATTCTGTCGGGGTTGTTTTCGCTGGTGAACGACATTGGTCTTTACGGCTCAACCTATGCGTTGATCTTTAGTTACCCAATCTTTACCTTGCCGTTTACTGTCTGGGTGCTAACCTCGTTTTTCCAGGGCTTACCTGCCGAGCTTGAACAAGCAGCACTGGTGGACGGGGCTACGGCTTTCCAGACGTTCTGGCGGATTCTCATTCCGCTCACGGCCCCGGCATTGGTCACCACCGGGCTATTGGCATTCATCCAAGCGTGGAATGAATACCTATTCGCGCTGACGTTTACGCTGGTCAGTCCCGAATCACAGACGGTGCCAGTGGCAATTGCTAACTTTGCCGGGTTTAGTTTCTCTGAACCGATTGCTGACAAGATTGCCGCTGCTGTTGTGGTAACCATCCCCTTACTGGTGCTGGTACTCATCTTCCAGCGCCGCATTATCGAAGGTCTAACGGCTGGTGCGGTCAAAGGCTAAAGTATCCACTTTTTTCTGCCCGGTTTGAATAACCTGCAAGCGCAAGCCCCGGTACAAAGCCTGTAACTGGGGCTTTTGCTTCAGGTCCCGAGCGGTTCTAGTGATAGGAATGGGGCAGGCACCCACCCAAGTTGCTGGCCGTCTGGCGCGTTTGGAATGCGAACGTAGTAGTAGTTTTGCACGGGGTTGGCCTGGAACATCAACACGCGAACCTGTGTCCCGTGCAGTGCCGCCGCCACAACTTTCGAACGGCCATGCCCATCGTACAAATATACAATCGGCTGGTGCATTTCCCCTTCATACACCCCTGTCAGCCAGGCATCATTGTCACTTCCCCAGCGCACCGGGATACCACATTCGTCAGGATCGGGGTTGTCTGGAAATGGCAGGCTGGGAACGGGCATTGTGTCAAAATTGATGTGTTGCCCCGCGAGGATGAGGTCGGCTGCGGGCAGATCATTATCACTGATAGCAATATTTTCGGTTGACGTAGTAGCGTTGACTTCTGAAGACGAGGCAACGGTGTTGTCTGCATTCTGTTCATTGTCGAAAGCAATCAAACCTGCAACAAGTACAGCAACCAGCCCAACAGCACCAAACAACAGGATGCCAGGTCTACTAAATGGCGCATTCATGATATATCACCTTTCGCTCGTCTGTATCATTTGGACGGATTCACTGAGTTGATGCTTACTTCGTAGATGCTGTACAATAGGCATGTTGAGTTGCACTTTGTTGCTTGTTTGTCAAACACTGTGCGTCTCTCTGGTAAAGCAACAACCATTGAAGTCAATTATCAATCAACTACAGTTCACAACATTGCAAAGAATATACGGTCAAACTTGAGGTAACTTATGCACGAAGCCAATCCTTTACGTTCATTGCTCATGCGCGGCTTGCTGCTGGCGCTGAGTGCCACCCTGATCTTTGCCGCTCCTGCTGCTCGGGCGCAAGATGGCGGCAACGAAAAATTGCCCCCCACTGTACAAGACAATACCTTCAGCCAAATCATTGAACAGCGTGGTCTTGTGCGCCAGGCAGTGCAGAATGGCGAACTTCGGGTGATTGTCAGCCTACAATCTACGTACATTCCAGAGGGACAGCTCCTTGGCCCTAACGAAACCGTGCAGACCTCTGCCGCCGTCAACATTCAACGCCAGTCCATCAACAACCTGAAGACCCAAACCATCGCTAACCTGCAAACGTTTCCCGGCTTTAGCCTGAACAGTCAACTCAAAACGCTGCCGCACTTTGTCGCGACCGTTGATGCGTCTTCGCTGGCAGCCATCACGCGCCTTTCAACTGTGCGTAGTGTGCAAGAAGACATTGCCCGACCACTGAACATGACCCACTCCACACGCTATGTGAACGCCAGCGGGCCCGATGGCACCTGGAATTTAGGGCTAGATGGCTCTAACTTTGCAGTCGCCATCATGGACACAGGCGGCTTTTCTGACCATACCTTCCTGAATGGCAAACTCGCGTTTGAAGCGTGCTTCTCTGATCCGTTTGGTTTTGGGCAAACAACGGCGTGTGCGAATGGAGAAACTCGCGTGTTTGGGGGCACAGGCACTTCTAGCCCCTTTAACCAATGCGTGGGTTATAGTAACGCCTTTGGCGCGATCCCGACAGGTGATTGCTCACACGGTACACACGTTGCAGGCACGGCCGGCGGACGGCTCGCGACCTACTCTGACTCAAGCATCTCTGAACAGGGCGACACCACAACAATGGGTGGCGTTGCGCACGACGCCGATATCTTGTCGTTCCAGGTCGGGACTATGTTCGATAGCTGCGCCGGGCGACTTGTGCCGTGCATCTTAACTTACGACTCCACCCTGATTGATGCCATGACCTACATTTATAATAGCCTCGCTTCTGTTAATGGTGGTGCATTCAATGTGGCTTCCATCAATTTTAGTTTTGGTGGTGGGCCCTACTATACTGGCTTCTGCGATGCCCAGAATCCAGCTATGCGCGACGCCATTAACCAGCTCCGTAGTATCGACATCGCATTCGTCACGTCTAGTGGCAACGGTGGCGCGACGAATAGCATGTCATTCCCGGGTTGCATCGAAAATTCTGTCTCAGTTGGCTCCGTAGACATCAATCATGCAGTCGGCACAGCACGCTCCCCCTTCCAGATCACACCCAACTGGCCAGACCCTGCAAGTTTTTCGGGTTATCATGGCAGTGGTGTTGAACAAATCAGCCCCTTCACCGATGCTGGTCCGCAGCTTGACCTGCTCGCGCCTGGTTCCGACATTGAGTCATCTATCGTTACCACGTCACCGAGCAACACAACCACTTTTGCACTTTTTGACGGTACATCCATGGCCGCACCACATGTTGCCGGGGCATGGACCATCATGAAGCAACAATCGCCGGTTGCCAGCGTTGACCGTATTCTGACCACATTGCAACAATCCGGTGTGCAACTTACGGATGTCTCGTACTTTGGCAATGGCTTTAGCAACGGCGAGGTTGTCGCACGACTCTATCGCTCTGGCGCTCCCGGGCGTAGCTATCCCCGCATTGACCTAAACGCGGCGGTGCGCTTCTATGGGCAAGATTTTGGGGACGCACCCGTCAGCTATGCTCCCACAGGGACGCCGGCCACTCACCTGATTGTGCCTGAATATTACCTCGGCAGTCAGGTTAACGCCGACGCCGAACAAACAGTGTCACCGAGCAGCCTTGACAACGATGGCGTGCAAATCCCGGTGCTAGCGCGGGGGAATAGTGCCGAATTTGGACTAACGGCGTCAGTCGCCTATGCAGCCGGAATGCCCGAGGACTATCTTGGTCGCTTGAACGCCTGGATTGACTTCAATGCCGATGGTGACTTTGAAGACGCGGGTGAACATGTTGTGCAAGAATTGCCACTGACGGGGCCTTATCCGCAAGCAATCCCTGTTGAAATACCCGCAGATGCTGCCATTGGCGAGACTTACGCCCGCTTCCGCTACAGCACGCAGCCCAACATTGGGCCGAATGGTTTAGCCTATAACGGTGAAGTTGAAGATTATCGGGTCTTCATCACCGCGACAAACGAAGTGGCCGCCGCCGTTGCTGAGTAATCTGCACCGCGTGTAATCACCAGACATAAAAAGCGCGTCAGCCCTATTGCATGGACTGGCGCGTTTCGATTTATCCCCCTGTAATACCAAGTTCGCGACAACGGTTGTTTTGTGGGAGGGTATGCCGTCTGCGACGTCAACACCTCCCCTACGGTACGTTTTCAGCTTGTTGATGAGGTTTCGTAGGGGCTGTGTTGGCTTCTGCAAGAAGACATACCTGCCCATTTTATGGTGGTTGATCACCCGAACTTGGTATAACACACGCTAAAAGTCGTCGGATGATTTCTCTGGTGACACGACTTTGATCTCTCGTTGACTGGCCCAGCCGTGCATATCATCTCGATTCAATGCCGCCGCCATCAGTTCTGGGAAATGGTCAGGTGTGCAGGCAAAACTGACGATGCCCATTTTTGCAAACCGACTGGCAATTTCATGGTTGTAGTTCGGGGAACCATTATCGCTCAATGCCAATAGCGTAATCATTGACACACCCGAGCGAACAATTTCATCAGCACGTTGCAACATCTCGTATCGATTGCCACCTTCATACAGGTCAGTAATCAGGACCAGGGTCGTATTTTCTGGGCGTGCAATATAGTTCTGCGCATAGGTGAGGGCCTGGTTGATGTCAGTACCGCCACCAAGCTGCACCCCAAACAGCACTTCGACCGGGTCTTCGAGTTTATCTGTCAAATCGACTACTGACGTATCAAAGGTGATGAGTCGGGTCTGCAAGGCCGGTATAGACGCCATCACTGCCCCAAAAATGCTGGCGTAGACCATCGAATCAGACATTGAGCCGCTCTGGTCAATACAAATGATGATGTCGTAGACCGCTTTGCGTTTTTTGCGGCCAAACCCAACCAGATGCTCTGGAATCACTGACTTGTACTTGGGCTGATAGTGCTTCAGGTTGCGGCGCACGGTATGGTTCCAGTCAATCTCGTTGAATTTCGGGCGTCGGTTGCGCTGCGCTCGATTAAGCACCCCCCGTACGGCCTGTTGCATTGGGTTACGCAAACGTTTCAACAAGTCATCGACAACCTTAGCCACCAAAATGCGGGCTGACGCTTTTGATTCTTCAGGCACCGCATCTTTAAGCGACATAATGGCCGCAACCAGATGCACATCTGGCTCGATTTTTTCCAGAATATCGGGCTCAGAAAGGAGCTTTTGTAGCCCGACCCGTTCAATAGCGTCCTGCTGCATCAGTTGGACCACAGCATCTGGAAACAGTTCCCGCACATCTCCCAACCAGCCGCTGATGCTCGGCATAGAAGCACCAAGACCGCCTTCACGCCCCTGGTCATGAGTACGTCGCCCGGTACTGCGACTGCCAAATGGCGAACGCTGACCGCCCCCGGTCCCCCGGCCAAAAGGTGACCGTTGCAGCCCCTGCTTTCCTCCGGTTGTGCGCATTTTCTTGCCACGATTACCGTATAGAGCGGTCAATGCCTCATCAAGGCGTTTGTCATGCTCGTTGAGTTCCTGATCAATCCCCTCCCCCAGAATCAAGCGCCAGCGCCGCAAGCGTTCGTGTTCGTCGGGTGAAATTGCAGGTTTGGTTGGTTCAGGTGGCGGTGCCATGATCGTCATTCTCCGAGTTTGATGGGCTGAGCAGTTCTGCGAAGGTATCCAATACCGTTGCGGCATGGTCCTGGTCAATCAATGTTGCTGCCGAGGGTGTGTGCGCTTCGTCGGTAGTGTTTGCATCTTTAGAGAGGCGCATCACGCGGCGGGCAATCTGGCGAAGTTCGTGTTCCTGAAAGGTCATAAACGTACGACGCAACAACGGCACCAACGCTTCGAACTGTTGTGCTTGCAGCCGCACAACCCAATCATCCAGCAGGCGCAACAATTGATCGTCATGGACAAGAATCAAGCCCTTTTCACTGAGGAAGCCTTCAAGAAAGCCAGCGACGCGCTCAACCTCATCTGCAAACGAGGCAATATAGCCAAAATGCTGTAGCACAGTGTCTATTTCGACCTGGCGCTCATCCAGCAAAAGTCGCGCAGCAAGCCCGTTGATAATGCCGTTGGTTTTCGCTTGTTGGAACAAAATCTCCAGGGTCGCATACCATAAGTCACCGAATGCCGTTTCATCAAGCAACTGCACAGCCATGTGACATTGCTGAATAGCCGTTTTGATGGAACGCGCCGCATTATCATCAATCTGACCACAGTAAACCGGAAGCTCATAGTGAATCCAGCGCAAGAAACGAGTAATGATTTCACGCACGGTGTCTGCCTGAGTGTTACGCACATCGTTATACACCATCACCTGTGCAAGTGGTGGCAGGGCGTGCATCAACTCAATCAGGTCTTTGGTCAGGCTGGCGCGGTCTTTCAGACTTCTAACGACCATCGTCACGGCTTCGGGTAGATCAGAGAGCAGGGTTTGATGGACAAGATTGGTCAAGGCTGGTAGGTCTTTTGCGTTGGTAGCCTGACTAATGGCAAAGGCCTGCGCAGCTTCAGCAATTGTATTGCCCCAGGCGCTCTGTTCAATGAGGCGAATCGTCAGTTCGGGAGTCCAGTTGAGTTTCCAAACCTCTTTATAGGTACCCGCAAACGCCGACACATCAACTTTCTTACCCCAGTCAACGCCCAGCAAACATAAACGATGCAACAAATAACTCTGCGCGAGGTGCGTGTCCTTACGCTGGTCGAGGCTCAAGGTGCTTTCACGCGCGTGTTGACGCAGCCCAAGTTGCTGCTGTTGCCGTTCAAGGTCCCGTTGCAGCGGCACCATCGGCGTTTCATCAGGCACACGGCCAATGGCGTCACCGACAATCAACTGCTCCTGAATCATCCGCATCGGGGTTGCATTACCATGACACAACACTGCCAGCGCCGCTTCGTTCATATCGTGCAAATCAGGGAGCGGGCGGCCACGAATCGCCGCAAGTGTTTCAGCCAGACGTACTGCGTCAATTGTTTCAGCCGGAGAGGCGTTTTGACCAGCGTCGCGCAACAGTTTGGATACCTTCGTTAGCCAATGAACGGCAACATTATGCTCGGCGTTCTCCCACAGAAATTGATACCACCCCGGCGCACGAATCCCAGCACCATAGCCGGAATTGAAGACCAGTCGCGTATTTGTCCACGGAATCCACGTCGATTCCACCGCAATAGACTCTAGCGAGGCCAACGCGGCGTGATCGTCGGTTTCAGAGATAGCCATGTTATGCAAGACCGGGGCGTGCCATGCACCACACACCACAGCAATACGCTGATGCCCTTCTGTTATTGCTTGCCGAATGACCTGACGCATATAGGCTTCACGGAGCGCCTCACGTTCGGGGTCAAGAATACCAAAGGCGTATGCGTCGCGCAGCTCGGTCATGGCTTCAAGCACGGCTGCAAAAGCATCCTGATGATCACGACGCTGTTCAATCATGTGATCCCACCAGCGTTCGCCGTCTTTATACCCCGCTACCCGTGCCAGTTCACTGAGTGGGTCTTCTTGAATGCGTCGTTGTGCTGCTTCGGCGGTTTCTTCGGTTTCAGCGTCCCCTGTTTCGTCTTGCAAATGCTCATCCAGCGACAGTGGTTGGTCGTCTGGCAATGGCTGTGGAATGCGCGCTTTTTCGGCAGCAGTCGCACTTTCAGCGTCAGCCTGGAGTGATTCAAGTGCAGGACGAACAAATTTTGGCAGGCTAATGGCCTGTGGCAAATCCATCATGCGCAACGTAACCTGCTGTTGCAATGCGTAACGGATTGCCTGATATTCCGGTGAAAAGAAGGTCATCGGATAGTAAGCTGCCAACCGAGGTGTGTCTTTTGCATACACCAGTAGCGAAACCGGCGGCTGCATCTTCGGGTGTTGCAGAAAATGCAGCACCGCTTCGGCGTCTGGTGGTCCTTCAACCAACACAGCATCTGGCTCAAAAGCAGTCAATGCATAGAGCAAACTACGGGCAGAGCCGGGTCCGTGGTGTCGTATACCGAAAACTTCAATTTTTGCTGACATTATGGTCTTATTCTGACAACTCATCACAGGCATTGTAGAGGTCAAGCCACCCATTGCGTTGCTTGACCACTGTTTCCAGATACTCGCGCCACACACCCGCGTCGTTCATGGGGTCTTTAATGACCGCGCCGATAATTCCTGCTGCGACGTCACGTGCTGACATCTGCCCGTCCCCAAAATGTGCAGAAAGTGCTACACCATTGTTGATCACAGAAATCGCTTCGGCAGTGCTAAGCGTGCTAGAGGGTGTTTTAAGGCGATTATTGCCATCTTCTGTCACACCATTGCGCAATTCACGGAAGATGCGCACCACGCGCCGAATTTCATCCAACGCGGGGGCTTCTGCCGGCACTTCAAGCGAGCGACCAATGCTTTCTACACGGCTGCGCACAATATGGACTTCTTCTTCCAGGTCTTGTGGCAATGGCAACACCACAGTGTTAAAGCGTCGCCGCAGAGCGCTAGACAATTCATTTACGCCACGGTCGCGGGTGTTGGCAGTCGCGATGACATTAAAGCCTTTGCGGGCCTGTACCTCGCTGTTAAGTTCTGGAATTGGCAAGACTTTCTCTGACAAAATCGTGATGAGGGTATCCTGCACATCTGAGGGAATGCGGGTCAGTTCCTCCAGACGAGTAATGTGGCCCCGTTCCATCGCTGCCATCAGTGGACTGGGTACCATTGCAGCCCTGGTTGGTCCCTCAGCGAGGAGACGGGCATAATTCCAACCATAGCGAATCGCCTCTTCTGGGGTGCCCGCAGTTCCCTGAATCAAAAGCGTTGAATCACCAGAAATCGCTGCGGCGAGGTGTTCAGATAGCCACGTCTTACCAGTGCCGGGAACCCCCACCAGCAGCAACGCGCGGTCTGTTGCCAGTGTCGCAATCGCAATTTCAATAAGGCGCCGCTCACCATAATATTTGGGCTCAATCACAAACCCATTGGGCAAAACCCCACCCATGATATATGTCAGCACAGCGCGAGGAGAGAGCAGCCAGTTCGGTGGCTTGTAATATTCATCAACTGCTGCCAGTTGTTGCAGTTCTTCCCCATATTCTTGTTCAGCGTGATAACGCAAGACTTCAGCCATTTTGCACCTCAATTCCGTATCGCATCAACCATTTCCATCCGAAAGTTAATCAAGCCAACAAACTCATTGATGACGGTGAGTTCATTGTCGTTCAATTCATCATGCTGCCCAAGCATAAGCACGCGGTGCAGTTCGTCTTTCATCGCTACCGGAAAGTAGGGGACAAAGGTACGCAACAGGTGCCGAATTGGGCTTAAAAGGGGACGCTTCATATTCTGAAAGCTCTGTTCGAGTGTGGCAAGAAATTCTGCCATAAGGTCGGCGCTCCAGGTTTCACGATGGGCTTTGAGTACCGGGACAGCGGGATGATACTCATCAAAGCTGCGGTTTTGACGCTGTAACCAGGTGCAAGCGATTGCTTCAAGTTGTTCAGTATCCATCAGGGCTGCAAGCGTCTGCCGTGCGTTATGCTGAAGATCATGCAGTCGTCTATGCCGTAGCATAGCGGCGGCAAAGGGTACGTCTTCAAACTGCAAAGTCGCGTCAATCCAGCCACTAAACAGTACATGGGTATGTTCACTGTTGCGTCCGGCCAGAATTAAATCATCCGCATCAATTTCCCAGTGCGCACACCAGAACGACGGCGCTACCAGCGCCAGCATTTCTTCTGGTTCCCACTGAATACCACGTACTATAAAGTCTTGAACTGAAGCCCTTCGTTTCGCATTTTTTTCGGTGCGGTCACCGATCCCGGCCCATTTAAAATCCACCGCCAATTGTTTCTGGAACCCAACAGAATGCAGGTCGAGTATTGCTGTGGCTGCCGTAGCCATTTCTTCTGCAAAACCCGTTTCCTTGATGTCATGCAGCAGATACGCGCCCCACATCCGAAAACGACGTAGTTGAATGACCTCATCCAGAAAATGTTCAAACAGCAGGCCGAGTTGCTCGTGCAATTTACGCAATTCATCAAGCTCAGCTTTCTCCATGTTTTCACAAATGTCAGAAATCATGTCGCGTGCCTGGGCTTTATCCGTTGGCAGGGTTTCCATCGCCCTTTGGATACGTTCCACAATATTTTCAGTGGCTTCAACTTTGTTGCGACGAAAACGCGGCATACGAGAAGGTTTGCTGCCTATTTGCTCAATCAACCAATTTCCACGTTTCCCAATGACAGGCGCTACTGCCTCAAGCAAATCACGGTCTTTGTTTGTGAGTTGAATGAGTCGAAAAAGCGCTTCTTCTGGTACGCGGCGGTTGGCCGCAGAGACTTCATAAAACCATTCGGGCAGCAATTCATGGTAAAGACCACTCAACATCAACTCAAGATAATACAACGCGCCCGGGCCGCAGGGTTCAAGGGTGTCTGGTTCGGCGGGTTCAATGTCAGTCGCCTGCGTTGGCAGCGGCATGAGTTGAACAGTCCCTTGTAACGCTGCGACGGCTGCTTGCAACAAGACGCGAGATTCTGGTGCATAGCCCGCGAGTTGCGCCGGTAACTGTTCTGCATGCTCCGCTGTAGAATCATCTGAGCGTGCGGTGCCAACAATCGCCTGCTTGAGCAAATGCTCTGAAATTGTCATGCAATACCTTCAATTTCAACTTAATCTGTGGTCAGCAAACTGAATGCATCGAGCAACATTGATGCCGAGGAATGCGACGAGTAGCCCCTCTGTTCATTCAATCAATGTGTAACATTAGGTTAAAGACGAATCATTGATGTCTACATACCGATCCGTTACGACAACCAATGGGAAGAAGAACCGACCATCCCACTCACCGAGAACTTGCAACGGGTATCCTCCACTCATCGCCATCAGCGGCCAGTGGTTACGAAAATTGGGGTGCAGCGGCAATACCTCTTCTGTACCAGATTTTGCGTACCAGCGTTCTTGATATTGAAAAGGGATCATGTCATCAACGCAAACAACCGCTTCTGTTAACCACGGATTTCGCGCACAGAGCCGCTGATAGCGTGCCAGTGCCTCTTCCATAGTTTGCAGTGGCAACGTGAGGTCTGCACTAGCTAACTGTTCAACAGGGCTGTCAAGTTGTGCGCGCAGGGCTGCCCGCGATGGAAAAAAACGCAATGTTGCTTCAATTTGCTGGCCACCCGTCACCGTCATCATAAGCAAGGCCGGGTCAATAACATATTCTTTTACCACAGCGTATCGCTCAGACTGCTGACCATACAGCCACGTCCGCCGCAGCCAACTATTGCGGCTGTACTTGAAGTCTCGTTTACCAAGCACAACCCACTGATCATGTACTGTGTCAATTTCGGCATCAGATGGCAATGTTTTGAATGACCAGCCGACAGCGTCACGCATATCGGCTTGCACTGGCAGTGGTAATGCATGATAGCGTTTAAAGGAATCTACAAGCAGATATAGTTTGCCGAGTTCTGCCAACAAAGGTTCTACCCACTCATCAAGATGCATTTGTGGAATCTGCGCGATATACCGCAGCCTGTCTGCAATGCCCGGCAAAAACGAGTCAACCATACGATCGGTGATAGGCTGCCAGAATGCGGGGTCGGTGACATTGACATGCCCCAGCCCTTGCCGCATTAAATTGCGCATCCAGTGATCAAGTTCTGCAATACCGTCTTGCATTTGTTCAAACCGTGACTGGTCAAATTGGTTGCTGCTGTCAGTCTGCTCATCTGGCGATAGTTTGGGCGGCTGCGCAAGCCCTTCTAACCGAGAGCGCACACGCCGCGACCGACGATCCATCTTTTCCATAATCGCATCTGGGGTCACGTCAACCAGATACTTTTCTGGTGCTTCGAGGATAATCAGTAGCAGCGACAAAATGTGTTCGCAGGGTGGACGATTACGGCTGCAAGTACATGTAAACCCCTTGCCTTCTGCTTGCAATGCAATCATATCAATTCGGATTTCATATTTCTTGCGTTCATTTTCATGATACTGTGCCCAGATCATGTAGCCATCATGTGCAATTGAATGCCAGTGTGAAGATAGCTGCAACGACCGCGCCGCGACCATATCATTTGTACCAGACGCAAGGTTGATCACATTGCGGATTGTCCAGTCGTTGAGTACCAAATCCCGTTGCATCATATTCCTATTCATGAGATAACCCCCAGGCGCAATGCGTAGCGAATCAGCTCATGCGACCCAACCAGCCCTAGTTTACGCATCAGATTAGCCCGATGTGTCTCTACAGTGCGAACACTGATAGTCAGTTGATGCGCAATAGCAGCGTTTGTCATGCCTTCCGCGATATGCTGAAAAATCTCCTTTTCACGGGCGGTCAACGTCTGATACAGATCAATTTCGAATTCGTCTTCTTGATACGCGACCACCAGCTCGTTGATTTCTTCGCGCGAGATGCCAGGGGGTAGATAGCGCTCACCCGAATGCACCCTTTGTAGGGCTGTGGCAAGTTCTTCGATAGGAGCCTGTTGGGCCACGACCCCCGAAGCGCCGGCTGCAAGCACGTCAACCACATAGTTTTTCTCAATCCACGGGGAATAGACCAGAATCGGAATCTCACCGACAGTTCTCGTCAATTCATCAATAACCTCGTATGGCAATCGCTCCAGTCCATAAGGATTGATCAGGATCACGTCGCTATTCGTCGTCACCAGTCGCGCAGACATATTTTCAGGAGCATCCATTTCGATTACCACTGCGAACCGCTCATCCTGCGACAGCAAAAGGCTAATACCCGCTCGGACAACTGCACCAGCAATAATAACAACCCGAATAAAATCGTCATGTGTCGCAAAGGGTACTTGCTCTTGTTCGGGGAATGCCTGCGATAATTGCATCACCCGGTCGTGTTTATCTTCGGCATAGGGTTCTTCGTAGCCAGCAATAGGTATGGTACAAATCAGTCGTGTACCTTCATTTGGTGCGGTTGTTATGTTGATAGAACCAGAAAGCGCCATCACTCGCTCATAGATACCAACCAACCCGCTATACTCTTCATCCTGAAAAACTTGATCCAAGTCGAAGCCTTTGCCATGGTCTTCAATTTGCAAGTGCAAAACTCCAGTCTGCCGTGCCAGTTGCAGCGTGACAGACGTTGTGCCCGCATGTTGTTGAACGTTTTGCAGCGCTTCTTGAATAATCCGAAAAACATTGCGGCTAACCGTTGGGTCTAAGGGTTTATCGAGTCCCATATGTTTAAACTGGATAGACAGCGACATTTCACGATAACGTTCAAACAGCCACAGTAATGCTGGCAACAAGCCCAAATGATCCACGATCGTTGGGTGTAAATCTTGCGCAATCCCTACAATGCTCTGAATAATCTCGTCAACGGTCTGGTGTGCTTTGCGTTGTGTTTCGATCAGCATTTCTGGTGGGTATTGATCTGCGGCGAGGGTGAGACGTAACCCGGCCAGCACATTTTGAACGTCCTGAAACAACAACCGCGCCAGTCGTTCACGTTCAACTTCTTGCCGCCTGATGAACTGTTGGGTATATCGGCGCAAGCGATGCAACTCAAGTTCTGCATGGCGCTTAAGGCGTGCCTGAATTGATTTCAGCAAATCTTCGTGCTTGAAAGGTTTCGTTACATAATCATCTGCCCCCAGTGCCATCCCTGTCCGCACATCGTCCTGTTCCGCCAATGCCGTCATAAATATGAACGGAATACGCGACACCCGTGACGACTGCTGTAGGGCTTTTAATACCTCATGCCCGCTGATGTCCGGCATCATAATGTCGCAGACGATAATATCTGGCAGGTGCAGGTGGGCTGATTCAATACCACTTTCCCCATCTGACGCGCCAACGGTTTCATAGCCAGATTGCTCTAGCAGGAACAGAAGATCCTCAAGAATGGACGCATCGTCTTCAATTACAAGTACTGTTGTCATGTCTTACCAGCCACTATTGTTTATTGACCATTCGTCCATTATAGGGTATAGCGTTCGTGTGCAGAGGTACACTCACACCACTTGTATTATCAAAATCTATATGTTTTATACAGATTCTATACAATTTCATTGTAGCAGGCTTTTTGTTCTAGTACCCTCTGACAAAAGTACCATTTACATTCTTTACAATTTTTATTTACTACGCAAGCTCTGCTGTTCATATTAAACTTGGCCTGTCTACAAGGACTCGCCATCGCTTGAATGCCCTGCCCGACTTTTGTAGACTTGAACCTATCTTCTGACACTGAACGGAATTGCATCCATGCCTAAAAAGATAAAAACCGTCTTCGAATGCACCAACTGTGGGTATCGCTCTGTGCGTTACATGGGCCGCTGCCCCAATTGCCGTGAGTTTGAAACCCTTGAAGAAGTGATTGAAAACCCCCAACAGGCCGCTGCCGTAAAAGCAGGCCGCACACCAACCGCTGCTGCGGTTTATTCCAAACCACAACGATTACATGAAATTGAACCCGACCGCCGACAGCGCTGGCAATTGCGCACTGAGGAATTCTCGCGTGTACTCGGCGGTGGATTGGTTCAGGGCAGTATTGTTTTGCTTGGAGGCGAACCGGGTATCGGTAAGAGTACCCTATTGCTACAAGTGGCGGCTGAATTTGCAACCGACCATGGGCGTGTGCTGTACGTTTCTGGTGAGGAAAGTGAGCAACAGCTTCAAATGCGTGGTCAGCGCTTACAACTTGACACAGACGAGTTGTTTATTGTTACCGAAACATCGCTAGAAGCGATCATGGTCCACGTGCAAGAGTATCAACCTGACCTGCTCATTGTAGACTCAATCCAGACAACCCACACCCCGGACAAGACATCATCCGTTGGGAGCGTGAGCCAGGTGCGCGAATGTGCCACCCAGCTACAAACACTGGCGAAGCAAACAGGCGTAGCGGTGGTGCTGGTTGGGCATGTAACCAAAGAAGGTGTCATCGCCGGGCCGCGCGTTCTGGAGCATATCGTGGACGCGGTGCTGTATCTTGAAGGCGACAACTTTCAGCTATACCGCCTTTTGCGGAGCGTGAAAAATCGGTTTGGGGCGACGAATGAAACCGGGGTCTTCGAGATGCGTGGTGCCGGGATGACCGAAGTTCAAAACCCCTCCGAAGCATTCCTCGCTGAACGGGTTGTCAACGCCGCCGGGAGTGCGATTGCGGTGACGCTCGAAGGCACCCGCCCGCTACTGGTAGAAGTGCAAGCATTGACCAGTGTTTCCGCTTATGCCAATCCCAGCCGCAACGCCAACGGGGTTGATTTTCGGCGCTTGCAGCTCTTGATTGCGGTGCTTTCAAAACGGATGGGCTTCAAGCTCTACCAGCAGGATGTCTTTATCAATGTGGTCGCTGGCCTGAGCGTGAGTGAACCAGCAGCCGACCTGGCGATTGCAACTGCAATTGCATCCAGTATGCGCGATATTCCCGTGCCAGCGGACCTGGCGATTGTTGGTGAAGTCGGTTTGAGTGGAGAGTTACGCGCAGTGAGTCAATTGCAAATCCGGCTGAATGAGGCGGCCAAACTCGGCTTTCGGCGTGTTATCGTGCCCAAAACATGGCGCGAAAGCACAAGCCCACCATCTGGACTTGAGGTATTGCAAGCGCGATCCTTGCCAGAAGCGCTGCGCCATGCGCTCCCCGAACGTTAGCTGCCTTCGTCTGCGTGGCCAGCGACGACAATCATTCGCTCACAGCCGTCAAAAAATGGGCCAAATTCGTAGTCGCCATAGACATTTAGTACAGCCAACCCGTTTAACTTGAGCAACAACACCAGTTCATTAAAAAACACATAGCGCAATGTCAACGGAGCGATGGTACGATGCACAAGACCTGTTTCATCAATTTCGTCATATATCCACGTGATTTCTAGAACCTGAGTTACACGGTCGATCGTGCTTACGGATTGTTGCATCACAACATGCCCGGTGTCAGGGTGGGTGAACGTGCGTTCCAGTGAAATGGCGTGTTCGTCCTGCGTGGCGAAGGCTTCACCAGCATTGGGTAAGTCGAAAATGATGACGCCACCTTCGGCGAGATTATGTGCCAGTTGTCTCAGTACAGCAAGTTGTAGCTCCTGTGACTGAAAATGCATAAACGTGTGGTATGGCAACAGAATCATGCGGAAGGGCTCATCACCTTCATAGCTAGCAATATCCCCGTAGACAAAGCGTGTCCGTGCTGCGATAGCAGGCAAACCGCTCACTTTTTGTTCACCCCGCGCCAACATCTCTGGTGAGCTATCAACCCCAACACAATCGTAACCTTCTTGAGCAAGATGAATCATCACGCGCCCGGTGCCGCTCCCTACATCAAGGATTGGGCCACCATACTGTTCAGCAAGTGTGCTATACAGATTGAGATCATCCGTCATTTCAAGGTTTTCGGCGTCGTAGAAGCGCGAAATGGTATCGTAAAAGCGTGTGTTACTGTCGTAGGCGTCGGTCATGGGCGTGTTAGTTGTCTTTCTCTGGGGTTGGGGTACTTGTCAGGCGTGTTGGCAGGAATGGTGAAGCTGTAAAGGTGGGCGTTGCCGAAGGTGGTACAGGTGATGCAGTGTAAGTTGGCGTGTCGCTGGCAAAGTCAAAAATTGGGATCGAGGTTGAGGTCGGTGGGCCGGCGGGTGTTGGGCTACTGGTGGGCGTTGGCGTAATCGTCGGCACAGCGGGCGTGTTAGAGGCTGAAACAAGCGATGGCGTGGCTGTCTGTGGCGGATTATCCGCGCTGACAGAAGTCGCAGGCAGGCTGCGGGGAATGCTGGATTGCCCCTCTGGTGGCAATATTCCGTCTTGCACGCTGATGGTGCGTGTTATTGGTTGCCGACCCTGCCCCAGAGACAACGGCTGTTCATTGACACGCACCACCAGACCGCCTGCATTGGTTGTGCGAATTGTAATGTAGTCACCGGGTTGGTAGCTGACACCATCGCCGGGACGGAACAACCCTTCAAACGGTATCGCGCCATCAACTTCAACGCGCAGCCACAGGCGCACCTGTGCAGTGAGTTCAACAGTAAACGGTTGACCGGGGTTTAACACCGGTGTTCCAGCAAGCGTTGGCTGTTCAGGGGGCGTTGGGGAAACTATCGGCTGTACAGAGGGGCTACCACCGATATTCACTGATTGGATCAGTCCTTCGGGGGGAGCATCGCTATCAGCGTCGCCCACCTCACCGATTACAAGCGCAACCCCACCAATAATAAGCCCGAGAAATCCTGCTACCAATATCACAAGCACGACCATGCGCAATCGACTGGAATTGCCGCCCTGGTAAGTTTCTGGCAAACGGTTAGCGTAGCGTGCCGTATCTACGGGCAGACGTTCAACGCGCATGGGTTGCGGTCCGGTAGCGGGTGGGGGTGTTGTCGTGGCTGAACTTGCTTTGTCGGGCTTGCGCCGCGGTCGCCGCGAACGCTTACGTTCACCGCGCAAGGCGTCTTCATAAGCAGACAGGACTGCCAGCTCATCGAGCCCAACAGTACGGGCGTACTTGCGCAAAAACCCACGTAGTTGTGTGGGATTGTCAATAATAAAGAACTGACCATATTCAATTGCCTGCAAGAATTTCAGGCGAATCCGGGTCTGTTTTTCAACATCCGGCAGTGTCAGTTCTTTTGCTTCGCGTGCCTGTTTAAGCTGCGTGCCAATAGATTGAAAATCAGTCAAGGACGCTCCTCAGACAAGCCAAAACGCGGTTAGTGGGCTTCTGACGGTTCGAAAACCGCATCTTATCTACGAGGCAGAACTACGCCTTACCCACCTACTCATCCCCGGGGTTCGGCTGCTTCGTCTTCTGATTCCTCTTCTTCGTCATCAAACGCTTCGGTCACGGCCACCTGCGCTGCAACCTCGATCTGTTCATCAAAATCAATCAAGGGGTCGCCACTTTCCGCAGCAGTGACTTCACCTTCAACGGGTTCTTCGAACTCGTCGCCGTGTTCAAGGCGGTAGATCGTATCTTCTACTTCATCTTCCGGCACAATGTGAATCGTGACAACCGGTGCCAATTCAGCAGACATACGGATCGGAACGTCAAAGGTACCGATTTCACGCAGCGGGCGTTCACTCACACGGCGGCGGTTGATGTCTACGCCAGAATTTTCGAGGATGGCGTCGGCAATATCCATTGTCGTCACTGACCCATACAGCTTACCGTTGCGCCCAGCCTTGCGACCAAACACAAGCTGTAAGCCTTGCAAACGGTCCGCAACAGCCTGCAACTGGTCGTTCAGTTCAGAGCGGCGGATAGCGGCCTGCTCCGTTAGCTTTTCGTGTTGCTTAATGTTGTCTTCAGTAGCGGCGATAGCTTTGCCCTGTGGAATCAAAAAATTACGGGCAAACCCATTGGCAACGTCAACAATGTCACCAGCCACCCCATGCATGTAGACGTACTCTGTTAGAATAACTTTCATCGAGCCATTACGGCGCGCACTTCACCCGTCGCAACGCCGCTTCTCCTTTCTTTGCTTATGTGCTTGTCCTGTGCGATGTCGATGGGACATCATACCAAACTGTAGCCGCAGAAATCAAGCAAGAGTTGTGCGCATGACCGTATGTTCCCGCCGTATATATCGACTACCTGCGCTCAGCGGGGCAGTTGTTGATACAGCGTGACACCACCCCACCGAACCTTCGCAGCAATAAGCGTGGCTTCGGCCGGTACTTCGAAGATTTGCCAGCCTGTCATCGTTGCGCCCTGAACAGCATCATCTAACTTATTGTCGTAGAGCATGAAGCTGGCTTCGTCATAATCGTTTTCTTGATCGTCAACCAGCCAGAAGGCTAACTCTCGTTCGCGGCAGGCGTCCTTGTTACAAAATACGTCGAAACGCACTGCGGTCCATACGGCTCCAGTCGCAGGATCATCGTTGAGTACACTATAGTCCATCACCGCCCGTGTTGCATCACGATCAACCTGTACAACCCTGACTTCGCCTTCATCGAAACGGATAGAACGGTCAGCGGGGACAGGGTTGTCTTGCATCCCAAAGCCTGCGTTGAGTTCATCAGCGACCCGTTCGCTTTCCGCGTTTTGCGCAATCTGTATCACGACGACGATTCCCACACACACCACACATATAAAAACGATAGTTGTCACGATGGTCGTGATCGTAGCGGTAATCGTTCTGAAGATATTGCTCAAGCATCCAAACATCACACACTCCCCACAACATAACTCTACTTCAGGTCTGTTTCTATCCGTTATACGTGACGGAAGGTGTCGTTGTTGCAGGGAATCCGTACCGCTGCGCTATATCCCACCGCATAACTTTGTGTATAATGGAGCTTAACTATATTCAAAAACGCAATAGTTGAGGCTTAGAATGCGTATTCTGATTATTTCCGACATTCATGCGAATCTGGCAGCCTTCCAAACTGTGCTGGACGATGCCAAAGACGATTGGGATTACGTCTGGTGCCTGGGTGATGTAGTTGGCTATGGCCCGGACCCCAACGCATGTTGTGACCTGTTGAAGTCGCTGCCACATTTGTGTATCGCTGGCAACCATGACTGGGCTGCGCTGGGCCGTCTGGACATCCGTACCTTTAATGTTGACGCCCGCCGCGCTGTTGATTGGACCCAAAAGACGCTGACCAAAGAAAATATTGAATACCTTGCAGACTTGCCCACGACGTTCGTCCTCGGGAACTACACACTGGCACATGGTAGCCCCCGCGAACCCGTGTGGGAGTATATTCTCGACCCTCTGATTGCCGCGCTTAACTTCCCCCATTTTGAGACAGACTATTGCTTCGTGGGCCATACGCATACGCCGATTGTGTATCGTTTGCTGGATGATGACGGCAAAACAGAGGCAGTCTCACCGAATTATGGGGTGGCACAGGAATTGAACGGGCATCGCCTTATCATCAATCCGGGTAGTGTCGGCCAACCCCGTGACAGCAACCCCGATGCATCCTACGGTATTTTGCATGTCGAGGACGCGGTGTTTGAATATCGGCGTATTCCATATCCAATCCATGAAACTCAGGAAAAAATGCGCCAACATGACATGCCCGACCGCTTGATTAAGCGTCTGGAACACGGATACTAATTCACGGCAATGCGGCGCACCTTTATCATCTGTGGCGCAACGCTGATTTGGGCCGCAGCATTATGGCTGGACCTTGTGCCCATCTTACGGGGAGGGTATGGTTGGCGCTGGCCGCATGATCTCCCTGCTGCTCTAGCAGACTTACTGCCGCTTGTTTTAGCGACGATAGCCTACGTCGCTGGCGGGCTGTGGATTATCCGTACTGATAAGTCACCTATCCTTAGTCGCCAGATGATAGCCTGGTCCGTTGTAGGCAGCGTTGTCCTGACACTGGCGGCGGTATATGTGCGCGACAACAATGTTCAATTTGCGCTGTATGCACGCACTATCAGCGGTGGGGCAACCGGGTGGCATTACGCCGCAACTGATATTGAAGACCTTAACGACACCTTGCAAGGCTGGCCAGATTTCATGGATAACTATGTCGGGCAATCCAGCCACATGACGACCTCTCCGCCCGGCTTACCTCTCGCGTTCTATGGCACTACACAGTTTTTTGAGAATAGCCCTGCCCTGAACGACGCCATCGCGCCCCCACTCCGCGCTGCACAGTGCCATAATGACCGTGTGGTTGGGTGGAGCCTGCACCCCGGTTATACCAACGCTGAACTCAGCAGCGCCTGGTTGGGTATGCTCATGCCGCTGTGGGGTGCATTGACCGTATTACCGCTCTTTGCGCTGGCACGGCGACACTTTAGCACAGATACGGCGGTGTGGAGCATCTTCTGGTGGCCGTTAGTGCCCTCCTTTTTGATGTTTACGCCCAACCCAACGCCAATTTATGCCGCCATCGCGCTCCTTGTGATGCATTGGACAGGAATTGCCCTGCAACGCCGTAGAGCCATCCCGCTCTTGGGTGCAGGTCTGCTGATGGGATTCGGCATTTTCTTGCATTTCACGCTGCTACCTATCATTTTCCTGTGTGGGTTCTGGACACTGGCCTATCACTGGCAACATCGCGCTGAATTAGACCGCTGGTGGTCGATACGGGCCGGGGTCTGGTATGGGATTGGGCTTAGCCTGACGTGGCTGGTCTACTGGCTCACGTCGGGCGTCACCATTACTGACATTATGCAACAGACTTTTGATGAACATCTCGCGCTGGACCGTCCGTATCTGCCGTGGCTGGCGCTCCATTTAAACGATATTTTCATGTTTACAGGCTGGCCGCTGGTACTGCTGGCAGGTGTGGGGCTTTTTGCAATCGGGCGGCGTTGGACGGCTGAAACAAATATCACGCTGGGCGAATGGCTGCTCATCGGCGCGGCAGTGATGCTGGCAGTGATGGACATCTCTGGCACTACACAAGGAGAATCAGGGCGAATCTGGTTGTTTGTGGTGCCGTTTTTCTTGATTATGGCAGCCTATCACCTGACGGCAGCACCGAATAGCTTTCAACGGGGGATGCTGCTCAGCGTCACACAGGGCATCGTACTTGTGGTCATGGTCAGCACCTTGCCTGTTATTGACAGCGGCCTGACCAGGCCCCCGGAAGCACCACCACAGATTGCCTCCGGACCGGCTTCGGTGGTCACAACGGAGGCTACGTTTGAAGCTGGAGTACGCCTGATTGCTTTTGGTGGTGACGTTGAAAGTGAAACGCTCAACGTATGGCTGGAGTGGGTTGCAACTGAACAGATTGAAACGCCTTACTACATTTCATTGCTGCCAGTCGCCCCTGATGGAAGCACCCCCACACCCGCTACCATCCGCCAACCCTTTGAGGAATCCCCCTACCCCCTAACCTGCTGGACATCAAAAGATGGCACCATCCGCACATTTTTTGCTATCCCGCTTGACGACGTGAACATTGCCCCCGACGGTGCATGGTGGGTGAGCGTGTCACTCGTGAGCCGCGAGGGTCAGGCGGTCAGTGTGCGCAACGCTGCTGGTGATGTTGATTTTCAGGTAGGGGTCGGGCCCTTTCGCTAATTGACAACCAGCACACCTATGCACCCATCAACGGTGTTAGACTTTCTGGATGTTCAAAACGTGCCAGCGTGAAATTGTCCAGTGAAACGGGTGGTTCAGTTTGTAATACCAGAGCGCCGAGCATATCGCCCAGAACCGGCCCGAACTTGAACCCATGGCCACTGAACCCTGCACCGATGACCACATTGTTCAACGTCGGGTGCGTATCCATCACAAAATGGTAGTCGAGGGTGTTGGTGTAGAGGCATGTAACGGTTTCAAATGGCGTGCTGTCCAAATGTGGGAAACGTTCAGCAACATAGGCTGACATTCCATCATAAATCGCTTGTTTTTCGGCTGGACGATTATCAGGGTCGGCAGTTTGGCCGGTGTGGTGCCACCCTACTTTGAGGCCGGGCACGTCAATTTGGGGGATGGTGTAGAACGGCGGGGATTTATGCCAATCCAGCAAAATATTGATGTTACCGAGACGGTGATCGGTATCATCTTTGGGGGCGAAGTAGGCGAGCTGTTCTTGCGTGACATGCAAAGGGATTTCCACACCCAGCGGTGC
>DAOTTU010000010.1:0-8505 GCA_034437655.1 Anaerolineae bacterium
GCCATACCCCGCTCGCGTTTACCTTTACCCTACCCCTACAGCGTGTGACACGTTGCCCGTCCCTGCGAATGGCATGGTGATGCGGTGGTAGGGACATCCAACGGGATGTCCATGACACAACGGGCAATCAAAAAATCAGGCACAATGTTCAAGGTTTAGCGGTTGCACCCGTATCCTGCACCGCGTCCCACATTGTCCCATCAAAAAGATGTTGCGGTTGCGGCATGGTGACCTCAGTTCATCATCTTGATCTGACTTTGCAAAAGTCCTGCCGTCTAACAACCTGCCTTTGAAACCCATCGCGCACACTGCTATCATTGTGGGTCGGTAGATGAAAAGGAGGGTGACGGATGGAAATTGAATCCTACGAAGACATGGGTGTGGTCGTCTATACCTTGAAGGGGCGCGTCGACAGCAACGGTGCTGAGCGATTGCGCGACGTGTTACAGACGGGCACCGACGCCGGGCAGGTCAAAATGGTGCTGGTCATGAGCGGCGTCACGCACATCAACAGCGCTGGTATGCGTGTACTGGCAGACATCATCACCCAGAACCAACAACAGGGCGGCAATTTACGCCTGGTTGGGTTAAGCACACGGGTGCGGCGTGTGTTCGAAATCATCGGCTTTTTGCACTTTTTCCCCGTGTATGACAACGTGGTTACTGCGTTAGACTGGACAGATTGATCGTTCGCTAGAGGGCGCTGCACAAACCGCGTCGTCATGCGCTATTGTGCGGGCGGGTGGCGTGTAACGGCCCGTCCGTGAACTATATTCTAAGCCCTGACCGACCGCCAGAATTCACAAATTTCACGAACCCTCAACCTCTGCACAGCGTAAAATGCGCTATACTTACTTCAAAGGAACTTTGTACTTTTTCAATTCTAAGGCCATTAATATGACCTGTACCGATGTCGTCCTTCCTGAACCAAACAACACCAGCACACACTTGCTGCTCCCCGGTGTAGAGGCTGAATGGCTGGGTGGTGGGCGCGTATTACGAATCGGCGTGCATCCGGTCAACAATGCCAGTTTTGAGAACTTCGTCGCACTGCTGTACCGCTATTTTGAACGCTATGGCCAGCAGACGCGCCTGCTCTATGATGTCAGCCGGCCCCCGCTCAGTGTGACGCCAGAGATACACCAGATGAACCGCGAGATGCGCGCCTATGCCAATCGGCTCGGGGTGCGGGGACGAGCCGCGTACCTGTTTCCCGGTGACCTCAAACACCGCATGTTCATCTCGATGGCCTCTTTGATGCGCCGTGAACCGGCCGGCAGTCTGCTCGAAGCGACTTTCATCAACCGTGTCGCCGCTGAAAGTTGGCTACTAGAGGGTTAAAGCACCCACTTAATCCTCCCCCCCTACCGCCACAGCGAATCATCTGCTATCATGAGGCTACACTGGTATTGTGAAGTTAGGTACAAAGTAGCCATCCATGAAAAGCCCCAAAACCTTAATCATCACCATCGCTATTGCCGCTTTATTGTTTATTGTATTGCTGGTGCGCGTTTCCCAGATTGACACCGACTCCCCCGCCGATACCGCCCGCATAGACGACGACACCGCCATCGAACGTGCCGAACACGCGCAACGTGTGCCCACAGGCGAAGACTACCTCAGCGTACCCGTAGACACCGAAACCGTCCGTGATTTCACCCTGACCAACGCCGCCACCGGGGAAGATTTCACACTCTCAGCGCCAGACCGCATCACGGTGCTGTATTATGGCTTTACCGCCTGCCCGGATGTATGCCCGACCACATTGCACGATTTACGGGTCGCGCTCGAACGCCTCGGCAATCCACCGGCCAGCGAGATTCAAGTCGTGATGGTCACTGTGGACCCTGCACGCGACACGCCGGAACAGTTGCAACAATATATGGAGCGCTTCAGCACTGACTTTGTTGGCTTGACGGGGGATGAGGCCGCGCTACAAGCCGCCTATGATGCTTTTGGGGCGACGTTTGAGCGTGTCGAATTGCCTGCATCAGCAATGGAATACACCATCGACCACACCGCCGACGTGTTTATGATCGCGCCCGGTATGGCAGAAGTGCGCCGCTTCTATCACAGCGCGACGAGCAGCAATTTTGCCCACGATTTGCAAATGCTGCGCGATGCCTATGCGCTGGAATTGCAAGCCAACGGCGTTATCCCCGCCGCTGATACGCCTGCGCCAGATTTCACGCTGCAAAGCACGGCTGGCGGTGCCTTCACGCTCAGTGAGCAAGCGCGGGTGACGGTGCTTTACTACGGCTTTACCGCCTGCCCGGACGTATGCCCCACCACACTGCACGAACTCAACCGCGCGCTGGATACGTTGCCCAACCGTGAGCGCGTGCAGGTGGCCATGATTACCGTCGACCCGGAGCGCGACACGTCAACGGTGCTGGCAACGTATATGGAACGCTTTCACGAAGATTTCATCGGGTTATATGGTGCGCGCCCAGCCGTCGAAGCGGCGCAGGATGCCTTCGGGGTGTTTGCCTTCAAACGTGAATTTCCCGACAGCGCGATGACCTACACCTATGACCACACCGCCGACTTGTTTGTGGTTGGCCCGGGCGGGGCGTATCGCTTGCGGATTCCGTATGGCACGCCACGCTCGGAAATTGCGGCTGATCTGGCGTTGCTACTGGGGGGGTAACACCGGGCAGATGGTGCTACGGGACCACCACCCGCGCCCCGACCGACACATACGCCGTTTGGTCGCCTGTCCAATGGCGATGCACCCACACCACCGCCGCCATTGTAATGCTCCGCTGGCCGTCGGTAGTGGTCTCCAACACAACGCGACTGGCCGTGGTCAGGCAATCGCCGTGATAAACGTGCAGGTCCACACAGGGCTTGTGCAGCAGATTGTCGGTCGGAAGACACGGCCCCCAGCGCAAAAAATCACCCTCAACATCATCATCACTGACATGCACGGCGAGCGTGTAATGTGTGCGCTGTTCCGCGTCCCCGAACAGGGCGAGGCGCACCGCATCACGTCGGATCGTGATCGTGGTGATGTCATCAAAATCGTCGTGTGTCATGCTGATGTCGTCGGGCGTGGGATGGTCGGTGAGCAGCGTTTGGTCTTCAAACTGCACCACCGTGCCTGTTGCAGGGAGCTGCTCCAGCGTACGTTGCAATAGGCGGCGCAGCTCGTGTTCGCCCGGGTCAGGGAGTTCGAAGCCCTCAAAGGCGAGTGGCTGACGGGGACGTTTGTTGTTGGGGTCGTCGTTGCCGAAAAAGCGCTTTAAGAAGTTCATGGTGTTCTCCGTGAATGGCTATCGTCCTTGAGGCGTCTTAACACGCACCAGGAATTATTTTCTGCGAGTAATAGCAAATTTTGTAAAACTTTGCAGAATTTTGTAAAATATGGTGGCGAAATAATAATTTTTGTATCCAGAAGTGATACAGTAGCCCCAATAGTGAAGTGAAGAGAGTGCAGCTTATGTATTTGCAAGACCTTATTCAGATAGTGACGCGGTTATCTATTCAGGAAAAAGTTGAACTGGTAGCGTTTGTGCGTGACCAAACCACGGGCGACCTCGGGACTGCACTGGACGAAATTGCCGAAAAGCTGCATGCAATGGGCGTACTTGACGCCCCTGTCGCGCCCAATTTACAATCTGCACAAGAGCGCCTTGCCGCGTTGCAGGCATTGAGCAAACTCCTCTAGCTTCAAACCCCTTAGCCATCTTCGCGCGGCACAAACGTCAGTGTCAGGCTATAGCCGCTGCAATCGGTGGGAAAACGAACCGCCACTGGTGCCGCCAACGCCGTGTTATTGGCATCCTCCAATGCAATCGTAAACACCCCATCGACCTCATCTTGCTCAACCGTCACGGTGAACGAGCCCGGCCCGCGTGAACTGCTGACCGTGCTGATACTGCCGCTTTCCGCCGTTGTGCTATGCGACCAGAGGACCGTGAATTGAATGGCCGTGTCAGTTGAGGTGTCTGCCGCTGTGATGCGTCCGCGAATACGGCCACATGCACTGACCGCTTCATCAAGCACAAATTGCCCGTCCGTTTGCAACACATAGGGATACACCACGCCGGGTTGGGTCGCGCTACGGACTTCGGCCGGGTTCAACACAAGCGCCGGGTTAACAGTAGGGTCAGTGTCCGGGTCATCGGTTGCGGTGGCTGGTGTGCCCGGTGCGGGGGTCGTCGCTTGCAGCGGGGGCGTGGTTGCGGCGACTTGCGTTTGCAGCGCGCGGATGGTGGCGGCGCTTTCGTCCCACAACAGCCCCAGTTCACGGGCGCTGACGTCCAGCGTGGCGGCGAGATGTTGGGTGTCGAGTAGTTGCTGGTTGAGAACGGCGTTTTCAGTGGCGAGGCTGTTGCTCCGGGCGACTTCCGTCAGGCGGGCGGGCGCGTTGTCGGGGGGCTGCACCACGACCGTCTCACGGATGCGGCCCTCGTCATCATCACCACCACTGGCGCTGCCCAGCAAAAAGCCGAGGCCCAGCATCACCAGCGCCACCACGACAAAAAGCGCGGCTATGCCTACCCACGGCAACGGTGGGGCCGATGTGGGAGCGGATGGGGGTTGTGGTTTAACAGGGCGGGTGGTGCCGCCGCCGGGGTACTGGTTTTGGTCGCTCATCGTCCTCGCTACATGCTTTCACATTATCCATGCCGCGTGAGGCACAGGTGTTCGGCTAACAGATGTTTAGTATAGCAAGGTCCGCGCTTAAAAAACATTTCGATTCCTTGCCTTTTCGCCAGCGGTGGATAGGAGTATGATGGGCGTGGAAAATAACGGACGAAAACCCAGATAAACTCATGACCACTGATGACAAAAAAACCTCTGTCCGCGAACAACTCGACGCTGGCCGCAATCTTCTGACCCCTGAGTCACAGATTATGGAGCCGCTCGACCTTTACCCGGACGACAGCAAGCTCCCCTTTGGGCGCACCCTGCGTAACAGCATCGTCCTCGGTGTAGACTTCACCTCCGCGCCGCGCAAGTCCAAGCCGATCACCGTTGCATGGGCCATTCTGGACGGTACACTGCTCGACATCATGTCAATTGTTCCCCTCACCGCGCTTGACGTTTTTGAAGGCGAGCTTAAAACGGGCCTGCTGCGCTTTGGAACAATCATCGGGCTGGACTTCCCCTTTTCGCAGCCGACGCGCTTTCTGAACGCGATGCGCTGGGGGCGCGACTGGCCGAGTATCATCAGCACCATTGACGCGATGAGCATGGATGAGTTCCTTACCCGGCTGAAGGCCTATCGTGATGCCCAACCGCGGGGCGAAAAGCATCACCTGCGCCGCTGCGATGCGCTGGCCGGGGCCGTCAGCCCGATGATGGTCTATGGCGTACCCGTCGGGCGGATGTGGTTTCGGGGTGCGCCGATTTTGCTCCGCAGCGGTGTGTCGGTGTTGCCGTGTGCGCCCACCGACAGCGAACGGGTCGCGCTGGAGGTCTACCCGGCGCTGCTGGCGCAATATCTCCTCGGGGAAAAACGCTCGTATAAGGTCGATGACGCCCGCAAAGCTGACGCCGAACAACGGGCCGCCCGCGAAGACATGCTCGATGTGCTGCAAAAGCGCAAGAATTACGGGCTGCGGGTGCAGTTGGTGCCGGGCATTGCTGAACGTGCGATTGAGGACCACACCGGCGATGTCCTCGACGCGATTCTGGCGTGTGTGCAGGCAGCGTGGGCCTCAACGTTACCCGATTTCGGTATCCCGCCCGATGTGGACGCGCTCGAGGGCTGGATATGCGACCCGTCGCTGTTGCGTTAGGCCGGGGGCGGCAACATCATGTTAAGGCATCTGCGCCGACGCAATGACGGTCTTTACGATTTCGTGGGCAGGGTGCAGGGGCGTGACCGATGTATGTCAGCCCACCGCCCCCTACTCGCCCTGCTGGTCGCGGATGAAATCGCGATACCAGTAGCCGCTATCCTTGATCGTCCGGCGCAGCGAAGCGTAATCCACCGCGATGATGCCGAAACGTTTGGTGTAGCCCTCTGCCCACTCAAAATTGTCAAGCAGGCTCCACACAAAATAGCCCACCAGCGGCACGCCCTCGTCAATGGCACGTTCGGCTTGCTCAAAATGATCCTGCAAATACTCCACACGTGCCGTGTCTACAATTCGCGCATGGACTGGAGCCGGGTCGGTAAAGGCGGCGCCGTTTTCGGTGACGTATAAGCGCGGGATATTGTAGTCATCGTGCAGGCGTTTCAGCGTCAGGTAGAGCCCTTCGGGATAGACCTCCCAGTCCATTTCGGTGCGGGGCCTGGGGTCACGATTTTTGCCGACCACATGCCGGCTATAGTAATTCACGCCGAGAAAGTCGATGTCGGGGTTCATCGTACTGGCTTCGGCAGGGTCCATGTCACGCAGAAGGATGCCCAGATGCTCGACACTATCATGCGGATAGCTGCCCTGCGTCACGGGGTCCAGAAACCAGCGATTGCGTAGCCCGTCCACCTGTTGCACTTCCTCCTCGTGCCCGTTTTCGAACGCCATCACATGCGTCAGGTCAAGCGTGATGCCAGCACGGGCGTTGTGAACGTTGTTGCGGATGATGGGCACGGCCGCGCCATGCGCCAGCATGAGATGATGCGCAGCCCGATAAGCGGCGAAGGGGTCTTGCATCCCCGGCGCGTGAATACCGTCACGGTAGCCAAGCATACTCACCACCTGCGGCTCGTTAAGCGTGATCCAGTCCTTCACACGGTCGCCCAGCCGTTGCGTGATGAGGTCGGTATAGTCCGAAAACCAGCCGACTACCCCCCGGTTCAGCCAGCCACCCCGATTTTGCAATGCTTGCGGCAAGTCCCAGTGATAGAGTGTTACATAAGGTTGAATCCCCGCCGCCAGCAAACCGTCTACCAGCCGATCATAGAAGTCGAGGCCGAGGTCGTTGGTGCCCCCGGTGCCCTGTGGCAGCACGCGCGGCCACGCGACTGAGAAGCGGTAGGCGTTCAACCCCAGTTCGCCCATCAGCTTAATATCGTCAGCGAAGCGGTGATAATGGTCGCAGGCAACGTCGCCGGTGTGCCCGCCGAAAACCTTGCCCGGCAAGCGCGAAAACCGCGTCCAGATGCATTCGCCGCGGCCGTCTTGCCGTGCTGCGCCTTCAATCTGGTAGCTGGCGGTTGCGGCTCCCCAGCGGAAATCAGGTGGAAATGGCATCAGTACCCCTTTGTGGTTGATGGTTGAGGTGCAATAGGTGGTGCAACGCCCATGATAGCGGGGTCGTGGTGGCGTGGCAATGTAGAGCGTGCGCAGTCTATTAATCGCCTCTAATCCTCTACCTTCGCAGCACCAAGCTATATTCTGTACGTTTAAAATGTATTGAACGCTGTGATCGTCTTAAAGCGTGATACACCTACTTTAATCCATACCAAATCAAACGGAGATCGTTTCACACATGGCTGATAACCAGACCCAAACATGGCCCGACCTCGCAATTGGACTCTACGACCGCCTCACCGGCCGTCAAGCTGAGATTACCTACGAATTTGATGACGTTGAAGTCTGGGTGCCGAGCGGCACCGGCAAGAACGTTGAACACGCCCACTGGAAGCTGCGTGGCACCCTGCGCATCCGCACTACGGACAACGTGAATCAGTAATGCGTCCGCAGTTTGATATTGACGCCGATCTGACGCTCACGTTTGATGGGACAGACATTCCCATTAAAGGGCGCGGCGACACCATCGTCATCGATTTACCTTCGGTGGCGGTGGGCGTTCGGTTGCTGCGTCAAATTCAACAACACCCTGAATTCAAGCAACTCTACGCACTGTACAACCGCAGCGGCGACATTGCCCCGGTCAAGCTGGACGTGCAGATCAAGGGTAATACCGTCGCCACGCTCAACCCCGAAGGCAAGCGCGGCCTTGTCTCGCGCCTGACAGGCAACGAAGGGCTTAACCTCGAATTTACCGGATTGTTGAAGGCACTTTTTGTGTCTGGCAGCGGGGATGAGCCAGCAGATAAACCCAGGCCGGAGTAACGTTCCCCGGCACCCTCCTTTTATCTGCTAAACTGAACCACATTGGGTTAGCGCGCACGCGCTCGTGAAACTATCGGCTTAAAGTATGGCCACGAGCAACAATGGCGCATTGATCGTGAGCCCGACGCCCAAAGTAACCGCATCAACGCCTAACCAATCGTATTGAACGCCGACGTGAAGACCCCGGCCCACAAGGGCAAATGCCTCATGCTCCCTTCGACGTTTCTAATCATTACTGGCGTGCTATTCTTCCCCAACAGCAGGCAAAAATTCCGCCACGGTGACGGTAGCCCCCAACGTCGTGCATGGGAACGTGTCGCCGTGGACATAAGCGCCCTGCCGTGTGAAGGTTTGCGCGCTATTCGTCCAGACCTCGACGGTACTGTGTAGCGGGTCTACGATCCAGTATTCGCCGACGCCGTGCTGCTCATAGGCGCGGTATTTCACGGCGCGGTCACGTTTGGCGGTCGAGGGAGAGAGTACCTCTACGACGAGGTCCGGTGCCCCGACGACGCGCTGCGGCTCCCGC
>DAOTTU010000011.1:0-4047 GCA_034437655.1 Anaerolineae bacterium
AAGTGGTCTGGGTCAACATCAGAATAACCAGCAGCCGGGTCATTGATTATCGCTAACAACGTATCAGTCTCCTGAAAGCGTGTGCCGATAGCTCCCTCGAGCGCATCATTATCGAGGATAAACAGACGTTTTCGTCCGAAGGCTAGGGCTTCATACAACACTGTTGAACTATATCCAACAATAACCGGAGATTCAGCAATTAACCGGTACACATCACCTTGCCCTACAACTCGCACGTTTGAGATTGCAGTCAATGCTGCATAACGCTCAGTGAACTGCACTTCCTGAGGGTGCAGTTTGAAGATAATCGTCTTCTCTGGATAGACAGTCGCCACACGTTGCGCGATTTCAA
The DNA here is from genome assembly GCA_034437655.1 of Anaerolineae bacterium. Taxonomy (GTDB): domain Bacteria; phylum Chloroflexota; class Anaerolineae; order Aggregatilineales; family J027; genus J027. Next base: position 353 of record DAOTTU010000011.1, read on the forward strand.
CCATTTGTGCAGTGACAATACCCTGCGAAATCATCAGAATTTGATTATCACTTTTGGTGACCTGCTGACGTAAACTTGATGAGACTTCGTCGAGGTATGGATAACCTATTGTTACACAGTCATATGGTACTGTAGCAACCTGCTCCCAGAAGTCACCGAATGTCAGCAAGATATCAGGCAGATAGTGTTTACTGGGGTGATCGGCTTCAAAACATGAGGGTGGGAATTGGTAAGCAAAATGCTCACTGTGGATGGTACCATGTTGTGGCTCAATAACGGTATAACCGAGGTCGTGCATAACCCGCGTTAACAATCCATAACGATTGCTGTACGACGCAAGATGTGAGAAGATCGTTTTAGACTGTAACCGGGGTTGAATGTGCCGGGTAATAAAGGCCATTAAAGGCTCATACATCCCCAAGGCACTGTTGATGCGGTCTGCCAAGTCAGCCTGCAAATCCGGCATGTCAAATAACGCAGCAATATGTTCTGCAAACTCAACGACAAGGCGTGCATGTGGTTGTTCCGCCCTGTTGAACCGGCTGCGCAAACGCACCCACGCCTGCATGATGTCCTCGGTGTATACAGTGGCGTTACCATCTATGCCAAGAGGTGGGGTTTGCCCGGTGAAATTCGTTTCTAGCACCAGGGCGGATGGAAGTGTTTCATAGTATGCGGTGTAAATTCGATCCACATCACCGGTACGTGTCATCACATCCTTGAAGATCACTGTGGTGAACTGATGGTTGCTGGGGCGTGCTATCAACCGTAAAAAGCGCAGATAACCAGGCCACTTCGCCGGTTTGACGAGCGGCCCCAGGCGGCGACGGCTGGCATGGGGCTGTGTATGACCAAAGCTACGGTATAATTGTGTAGAAAGCACGGTAGTGCGAATAGCCGCCCAGGGATGTAACCCGGCAAACTCAACATCCCAAAGCTGTGCTTGTTCTTCGATGTCGAGTAACTGTCTCAGTTGGGACATAAAGGGTCTCATGGCAAATAAATCATTATTGACCGAGTATACATCAAACGTTTGGCTGATGATACCAGCACGCGGTGACTCAAAGGGCATCCCGCGAAAGAACTTACGACTTCTCGCTGGTAAACCACTAATCCTACACACGCTGGAACGCATGGCCCAAATTTTCGATAAATCAAAACTGATTGTCAGTACCGAAGACACACAAATCACCAGTGTGTGCGCCCCCCATGCGACGATCCACCATCGTTCACCAGAACTTGCTTCCGATAAAGCGAATTTGGACGAGGTCACAGTTGGGATGTTGCACTGGCTGATTGATCAAGGGGCATCCGGCGACGATATTATTCTCACTGTACAGTCTACCAGTCCCTTTCTCAGTGAAAAAACCATTTACCATGCCGTAGAAAAGCTGGAAAATGGGGCGCGGTCGGTTATCACCGTTACCGATGACCGGCACCTACGCTGGACTATTAATGCTGACGACCAACCCCAACCATTATATGAAGCCCGTATTAACCGGCAGTGGCTACCCCCCACTTTTGCTGAAACAGGTGGCCTCTTCGGTGCACGGATAAAAGATGTTCTGCGCACTGGCACCCGCATTAACCCACCAATTCAACTGGTTGAGGTTGATGAGCGTGAGGCGATAGACATTGATGACTACAACGACTGGGCTATCGCTGAGTTCCAGATGAGTCGACAGAAGATTCTACTGCGTGCCGATGCAGGTGTTGGATTAGGTATGGGCCACGTCTACCGGGTCCTGGCACTTGCCCAGGAGCTTTCCGCCCATGAGTTGATAATCGCTACTCGTGCCGATACCGACTATGCACTCGGTGCCAGTTTTCTATCACAGTACCCTTATAAAGTTGAAACGCTTACATCCGAAAGTGATTTCGAGCAATTGCTCAGCACATTCAAGCCAGATATTCTTATACTGGATATTCTCGATACCGAAGCCGAGGACATGCGCCGTCTGCGTGACTATACTACTTTCCTCGTCGCCTTGGAGAACCTGGGCACAGGTGCGCAGGTCGCCGATATTGTCATTAATGACCTCTACAGTGACCTCTACCCACAGGAAAATCACTGGTATGGGGTAGAAAATGCCATCTTATCCCCTTATTTTGAGACAGTACAACCTATAGCACATATTAAGCCTAAAGTAGAGCATATTTTGCTTACATTTGGCGGTACAGACCCACAGAACTTCACTGTTAAGTCGCTACAAGCCTTACAAGCCATCGGCTATGAGGGTGAGGTACAGGTCGTCGTTGGACCGGGTTACGCATATGAAGATGTCGATTTAGATGCATTTGGACTCAAGGGTAATGTTCAAAAGGCAATCAGAAATATGGCAGAAATAGCACGCACAGCCGACCTTGCACTAACAAGTGCAGGCCGTACAGTAACCGAATTGATGACTCTTGGTCTACCTATGATCGTGATGTGCCAAAACCTGCGCGAATTACGCCACACTCACGCGTCTAGCGTCTACGGGGTGATTAACCTGGGATTGGGTGAGTATGTATCATCAGCATCGTTAGCACAACACATTCGTATTCTCATGGATGAACCACACCTACGCGAAGATATGCATCAACGCACGTTGAAAGCAGTTCGCAACCGTTCAAATGTGAGAATTGTTGAGCGCATTTTGTCCGCAGCAGCTAAGGGCATACGCATGAAATAGGGTGTGGCTACTTTGCGTTTTAAGGGGTTGAAAGACAGAGGAAAACTCGCGATTATATGCACTATCAGTCCTATCTGGCACAGGGTTATCCCATTGGAACAGGCTGTGATTGAGGGCGCTTGCCGTCATCTGGTCAAAGACCGTTTTGAGCGGGCTGGTATGCGCTGGTCTGTGAACGGCGCGCAAGCCATGTTAGATCTAAGAGCCGTTTATCTCAATGGTGATTGGGATGACTTCCAGCGCTTTCGCCGACAACAGGTGCACCAAAAACGGCATGGTTCCTTACACCCAAGTGTCATTCCGGAAGAACGCTTGTTCGGTGTCGCCGCATGAGTTCAAAACGCAAAGTAGCCACACCCCGCTGTGGCTTTAGTTATCAGCGTACCGAACAGATCTATAAATCACGCCCGTCTGTGCAGGAGGTGGCTGATTTTGAGGCTGAACTCGAAAAAAACGACAGACTTCAAGTTCGATCATCCTGATGGGGTCATTGTGACGATGGATCAGATGAGCGTTTACCTTCAGAGTGACAGCACCTATGTCTGGTCACCGATCGGTCAAACACCCACCATTGCCATCTCCCCTCAACGCGACAGTCTCAAAATCTATGGAGCCCTGGATGTCGAACGGGGCTATGAGATGGCGCTGGTTTTACCGGAGATGAATGCAGAAGCAACGGTACATTTTCTGGAACATCTTCTTGTTTGTTTGCCCAATCGCCACATTCTCATTCTCTGGGATCGAGCTTCCTGGCACAAAGGTGCTGCCCGCCGATTTGTCGAGGCACATGACCGGCTCGACATGATGTATTATCCAACGGCCTGTCCGGATTTGAATCCGCAGGAGCACGTCTGGAAGTTAACACGACAGGCGGTCGGTCATGCCCGCGATTATCTCAATCTGAGCGATCTGCGACAGGCATTTCAGAACCACCTGGAACAGACTCTATTCAAGTTTGATTGGCTGGACAAATTCTTTCCACCACAATTACCCGAGTCTGTTTTTATTTGACCATAAGAA
>DAOTTU010000012.1:0-116590 GCA_034437655.1 Anaerolineae bacterium
TGTACAGGGTGATGCGCTGGTCGCTGTCAATTGAAATGAATGCCGAGCTTGCGTTGTCAAGCAAGGACTGGAACTGCTTTTGCAACGCGTTGGAACGTTGGAACTGGCGTGCATTCTGTAGCGCCACCGCAATTTGGATAGCAAGTGTTTCTTTAGCACGAATATTTATGTCACCGAATGCGGAGGGGCGCGAGTCTTGGACGTCCAACACACCGTAGAGGTTATCACCAGAAACAATTGGCACCGCCACCTCAGAGCGTGTCTGTGGCAGCAACGGGTTCGGCAAGAAACCAGCCTCGCGTGTGACGTCGTTCGAAAGCACCGGCACACGGTCGCGGGCAGCGCGTGCCACAATACTACGTTGGCGGTCTATGGGGATAAAGTGCCCAGCAAGGAGTAGCTGCTCACCGACCTTCCCGGCTGCGGCTGCCAGCACCAGATTTTCATTCGCTTCATCGACCAGATAAATTTGAGCATGATAGCGATTGAAGCGTTCGCGGGTGAGTTCTGCGAAGTTGTTGAGCAGGTCTTGTTCATCAATCAGTGTACTACCGATGGACGACACCTGCGCCACCATCTGCATTTCGATAGCGCGTTGGCGAGATTCTGCAAGCGCTAGCAAACTGTCAACTACCGAGGATAGCTGCGGAGCGACCAGGCGATAGTATTCAGCTTCTTCTTCCTCAAATTCATGTGTTTCTGGCCATTGAAGTTCCAGCACACCGAGCCAGCGACCACCAGAAATGAGCGGTACCAGCACAAACGCTTGTGGGGGGTGTTCACCATGTGCGCCAAGCAACTTGTCAGCACCGTCAAATTTCTGGACATCTTCAATGAGGGTGACCTGGCGGGTATCACCTAAGAGGTCATAGCGTGTGATTTCAAGCTGGGCACCGATGCGTGGCATAGGTTGCTCTGTGTTTTGAATTTCCTGCGTAACATCCGCATACTCAGGGTTTCCAGCGCTATCATAGCGAATCTGTGTCAGCATGATGTTCACGGGAATGTCTTGCTGCACTGGCTCGGCAAAGATTTTGAGAATTTCATCCAGGTCTTGAGCAGTCGAAAGCGCCTGGCTGGCTGTAGAAAGCCGTTCCGCCTGTCGTAGCGCGCGCTGAGTAGACTCAAACAGTTGTGCGTTCGCCAGTGACACTGCCAACTGACTTGCCAGCGTTGTTTTCACTTGCACATCTTCGTCAGTGAAGCGGTTGGTAATGTCCGACTGAACGTCGAGAACCCCGAGTAGCTCACCGCGTGCCATCATAGGAATAGCCATTTCAGAACGTGTCCGTGGTAGTAGGGGGTTCGGCAGGAAGTCAGGCTCGCGCGTAACGTCGTTGGAAATAACACCCGTTCGTAAGCGTGCCGCACGTGCCACAATACTATGTTCCTGGCGGAGCGGGATACGGTGACCCGAACGAACCATCTGGCGTCCAATTTGCCCAGCACCTGCTGCCAGTACCAGCACATCCCTGTCCGGGTCAAATAGGTAAATGTGGGTGTGGTATAGATTGAAGCTCTCTTTGGTCAGGTCTACGACGGAAGCCAGCAGCTCGTTAGCGTCCAGCGTACTGGTGGCGCGTGTGCCCACCTCTGCCACAATGGCTAGCTCACGGGCGCGCGTTTCCGTTTCCTCAAAGGCGCGTAACTGTTCGATGGATTGTGCTACACGTGCTGCGACGTCTTCGACAAGTCGTAGCTCGTCTGCATTCCATTCTTTGCTGCCACTTTCACTGATGAGAATATTACCGATTTGCTCGGCCCCAAGGCGGATTGGCACCATGGCTTTTGACGCATTGTCGTCGGGAACCCCGGCATCAATTGGCGTGTTTTCATCAAGTTCGACCGGGGTTTCAAGGTCGTACCGATAGCCCACACGACCCCCGCGTGCCGCACGCCCAAGGTAGCCTTCCCAGTTTTCACGGACAAGGCGTTGGTTGAGTTCGTCAGCACGTGAAATCGCTGCGCGGGCTTCTTCAAAGGCAGCATTACTACGCAAGACCCCGGCAATTTGTGTGGCCATTGCTTCAAAGACAGGCAGGTTGTCTTGATTAAAAATACCAGCTTCCTGCGCCTGCATGTCTAGCACACCGAGCAGTGTTTCGCCGACGACAAGCGGTACCGCCAGCTCTGAGCGTGTGTCTGGTAGTAGCGCGTTGGCTGAGTGGATTGAACTGCTTTCTGTATCCGTTACCAACACAGGCCGCCGTGACTGCACCGCACGACCCACAATGGAGGTCTGGTCGAGGTCAATGCGATGATTCTGCTTGAGCAATTGTGACCCCACTTGCCCGGTGCCAGCCCGCAAAATGGCGTAGCGTTGCGCTTCGTCAATAAGGTAGACCTGTGTGTAATACAATCCAAAACGGTCGGTGATGGTGTTCACAACACGCGGCAGCAATGCTTCAGGGTCGGTTTCGCTGGTAGCCAGGCGACCAATTTCAACCGTTGCTTCAAGGTCTTTGTTACGCCCGGTGCCTCTAGCTTCAAGACGTGACGAAAGCCCCTGCACTTCTTCGGCTAATGTGTTGAATGACTGACTGAGCTGTTCGTACTCACGATAGTTGGGGGCTTGCACGCGAGTGGAGTAATCGCGTTGCCGAACCACTTTTTCGGCTGCTGTCGAGATACTGCGCAGCGGTGCCGTGACGCGGTTTGCAAAGTAAATTGCGATGCCAAGGATCACCAGAAGTATGACACCTGATGCAAGAACGACAGCATTGAACGCAGTGTTGATTGGCGCGAAGACTTCCGACTCTGGCTCAAGAACTACGATTGACCAGCCCAATGCTTGCAACACGTCTTCGTCGTTTGACGCTAACCGTGCAACAGCGGCTACGGACGATTCATCACGATCATCTGTGATGGTATCTACCTGATTATTACCCGGCACATCAGAGAGTGATGTTTCTGTGGCTGCAATCGCGAGTGGCACAACAATTTCGCCGCTTTCGTTGACAATCAGCCCTCGCTGAGTGCCGGTTGGTTCGAAGGCGTCAATTTCTTGCTCAATCGCGCTGACTGCAAGCTGCGAGTGGATAGCCCCGATGAACTGGTCTTCCAGCAAAATCGGCACGGCCAGCGTTAACTGCGCATTGGCATCATTTTGCCCGCCCAGGAGGCTGACATGCGTTGCGCCGACGCCGTTGCTCCATGCAACTTGCCACCAATTGGTGTCTGTCTGTACGGAGTTGGGGACACTTTCAGTCGCCAGTATGACAGCCCCGTTCACATCGGTGATGATGACATTGCGTTGCGCGGCAAAGTTCTCGAACAAAATGTTAATTGCCTGCACCACCAGTGTTTCTTGAATGCCATCGGGGGTGACTGCATCTGCGGGGGACCAGTTCTGGCTTTCTTCCGCCAGCAGTGCAGAAACTTCGCTTTCTGACAGACCAGCATACCGTTCGTTTTGTGAAGCAACGAGGTCTTGCAGCGCAAAGGCTCGGCTCAACACTCGTATACCATTCAGTTGATTTTGCAAGTACGCATTAACGTTGCGAGCTTCGGTTTGCGCGGCGTTACTCAGGTCATTACGTGCTTCTTCACTGATCTCATCACGTGAGGTCAGCAAACTAATCGCCTGCGTGACAATCACAGCGACCAGCACTACGGCCACCAAAACGATCAAAAATTGCGTGCGGATGGAATTTAGGTCAAAGCGGCGTTGTGCATTGTTCATTGTTATCGCCAACCTCTAATTCTGTGATGATTTACCATTGGTTTTATTTTTTAACTCTAGTTCGATAGCAGTATGCGGAACACGCAGCGCTTTGCCAAGCTCAACCACTGCGTTTTGCAATACTTCTTCAACGGTACTGCCCTGCTGCACTTTTGTCATAATTTCATTGAGTGCTTGCTCATGACGACTGGAACGGCTGGCAGTTTCATATAAGCGTGAGTTTGAGATGGTATTGGCAAGTTGCGTTGCTAGAATTTCCAGGATAGAGAGCAACCGGCTGTCAAATTTGCCGGGTTCATCGTCCTGCAAGTCCAGTACCCCGAGCAATTGCCCGCGCCCAACCAGGGGGATGGCAACTTCGGTGACGGTGTTTGGTAGGAGTGGGTTGCGTAAGAAGCTTTCTGAGGCACGGGTGTCAGTTTCGACCACTGCGACGCGTTCACGAGCCGCCTGTGCAACAATACTACGCGGGCTGTCGAACTGAATGCGATGACCGCTCTGTGACATCTGTCGCCCAACATAACCAGCACCAGCACCCAACACCAGCATATCTTCGTTCAGCAGGTAGATATGTGCATGATAGAGATCGAAACGCTCTTTAATGAGGTTCATAGAAGCGTTCAACAAGTCATTCAAGTTGAGGATGGTTGCAGTCTGTGTGTTCACATCCACCAGCGCTTGCAGGTTGTTCGTCGCGTCTTCAACACGCACTTCAAGCTCACGTACATTAGCCTGCAGGCGGTCGGTCATCGTATTAAACGATTTGCTGAGTGTACCAAGCTCGTCGGCACGGTCCGTATAACGTGAACGCAACTCTAGCTCGCCATCTGCGACACGTTGCGCAGTGTGGGACATGTCGACAATAGGTGTGGTGATGCGCTGAATAAACACACCGCCAATGACCGCTGTACCCACCAGCGCAAGTAGTGTTGCCAGTATCACAGCGTTCGTTGCCGCTGTCACCTGGTCAAAGGCTACTGCTCTATCACGGATGTTGCCCACAACCCAGAAATAATCGGCACCGGGCGGCTGAATTTGCGCGAAATGGATGAGGTCATCTTCTGTTTCAGCCTCATCAATCCCCACAGCCGCAAAGTATCGGGTATAGACTTCTTCGTCATAGTTGTTCTGGATACGAGCGCCAGCTACACCACCGATGTCTTCGATGCCATTCTCAAAGCCGAAAACCCGGTTCGGATTCGCAGAATTAACCAGAAAATAGCCTTCTTCATCAATCAGAAATGATGTCGCATCGTCTGCGTTAGGCTGCACCAGATCAAGGATATTTTGTGCAAAAACATTGGTCACGACCATACCGGCTAGCGTTGTTTCCCCTGACTCGGTGGTGACATAGAGCGGTATGCCGTACCGAATAACGGGGACTATGGAGCCCTCTGTAAGGGTACCTTCAATCGTGGGGGGCGACCCTTCGCGGTTTAAGTCCAACCGTGAGACAAAAATGTCGCCGGGCGCAGTATTCTGCGTTCCGATGACGTAACCCCGGTCACCTTTGGGGGCCAGTCGTTCGCGCTCACGAATCGAGGCTTGTTCACCGTCGCTATCAATGCGGACAATCTCATCCCCATTGGCATCTATGAATCGTACCTGATTGTAGACGCCGCGTGCCTGTGAAAAAGCAAGGAAGTCTTGTTCAACGGCACTGGTTAACGCCTCAATGGTATCGGGGGAGGCGTTGGGGTCCGCTTGAGCGTTTGCCAGCGCGGTGACATTTTCTATACCACCGAGGAAACGAATATCTTGTTCAAGCGTATTGACAAAAGACTGAAGCTGTAGCTGACGTCCTTCAATAAAAGTTTCTTCACCGATATTGATATTATCGTTAATTTCGGAACGCCAGGCAGGAAAAGTCTGAGCGACGATGAGGGCAATAACCGCAGCAATTAACAGCAAAAGAAACGCAATTAAGCGCCAGCGTAGTTGCGTTTGAAAGGGTTTAAGCAGAGCATCTATGGTCATCGGTGTTTTTTACTCCGTACGCTTACCGTTAGGGAGCGTGTCTGGCTGTTGCAACTGAAGCTCAATCGCTGTGTGCGGCACACGAAGCGCTTTGCCAATCTCGCGGACTGTTGTTTGTAGGATTTCTTCGACAGTGGTGGCGCGTTCAACAGTACGGGTGATGTTACCCAGTGCGCGTTCATGTGCGGTGATGCGTTGTAGTGACGCGAACAACGTTGCATTACTGATAGCGGTTGCGACCTGAGCAGCGACAGCTTCCATTACCACGATACGTTCAGTTGTGAAGAAATTGGTCTGGTCTGACTGCAAGTCCAGCACACCGATTAGTTGCCCACGTGCCAGCAGTGCAATCGCCATTTCCGACTGTGTGTTAGGCAAGAGGGGGTGTGGCAAAAAGTCGCCTGATTCGCGGACATCGTTCACCACGACATTGTCAAAGGCGCGACCAGCACGGGCTACGATACTATCAGGGTTACTCAGCGAAATTGTACGCCCTTCACTAACCATCTGTTCCCCGATATAACCTGCGCCCGCAACCAGACGCAATGTTTCGCCTGTTTCATCAATCAGATAAATATGAGCTTGGTATAGCTCAAAATTGTCGCGAGAAATGTCTGTAATGTCGCGGAGAATCTGGTCGAGGTTCATCACGGTGGATACACGTTCACTGAGGTTAATCACTGCTTGCAGATTGCGCGACCGTGCTTCTGACTCGGCTTGCAACCGTTGCAGTTCAGTACCGCGTGTTTCAAGTTCGTCCTGCGTCTGTTGCAAGGCACCAATGGTACTCCCAGTGGCTCGCCCCATCGGAATAAAGACGAACAGTACCAGAAACACTACTACACCCAGCTCAACCACAATCAGTATGCTTTGAATATCTTCAGTATCATTCACTCGCCGGGTAATTTCGTTATCGTATTGAAACACAATACGATTCATGCCATTGAGGAAAGCAGATTCATTAGCAAGGATTGTTGCGATAAGTTCATCAGCATTATCATTACAACCAGAACCCGCAACCTGACCGCGTTCCAGTGCGACAAGGCATTGTCCGCTGGTGAGCATCGCTTCATAGTTAGGTTGAATTGCTGCGAAAAGCGTTTCAACGTCGTTGCTGTTATCCCCGGGTAGGTTCAGCTCATCATCACCGAAGCGTAACCCTTCATGTGATTCGCGCCAGATTTGCAGCCCATCTGATAGTTCATTGACATAACTCGCCCGCAACGCTGTGGCCTCGGTGGCACCAATCAGCGCGGCATTCTTGCTGATTTGCTGGCTGAGCATACGTTGGCGACTGGCAATATTCACCAAACGGGTATCGTTTTCTTGTTGATCAACTTGTTGCTGAGTCAGCAAGTACCCGCCGCCGAGAACAACCGCAATTAGAAGCAAGCTGCCGATAGAGATGGGGAGTAAGTTACGCTCTAGAAACAGACGCTGACGGCTATTTGTTTGCCGCATAGTGAATGGTCCCCCCTATTGGCTAAAGGGTTTTGACATTAATGTCTTTCTTATGAATTAAGCGACTATGCATTTATCGCATTAGAATTAGCTTAAATTAATCATATTTTATAGGGGAGTCACGTTTGCGTCAAGCTAGTTGATGCATTTGTAGGGTTTGGAAAACAAAACACACCATCATTCCGAATCACGATGGTGCGTTTGTGCAACGCGCTCTTGACGAGTTGGGCGCAGTTTTCGTTGAATATTAAGCAGCACTGTGGGCTGTTCTAGCTGCCGAACAACCCCCCTAGAATACCGCGCTTCTGTTCTTGCTGGGTTTCCGCAACCATTTCATCGTCATCATCACTCAAGTGACGGCGCAATACATCAACAAGCTGCAAGATTTCTTTACCCGGCGATTGTGAGTCATTGACCACCGCTGGTACACCCCGGTTCACTGAGCGCAACATGGCCTTTTCTGCTGAGGGTACAATGCCAGCAATTTCAAGGCGTAACGCTTTAGAGATGTCTTCGGGTTCAAACGCACCAGACTTGCGGTCTGTGGGCATACGGTTTAACGCAAAGATGATTTTCTCATTGTCAAACTCTTCGAAATGATTGAGCAACGTCAAGACTTCTTTGACATTACGGACTGCTGGCAATGTTGGTAGCCCGATCAAAACCAGAGCATCAGCCATGCGGAACAGCCGTGCCGTAATTTCATCCAGGTAGAGTGATGTGTCTATGACAACATAAGCAAATCGCTCACATAGCGCTTCAATAATCTTTTCGAGCGCGTCAGCACTGACAGCGTCGGCATCCTGGGTGCTTTTTGGGGCAGTCAAGACGCGCAGGCCTGTGCCGTGTGTCACCAGCACATTTTCAATGAGGTCGGTGTCCAGGTCATCAGCCGATTTAGCCAGATTGGTGATGTTGCGCTCCATATCTACCGCCAGGTGGATGGCTGCGTCGCCGAATTGCATATCCGCATCGACTAACACCGTGCGATGTTGCTCGTCCATAATCCCAGCGCCGATATTCACCGCAAAACTCGTAACCCCGGCACCGCCCTGTGGACTGTAGACGACAATGACTTTACCACCACTCTTTTCTTTATCATTATTACCACCTGATCCCCCCAATGGGCCTTTCGCAACAGGTTTGCGTTCATATGCGCTACGTACCGTAGCATAGAGTTCGTCAGCAGAAGGCGGTTTAGAAAGGAAGTCAACAGCACCGCCACGCATGGCGCGCCGCATGTAGTCTTTGTCACTTTGCACAGAGATCATGACTACAGAGGTTGCGATCATTTGTGAAATGCGTTCGGTTGCGGTGATCCCGTCCATGTCCGGCATGTTAATGTCCATCAAAATGACGTCCGGCTGGAGTTCAAGTGCTTGCTCAATTGCTTCAGAGCCTGTTGTGGCATAGCCCACCACCTCCAGATCAGGCTCAAAACCGAGCAAGCGCGTCAGCATATCACGACCCTCTTGCACATCGTCAACAATCAGAATGCGAATATTACTGCTCATAGCAGATTACTCCTCAAGAATTATCGTCGATTTTTTATTATAGCCAACAAATGACATAGTGGGGGCAGGACTATTGACCCAATTCGGCGGGAATGTGGCTTAGCTCTATGTTATCATGATTAGGGCTTATTTCCGCCAGATGAACCGCCGTAAAGTTATTGATCGAGTGATGTCACCAACCCAATGAAAAGCCTGAGTCACCCTGACCTTACACGCCTGACCACTTCTACACAGAGTTTTTTGTTCCTGACAGCGTTTATTGCGGTGTGGGGCGAGGTGGTTGCGCTGGCATACTTCGTTTTCAATCTTGAACTCAGTTGGTTGGCGCTTGCAATCATGCTGGAAGCCGTTGTTTGGTCGGGTAGTACCATCCTACAAGCACAAGTGCGCAGTAATCGCGGCGAAAACCTCATCCTCATCGGCACGGCAGTCATTGTTACCAGCGTCACCCTTGTCAGCATGGTACTACTCGAAACCAGCCCGGAAATCGCGTTCATCTTACTCTTCATCAGTGTTCAGTTCGCCGCCCAAACCTACCGCCAACATGCACTTGCATATATAGGGCCAGTGTATGCGGCGCGTCATCGGCGTAATGCACTGGTGAATCGTATTGTCGTTGGGCGGGGGCTTGCAGGGCTGGCCGTACTCGGTGTGATCCTATTTACCGGGGAAAACGTGATTGCGATTATGCTGGTACTCTGGCTGGTAGCGATTGGTTTGCACCTGGGGATGGGGCTCTGGCTGGAACAGGCTGCTGAAGACTTCGAAACGCAGTCACCCGAAGGCAGTGCCTATGCTGAGACCATTGGCAGGCAGTTGACGTTATCGCGGTTGGCATTGATCTGGGAGAATCAGCTTACCCGCTGGCTCAGTCTCAGTGTGTTATGTGTTGCCTTTTTATCGAACATTCTACTTTTTCAGGCAGCAGTAATCGTCGGTGATCAATTCGTAGACCTGGCCGACATTGTTGCATTTTATGCCGTGAGCGCTGCCGTCGGGTTGTGGGTCACACTACCCATCAGCTATCGTTTGCTCGCGGTGGCGTTACGTCGCTATAATGCTGGCCAATTGGTCTGGCTATATCCAACCCTTCTGGCGGTGGGGCTACTGGCAGATTTTCTATTGCCGTTGGTGCTGTTTGCTGCACTGAGCGAAGTCATTCGTCGGCACTTGCGTTTCACCTTGCACGATCCGCTGCATCGTTTGTTGCATCGTGCGCTACCAGAATCTGAGCAGGCGTGGGCCGGGCGGCTATGGCAGGGCGTTATTGACCCGCTAGGGCGTTTTGTGGCGGGGGCCGTGCTGCTGGCAACAATTGATTTTGCGGCAGGGCTGGCCGTGGCAGGACTTGTCGTTGCCTTTGCGTTTATTTTGGCAGCATTACGCGCGGGGCAACTCTATAGTTCGACATTGCAAGACTCCTTGATGTCCAACAATTATCGACTATTGCGCCAGACGACGGACGATTTGACGATTAGCGATCAGGTCTTTGTGAAAGGCCTGATTCAGCGTGTTCAAGCTGGTATTGAAAATGACCGTGAATTGTTACATGTTGTAGAAGTGATTGCGGAAAGTGAACTGGAGGCTGCCTATGACGCACTAACGACTCTCTGGTATAAGAGCGATCCACACCTTCAAGCCGAACTATTGTCTTATATTGTAGATGCATGGCCCGACAAAACGTCGGCACAGGCGAACGCGGCCCTGATTCGACAAGCGCTTGAAAGTGACCATCCCCCACTACGTCAACAAGCGTTAACCATGATTGCACGCTACCCACAACTGAACCCAGACGCTAGCCTGGCCCGCTTTTTGATAGACCCTGACCCTAAAGTAGATGTTGTTGCTGCGTGGATATTGCTGCGCAATCCTTCGGTTCACGTCCGACATGCGGCCCGCGCTCAGTTACGTTGGTTAGCGCGTGACAACAATGCCTCGATCCGTGTCACAGCGGTGACAGCATTGGTTCACGGAAGTTTGAACTCTTTTGGAGAAGTGGTGCATCCGGTAAACATTGAACCCTATATGAATGACCCGGCGACCCGTGTGCGTGAGGCGGCGTTACCCGCAGCGACGATCCCGCAACTAGTCACTGCTGCCTGTGACCCATCTGCTGATGTCCGCAAAGTTGCTGTTCAACAGTTGCATGAACATCGCTTTCAAGGCTCGGTGCGTCAGCTTGTTGCCAGGATCGAAGAACAAGAGACACTGGTGGTTTCGACCAATTATCTGCAAATTGAAGCTAGCCTGAACTACTGGCGGTTGTTGTCAGCCATACGGCAATTAAGCTGGCGCACCTCACGGGCACGGCTCTTTGAAGACTTGCGTGAGGGTTTTGAACAAATTGATGTGCTAAACAACACCATCATTGCATTAACTTGCCTGGATGAACAAGCATTTAACGCTGTAATCAGGCAAATTGAGCGTGACCGGAAGGACTTGCTCAATACGATGATCTGGAACCTCGGTACGCTGATCGGGCAGTCGCAGGTAGAGTCGTTAATGTGGGTGCTGCGGACCGGGGAAGGTACTGCTGACTATACAACCACACATGCAATACTCAGCCAACATACGACCCCACTGCTGGCGACTAAATTTGCTGAGGCGCTTCGATTAAACATTGATGCTGAGACAGCGCTGCAATCGCCGCTGCCAGTCATTGCCTTTGAAGTGTTGTTGGCCCAACGAGACGAATGGCGGCCATTATTGACGCTGTTCGCGCTGAGCCAACTTCCACGCTAGCAACGCGAAAATTGGGTGAACGCTGGCGCTGTTGAGCGTGTGATTGTGCGTAGTTTGAACAGCCCGGCAGGGGTTATTCGAGAAGGCGGGCGGCTGGTAAAACGCTTGTTGGTAGAAAACGAGAGCGGCCCGCCACAATATGACCTGAAAAACCATTTGCAAAAAGACGAGGAGGAACGCTTACTGATGCTGTCTACGCTGGAACGTATGTTGTTTTTGCGCAACGTGTCCTTTTTTGAAAATTTACGCCTGGACCAGTTGCGTTCATTGGCGCGCGGGTGCCGTGAATTGACTGCGCCCGAAGGTGAGGTCATCATTGAACAGGGGACAATTGGGAATAGCCTGTTTATTGTGGTTGAAGGTCAGGTGCGCGTTGAAGTCGCAGCATCTTCGACCACACGCAAGACGGTGCTGAGCAAGTTGGGACCAGGCGATGTTTTTGGCGAAATGAGCCTGCTTGACGGTCGGATTCGGTCGGCAAGTGTTGTTGCTGAGACCCCGGTTTTGCTACTTAGTATTCACCGCGAGGCGCTGAATACGGCGCTTGAAGACGACCCGAACATCGCTATGGTGATGTTGCAAGCACTGGCAAAACGCCTGCGCAACAATAATGAATTGCTCAGTAAGCAGCCGCAGCCCTACGGTGACGATTGAGTTAATGCGAGAGGCATGGTACTATCTTTTGCCAGTTGTGATAGTTCAACAAGGCAAATAAGTAGGGTCAGTGCAAGGATGGCAATCCAACAAAACGATCTGGGCAACATTGATATTTCCGAAACCGCAATTGCGACGCTAATTAGCCATACGGTTACGCAGACCTATGGAGTGGTGGGCATGACAACGCCAAATCTTGCCTCTGACATTGCTGCCACGCTGACCCGTGACCCCCACCGAGGCGTAACTGTGACCATCAGCGACACAGCGATTCTAATTGACCTGTATGTTGTGCTGGCGTATGGTGTGCGTATCGCCAGTGTGGCGACCAGTATCATAAAAAGTGTCCGATATATTGTTGAAAAACACGTTGATCTCCCGGTCGAACAGGTAAATGTTCATGTCCAGGGGTTGCGTGTCGAAAAACACTAACTTCAACCAGTATAGAGTTTTATAGTTCAGGCCTATGACCAGTCAAAAGCGTTACACGAGCTGCAACGGGCAACAACTCAAAAAGCTCATTCAGGCCGGCATGAGCTGGCTCGAAAACAATCATCAGCGCGTCAATGACTTGAATGTCTTCCCTGTCCCTGACGGTGACACCGGCACGAATATGTTGTTGACAATGCGCAACGCCTTCCGCGAAGTTGAAGCAGTCCCAGATAGACATATCGGGAAAGTTGCAGCCAAAATTGCACACGGTGCCGTGATGGGCTCACGCGGTAATTCGGGGACAATTATGTCTCAAATTTGTGCGGGCTTTGCAGAGTCCTTGCGCGAGGTCGAAACCCTTTCGTCAACAAACCTGACTGCTGCTTTACGGCGCGCCACGGATAAGGCCTATGGTGGGGTCCAGCATCCTGTCGAAGGGACTATCCTTACGGTTATTCGTGAAATCACCGAACACATCGAAGCATTACAAGCAGAGGGGCAGGACCACACACTAGACAGGCTGCTGGAGATTATCGTTGACGAAGGTTGGCAGAGTGTGCAGCGTACCCCTGAAAAACTCCCGGTGTTGCGCGATGCTGGCGTCGTCGATTCTGGCGGTACGGGCTTAATGTTCGTATTCGAGGGAATGCTGCGCGTAGTGCGTGGTGATTCGGTCGCTGTGGATGCCGCCAATACGTTTGAGGACCAAATTGCCCGTCAACATTCAGAAAACGGTGTTGTCCAACATCCCGGTGAGAACTTCTATGATGTTCAATTCATCATCAAAGGCGATGCACTCAACGGGGACCGCATCAAGCAAGACATTGAAGCGATGGGAGAATCTGCGGTGGTTGTCACTGGCGAGCAGCTCGTGAAAGTTCATGTTCATGTCGCAGACCCTTCGCACCCAATCGGCTATGCGGTGCAGTACGGGCAAATCACAGATGTTGTCGTTGAAAATATGCTCGAACAGTATGAAGACTTCATCGCCAAACATGGCATCACGGGCGCATCTCGTCAGAAGGGGCCACAACTTGCCACTGTCCAACCCGGCGAAATTGCGGTTGTCGCTGTGACACCGGGCCCGGGCTTTGCAGAAATCTTTGCAAACTTGCAAGTGACGGCATTGGTCAATGGCGGGCAGACAAACAACCCCAGCGTTGAAGAATTTGTCCGCACTTTTGAAGCGCTCGATACTGATAAAATTATCCTGCTCCCCAACAACAAGAATATCATCCTCACTGCCCAACAAGCTGCTGAGATCACCAAAGACAAACACGTGGTTGTTATTCCAACCCGGACGGTTCCGCAGGGTATCGGTGCAATGTTCCCCTATCGGCCCGGTGGTGAACTGGAAGATGTTGCAACCGCAATGCAAGACACCCTCAACGAAATTGTGACGGGCGAAATCACCATTGCGGTGCGTGATGCCAAAATTGACGAGATCGAAGTCAAAAAAGGTCAGGTCATTGGGCTACTGAACGGACAATTGCGCACTGTTG
Organism: Anaerolineae bacterium; assembly: GCA_034437655.1. Taxonomy (GTDB): domain Bacteria; phylum Chloroflexota; class Anaerolineae; order Aggregatilineales; family J027; genus J027. Next base: position 13,965 of record DAOTTU010000012.1, read on the forward strand.
GTGAAGAAATGCGGACTGTCGCCCGAGAATTGCTAGCGTTAGCAGAACTTGACAACATGGAACTGATTACCGTGTACTATGGCGCGGACATCCCCGAGGGCGAGGCCGTGGCTTTTGCAGATGAACTGGTCGCGCACTTTGATGGGTTTGAAGTTGAGGTTTTGCCCGGAGGACAGCCGCATTATCCCTACATTTTGAGTGTCGAATGAACCGCATTCATGTTGTAACTGACAGTAGTGTTTTGCAGGCTAACCCGAACCTGCTGGCACAGTATGAGGTTACTATTGTGCCACTGTACATCCGTTTTGGGGACGAACGCTTTGTGCTAGATGCGCAACTGGACCCCGAGCAGTTTATTGATAAAATGCGCTATGAGGGTGTTACCCCTGAATTGGAAGCCCCAACCCCAGAGGAGCTTCATCAGGTCTATGCCCAGCTAAATCAGGAAACGACGCGGATTATTTCAATCCATATGTCCAACAAAGTATGTCCAATTGTTGAAAACGCCAAATTAGCCAGCAAAATGCTACTCGGACGCTGTGACATTATCGTCGTAGACACGCTAAACTTATCTTGTGGCGCGACGTTTCTGGTCAAGCAAGCCGCTATCATGGCCCGCACCATTACCGACCTACAACAGATGGTGCGTGAAGTCCGGCGCATGATTTCACGGATTTATGCTGTTTTTTACGTCGAAAGTATGCAAGTTCTGGCGCATCGGCGCTTGCTCGGTGAAGCACAGACAATTCTCGGTACAATGCTCGGTATTATGCCGCTGGTGACGATTGAGGATGGGCAGTTAACCATCATGGAGAAGGCGCTCAATGGTCCACAGGCAGTGGATAAGCTGATTGAGTTTGCCAGCGAATTTATTGACGTTGAAGAACTGGTGATTTTCCATCACCATAGCGCCCTGAATGATACCCTGCGCTACTTGCAAGACCGCCTTGCCGCCGAACTGGGCACGGCTAACTTTCCGACCCGTGTTTACGATAGCTCGATTGCGACACTGCTCGGGCCAGACGCCAGCGGCATTGCGATCTTTGAGCGCGAATATGAGGATGAACTTTACTAATCATGACCATACGAGTTGTAACTGACAGCACTTCAGATGTGGACGCGAAATGGCTAGACGCCTACAACATTCGTGTTGTGCCTGCCTTTATCCAATTCGGGGATGAAAGTTTCGCGGATGACGGCGAAGAAATGCCCCCGGCTGAATTTTACCGACGCCTGGCCGCATCTGAGACGCTACCAACCACCTCGGCCCCGTCGGTTGGCCTGACCGAACAGGTACTGCGTGAAGCTCTAGACGAAGCCGAGCATGTCATCTCAATCAGCTTGAGCGCCAACATCAGTGGCATCAACAACGTGATGAACCTTGCCGCACAGAATATCGACCCTGACCGTATCACCGTTATTGATGGCGGTATGCTCTCAATGGGCACGGGATGGGTTGTCATCGCAGCAGCGGAAGCAGCAGCGGCAGGAGCCTCGTTAAAAGATGTGCTGGATGTTGTGCATGACACCATTCAACGCACCGAAATTTATGCAGCCTTCGACACGTTTGAATACTTGCGACGTGGGGGGCGTGTAAGTTCAGTGGCGGCGAGCATTGGGCGGTTGTTGCAGATCAAGCCGATTTTACATGTCAAAGATGGCAATGTTGACCCGGTGGCCCGCGTACGTACCTACAAAAAGCTCTACCCTGAGCTTGAGAGCATGGTTCGCAAACACACCAGCGAAAAACCGCTTGAACGGCTGGCATTTTTGCACACGAACGCGCCAGAAAAACTTGACCCACTCAAAGCCGCGTTGAAAGATGTCACGCCTGATGAATGGGTGATTACAACCGAAGCCACCAGCGCCATTGGCGCACAGGTGGGGCCAAAAGCTATTGGCGTCGCATTTGTAAAAGCCAAATGACGCTGACCTGTACATATTCAGCAAGTGAAATGAAATAAACGGACTGTTATGCCTTCTGCACTGGAAACCCTCGTCAAAATCTTGAAGCTAGAGCAAGAAACGGGCTTCAAAAATACAGCGGTTATTGGTGGGTTGCAGGCCTATGTCCCTAACTGGTCGCGTGACGCCCACCGTGAAGCCAAGACCGACCAACAACATGCACTGGTCGAAGAACTTAGCCGTGTGATGGAACATTACCAGAACGAAGTCGGACAGTACGAACGTCAACAGACAATTAAGTACATGCTGGGGCGTATCACTGGCAGGGAAGAACCACGCGACGAATTTTCGGTAGAATTGACGCCAGAAGTACGCAAAGAGATCAAAGACATCAAGCGCAAGGACGAGCCAGCCGCCAGTACGGCACCCCGTATCAAAACGCAGGTTGACTTGCTCGAATCTGCGATTGAAGTAGAGCAGGTTTTCCAATCACCGCGCCCTAAGGCTCCTAAGCCACGTCGCCAACCTCGCAAAAATCTCTCGCTGGATGAATTGCAAGAAATTCTGGATGGCCTGAATGAACCTGTCACGACGCTACGTGGGGTCGGTGAGAAACGCGCAGAACAACTGGCTAGTCTTGGCATTCAAACCGTGAATGATCTGGTGTTCTATTTCCCGCGCCGTTACGATGACTACACCCGTATGCAGACACTTCGCCATTTACGACCAGACCAGCTTGTTACAGTAGCTGGCACAGTGCGCGAAGTTACAGAACGCTACGGTAACAGTCGGCGGCAGTATGTCAGGGTGCGTCTGGATGACGGTAGCGCCTCAGTGACGTTGATGTTTTTCAACCAGCCCTATCTCAAGCGGATGTTGCGCCCGGGTATGCAAATCACGGTCGCTGGCAAAACGGAACTGTTCAACGGCAAGATCAGTATCGCCAACCCCGAATGGGAACCCGTAGACCAACAAAACCTGCACCGCGAAGGGATTGTCCCCATCTATTCGCTGACAAAAGGCATCAGTGCCAAAGCCATGCGTAAATTGACGCGCCAGGCTATCGAACAATGGGCCGGCCGCGTGCCAGACTATATGCCTGAAAGTGTACTCGACCGCACTGAGATGGTAGACCTCGGTTGGGCTATCCGTCAGCTACATTTCCCGCGCAAGTTCGACTACATCGACTATGCTCAAGAACGGCTGGCTTTTGATGAATTGATGCTGATGCAACTGGGGGTACTCACCAATCGGCGAGAGTGGCAGGCGGTGCCCGGGGTGTCATTACCCACCGATGATGAATGGTTACACAGCTTTACTGATACACTGCCCTATGCCCTGACAGGCGCACAACAGCGCGCTATTGCTGCGATTCGGGCCGATATGGCCAAAGATGTCCCCATGAATCGCCTGTTGCAGGGTGATGTCGGCGCGGGGAAGACGGTTGTCGCAGCACTGACCCTCGGTATTGCGCTTGAACACGGCACTCAGGGCGCAATCATGGCCCCGACAAGTGTACTTGCTGAACAACACTATCAGAGTATGCAAAACGTCTTTGCCAACATCCCCGGCGCAGAGGAAATCAATATTCAACTGCTCACAGGAGCAACACCTGCCAGCGAACGTGAGTCCATCTACAGCGGACTAGCAGACGGCAGCGTGGATATTATTGTTGGCACACATGCCTTGATTCAGGAAAATGTCGAATTTCATAACCTCACGGTAGCAATCATTGATGAACAGCACCGCTTCGGTGTTAATGAACGTGGTATGTTGCGTGGCAAAGGTACGAATCCGCATGTTCTGGTGATGACAGCGACACCGATCCCGCGCACACTGGCTCTGACGATGTTCGCTGACCTGGATTTAACGGTATTGGACGAAATGCCCCCCGGCCGTCAACCCATTGAAACGATGTTGCTGTTCCCCGGTGAACGTGAGCGGGTCTATGGCTTTATTCGCAGTCAACTGGATGCAGGCCGTCAGGCGTTTATGGTTTATCCGCTTGTCGAAGAATCGGACAAGTTAGACGCAACCGCCGCCATTGAAGCCTACGAAGACCTGACCACGACCTCGCTGGCAAATTACCGCGTTGGATTATTGCATGGGCGACTGTCCCCGCGTGAAAAAGATGAGATTATGGAAGCCTTCAGCGCTCATGAACTGGATGTGTTGATCTCAACAACCGTAATTGAAGTCGGTATCGATGTACCTAACGCCTCAGTAATGTATATCGACGGTGCCGACCGTTTTGGGCTGGCGCAATTGCATCAGTTACGCGGGCGTGTGGGGCGCGGTCAGCACAAATCCTATTGTCTTTTGGTAACGGACAGTAAAAAACAAGAAGCCGTGGAACGCCTCAAAAAGCTCGAAACCGTGACCGATGGCTTTGCTCTCGCAGAACTGGACTGGTCTACACGCGGCCCAGGCGAATTGCTGGGTAAACGCCAATCTGGCTTCACCGGATTACAAATGACCACCCAGATGCGCCCTCATCTTGTCGAATTAGCACAACAAGAAGCCCGCGCTATCTATGCTGAAGACCCCTATTTCGAGTCAGATAAACATACTTTACTTGCCCAGCGGCTTGCACAATTGCATCAAGACCGCACTGACATCAGCTAACCCCTGAAGGAGCCTTATGCTAAAACGTGCTGTTTTTCCTGGTTCATTTAATCCTTTTCATCTTGGGCATCTGGACATTTCGCGGCGGGCAGCGCGGGTGTTTGAAGAAGTGATTGTGGCAGTTTATGCCAGCACGCATAAGCCATTGCTCTTTGACGTTGAGCATCGGGTACGGCTGGTCGAAGAATCGGTTACGGCGGCTGGTCTGGACAATGTGAAGGTTGCATCATTTCAGGGTCTGGCAGTAGACTATTTAAAATCACAAGATGCGTATGTGATGATTCGAGGCTTGCGTGTCTTCTCTGACTTTGAGTTCGAATTTCGGATGGCCCTGGCAAATCAACGCCTTGCCCCGCAAATTGAAGTGATGAGCTTTATCACTGGGGAGCAATATATACACATCAGTTCGTCTACTGTTCGAGAGATTGCATCACTCGGCGGTGATGTCACGTCAATGGTACCATCGAATGTGGCGACCGCTTTGGAAGAACATTTTGGAAATTAGGTTATTGAATTGGGGACATCAAATTTATGGATATACAACATCTTGTAGATCGCTTGGAAGACCTGATTGATGAAGGTCGGCACATGCCGATGAGCCGCTTTACGCTGATTGATGAAGAACGCGCGCTTGAAATTATTGACCAGATGCGCATTTCTATCCCAGAACAAATTGAAAAAGCGACCCGGGTTGTCAATCAACGTGACCGCTTAATTTCGCAAGCCAATGAAGAAGCAAACCGTATTATTGCTATGGCTCGCGAGAAAAACGAAGAACTCATCAGCCGTGATGTTATCGTGCAGAAGGCCCAACAACGTGCTGAAATTACCATGACTCAGGCCAGGCTCGAGGCGGAACGCATTCGTGATGAAGCAGATGCTTATGTGATGAATGTGTTGAAAGACCTGGAAAGTCAACTGCTGCGCACATTGACAATTGTCCGTAATGGGATTGCCAAATTGGTGCAAGACCGGGAAATCCGTGGGCAAACGATGAGCCAGATCCAACAGCAACTACAGAACCAACAAAACGCCGAAGCCACATCAACGACCACTGCTGACGCCGCATCGTCTACCGTTGCCAGCACCGACACGACACCGCACCCTGATAACGCTGCAACGGAAGACGCACCTGTCGAAAAACATGAACTCGTTGACGCCGAGTAGGGCCGAACCCCCTTGTGTTCAACCCTAAAGCATGATACGATTCCGAGCGCTAATTTACGGGGGCTGAGACATACTGTCGTCTGCAACCCGTAGTGTTGAACACATGTTGAGACGTATTACTAAAAGGGGACAGAAATGGGCCCATTACCCAAACGCAAAATCTCGCGGCGGCGCAAGCGGAATCGGCGTTCGCATGACGCACTTGTGCCCGGCCACCTGGTACGCTGCGACACTTGCAACGAGTACAAGCCATCACATCAGGTTTGCCCAAGTTGCGGCACCTACAACGGGCGCGAAGTTATCAACGTTGATAATGACTAGCGCTGTTGTAATGGCATTGCCATTACGGTAGTTGGTCGTTTTCTCACTGCGCAGAAGACGACTTTTTATTGATGTTCCACCCAGCTTTCACCACGCACTGTCACATTCGTCCACTCACACTCACCGATATTCAGCCGCTAACGCAGAAATGCTGGCACCACCGCCCGCCACAAGAAATTGAAGAATTGCGCGGACGTGTGCAGCGTTTGCGTCAACAGGGGCGTGGTGATGGGTATGTTGTCGTATCGGCTGATAACGTCCTCGGCTTTGGGATGTTGACACTCTGGACAAACCGCGCCGAAATCAGCGACCTTGTCATTGCAGCGGCGTATCGTAGTCAGGGATTTGGTACATCGCTCATCCAGCATTTGACTACAGTCACACACCATCACAACCTCCCTGTGCTTGAACTTGGTGTGTTGTCCGATAACCATCGCGCGTTCCGACTTTATCAGCGACTGGGTTTCAACCTTGCGCGCACTATCACGCTGCAAAAAGGCAGGAATGCGCAACGAATTTTATTCCTCGAAAAGCCAATCCTGCCGCTGGACTAATTCTCCAACTAAAAAAGCGAAAGTTGCTGTGGCGGCTCTGGGGGAGGGTCTTCTTCTGGCGCGTCTTCCTGTTGGCTCAGGTAATCATCAAAATTGGCGATGATGTCCTGTATCCGCTTAAAATCTTCCTGCATGACGACCTTTAGTGCCGGGCTACGCAACACTGCTGCCGGATGATACAACGGGTAGTAGATGCGCCCATTTTTGGTGAGCGGTTGGCCATGAATTTGCGATATTTTGGCGTTATCAAAAAACTGTGCCATGCTGAAGCGGCCCAGCGTCGCGATGATTTTGGGTTCAATTTGCGCGATTTGCCGATCTAGATATGGTCGACACGCTTGTATTTCAGAGCGTAGCGGGTCGCGGTTGCGGGGTGGTCGGCAGCGCACAATGTTGGTAATAAAGACATCTTCACGCTTGAGGTCTATCATCTGCAACAGTTCATCCAGATAGCGTCCTGACGCCCCAACGAATGGAAGTCCTTGTTTATCTTCGTAAAAGCCGGGCGCTTCACCAATGAACATAATGTCAGCCGTCGGATTGCCTGCTCCGGGAACCGCCTGTGTACGGTTCTGGCTGAGCCCACAGAGCGTACACGCCTTAATCTCGTCTGCGATGCTTTCAAGCGTTTCGTTACTCATGGATTTCCTCGTCGCTTGCCTTTTTGTACTGATTATAAGGTGCCTTGTTCCAATTGCAGCCCGCTAAATTGATCTTCAAATTTTAATCGCCTGGCGAGTGCTGCGACGTGTGTACGGAACTGTGTCCGATAAGTGTCGTCTAGTGCGGGAATCTTCATCAAATAGGCATCTTCAGCATTATCATGATAATAGCGCGGTATAATTTCACTTTTGACGTATCCGTATTTATGGTATAACGTCTGCGCCACTGTGTTTGAAAGTCGCACTTCGAGTGCTGAAAATGTTGCCCCTGCCTGAATCCCCCGTGCTAACAACGCCACCAGCATTAGCTCACCTAGCCCCCGACCACGATAGTCCTGATGCGAGGCAATCGTGCTGATGTGTGCTTCGCCACGTTTTACCCACACGCCACCATAAGCCACAATCGCGTCAGGCGGCTTTTTGCGGCGCTGGAAAGTACGCTTCAGGATTTGCAGGCGATCAAAAGGTTGGTGGGCCACGGTAACTGGCTGGCCCGGTGCTTCGACAACACCCATGAACATCATCGGATTTTGTTTAATCTCGTATACATAAGCCAGTGTTGACCAGGGGGTCGGAAACGAAGCACGCTCGATATAAGTGACTTGATCCAGGTCAGAAAGCTGCATATCACGCAGGATCATTCGCACAGTAATTTATGTCCTACTTCAATCATCAGGGGGCTTTCACGTACAAAGGAAAGACATCAACGGGAGAAAGCGCTGGATACTCATAAGCAAGCTGTGCTAGAAACGCGGCACGCCGCACCCGCCATCCTTTGGGCAGCAGGGTTATGGCAGGGGTGTTGCTGATAGTCGCTTGCAATGCTTCGACCTGTTCTGCGGACAGTTCACCGTTGATAAGGGTTAAGCGCTCGTCGAGTCTGGCTACAAACTCCGACCAACGCAGTAATTCAGCCATGTGTTTCCGTTCCCAGTGTGCAGTTGCAGTCGATTCATACCGGGCAGCCAGCACATTACCACGCCCGGCCGGTAACACTGCAATGAGCTGATGGTCTGCGTGCGGGGGCGTGGCAGCGGCGATAATGTCATGACTGGGGACAGCATAGAGCGGAATACCGAGTGCAGTCGCGATACCTTTTGCCAGCGCAATGCCAATCCGCAACCCGGTGAAAGAGCCAGGGCCTTGCGCAACAGCCACGCCGGTTAATGCTGGCATTTCAGCACCAACACTGTGTAATAAGATGGTGATTGTGGGCGCAAGCTGCTCGGTGTTGTAGTGTGGGGGCTGCCAGGTTGATTCCGCAAGAATTTGGGTCGGCGTCACCAGTGCCAGGCTGGTTGTGCGGGTTGAGGTGTCGATGGCAAGCAGCACCTATGATAATTCCTCCAGGTCGGGCATAAGCGTCGTCAGTAGTCGGTTATGGGCCGGCCCACCACTGATGAACGTCAGCACACGGCGGTCGGGGTCGGTAAATTGGTCACTCATCGTAATACGGAGCATGTCTTCAGGCAACCACAGGTTTATATAAGCAGGCCATTCAATCACCACTGGCCCACCAGCGTCAAATATGTCACTGAGCCCAACAGACTCGGCCGCTGCATCATCCTGCAAGCGGTAAGCATCAATATGAAACAGGCGTTGCGTAGGGTCAGTGGCGTGCCGATAAATGTTGACAAGTGTATAGGTTGGGCTGCTGACGCGGTCTTGAACTTGCCAGCCCCGCGCAATGCCCCGGACCAGTGTTGTTTTACCTGCACCGAGGCCACCTTCAAGCCCGAGTACGGTATGTGCTGATAAACGTGCCCCAATGAGATAACCGATATGCAAGGTGTCTTCGGGCTTTTGGCTGTTGACTTTTAGTGGTGAGGCGGGTACCAATACACTACCTTTCAGTTAGGTGTCCTCGTACATGTTGACCATATGGACCGTACCCATTACAGTGCGACGGTTTTTTAGTTAGAAGTACAAAATAAATGCTGAACCTGTATGGTCATATGGCACTATATAGTATAGAAACACTGATGTGCCGTTGCAAACAAGGGCAAGTTGGCCTACAATCGCAAAAAATTTTGTGAAATATATTTTTTCACTTATCGAAGGAGTACTGACTTTTGAATGTACTGATGGAAGTCAAAGATTTGCACGTCCGCTTCGCAACCGAAGAAGGGTCCGTGTATGCTGTCAATGGGATTTCCTACAAATTACACGAAGGCGAAACCCTGGGTGTTGTTGGTGAAAGTGGGAGCGGCAAAAGCGTTCACTCCCTCGCAATTATGGGGTTGGTACCAAGCCCGCCAGCGACAATTGAAGGGGATGTCACCTTCCGAGGACGGTCGCTTTTTAAGCTAAATCGCTCTGAGATGCGGCACATCCGTGGTGCAGAAATTGCGATGGTCTTTCAAGACCCCATGACCTCGCTCAACCCTGTGCTAACCATCGGTCGCCAGATTACTGAAGTGCTCAAGCTGCACCTCGGCATGGATAACGAGCAGGCACGCCACCGTGCGGCTGAATTGCTCTCGATGGTGGGTATTCCTATGGCAGACCGCCGCCTTGGCGACTATCCGCACCAGTTTTCGGGGGGGATGCGTCAGCGTGCAATGATTGCAATGGCGCTGTCGTGCAACCCACAACTGCTGATTGCTGATGAGCCGACAACCGCGCTTGACGTTACCATTCAGGCGCAGATTGTGGACCTTGTACGTCGCCTCCGTGACAAAATCGGCATGTCGATGATCTGGATTACCCATGACCTCGGTGTTGTTGCTGGTGTTGCAGACACATTGCAAGTGATGTATGCCGGTAAAGCCGTCGAGCGTGCGCCCGTGCGTGAAGTCTTTAAAGACACCCGCCACCCCTACAGCCTTGGTCTATTGGGGTCACTACCACGCCTTGACCGTAAAAACCAGGAACTTTCATCCATTCTTGGTTCACCACCAGATATGAGCGACCCACCGAAGGGGTGTCCATTTGCCCCGCGCTGCCCCTATGTCATTGACCGCTGCTCGCAAGAAGAGCCGCCGCTACGACCCGTTGATGGAGGGCACCCAGAACACCTTACGGCCTGCTGGGTTGATGTCCGCACTGCCGAGTATACACGCCCTGAGATGGTTGTGACCTCGTCATAGACCGCCTGCTAAAGTGAAAGGACTTACACCGAGGGATGGCACAGGTTGTGTCGCATCCTCTCGGTATCATGCGTTATGACTCTAACATCTGAACAAGCTACTACAAACCAGTCCAGGAACAAAGATGTGCTGATCTCCGTTCGAGATTTGCGCAAATATTTCCCGATCAAAAAGGGGTTCATCTTTAGTCGCGAGGCTGCACAGGTCAAAGCGGTTGATGGGCTTGACTTCGACATTTATCGCGGCGAAACGCTCGGGCTTGTTGGCGAAAGTGGGTGCGGGAAGTCCACCACAGGCCGCACGATCCTGCAATTGCACCGTGCCACAACAGGCCAGGTGCTATATGAAGGCGACGATCTCGTCCAAATGACGGGTAACAAGTTGCGTGAAATGCGCCGTGAAGCCCAGATTATCTTTCAAGACCCCTACGCCTCGCTAAACCCACGGATGACGATTGAGCGCATTGTGTCTGAACCATTGCTTGTCCATGGTATCGGCAGTGATACTTCGCGTCGTCAGAAAGTTGGCGAATTGCTGGAATTGGTTGGCTTGAATCCCTACTATGCTGACCGCTACCCGCACGAATTTTCGGGTGGACAACGCCAGCGTATCGGTATTGCGCGGGCCCTGGCACTTGACCCGACGTTTATTGTCGCAGATGAACCAATCTCCGCGCTGGATGTTTCTATTCAGGCGCAGGTTGTCAACCTGATGAAAGAATTGCAGCGTGACCTCGGGTTGACTTACCTATTCATCGCCCATGACCTGAGTATGGTCCGCCACATCTGTGACCGTGTTGCCGTAATGTATTTGGGTCGCATTGTTGAATTGGCAGACAGCGAAGAACTCTACACCAATCCACTACACCCCTACACGCAGGCGTTGTTGTCAGCGGTGCCAGTGCCGGACCCTGAAGTTGAAGAAAAGCGTGAACGTATCATCTTGCGTGGTGACCTGCCGAGCCCGGCGAACCCGCCAGTTGGATGCAATTTCAACACGCGCTGCCCGGTTGCAATTGATGCCTGCTATGAAATTGATCCCGGATTGATTGAAATTACACCGGGGCACTGGGTGGCTTGTCACCGAGTCACATAACAGTTATGGCTCAGTAATGGGGGATTGCATGGCGTCTGCTGTGAGGACAGAGAATTTGAACCGCGGGCCCATGCTGCTGGTAACATAAACAACATGAGAAAAAATTGAATCTGCAATCATTATTGCACATCAGCAATGTAGACAATGCACAATAGCATGGCACGATTAATGTGCCCGCTGCCTAACCAGTAATCACGAAATACGTCGTGGCGTAGCGTTGTTGAACTGAGTTATTTGGAGAGAGTAGTTATGGCTGAAGATTCCGCAAAGCCTGTTGTATTAGAAGATCAATCTGTTAGAGCAAAAGCATCCTCTCCTACGGCGGATGCCATTCGCCAGTTCAGGCAGAATAAAGCAGCCGTTGTTGGTCTTTTTGTGATCCTTGCTTTTATTTTTCTGGCACTTACCGCCAGCATCTGGACAGAGCTTGGGATACTTGGTAGCCCGCGTGGCTTCCGTGCAACCCATACCATTTTGCCTGCGGGCTGGGACAATTCTAATGTAGACTCCTACCCTGATCCCGGTCAGTGTGCGCGTGACAACCTTGAACGCCCTGACCAATGGTGCGCCCTGCTAGAACCAGAAGTGCAGTCCCGCTTTGAAGCGTGCGACCGTGAACCGCTAACGGATGAACGCATTGCTGCCCGCCAGTGGTGCTTCTTGCTAGGGGCGGATGAACAGGGCAAAGACTGGTTAACACAGACGGTTTATGGTGCGCAGGTGTCCATCGCCGTAGCGATAACAGGTTCGACGGTGAGCCTGATTGTAGGTATCGTTTACGGCGTTATTTCAGGCTTTTACGGCGGCCGACTTGATAATGTCATGATGCGCTTTATTGACTTCTTGTATGGTCTGCCGGTGCTTGTGATCATTATCTTGATGCAGGTGTTCTTCCGTCAGGTTTCGCGTGAATATCAGGGGTCTGACGGGTTGCTTGGGACAATCGTTGAGATAGACAATTCAATGGGGGGCTTATTCTTCCTCTTTATTGCAATTGGTCTGCTTGCATGGATTGGGATGGCACGTTTGGCGCGTGGGCAGGTATTGTCCTACCGCGAAAAAGAATTTGTCGAAGCTGCACGCGCGGTTGGTGCCAGTGACCGTCGTATCATCTTTATACATTTGCTGCCAAACGTGATTGGCCCCTTGCTGGTTGCGCAAACGCTGACGATTCCCGGTTATATCTTTACCGAGGCGTTCTTGAGCTTTATCGGGCTGGGGGTTCAACCCGGCACACCCAGTTGGGGCGCGATGATCAGCCGCGTGCGTGATGAAGGCGGGCTGCGGTCCAATCGTCACATTATCTTTGTCCCGGGGGTGGCGTTGGTCTTGCTAACGCTGGCCTTTAACTTCTTTGGTGATGGTCTGCGTGACGCACTTGACCCGCGTCTGCGTGGACGCTAGACCACCACGACTAAACAATGCGGACACCTGTACCCGTCGACGATATGTTGGGGTGCGGGTGTCTTTCTGATAGAGACGTATACGTAGGAGACAATATACGTGCATAATAAAAAACCGTTACTCGTACTAGTGCTTTTACTTTTTGCTTCGATGGCTTGTTATTCTGACAGCCCGCTGTGGGTTTTTGGGGTGACGGATACGCCACCCACCGCAACCTTCCTCCCTACACCAGACCAGGAACAGTATCCTTCTAAGGTGACAGTGGAACAACGTGCATTGGCCCCACAACCGACTGCACGTGAAGACCCATTTTTCTTCATCACCAATCTACCCGCTGACTTAATGACAGGTGTGCGTAATGCAAGTGGTAGCTGTGAATATGGTGATGAGCTTGAGGTGCTTTACATTGGGCACCAGTGGGAAAATTACACGGGTAGCATTTACGTTGATGACATTGCACTGGCAGGGGCAGACGCCGCTGAGGTGCTGTTTGACTTTGAGACAGATGCTGACTGGACGCTTGTGAACGATGGAATCGGTGTAGAAGACGATACCTTGAGCGTGAGCCGGGATGTAGATTTCCAGCGTAATCGTGACCCTGAACAGCCAGACCTGGACGTCTCGAATCCGGGTGGTGTGCTGCAATTGGACCTTGTTTTCCAGTCTGACGACTGGGTAGCCGCCATCGCCAATACTTTCGATACGCCGCAAGACTGGAGTACACAAGAAAGTGTCACGGCGCGTTTGTTTGCACCGTTTTCTGCAAAACACTTTGTTGCCACTGTATTCGTACAACTTGGTGACAGTACCGACGTTGTTGAACTTGGGGAAGTTGACCTGACCCCCGGACAATGGAGCGAAGTCAGTGTTGATCTGGCTGGCACTGAAGGTCTGGACGCCGTGACAGCTTTGGGCTTTGAAATTGGCCCGGACCCGGCACGGACATGGTATCTGGTCGAGTGTTTTGGGAACGTCGGCTGGGCCAGTGAAGACCGCATCGCGGGGCCTGTATTGTTTTCGCGTGGGCAAAGCGCGTTGACTCGCGACATTTCGCAGAACAACACACAGATTTTGGCCGGGCAACCTTTTGGCGCATTTGGTGGTATTGAACCGCCAATTAGCACCGCGTTGCCGCCTTCGACCCAATGCCAGGTGAATGAAGTGGTAGAAATCCGCAACGTCTCATCGGTTGATCAGGAAATCTGGTACGAAATTGGCTGTACATCGGGTACCGGGTGGGTGCGTGGTTTCCGACTCTTTGGACCTTTGCCGCTTCCGGCAGACGGCGGTAATGGTATCATCCGCCCTGAGTTTGAAACGGTTGACTTGACTGAATCACCCGGCCCTTCTACAGCAGAAAATCCTGTTGTCGGCACATGTGCCAGCAACCAGATCATTCGCACGGTTGGCTTCGACACCGTTGAGGGTGCAGAAGAACGTGTTCCGTACTACCGCATCGCTTGTGAGGATGTAACCGGGTGGGTTGAACAAGACCCATTGATCGAAATCCCCTATTTGTTGGGTACACCCACATTAGTAGTCGGGGTTAGCAGGGATAGTGTTCAGCTAGAAGCTCCTGCTGAAGAAGAGGGTGCAGAAGCTACTGAAGATGAACCTGTTGACGACACAACAGCCGAAGAAGAGAGTGACTTCTTGCCTGTGCTGCTGGCAGAGGAAGCTACGATTGCGAATGCTGATAATACCGTCGGGGAATGCCCCAGCGGTGCCATCGTAACGCTGGAACAGGTTGCAGGAAGCCCGAACTTTGACGCAATCTTCTATCAAGTCACGTGTGAAGATATCAATGGTTGGATTGAGGCTCGCTTCTTGCCAAACCGTGTGATTTATGAAGTTGGCACTGTGGTCTACTTCACAGAAGAAAACACCAACCCGGTCAACCCACAGCAGGGCTTTGAACTTGACGAAACACCCTCACAGGTGGCAGAAGCAATTGGTATTTGCCCTCTGTTTGCACCGGCCGAAGTCATTGACATTGCATTTGAGCAGCGTGCGTTGGCCAGCCTGGGCTATCGTCTGTACTACCAGCTCCGCTGCATTAATCCAGAAGCAGAAGAAGACAGCCAGGAAGTTGAAGGCTGGGTTGAACTGGAGCGTATTCAAGACCTGACGCTGCGCAACCCGCTGTATTTCCTCGGAAACTAAGCATCGTAATTTAACGCTGGTGGTGGCGTGTCCTTGAGGCGCTACCACCGCAACATCGGCAGAAAATTCTGTTGAGAGGGTAACGAAAATGGTAGTTGTTCGTTTTTTCTTGAATATCATTAGTGGGATCATCAACGCACTGGGTGGCACCAGTATGTTGAAGTTTCTGGTGCGGCGTATCTTTGCCTCGATGCCAGTCTTGTTTGCAATCATGGTGATTACGTTTGGGCTTACGCGGGCCATGCCCGGTGGGCCGTTCGACGCTATCAACCAGCGCAGTATGCCCGAACACATTCGCGCTCAACTTGAGCAACGCTATGGCCTGACCAAGAGCTTATTCTTTGACACTCCATCCGACGCTGCTGGCGCTGAAACAACATGGGGTAAGCACGCTTTTGTGAAGGGTGGCTTTAGTGACACAGTAGAAGGTGCTGAAGACCGAACTGGCGTCTATGATGAACTGGGTGATACGGGTGTTCAATTCAGTGGTGACTATGATCTTGTGCGCTGGGACGATGAAGCACAGCGACTTGTAGACTACGAATTGCATCCCTACGAAAGCTGGGTAGACGAAAACAGCGACCTGGTTTATAGCCTTTCAACGCTAAGTTCGCTGACAACGACGGCGGCTAGTGGGCTGACCGTTGGGAGCGATGGTCTGGCAAACTATGTCTCTAGCAATGCGACGATCAATTCCTCAGTAGACGTATTGCGTGAGTATAGTGAAGACTGTCGCCCGTATAAGCAATACCCCGGCTGGGCAGTGTTTGCCCGTCGCGAAGAATGCGCAACCTCTGGCGGTAACGTCAGCTTTGTGTTGAATCAGGCCGGTGAAGTGTTGCGTGTTGACCCGCTAGACTCGCAATTCTGGAACTACTTCTGGAATGTACTCAGCTTTGACTTTGGGCCTTCCTTGAACGTTGCTGAACGTCAAGAAAACCGCCAGGTTTCTGACGAAATCAGCGAGCGTCTACCTACGTCAATGCGCGTTGGTATTGTGTCCGTAATCTTTGGATTTACGTTCGGCATTCCGCTCGGGGTGCTGGCAGCAGTCTATCAAAATTCCCCGATTGACTACGGCGCGACATTCCTGGCGGTGCTTGGACAATCGATTCCAAATATTATCCTTGCACCTGTGTTGATCATTATATTCGCGGTCGAGTTAGACTGGTTACCGCCGCCTGACAGAACGGTGTGGCGAGAACCTTTCTTCAGCCGCGACTACCTTATCGCGCTGATTATGCCGACCATTGCCCTCGGTACGGGTATGAGTTCGGGTATTGCACGTCTGACCCGCGCCAGTTTGCTACAGGTGATGAATGAAGACTATATCCGCACAGCACGCGCTAAAGGGCTACGTGAACGGACGGTTATCTACCTCCACGGGTTGAAGAATTCACTGATTCCAGTGGCAACCATCCTGGGGCCGTTGCTGGCAGGTGTTCTGACGGGTACCTTCATCGTCGAGTTGATCTTCCTGATTCCGGGACTGGGGCAAGCGTTCATTGCCAGCGTTGGTGCCCGCGACTACACCACCATTATGGCCGTGACACTACTATACTCGACATTTTTGATCGCCGGAAATATTCTGGTGGACATCATCTATACATGGCTAGACCCGCGCATCCGTTTCGACTAATCAGCGAAGCGTTTTCCAGTTTTAAATAGCACACTCACCCCCATGTCTATGATAGAGCAGATATGGTGGTTTGCATTGCTAGCAACACCACAAGCGTAGTGAGTACGTAGTAAAAACAGGGAGAGCATCATACCAAGGCATTGTATAATGCTTGTGTGTAGATATAGCTTGTCGAAGGTGAAGCAACATGACGCGAGGGCGACTTGCAATTTTTAGTCCAGACGGACCAGTTGACCAGTATTACATTGATGGTGATGTGGTGGCGGTCGGACGGTCGTCTGGTAATGATCTGGTGATTGATCGCCACGGCATTTCACGGTATCACATCAGCCTGACGATCCATGAACACACGGCCGAACTACGCGACCTGGATTCGGTGAACGGGACCTATGTGGACGGGCTACTGTTGAAACCAAACGAGGGACGTTTGCTGCGCGGCGGTGAGGAAATCCAGATTGGCGACAGTCGCTTGATTTACTATCCTCCCGGTGATTCCAAACTTGACGATACGGTCGTCTCGCAAGTGACATCCCTGGAAAGCCAACATCTTGCGGTTGAGATGGAAGGGCCAAATATCGCTGTGACACCCGGCACCAGCGCCCCTGCTACCCTCAACCTGAGGAACACGAGCAATCAGGAACTCAAGATTCATATCGACGTTGAAGGGCTGCCCCGTAGTTGGGTGCGCATCGACCGCAATGACTTTCGGCTAGCTGCGGGCCATGACATTGACGTTGGCGTCACTTTCAAGCCATCGCGCCGCCCTGAGTCTAAACCGGGGCGCTACGACGTGAAGATCACGTTGAGTTTTGCAGAAACGCGCTTTGCCCCCGTTAATATTGAGACCCAACTTGATATTCTACAATTTAACGGCTATGGTGCTGTGCTAGGCACCCCGTTGCTTGAGGCGGGTGAACCTTTTCAGCTTTATATCCATAATCAGGGCAACGGTAGTTTGCCGCTCCGCTTTCATGGGGAAGATAAAGGCAATCTGCTGACGTATCAAATCACACCGGACACCCTCACGCTAGGTCCCGGTGAACGCAAAGTGATTAATGGCACAGTACGGCCCAAACGACGCCGTTTTATCGGTCAAGAAACGCTGCATGAATACGTTATCCTGACGAAATCACTCGCGCCAGCAGGATTCGTTGCGCCAGTAAGCGGTGAAGTGCGCTTGATTCCGCTTGTGCGACCGTGGACGGTACCATTACTGTTTCTGCCACTGGTGGCGCTGGTTGTGCTTATAGGTGCGCTGGTGCTACCGAGTGGTGAGGGAACGCAAGCTGTGTCTCTGCCCGCTCCGGTTATCAATGGCTTCACCGTCAATGGGCAAAATACAGCGTTTGAAGTTCAGCCAGACACGCCACTGGTGATTGAATGGACGAGCCAGCACGCCGATGCCATTGAAGTTGTCGCGCTGGATAGTGAATTGAATGTAGCCGTGCAAGCTGTCCTCGCGACGTCTGCCCCTGGCAGTCATCTACTATATTTGCCGCGTAGCGACACTTACACAGTGCAACTTAGCGCCACCAATGCCACACAAACCACCACAGCAGACCCGGTTACAGTCACCGTTACCCCTGTAATTATGCTGCGTGGAACGGTTTTTCTCGGCGAAGATGAGACGCAGTATACAACTTTATATCGCAATGTGATTGATCAGCAGCTTGTTGTAGAATGGTTATCAGATCGTCAGCAAGCGGAGGACAGCATACTGTCGCTGATCGTGCAGAGTAACGGTAACCCTCAGTTAACGCGCCAGACCGTCATTAATGACACCAACGGCGTTTATACCCTGGATATTGATACAACAACAATGGTAGAGACAGTCAGTCCGGTGCGGCTTCAGCTTGTCGGTGATGGTTTTGGTGCCAGTGTAACGATTCCAGTTCTGTATCCTGCTTGCGTTGTCGAACGCGGTACGATTTCGGTTTATACAGCTCCCGGGATAGGCGATGAAGGTCTAATGACGTTGCTGCCAGCACAAACCCGGTTCAGGCTAGACGGCCGGAACCCCGCCGGGTGGGTACGCATCATTGTGCCTGCCGTTGTACCGACTTCTGGTTATTACGGATGGGTTTCCTCTGAAGCCCTACAAAATGCCGACTGCACGATCCGTCCTGAACAACTGAGCGCAATCCAGAACTAAGGATTAGCGGGCGCGACAGTATAGTAAGTGGTGACAACCATCACCTGAGTTGGAAAATTCTATGGGTATCCGAATCCAATCTATAAAACGTACGCTGGTTACTGTACTCCTTGTTGCATTAAGCCTGGGGACGCTTGGCTTTAGCCCGCCCCAGCAACAGCAAGATATTGAAATTGACGTTGCCGCTGGTTTTGGTGGTTACTATCGTGCTGATAAGTGGACGCCTGTTCAGGTTACCGTTCGTAACAACGGCACCCGCGATATTCAGGGCACCGTCCAAATCCGTACCCGGGCTACTGATGACGGCCGCGAACAGCTTTTTACAAGCCCATTTTTTGTGCGCTTTGGCAGCGAACGTAGTGAATATATTCACGTCTCTTTTGAAGCACAAACTCGCGAATTTAGCATCGAGTTGCTGGACAACGAAGGCCGCGTGCTAGAGACACAGGTCGCACAGATCACACCCGTCCGACAGCGAGACATTCTCTACGGCGTTATTTCTGAAGCAAGCGAACAAATCCAACTGACCGGGCTCCGGATTGGTGCAGGTGCCGGGTATCAGGTCAACTGGCGACCAGAAGACCTCCCCGCTTCAGCAGATGCACTGCGCTCGTTGGATGTCATTACGATTTTTGGTGTTGCCAACGCACGCCTCAGCGAAGGCCAGCAGCAGGCGTTGCAGGACTGGGTAACCGGGGGCGGCCACTTGATTGTGCATGGCGGCGCGGGAACCTCGTGGCAGTTTGCCCGCGAATATCTGGACGAATTGTTGCCCACCGAACTACTCGGTAATGAGACTGTGCAAGACCTCAGCGCTCTGGGGCGGCTGGTGGGGCGGCCTTCCGATATTCTGGCACCGGATGATTCGGCCGGCTATATCGTGACCGAAAACGTACCGCGTAGTAATGCTAACGTCCTCCTCGAAGTGGAAAACATTCCAGTTGTGGTGCGTGAAAAAGTTGGTAGCGGTGTGGTTGATTTCGTTGCACTGGACCCCATCAGTAATCCCCTTGACGAGTACGAACATACCGAAGCGCTCTGGCAAGAATTGGTCACCAGCCGCCCCCAACGTGCCACGTGGGCCTATGACTTCGAAGACTGGGAAGCTGCGGACAATGCTGTGCGTATTGTGACGGGTTTTGAATTACCCTCCGCGCTGCAAATGCTTGGCTTTTTGATCGTATACATTGCCTTAATCGGCCCCATCAATTTCGTTGTGCTGCGTGCGATAGGCCGCCGAGAATTTGCCTGGTTCACTATCCCGATTGTGATTGGCATTTTCACGGTGATTGCTTACTTCACCGGGTTCAGCCTGCGTGGCGATGCCGCGACGGTAAATCATCTGGCTGTCGTACAGGCCTACCCTGAAAATGACCGGGCCCGGGTCGATGGTTTGGTGGGGGTCTTCTCGCCGCGCCGCACGACTTACAACGTCAGCGTTGATGAAGGCATGACGCTGCGCACCATCCCGGAATTAGAAGATATTGACACCGGGATTGCGGAAATTCCGATTGTCGAAGAAGGTGAGTTCCGCGTTGAAGAACTACCCGTTGATGCCGGGATTATCGCTACATTTGCCAGTAGCGGCTACCGCGTGGCCCCTGACTATGAAGGGCTGGCGACATGGGTGCTGAGTGGCGGTAATGCAGTCAATGTGGAAGGCTTCATTCAGCTTGACGACATTGTGCTACAAGACGCGGTGGTGTTGGCGCATCGTGGCTTTGTCCCGCTTGGTGACTTGCAGCCGGGTGAGCGCTATGAGTTCACTTTTGACCAGCAGCAATATCCAATTATTCTCGGCGATATGATCCCGCTGTCACTCGGCAACCGCACCACCATCGGGCGCTTTGTAGGGCGCGGCACAGGGACGTTTGTCGGCCCCCGCGTCAATACTACCCTCTGCGGTGACTTCAACCTGACGCTCGGCCAGATCATGAACGATGTCGCCTTTGATTGTCTGGGCGGTGGTGGTGAAGACGAAGAACGCATTAACCGCCGGCGTGCGCTAATGATCCAGGCGATTACTGATACCCATCAGCAGGACACCGGCCGCAGCAGTGATATTTACGTCGCCGGGTGGGTCGAAACAGCCCCGTTTGAAACCACGCTGGGCACCAATCAAGAAAACCGCTACGAAAGCCTGTATATTCTCAAACTACCCGTGAATTATCGCACAGAAGCGGCCCGCAACCCGGTTGTCCCCACGGGGTTGATGACGTGGACACTGGTTGATACTGATGGCTTTAACCTCGACCGCACCCCACGTGGGCAAACACTCAACGTGAATGACCTCATCACCTTCCGTTTTGCCCCGGCCGAAGCCTTCGCGACCGCCCCCGTTGAAACAATTGCGCTTGAAGTTGATGTCAACGGGAGCAATGAACAGCTTCAGCTTTCCGTTTGGAACTGGGCGACCGGGCAATGGGAGGTTTTCGAGATTCCACCCGACAGCATGGTAAACATCGAAGACACCGATGATTACCTGGGGCTGAACAATTCCTTTAAAGTACTGCTGCAAACTGGCGAAAATTTCAACACCGCCGACCTGGCAGCTATTAATCCCGTCTTGATTCTGCAATAGCAAAGTTTTCTCCTGAGGAGCGATTATCATGTCTGACAACACGACCCCGGTTAGTGAAGCCACCGAAGAAATGATGGATGACGTTGCCAATCAAGAGGCGATGGAAGCACTTGAAGCTGAAGCGGCTGCGATTTCACAAGATATTGATGATCAAGACTTAATCATTGAAACACGCAACCTCAACAAGCGCTATGGTAAGCTGCACGCCGTACAGGACTTGAATATTCAGGTGCCACGCGGCGCGATTTATGGCTTTGTCGGCCCGAACGGTGCCGGGAAAACCAGTACCATGCGCATTATGACGACATTGATGCGCCCCACGTCGGGTGAAGCGATTGTCGATGGCTATACGGTCAACGAACATCCGCGTGATGTGCGCCGCTCGATTGGTTATATGCCGGACTTCTTCGGCGTTTACGATGACATGAAAGTCTGGGAATATCTGGACTTCTTCGCCGCGTGCTATGAAATCCCCGAAAGCGACCGCCCCGGCTTGATTCGTGACCTGCTTGAACTGGTGGACCTCAGTCATCGCCGTGACGACATGGTAGACAAGCTCAGCCGTGGTATGAAGCAGCGCCTCTGCCTGGCCCGGACGCTTGCGCATGACCCGTCGGTGCTGATCCTTGACGAGCCGGCCTCGGGGTTAGACCCGCGTGCCCGTGTTGAAATTCGTGAATTGTTGATTGAACTGGCCAAGATGGGTAAAACGATCTTCTTCTCCTCCCACATTCTGGCTGATGTTAGCGAGATTTGTACGCACATCGGCATTCTCGAAGCCGGGCAAATTGTCATGCAGGGGCCCATTAAAGACCTGCGTAAGCAATTGATGCCACACAAGATCATTGTTATAACGCTGCTGGACAAGATTGAAGAAGCCAAAGCCGCTATCATGACGCTGGAAGGCATTGAAAGCGTTACGGATATGGAGCCCGAAGACGGCAAGAAGCGTCTCCGCGTAGAATTTAGCCGCGACGATGCTGCTGTTTCAGAATTACTCGCCGCACTCACCAGTCAACAAATTCCTGTCGTCAACTTTGCTGAAGAAACTTCTGACCTCGAGCAGGTCTTCATGAAGGTGACCAAAGGGATTGTGACCTGATCTCATGGCTGCGAATCGACGACGCTTGCAAAACCCTCTGAACGTTATCCTGCGTAACCCGGTCGCGCTCAAAGAACTGCGAGGCCGGATGCGGGGGCCGCGTGCCTTTATCGTCATGACGATGTATCTGGTGGTCGTTGGTGGTTTTACAATCATCATTTATCTGGCTGCAACGGGCTCGGCCACGACATCTACGGGGGAAATCGACGGGGGTGAGGTCGGGCGCTTGCTGTTCAGTGCAGTGGTCGCGATGGAATTGTTCCTGGTGACCTTTATCACGCCGGCTTTCACTGCCAGTGCTATCAGCGGGGAGCATGAACGCCAGACGTATGACCTGCTACGAACGACGCTTCTGCCGGAACAATCATTGGTCTGGGGTAAGCTGTTTTCGGCCATTGCTTATATCATTTTGCTGTTGCTGGCGGCCATCCCGCTGCAAAGTATCGCGTTCTTGTTCGGCGGGGTGGATATTCCTGAGGTCTATATTGCGTTTGTTGTGTTGATGGCGACCGCGTTTTTTCTGGGCACGTTGGGCGTCTACTTTTCCGCCATGTCCCGCCGCACGCTCCGGGCCAATATCATGACCTATGTCACAGCGATGGCG
The DNA here is from genome assembly GCA_034437655.1 of Anaerolineae bacterium. Classification (GTDB taxonomy): domain Bacteria; phylum Chloroflexota; class Anaerolineae; order Aggregatilineales; family J027; genus J027. Next base: position 37,028 of record DAOTTU010000012.1, read on the forward strand.
GTCGCGCTTATCACGGCGGTGCTGCTGGTGCTGACGATTGGCGTTTTCGACTCATTGACCACCACCGGAAGCACAATCATGTCACCCGGGGTAGAGTGGTTGTTGTTGCTGGGGCGGGGTCTGCTCATCTGCCTGAATCCCCTCAGCACGTTGTTGGTTACGCAGGACTTCCTCGTGAATCAGCAGAGTGTCTTCACGATTGACTACACCTTTCAGAATGGGAATATGGTCACGTTACCCTCTCCCTGGATCATTTTCACGATCATATACGTCCTTATTTCAGTAGCACTCTTTGTGCGGACGACGAAAATCCTGCAAAAAATCGAAGAATAAAACATTTTGGCGGGTGCCTGTGTAGTATGTATGTCATCTGCACTGCCTGTCAAAAAGTGAGGTAACACACATGCAACGCATTGAAACGCAAGGAACCGCCCCGCCACTCCAGGATGACCGCGACGTACTGTATGGCTATTTGCGCCGCTGGAACACCCGTTTACGTGCGGTGCGCTCCGTCATCTGGATTCCACGCGGGATGCTCCTGGGTGTCCTGATTGGGTTGGCGATGGCGCTCTATTCACGCTTTGAACCGTGGTTGCTACCCGAAGAAATTTTGCGCAACTCGTTGATTGCGGTTGGCGTAGCGGGTGTCGTCACGGCGGTGTTGCTATGGCTGTGGCCGCGCCGACCGAACTTTGCTGCGCAGGATTTCGACATCCGCTTTGAACTCAAAGAGCGTATGAGTACGGCCATAGAGCTTCTCAGTGGCGGTATCTTCGCGCCGCAGTCCATTGTGGATGGGCAGGTAGAAGACGCACGTGTGGCGGCGAATCAGGTTCAAGTGCGCGAATATTTGCCGATTCGCGTCAAGTGGCTAGAGGTCATTGCGTTGCTATTGGCGTTGCTGGCGTTGGCGGCGTCCATCATGATTGAAAATCCGCTGGCCGATGATGTGATTTCGCAACAGGCATTGAGTGAAGAAATTGACGAGCAGCGTGAACAACTTGAACAAGCCCGCGAACAGATTGAGTCGAACCCTGACCTTGACGAAGAACAGGTTGATGAATTGACTCAACCGCTGGATGAAGCCATTGAAGCGCTCGAAAACGATGACATTTCGCAGGCTGAAGCCGTCGCTGAAATGACCGAGGCCGAGCAAGAACTTCAAGAGATGAGCCAGGACGGGATGACGCAGGAGGAGCGTGAGGCTATGCAGGCTGCCGGCCAGCAGCTCAACGCCAACCCCAACACCGAGTCAATGGGCGATTCGATGTCCGAAGGTGACCTCAACAGCGCCAGCGAAGAGGCCCAGAGCCTCGCTGAAGAACTCGAGAATATGAGCGAACAAGAACGGCAAGAGATGGCCGATGCGCTCGATCAGGCTGCTGATGAACTTGAAGCGACCAACCCTGAAATGGCCGAACAAATGCGCGAAGCCGCCGACGCACTCCGCGAGGGGGACACTGAACGCGCCGCCGAAGCCATGCAAGAACTTTCGGAGCAGATGCAGGAACAGGCCGAACAAAATCAAGAGCAAGCTGACGCCGCCCAACAAGCGCAGGAACAGGTGCAGCAAAGCCGCCAGGAAATGACTGAGTTTGACCCCAACGCTGAAAACCAGAGCGGTAACAGCGACCAGCAAGACGGTCAACAGCAGCAGCAAGACAGTCAACAAAGTGGTGATCAGCAACAACAAGGTGACCAACAGCAGAGTGGCCAAAACGCCCAGCAGGGCAACCAGCAACAGGGCCAGCAAGGTCAACAGTCTGACCAATCTCAACAGGGCGGCGACCAACAACAGGGCAGCCAGGCGCAGCAAGACAACCAGCAGCAGGGTGAGCAACAACAGGGTAATCAACAGGGGCAGCAGAATGGTGGCCAGCAAGAAGCTCAGGACGGTGGCCAACCCGGTGAAGGTAACCAGCCCGGCGCAGGTGAAGCCGAACAGCAGGGTGGTTCGCAGGAAGGCTCACAGAGTGGCAACCAACCCGGGCAGAACGGACAGTCTGCCAGCGATGCTCAGCAAGGTAGCCAGAGTACACAGTCTGGACAGGCTAACACCGGTAGTTCTGGTGGTGGTGCCGGGGATACAGGCGGCGACCAGGATTCACAGGGACAGGGTTCTGCTAGCCAACCCGGTGACGTTGACAACCGCCCCGGCGATGCAGGTGAACGGGACTACCCCAATGTTTATGACCCCAACCGCATCGGGGAAGACGGGACTGAAGACCCTGAACTCTCGCTGAGTGGACAGGTAAGCGATGATGAAGGCGACCCGCTGCAAGAAGGCGACTTCAACAACGAGTTTACGGGTGAGTCAACCGTGCCCTATGATCAGGTCTTCTCTGACTATAGCGGCGAGGCTCAAAAAGCCCTTGAAAGTGACTACATCCCGATTGGACTGCGCGATTTGGTGCGGGCCTACTTTACTTCGATTGAACCCGAATAGGAGCAAGCAGCATGAGCGATATGCCAACCACCCGTGAGATGAATGTTGAGGAATTTGCTGACAAAGCGCAGGCGATTGTTGATGAAGTACGCAAAGTCATTGTCGGGCAAGAAGCACTCATCCGGCAGGTGCTTATCTGTGTCATTGCGGGGCGTCACGCCTTGCTCGAAGGGGTGCCCGGGCTTGGCAAAACGATGCTCATCCGCACCCTTTCTGAAGCGATGGACCTCAAATTCGCCCGTATTCAGTTTACGCCAGACCTGATGCCCGCTGACATCACCGGGACTGACATCATGGAAGAAAATGAACTGGGACACCGTGTCTTCCGTTTTCAACCGGGGCCGGTTTTTGCGAACCTCGTGCTGGCTGACGAAATCAATCGCGCCACCCCCAAAACCCAGTCTGCCATGCTGGAAGCCATGCAAGAAAAGCGTGTCACCGTCGCCAACAACACCTATCATCTAGAAGCACCGTTTTTCGTGCTGGCCACGCAAAACCCACTCGAAATGGAGGGGACGTATCCACTACCAGAAGCACAGCTCGACCGCTTCATGTTCAAAATCAACGTGCCTTTCCCCTCTGCTGAGGATTTGATGGAGATTTTCAACCGCACGACGGGCGCAGAAACGGAACAACCGCAAGCCGCTGTCCGGGGAGATGAGATCGTCAGCATGGGTGAACTGGCGCTCAAGGTGCCAATGGCCAGCCATGTCAATGAGTACATCGCCCGTCTTGTTGTCGCGACCCACCCCGAAAGCCCCGGTTCATCGCCGTTGGTACGGCAATATGTGCGTTATGGCTCCAGCCCGCGCGGTGGGCAAGCGCTCATTCTCGGCGCGAAAGTCAACGCGATGCTAGAAGGGCGCTACAACGTCGCATTCGATGACGTCAAACGGGTTGCATCGGCCGTGTTGCGCCACCGTTTGTTGCTGAACTTCGAAGGCATGGCAGAAGGTGTCACTGCTGATCAGATTGTGGATGACTTGCTGAAGCATGTCCCCAAAGAAAGCCAGATGTAAGTTAGGTCTACTCTCGGTTTCAGACAATGGCTCAGCCAGTTATCCAGACGAACGCCCTGCGCAAAGTCTTTGGACGTGGCAAACGTCGCAAAGTGGCGGTAGATCATCTCATGCTGACAGTAGCACCGCAGCAGGTCTACGGTTTTTTGGGGCGAAACGGTGCGGGGAAGACCACGACTATTCGCATGTTGCTAACCCTGATGCGCCCGACCGCTGGTGAACTAACCATTCTTGGCGAAGACCCCTACCGACAGCCGCAGGTACTCCGGCGCGTGGGGACACTTGTTGAAGGCGCGACCTTTTACCCCTACCTCAGCGGGTGGGACAACTTGCGCGTGGTGGGCAATTCACAGGGTGAATTTAAGCCAGAAGCAGCCGACCGCTGGCTGGATGTGGTTGGGCTGTCACAGGCAAAGAAGGTTAAATTCCGTGCTTATTCCACCGGGATGAAGCAACGCCTGGGCATTGCGGCAGCGCTGATGCACGACCCGGAACTCATTTTGCTGGATGAACCGACCAATGGCATGGACCCGGCTGGTATCCGTGAAATGCGTCGGCTCATCCGTGACCTGGCGCATCAGCAGGGTAAAACCGTCTTTTTGACCAGTCACCTATTGGCAGAAGTGCAGCAGACCTGCGACCGCCTCGCCATTATCGAAGAAGGTCAGCTTATCCGTGAAGGTAAGCTCACTGACCTCCTTTCACAGCGCCAACAACTGGACGTTGAGGTCGATGATTTAGACAAAGCCCGGAACGTACTCGCTGAACACTGGGCTAGCACGATTACTACGCTCGACACACCACCAACGATTGTTTTGCGCGTTGAGGCCGGTCGCGACGATGCACCAATGATTGTGCGGTGTCTGGTAGAGGCTGAGCTGGACGTATACAGTGTCAAGCCCTATCAACAGACGCTGGAAGACTATTTCTTGCAAGAGGTGGGGGGAGGTTCATGAATCAACTGGTCCGCGCCGAATACAAGAAAATTGTTGGAAACCGCCGCCTGATGATGTGCATGATCTATATCTGGCCAATGGTTGCCTGTGCAGTTGGCTGTATGTTGACCCTGAATTTTGCCATCAATGCCAGTGCGCGTGAAACTTACAGTGATGGCCCTTTTACATGGACCGAAATGGCGCTGATCCCCTGGTTTTTGCTGAATAATCCTATCGGCCGCCTGTTGTTGATCGGCTTTCCGGTGACAGTTTTTGCCGGGGAATATGAAAACCGCACCTGGAAGACAGTGGTCCCCGGCAATCCACGCTGGCGCTTGATGATTGCGAAGTATCTGGCGATGTCGGGCTTTATTGTCGCGGCGTTTACAGTGATGTCGATTTTTCTGGTTATCGCTGTGGGGTTAATGAATACCGCTTTTGGTGCTGACTACCCACCCGCGATCACAGGCGATGTGTTGACCGAATTTGTGCGCGACTACGCCCTCAATGCGACCATGGCCTTTGTGGCAATGCTCGTTGTGGGGGCGCTCGGCATTCTGATTTCCATCATTACCCGCTCCATCTTGATGGGTGTCTTTGCCGGGATGGTTGTTTCGGGGGTAGAGTTCCTTGGTATTCCGCTCATTTTAGCGCTGACAGCAGCCATCTTGCAGCAAGACACTATATTGGACCTCATCGTCCTGACGCCTTCTTATAACACCGACAATATCATCGCCTGGATCAATTTTGACACCCCGACCGAATATTTCAGCGAGGACATCACCAGCCTGAGCCTGTCCGAGTCGGTGATGATGCTGACGGGGTGGGTGGTTGGTCTGGTTGGGCTTTCGATACTGGTTTTTCAGCGCCAGGATATTCAATAAAACACTCTAACCTCAAGGTGACCTATCATGAGCAAACAATTTAAAATCTTCGACCCCGGCACGTTACGCAAATTTGAGAGCCTGAACCTGATTGCCAGTCAGGTGCGGGCTGGTGCGATGAAAGGCGAACGCCGTTCCACCAAACGCGGCACCAGTATCGAGTTTGCCGATTATCGTAATTACGTCAAAGGTGACGACTTACGCCGCATTGACTGGAACGTCTTTGCGCGGCTTGAACGCCCTTTTATTAAGCTGTTGGAAGAAGAAGAAGACCTCGCCGTACATTTCCTCATTGACGCTTCAGCCAGTATGGATTGGCCGCAAGAGGGCGACCGGGACCGTCATAAATTCATCTGGGGATTGCGTGTGCTGGGTGGATTGGCCTATCTTTCGTTGACCTCGGGTGATCTAGTGTATGTGAACGCACTGCGCAGCGACAGGAACCACCAATGGGGGCCACACCGGGGCAAGGCCTATGCGATGCAAATGCTGCTCTCTATGGAGCAAATCTACACACGTGGCGACACTGACCTCGGTCAGGCGTTAAAAGACTATGCGTTGCGAGCCCGCCGGCCGGGGCTGTGTGTGCTGGTCAGTGACATGATGTCACATAACTATCAGGAAGGCTTGAGCGCCCTGCAATCGCGTGGATTTGAGGTCGCTGTGATTCAGGTGCTTTCACCTGATGAAGTTAATCCTGAAATTACGGGTGATTTACGGCTGATTGACGTTGAAAGTGGCATGATGCAGGAAGTCACCGTTGATGCTGAGATGCGCCAACTCTATCAGGAGCGCCTTGTTGCCTGGCAAGAGGAAATCGGCGACTTTTGTATGCGGCGCGGCGTGCATTTCATCAGCGCAGAGTCCAGTATGCCGTGGGAGGAACTCATCCTCTATCAGTTGCGGCGTCTCGGTGTGGTGCATTAGATGCAACAGCGGCAAGCGGGCTGGCTGTTGGCGGCTGGCGTCATCGTGTTGTGGGTGGCTTTTGGTCTGCGCGTCTGGGAATTGGGCACAGAGTCTATCTGGCATGATGAAGGCTGGTCAATCCGTGCGATTCAAAGCCCATTCGACACCCCGGACGACAACACCCCCTATATCTACTATGCCACATTGCACTTGCTCTGGCAGGCCGGCATTGGTGACACGGCATTTGCCTTTCGCTTTGGCTCGGTGCTGATTGGTCTACTGACGGTGGCGCTGGCGGTGCGTGTCGGTGGTCGCTGGTTTGGGACGCCGGCCGGGATTGCATTTGGACTACTTGTCGCGACCTCGCCGCTGTTGTGGGAATATGCGCAAGAGGTGCGGGCCTATGTCGCGGTGCCGCTGTTTGGTTTGTTGATGTTGGCTTTGGCTGAGCGTATTTTGCGCAGGCAACCAGATGACGCGATTCAATGGCGGTTGTGGGGTGCAATTTTCGTTGTGGAGCTGGTCGGCCTATACACACATAACCTTGTTGTAGCACTCGTGGCCTGGCTCAGTGTGGCTCTGGGCGTGGTGTGGTTGCTGCGGCAGGACTGGCGGCGAATTGTGGCGTGGGGGGCACTGCATGTGGGGTTATTGCTGGCTTATGTCCCGTGGTTGTTGACGCAATCCCCATCAGGAACAGCGCTCAACACTGCCCCTGAACCCGGTTTTGCACTGCTGCAAGACATCTGGTACAGCTATTTTTTGCCTGTGCTGCCACAAGTGCAGGCGACCGACAACAGCATGTTATTAAACCTTGCTGCCTTGCTCACCTTCATCGCCGCTGCCGTTTTTGTGCTGCGCAAACCCCGCACACAAGCGTGGGTGCTGACTTCGCATGTTGTCATTGTGCCGCTGTTCAGCACCGTGATTCTGATCGCGGCCAGCATCGACTTTCACCCGCGCTATTTTATCGCCGCTGTCCCGGGGACGTTGCTGCTGCTGGTCGGCGGTGTGCAAAGCCTGAGCGAAATACTCCCGGCTGGGCGTCTGCTTGCGTTGAGCGGGGTTGTGTTACTGGGCGCAGTCATCAGCCAGCAAAGCCTGAGCGAGATTCATAACACGCGAGCCTATCAGCATGACGATTTCGCCGGGGTAGCAGCCTATTACGCCACCTTGCCCCCTGACGCCGTGATTTTGCTGCCCTTTGATGAGGAACCTGCACTGCAAAACTACTTCGCACAACAGTATGACATTCAAGCCGAGTTTGTGAACATCCCACTCTACAGCGACGACGCGACTGCTATTGAGCGCATTGGTGCATTGGTGCAAGACACCCCGCGCCATGTTGAGTTTTTGACGTGGTTCCAACTGCCTGCTGATGTGCGCGGCATGTATCCCTGTTTGCTGGGTGGTAGTAGTGTGGAAGTGGGTGAAACCCGAACATTTTTCGGGTTAAGCACGCAACGTTTTATGCTTGCAACCACGCCGAACCCGCAGTCCATCGCCCCACGGCTGGCTTATCCTCTCGCGACCCTGCAAACGCTGGACTACATGAGCCATCAAGGGGGGGTGTGTCTGCGCAGCGAGTGGGAAGCACACCAGAACGTCGATAATTTACAAGTCGCGATGCGTATTGATAGCCCGAACGCCGGGTGGCAGCTCACCGAACACAATACTACCCTCCGTAATGCTGAGCAGGTGGCCGATTTAGCACCGGGGGAACACGCCACCGCGTATCATTTCATGCAATTGCCGCCGGGCGCTCCTGAGCAACCCTATCCGGTGTCAATGACGCTCTATGATGCGCAACAACCTCAAGGCTATGACGTGGTGTTAAACAATGAAATCGTCGGCAAAAGCTACTACCCCCCGGAGCCGATTATTGCACAGGGGCCGCTGTTTATAACCGTACCGTCAGCAACACGCCTCATCGCAGACACAGTAAATTCTGCTAGCATAGAAAGTGGTCAGCAATTGCAGGCAGAAATCGTGCTGGCCGGTGCTGCAAATCGCGTGACATTGCAAGGCGAGGGGTGGCAACGTGTGCATCTGGAAATCCGTGACCATGATCGTCAGGCACAACGGGTATGGATTAATTTCACCATTCCACCAGACGCCAGCGGGCAGGCAGCGTTGATTGCAGGTGATGTTGTCCTCAAAACGTATACGATCAACACCATAGAACGCACATTCACTGCCCCCCGGCTAGCGAACACAACCGATGTAACCTTTGGGGATTTTGCGACGCTGGTCGGCTATACGGTCAATAACCCGTTGGACATTACGCTGCACTGGCAAGCTGAGGACAACAGCGGCACGGCCTATACTGTCTTTGTGCAGTTGTTGGCACCAGACGGCCGCGTCATCGCCCAGAGCGACCGCCAGCCTGCGAATGGTCAACGCCCAACCACGGGTTGGTTACCAGGAGAATATATTGCAGACAACCATTTGCTGACGTTGAATGTAAATACCTATGAGGGCCCCGTAAGCGTTATTGTCGGATTCTACGACGCACAGTCCTTTGCGCGTGTATTAACTAACGTGGGCCAGGACGCTTTTCGGCTTGCACCCGACCTCGTAATTGATTGAGAGGTTTTAGACTGTTATGAGTGGATTAGGATTGATCGCGCCCGCTTTCCTTGCGATGAGCGCGTTGGCCATACCCATACTATTGTTGTATATGCTGCGGCTGCGGCGCACGGATCATCAAATTTCGAGTACGTTCTTGTGGCAGCAGCTCGTTCGTGACCGTGAAGCAAATGCTCCGTGGCAAAAGCTGCGCCCGAACTTTCTGTTATTTCTGCAACTTTTGATTCTGGCGGCGTTGGTGCTGGCGTTGGCACGACCCTTTCAAGAAGTTGAAACCATCACCACCGGGCGCATTGCCCTGTTAATCGACGGTTCCGCAAGTATGAATGCAACTGATATGTCCGATGGTCAAACACGCTTCGAAGCCGCCAAAGACCTTGCGCTAGAAACTGTAGACACCCTCGGTTCGGATGACACCATGACCGTTATCCGTGTTTCGGAAGTGCCCGAAGTGCTGGCCGCCGCTTCCCGTGACCGTAATATCCTGCGTGGGGCCATCCGCGATGCTGAGCCGAGCCAGGGTGTCGCCGATTGGAACGCTGCGCTAACGCTGGCCGCCGCTGGTTCGCGTGGGGTGGATGAATTACAGGTCGTTGTACTCAGTGATGGGGGCTTGCCGCCGAATTTGCCGGAAATCCCCGGTGAACTGCGCTTTGTTGAAGTCGGTGAAGATCAAGCCAATGTTGGGATTGTGGCCCTGTCAACACGCGCACTGCCCAACGAGCCGCCCCAGCTTTTTGCCCAGCTTGAAAACTTCGGCGAAGAAGCCACCCGCGTTATTCTGGAAATCTATCTGGACGGGGAATTTTTTAGTTCACAGTTCTACGACATCCCCGCACTGGACATCTTGAACGTCGTTGAAACGGATCTGCCTGAGGATTTTAACACGCTAGAAGCCCGTCTCTCGCGCCCGGCATCTGAACCGATCCCGGACTACCTGCCTGTTGATGATGTGGCGTATACGGTCAATGCAGAGGCGTCCAGCGGCAACATTCTGGTTGTCACCGAAGGCAATATTTTCATTGAACGTGCTTTCGAGAATCTGGCTGGCTTTGAACTGGCGACCAGCGACCCCACACGCGGCGTCCTCAGCGGAGAGTATGACCTGATTGTGCTTGATAGCTGGCTACCGGATGGGCTGCCAACTGAAACGGACCTGTTTATTATCAACCCGCCGACGTCCACTTCCCTTTTCGACGTCACCGGGACGAGTACTGACTCTGCTATTGACCCACTGACGGGTGGCACACTCACCGACGACGACCGCACCCGTTTTCTCGACTTCACCAATGTCGCTGTCCGTGAATTCAGCACGCTTGAAAATATTGGCTGGGCGGATACACTGGTCGAAACCGAAGACGGTCTACCACTGGTGATTGCTGGTGAAAACGACGGGCAACAGCTTGCAGTGATGAGCTTTGCATTGCAAGACTCAAATCTGCCGTTGCAATTGCCGTGGCCAATTCTTGTTGCTGGACTGATGGAGTGGTATCAACCGCAACGCCCAATCAATGTGACCAGTATTGCACCGGGTGAAGCCTTGAACATTCGCCCGACGGTGAACGCTGATGAGGTCATTGTTGAAACGCCGGGCGGTGAACGGGTGAATATTCCACTGGACGCGCCAGAGATCTTTTTTGCCCAGACCAGCACACCCGGCCTGTATAATCTCGATATTCGGCTGGAAGGCGATACCGTGCAGCAAGACACCTTCGCGGTGAACCTCTTTAGTCGTAGTGAAAGCAATATTCGCCCGGTGCCAGAACTTACCATTGCCACCAACGCCGGCGAGACAATCATCGCCAGCAGTGGCCAGGATGAAACCGGCCGCCGTGAGCTATGGACATGGCTGGTGTTGATTGGCATTGGCATTCTGGTCTTCGAGTGGTGGTATTATCACCGTACCATCAGCCGTAAACCGAAAATGACAGGTATTTTGCAAGGGGCACAAGGCCAGCGGGGGCAAAACACATCGCGCCGCTGGTGGCAAACCCTGTTCAACCGTCGCTAGGCCATCACGAGAGAGAAAAGGCTTTTACTGGTATGAGTTTCACAAATCCGGATGCATTCTTACTTCTACTCATCATCCCGATCTTTATCTTTTTGGGGTGGCCGCGCCATACCTTCCGTCGCCGCCGTGACCTGATCTCGCTCAGTATCCGTATTACGCTGATCATTGTACTCATTCTGAGCCTCGCGGGGCTGCAAATTCAGCGTGAATCGGATAATCTGGCGGTGGTGTTTCTGGTCGATGTCTCCGATAGTATGGATGAAGATTCACAGGCACAAGCCCTGGCCTACGTGCGCAACGCCATCGACACTATGGAAGAAACCGATCAGGCGGCTGTGGTGCTTTTTGGCGATGACGCGCAGGTCGAAGCCCCGATGCAGCAACTCATCAGTTTGCAACAGGAGCCCGGCACCGACCCCATTGCGATCAACACCGACATGGCTGAAGCGATCCGCCTCGGGTTGGCTTTGTTCCCGCCAGACGCCGCCAAGCGTCTTGTCGTCCTCAGTGATGGGTTGGAAACCACAGGCGACGCGACACGAGCCGCTGAGCTGGCCGCTGCCACAGGTGTGCAGATTGATTATGTACCTTTCGGCATTGTCCGTGACCGCGAAGTGCTGATTAACAGTGTGCGCGTGCCTTCTGTTGTCGGGGAAGACGAACCTTTTGACCTTGTGGTTGCTGTTGAAAACAAAGGCGAATCAACCGTTCCGGCAGACCTGACGATAGAAGCTGATGGTGAGGCAATTTACGACGCCGAAGTCAGCCTGACGCCCGGTGTGAACCGCTTCAACTTTGGGCCCTTGCAGTACCCGCGTTCGCGCTTTGTAGATTTCCGTGTCATTGTTGAGCCACAAACCGCGGAAGGCTTTGGCGAAAACAACGCGCTTTCAGCATTCACGCAAGTGTCGGGCCGTCCGCGTATTTTGATTGTGGCGAATGACGCTGCGGAAACGGCTGCCCTTGAAGATGCCTTGACCGATGCCGGGTTTGAAATGGATGTTATGCAGCCTGATGAAGTGCCCATCGGCTTGCCGCCACTTATTAATTATCAGAGCATTATTCTGGCGAATGTCCCCGCCGCAGATTTAACCCCGGCACGGATGGAAGTTCTGCAACAATATGTGCGCGACGTTGGCCGTGGGTTGGTGGTCATTGGGGGGCCAGACAGCTATGGTGTAGGCGGTTATTTTGAAACGCCGCTGGAAGAAACGCTCCCTGTTGAGATGCGTATTCGTGACGAAGAACGCATTCCACAGTTAACGATGGTGTATGTGGTGGATCGTTCTGGGTCGATGGATGCTGTCGGGCCGAGCGGGTTTTCTAATATGGAACTGGCCAAAGAAGCAATGTTGCGGTCGCTGAACTTCCTCAACGACTATGACCGCACGGGCGTTATCTCCTTCCGTGAGGAGGCGTCGTGGGAGGTCGAGCTACAGGAAATTGGTGACAACGTGAACCGTCAGAACATCGAGGATATTGTCGCCTCATTGCGCAGTGGTGGTGGGACAGATATTTTCGGTGGGATGGCAGCCATTGACCGCGAATTGCCCGGCGACCCCTCGACCCTGAAGCATGTGATCCTGCTGACGGATGGTGGCGCAAATCGTGAAGGTGTTGTCCCCTTGACGGCCCGCCTCAATACGAACCATGACATCACCACCTCTGTCATTGCGATGGGGCAAGACTACGCGCCGTGGTTGCGAGAAGTCGCGGCCGAAGGTGGCGGTAACTTCCATGTGACATCGACGGTTGAAAGCATCCCGGCGATCTTTTCAGCAGAAACGGTATTGGCGACCCGCTCCTACATTGTTGAAGAACCTTTCCGCCCGGCCCTAACCGCCAGTAGCCCGATCATTGATGGTATTGCGCTCAGTGGTATCCCCGCCTTGCAGGGCTATATCGCCACTACCCCGAAAGATACAGCAACTGTTGTATTGACCGGGCCCGACGATGACCCCATCCTTGCGCAGTGGCAATACGGGTTGGGGCGTGCGGTGGCCTTTACATCAGACGCGACACTGCGCTGGGGTACAGATTGGGTTACAAACTGGGCCGACTACACCCGCTTCTGGAACCAGGCGGTGCGCTGGACGATCACCGAAAATGCCGATAGCAACGTCGATGTGCGTGTCGAAGCGCGTGGTGACCAGCAGGTGATTATTGTGGATGCCCGCGATACTGACGGCAATTATCTGAACCAGCTTAACCTCAACAGCACGGTGATTTATCCTGACAACGAAACGCAGGAGCCCGGTTTCCGGCAGGTAGCCCCCGGACGCTATGAAGCTGCGTTTACGCCCAATCAAGAAGGCGCGTACATCATCAGCGTGAACGGCGCGACCGAAGAAGGGGCCCCGGTCCCTGCCGCGATTTCGCAAAGCACCGGGTGGGTGTTGAGCTATTCACGCGAATACAGCGTTAGTGAGCCGGATGCGCGGTTCCTTGAGGAGATTTCCGGCATTACAGGTGGCGCGTCTCTGGCAGGGAATCCGGCAGGGGCGTTTTTACACAACCTCAATCAGGAAGACGCAGCGCTGCCACTCTACCCCTATCTGCTTGCACTGGCGGCGGTGCTTTTGATTCTAGACATCGCTGTCCGGCGTTTGGTCATTAACAAGAGTGATATGCAACGTTTGCGAGAATACGCCGCTGGTCTGGTGGGGCGAGGACCGTCCACCTATGAAGATACACAGACGAAACAGCGCATCGGTGATTTGATGCGGGCCAAGCAACGGGTGAGTGGCAGTGACGAACAAGCAGAAGCCACCACAACTGCACCAGCCGCGCCGACTGCCACGACAACGCAATCTGATAACAAAGCCGATCGCAAAGCCAGAAGACAGAAGAAGACGCAACCACGTCAAGCTGATAAGAAAACCCCGGCTGCCAGCCAGACAGCTTCCGCTTTGTTGAAAAAGAAGCGCGAGCGCGATGACTAGAATGCGTTACCCGGCCATCATGGTGGTGCTGGTGTTTCTGATAGGCGTTGGCAGTGGATGTCAGCTTAGGGGTGAAAAACAGTCTACCACGCGCAACGGATCGATCATCTGGGAGGAGCAGTCTCCGGGGGTCGCCTATCATACCGAAACAGTGACGGCCGATGGTATCGATTTTGAGATGCATATCGCCCGCATTAATCCGGATGAGGTGCGCTGGCAGGTGCTTTATGAGCCGGGTATGGCGCTGAACTACATTGAATGGAAGTCTCGACTCGGTCGTACTGTGAAAGCCTTCATTAACGCTAATTTTTTCACTGAACAAGATGTGGCAATTGGCCTGGTGGCAGCAAACGGCCAGGTTTTTGGGCGGACACTCAACGGCTATGGAGGCATGTTTCAGGTTGATGCGGCAGGCATAGTACGGGTGCGGTCGCTGGTCAGTGAACCGTATATGAGCGGAACGTTGCAATATGCGGTACAATCGTTTCCAATGTTGATTGAGCCCGGCGGCGTTCCGGCGTCAACCGGCCCCGGCTTCAACGATCCGACGCGCCGTTCAGCAATTGGTCAGGATGCAGCAGGTAATATTTATTTGTTCAGTACTGGTCTCCTCGGTCAAATCAGTTTGGAGAACTTGCAAGGCTGGCTACTGAATAGCGACCTCAATCTCGACGTTGCGTTCGCCCTCGATGGTGGCCGCTCTTCCATGTTATTCGTCAACGGCACAGACCCGGTTGAAGTTCCCGGTCTGGCGGCCGTGCCAGTTATTTTGGCGGTGTATTAATGCCCACAGTCATTGGTGTCCTTAGCCCAGACGGTCTAGACGACGCGCCTCATACAGCCCAGTCTCTTGCAGAAGCAGCAAGGTTCGAAAGTGATGGTGTCTACACTGTCACGCGCACCTATAAATCCACACAAGTACTTTTGCTGGACGCTCACCTTGACCGCATGGAAACTTCTGCTGAACTGGAAAGCATTCCGCTTGAATTGGATCGTCAACGCTTGCGGCAAGCCTTACGCGAACTGATTGTCTTTAGTGGCTACCCGGAATCTCGGTTTCGCATCACGGTACCGCGTGACAATCCTGAGCAGCGTATTATCAGCATTGAACCGTTTACGGGTGTGCCAGAAGCGCACAAACGCCTCGGTGTGAAGACGATTACGGTCAATATTGAACGTGAGACACCGTTGTCTAAAGATGTCGCCTGGATGCAACGCCGTGCCGCTGCTGTTGCCGACAAGCCCAGTGCGTATGAATACCTGATTGTCAATGCTTCAGGGCAAATTCTGGAGGGGTTGACGAGTAATTTTTACGCGGTGCGCGAAGGTGAAGTGTTCACCGCGTCGGAAGGTGATGTGCTTGGTGGAATTTCGCGCAGGGTCGTGATGGCGGTTGTACCACACATTGTCCCTTTGAACCTGACGCCGATTACGCATGACGAACTCCCCGAAGTGGAAGAAGCCTTTCTCACCAGCAGTAGCCGAGGGGTAATCCCGATTGTGCAGATTGATGCACAGCGTATCGGAGCAGGCAAGCCCGGCCAGCTTACCGAAAAGATTTCACACGCTTACGATCAATGGGTTGAGGAAAATCTACAGGAGATTTAGCCAGCCGATTGTGGTGCGTGCTGCATCAGTGCTGCATACGCTTCTGCAACTTTGCCCGCGCTGTGATCCCACGAATGATGTTCAACCACCCACTGTCGCCCCTGTTCCGCCAATTGTTGCGCCAACGTGTTGTCTGCCAATACATGTAACACTGCCGTAGCGAAATCGTGTACACCATCTACGATAAGCATCTGTTCACCAGCGACAGCGTTTAACCCCTCACAGCCAACCGTCGTTGACACCACAGGCAACCCACACGCTAACGACTCCATGAGCTTAAAACGTGTCCCGCTCCCACTACGCAATGGACACACAAATACCGTCGCGCTCGTCAAATAGGGGCGTGTATCGTCCACCAACCCGGTTGCTGTGACAGGTGTGTTGGGGTCGTCGCTATACGCTCGGATTTCGGGCGTTGGGTCTTTGCCGAGCAGGACCAGTTCAAAGTCAGGACGTTGTTCACGGATGCGTGGCATGATCTCTTGAATAAAATACAGCGCCGCATCAGTATTGGGGAAATACTTGTAATCTCCCATGAAAACTGCCTGGGCAGGGGCGCGTTCTGGTGTAGCGGGTGGTTGGAAGAACTGCACATCAACGCCATTGGGGGCCGGTGTCGTGCGGGCACCACTCCGCGCAATGATGCCAGTATCTACGCTGGACATTGTGCCGACGACATCTGCGGCCCGCCATGCGCGTGGCGCAAAGAGTCGCATTTTCAACGCTTCGAGCATGATCCCCGGGCGTTGATAAATCGGCTGGGCAACTTTAGCATGTCGCCACCAGGCAATGTGTTCAATTGCTGGCTCAGAAAGCAGCACGGGTAAGTGATGATCGGCTGGCAAGTTTTGCAGCATATAGAACGATTCGACATGTATCACGTCAAAATCTCGAGAGTCAATGAGGTCTGCCAGCGGTTGTTTCATTTCTGGTGTCTGGTAGAGGCGCATGGTAATGGGTTTGATGCTGGTCAAGGTCATCAATGCAGCCTTGATTGTGCTGGGACTCGCTGGCCGCCCGATAACAATCAATTCACAAAATTCCTTCATTGGTGAAAGGTCATGGGCGCGTTCTTCAGGGCGACCAAAGCACACCAGTGTGATGTTGTGGTCAGCAGCGAGTCGTTTCACAAGGCTGTAGGTACGCATCCGACCCCCACTGACGGGTGGATAGGGCAAATAGGGCGTTAGCATTAAGATGTTGGGCATGGTTGGGGCCGTCATTTCTTGGCAGAGGGGTGCTTGCGGTGTGGAATCCGCTTCTTAAGCACACGCTTCAGCGCTTCATAATCAACGTGAGTGCGGTTGGAAATTGCGAAAACCGGGGTGCCGCCATAGCCAGCGATTAGGCTGATAATGCGATAGTAGAAGGGTACCGCGCCCGGCTGTACCAGCACCATTTCACCCTGTTGGGCGGTCCGTTTGAGCTTGCTGGGCGGTGGCGGCTTGAGCAGCGTATGTTCGGTCACTTCCAGCACGTCATCCCAGGCAACGGAGGTCGAGGGCAAACCGTTGGGCTGTAACACAATCCCCTCCTCACGAACTTCCACGCCCGGGTAGAGTGCAATCAATAGCACCAG
Source organism: Anaerolineae bacterium (assembly GCA_034437655.1). Lineage (GTDB taxonomy): Bacteria > Chloroflexota > Anaerolineae > Aggregatilineales > J027 > J027. The sequence continues at coordinate 53,950 of DAOTTU010000012.1, forward strand.
CGGCATCGTTAAGCCCAGCAAAAAGGGAATCATCACCAGCATTAAGCCAGCACCCAGACCGAACGCAACGAGTACCATCCCCACCGCAGACAGCCACGCGGCAACAATCCCGGCGACGGCCAGACGTCCAAACCAGCGATGCAGGCTATAGTTGGGGTGCGGATGATTGGAAATCGTACTCAAAGTGCGGTATCCTGCTTTGGGTAAATTGATGCGGCGATTTTAACGCAAAGGCGCTTGACTTGGAAGCACTAACCATCATTGATATAGCCCCCGATGGACGTGGCATTGCAGCCTGGAAAGGGCGACGGGTGCTACTGTCGAATACGATCCCCGGCGAAGTCGTAAATGCTGAATCACTGGGTGAACACGACAACGGCATCGTGGCACAGGTGACCGAGTTCATCGAGACGTCGGCTGACCGGGTTGAACCGCGCGACGCAGGTTGTGCGCCCGGCTATTCGTGGCAACATATTGACTATAGCGCTCAACTGGCGCTTAAAGCAGACATTGTTGCGACTGCGCTTGAATATGACGCCAAGATCAAAAAACCGCCAGTTGAATTGACCGTCCCCAGCCCGCAGCAGTGGCACTACGCCCGTCGCCTGACATTACACCTCAATACCGATGGTACGCTTGGCATTCCTGAACGCGAAGGCGTACGCTCGATTGAAAGTTGCGCCACTGTTGTTGACGAGATCATGCAACTGGTTGGCGAAGTCAATCTGGCGCTGGATACAGTCACTAAAATTGACTTCCATGCCAACGAAGACGGTGACCGCATGTTGGTGTTGCAAACCGACGACGATGAGGCTCCAGAACTTGAAGTGACACTGCCGGCCTCTGTGAATTTTCTGCTTAACCATTTTGAACCCTATAATCTCATCGGCTCGACCCACATCACCCACCGTGTGTTAGATCGTACCCTACGCATGACAGCAGGCGTCCAGACCCGTGCCAACATTGGCGCATTGGAAGCTATTGTGGAGAGTATTGTCGGCATATTGCAACCCCAGCCAGCGGATTCTGTGCTGGATGTTTTTGGTGGGGTGGGCACATTTTCGGTCGGATTAGCGGATTTGGTCAGCTATATCACCTATATTGACAGCTATCCGCCTGCTGCAACAGATGCGGAATTTAACCTTGCTGCTTTTGATAATGTTGATATTGTCGAGGGGCGTGCTGGCAATATTCTTGATGAAATTGCGGCTGAAGATGATCGCGAAAACTATGCTGTTGCGATTCTTGACCCGCCCCCAACTGGCTTGCACCGTGATGTACTCAAAGCGTTGAAAAAACTGTCCTTACCCCGGTTGATGTACATTGCCTCTGACATTGAGAACATGGTGCGCGACGTCAACTTTATCAGCCACCAGATGAATTATCGGGTACGTAGTGTGCAACCGATTGACACTGCCCCTCAAACCCCACATGTTGAAAGCGTTATCCTGTTAGAAAGGCGCTAAATGCCCGACGAATTCCTGCAATTTGCTAACGAAATCGCGCACAGTGCTGGTGAAATCCTGCGTAATGGCTTTGCTCAGCCGCACCAGATGAACCTGAAAACAGCGCAGACGGATATTGTCACCGAAACTGACCGCCACGCGGAAGACGCTATTGTCTCGCGTATTCGTGCCACGTACCCTGACCATCGCATATTGGGGGAAGAAGGCGGCACTTATGCCCCTGAAGATAGCAGCGGGGATGGCTATCAGTGGGTGATTGATCCGCTTGATGGCACAACAAATTTTGCGAATGGTATTCCCCATTTCAGCGTGAGCATTGCCCTGCGTGCGCCAGATGGAGAGCCGATTGTCGGGGTTGTGTACGACCCAATGCGCGACGAACAGTTTGCAGCAGCAAAAGGCCAGGGCGCAACCCTGAACGGATACCCATTGCAGGTCACTACAACGGACACCCTTGCACAGGCTGTTGTCGCGAGTGGTTTTCCTTATGACAAGTGGCAGGGTATCGACAACAACGTCACCGACTGGGGACATTTTGTCGAACGCACACGGGGTATTCGGCGCATGGGCTCGGCCGCGCTTGATCTGGCCTATGTCGGTGCCGGGCGTTTTGATGGCTATTGGGAACAAAAGCTGCATCTGTGGGATATGATGGCCGGTGTGCTAATTGTTGAAGAAGCGGGCGGCAAAGTGACGGGTTACGATGCCCAACGGGCAAGTATGTTCGTTGAAATGCCGAAGATTATCGCCAGCAATGGCCATATTCACACTGCGATGTATGATGTGCTGCGCCTCGGTGATGCTGCGCCACGCCCCGCAACAGACTAAGGCTCTACCCCGGACCATTTCGGCGGGAACTGATCTGGGTCAAAAGCGGCGAGGCGATCTAGTAATTGGTTCGGGTCCGTGTCTACATGAACGAGGTCACGGTTCGGCGCGTCAATAAATCCCTCTGCAATAGCATGGTCAATCATGGCGATGAGTGGATCGTAGAAGCTACCTGCGTTGAGGATGCCAACTGGTTTGCGGTGAATGCCAAGTTGTAGCCACGTAATCGCTTCGAATAGTTCTTCAAGGGTGCCATAACCACCCGGCATCGCAATAAATGCATCCGATTTCTCAGCCATCAAGGCTTTGCGCGTATGCATGTTGGGGACAACGTGCAACTCTGTGATACCTGTATGTTTGGATTCGCGAAGGTCAAGTGCTTCGGGAATAACACCGATCACAGTTCCCCCGGCCGCCATCACCGTATCCGCAATCACACCCATTAGCCCAACACGCCCCCCACCATACACCAGACCGATTTGACGCTCAACCAATGCTGTGCCCATCGCCTGTGCCAAAAGGCGATACGTTTCGCTAGCACCTACCCGTGACCCACAGTAAACACAAATAGTATTCATAAAACCTCAAAATTGTTCAGGTTACCTGCAATTGCGCGTATCATGACATTTCGCGTTGCAGGAACGCAATAGTTGTCATAGAATTTAAGAAAGATTAAAGACACATTTACAACGCTGATGAATGCGAATCTGGAGTACAAACCCCTATGCCTTCTTTGCTAACTGCGGTTGTATGCCGTGATTGTGGCCACGAGATGCCACCCGAACCTCTCCGAGTTCGCTGTGATGAATGCGATTCTGATTGGCTCATATCGCGTTATGATACCAATGCTGCCCGCGAAGTCTGGCAGTCTGGCGCAACCACAACGCGTGATGCCTCCTTATGGCGCTACGAAGAACTGTTGCCCGTCAATGCCCCCGGGTTTGAAGTGACGATGGGCGAAGGCTGGACGCCGCTCATCCGTGCGATGCGTCTGCAAAAAGAACTTGGCCTCGACAATCTCTGGATCAAAGACGAGCGTCAGAGCCCAACCGGGTGCTTTAAAGATCGTCAAGCTGTGCTGAATGTTGCCCTTTTGTATCAGGAAGGCATGGACGAGGTCGTATTGGCTTCGACGGGGAACAAAGCCACCGCTTTTGCTGCCTATTGTGCCCGCGCCGGGATCCGTCCGTGGATTTTCCTGACAAGCATGGTCCCCAACGAAAAGCTGCGTGAACTGGGGCTTTATGGCTCTGAAGTCGTCAAAATTGCTGGCACCTATGATCAGGCCAAAAAAGTCGCCAGTGACTTCGCTGCCCGGCGTAATCTGCGCATGGAATATGGGGCGCGGAGCATTATGAGCCAGGATGGCATGAAAACAATTGCTTTTGAAATCGCTGAACAGCTTGCGCGTCATCTGCCACATGAGGACGGAAAATGGCGTGTCCCTGACTGGTATATCCAATCGGTGAGCGGCGGCATTGGGCCAATTTCCATCTGGCAAGGGTTCAAGGAACTGTACGCAATGGGCATGATCGACCGCCTTCCGAAGCTGGGTGTGGTGCAGGTCGAAGGCTGTTCACCGATGGTTCAGGCGTGGGAACAAAACCTTGAAGAAGCGGAGCCAGTTGTCCCCCGCACCCGTATTTCAGTTCTGGCCACAGGCGACCCGGGACGCACATACACAATGTTGCGTAATGCGTGTATCGAAGGTGGTGGTACGATGGTTGCGGTTGATGATGGTGCAACGTTCCGTGCGATGCGACGAATGGCGCGTGTTGAAGGCTTCAGCATGGAACCTGCGACGGCCGTGGCCTTCGCCGGCCTGGAAAAGATGGTGAGTATGGGCCTGATTGACGCTGACGAACTGGTTGTGGTTAACTGTTCTGGCCATACATTCCCGGCTGAAAAGCATGTCCTTGAAGATCAATATGTGCTGGACTTGCAACTTGGTAGCCAGTCTGAACAAAGCGCTGAGAACATGGGCACCCATATTGAAGAAGGGCTTGAATCAGCGCTGGCACACCTTGACGAACAGGTGACAACGGTTGTAATCGTAGACGACAATCCGCAGGATAGCCGCCTGATTCGGCGCTTATTGCAATCGTATAAAAATTACCGTGTTTTTGAAGCCAATGATCCCCGCGATGGGCTAGACCTCATCCGTCAGCGCAAACCAGACCTGATTCTAACGGACCTGACGATGCCAGATATGGATGGCTTTGAACTGCTTGAAGTGTTGAAAAGCAGCCCGGACACGCGCCAGATTCCGGTCGTGGTCATTTCTGCCAAGACACTTTCGGCTGCTGAACGCCATGAGCTGGAAAGCAAAGCTAATTCCTTGTGGCAAAAAGGGAACTTTAACACACGCGAACTTGTAGACCATGTGGTGCGGACATTGGGCGTTGAATCGTATGAGGACGACGATGTTGATCAAGACACGCCACTGACCACAACCGTCGGTGAGGTGCGCGACAGTTTTCAGCAGGCCTTAGAAACAGTTGGTGCAGCGACAGTGCTGGTGGTTGACGACAATCGGCGCGATGCACGGTTGGTACGACGTATTCTTGAGGCAACCAACCGCTATCACGTCGCTGAAGCATATTCCGCACAAGAAGCACTTGAGCTGATCCCGACTGAGCAACCGCAACTCATTGTGCTGGATGTATTGTTGCCCGATATGCAAGGGCCAGAGCTGCTACAAACAATCAAACAGCGCTACGACATTCAAGACATACCGATTGTGGTGCTGACTGCCAAAGAACTGAACGCTGACGAGAAAAACCTGTTTGAAGCTGAAGGGTGCAGCGTGTGGTATAAGCTGTCGCTAGATCGGCAACAATTAGTTGACCATGTAGATGAGCTACTTAAAAGCCAATAGCATTAAGCCAGTTGGCAAAACTTGACTTAGCCGCGCATAATCAAATCGAGCGCGATGAATAACCTGATGGAGTCGCCATGTCAAAACGGATATTGTATGTCGAAGATAACTACCATAATAAGCGGCTGGTACGTAAAATCCTGAAAGCTAAGGGGTATGCGGTGCTTGAAGCTGAAGATGGGCATACGGGCGTTGAAATCGCACTGGCTGAATTGCCAGACCTTATTTTGATGGACATTAACATCCCCGGTTTAGATGGCATCGAAGCCACACGTCTGATCAAAGCCCATCAAGAAACCGAAAGCATTCCAGTTATCGCCCTGACGGCCAATGCCATGCGCGGTGACCGTGAACGGTTTATCGCGGCCGGCTGTGATGACTATCTGCCTAAGCCAATCAGCACTGCCGACTTGATGAAGCTGATTACTGACTATCTCGGCCAGAGTGGGTGACACGACTCGCTTGACATTTCACCTATCAAGCCGGGTTCTTAAATCCAAACCTTGTCTACTTCCGAAACCTGCTAGCATAGAGCAATAGCAGGTTTTGTGTTCATTAGCGTTTCAGTGCGCTGTGGTATGATAGACAATGAACACAAACAGGGCTGTCATGCATGACTTTGGGAATTTAGGGCCTGTAGTTGAAAGGACGATGTCAAAAATGATACGACGAATACGCTTTATTGCGGTAATCGTACTGCTAATGGTTGGACTGGCAGCGATTGCACCGCCCGGGGGTTTACCATTTGCGCCAGAACCGGCCGCTGCACAACAAGGACCAACATGCGGGCTGGGTCTGTGGGATACACGCTATTTTAGCAATACGAACGTCATCCCTACTGGCACTGAACAGACTATTTGTATTACCGGGGCACAACTCAATGCTGGTATTAACTGGGGTACAGGCAGTCCGTTGACAGGGCTTATTCAGCCTGACTTCTGGTCGGCCAGTTTTCAGGCACAGGTAACGCTTGGTACACCGGGAGCCTATACGTTTACCAGTACCTACCAGGACGGGGTGCGGCTCTTTGTGAATGGGCAGGCGATTGCTAATGCATATATCAGTGATGTGAATGCGCCGCAGACCATCACGGGGAACTTTACGACCACAACGGCTAATCAGGTTGTTACGGTGCGGTTAGAATTTGTGAATTATACCGGGGCAGCACAGGTTAGCTTAAACTGGTCACTGAGCGGCGGCGGTGGTGGTGTACCAACCGGCCAACCCTGGACAGCGCAATATTTCAACAACCGCACCTTTACTGCACCGGCCATTACTGGTCCCAACATCCCGGCCGGGCCATTAGCTATTGACTGGCAGTTTGCGTCTCCGGCGGCTGGCGTAAATCCTGACGAGTTCTCCTCGCGCTTTACCCGGATTGTTAATTTTCCAACGGGCGGCGTCGTGAATTTTGAAGCGCGTGCAGATGATACCGTTACGGTGCGCGTTAACGGTAATGTTGTAACGGCGTCTGCGCCATTTTTTGCAGGTGAAGATGTCGTCTATCGCGGCTCCATTACGGTACCAGTGGGTAATAGCACGATTGTGGTTGAACATACCGATATTGTTGACGAGGCGTATGTGTTCGTCAACTGGTCTGGTGGTGGTGATACGTCAGGCGGTGGTACTGGACAACAACCCGGTCAACCGGGAACACCAGGCCAACCGGGGACACCTATCGTCACTTCACCGACTGGTGTAGTAGCCACGGTAGACACGTCCGTCTTGAACTTCCGCAACGCACCGTCTATCTCCGGTCAACGCATCAGCCAGATTCGGCGTGGCGAACAATATGCGGTGCTTGGTCAAAATGTGGGCGGCACGTGGGCGTACCTTGATGTCAACGGCACACGTGGGTGGTCTTTTGCCCAGTTCCTTGACTTCGCAGGGGATTTCAGTTCTTTGCCAGTGTTGGCGGCGAATGGTGAACCAATCGTGGTAGACACCAGCGGAAACGTGGTGCTGCAAGCACGGCCGGTTGGTAACATGCGTATTCGTGACTGCCCGAGCTTTAGTTGTGCGCGGCTCGGTTTTGTGCCGTGGGGCAGCGTAGTATCCGTTTTTGGTCAAAGCATTGACGGTCGCTGGATTCGTATTTCTTACACCAGCCCAACAGGTGTAATCACAGGTTGGTCTTCGGAAATCTGGTATCGTCTGGCGAATGACCTCACCGCCCCCTTGCCAGCTAACCTCCCTATTGTGGAATAGTCTCGGGGTAAACTGCCTGGCACACAACGACGACCCAACATATCACGCAAAAGAGGCACGGTCCGCGCACCGTACCTCTTTTTTAGTATTTGTTATCTGACTTGTAACCCAGCACCTATTCCCAGGCGCGTTGATCGACAATGATGTCTGGTTGGTCAAGTGCTTCCACGACTTCGATGTCGTTCACTGATAGGCGTGCGGCTTGCTGCAAGGCGGCCTGTACGATCTCGGTATTGACCTCACCAGACGACAACACCTTAAGCGCAACCATATCGCGTGCCCCGTCGCGTGTGATGATTGCTTGCAGCTTTTCGACCCCCGGCACGTTATTGGCTACGAAATTGAGCTGATTGGGGTGCAAGAACATGCCGCGTACCTTCACGGCCTCGCCGCTCCGCCCAACCAGACCAAACAAACGCCCCGTACCCGGAATCATCACACCCATGTCACCTGTGCCAAAGCGCAGCAGCGGATAGGTGCTATCAAATTTGGTGACGACAATTTCGCCCGGGGTGCCTTCTTCGACACGTTGACCAGTGTCGGGATCAACCAACTCCACAATTTGATTTTGCGGGAAGTCGAAGCCTTCTTCGCCGTGAAGCTGGTAGGCAATCACACCCAGATCAGCGGTAGCGTAGGCCTGACCTGTTTCCAGGCCATAGTCACCTTCAAATTTCGCCTTGAGTGAGGGCGGATAGGGCTCTGCGCTGAAGAAGGCCTTTTGCAGCTTGAGCGCTTCACGCGGCACGCCCATTTCAGTAGCTTTGTCGAGAATGATAGAGAGAAAGCTCGGGGTCCCGACGTACCCTGTCACACCGAGGTCCAACATCACCTTAACGTGGACTTCGGTATTACCCGGGCCGAGGGGTACTACGGTTGCGCCAGCACGCTTCAAGGCATCATCAAATAGCAAGCCGGCCGGCACCATATGATACAAAAAGGCGTTGATAACGATGTCACTTGCGTCAAAACCGGCTGCTTCAAGTGTAACAGTGGCGTCATCGAGCAGGGCTTCGGTGCCGGGGCCGTGCGGGTCATAGATGGGGCCGGGGGAAATATAAATGCGTTCGAGCTTTTCGAGTGGGACAGCCAACCAGCCGCCAAATGGCAGGTTGTTTTGCTGCATAGACGAAAACTCATCCTTGCTGATGATCGGTAGCTTTGTCAGGTCGTCAACTGTGGTGACATCGGCGGGGGAAAGGCCGGCATTGTCGAACAGAGCTTTCACGGCGGGTGCATTGTCATAGGCGTATTGCAGATGGTCGCGTAGGCGTTGGTTCTGGTCAGTCATGATTGTGGGTGAACTCCTTAGACTTCAGCAGGGGAAGATGAAATGCTGCGGCGGTCTTTATATGTGCTGGTGGTATTGGTTGTGTTGCGCTGGGGCTGCACTTGCCCACCACGCAAATTCCAGGCCGCCAGTAACGCCAGGAAACTGATCGCCGCGCCAATCAAGAATAACTCATTGATCTGTGCAACGGTAGCTTCCACGTATGCGTCCTGCCGAGCGTCCACCGAATCGAATGTCCCAAGCTCAGAAATACGTTGCTCAACGCGATAGAGCGCGTAAGCCGTGATACCGGGGATAGCAAGCGTCATGCCGATCAAGCGTAGAATGAGTACCAGCGCTGCCGAGACACCGCGTTCACCTTCATCGACTTCGTTGATAAGCGCGGTGGCCACTGGCGAAACCGTCAACCCGAGCCCCACACCGACGATCATCATCTGTCCGGCCATAATCCATTCGGAAATCTCAGATGTCCATGTCAGGCTACACAGGATAAAGCCAAACGTGGCCAACGCCATGCCGGTGACAGTTACGTCACGATAACCGAACCGATCACTGAGCCACCCGCCCGGCACCGCCGCCAGCGCCATCGGCACCGTTAGCCCCGAAAGCACTAATCCTGCGATCAATGCCGCTGTTTCGAAAGCAGCTTGTTCTGTGGAATCGGCCCGCAGGTTGATAACCAGCGGTACACTCACCAGCGCCAACGCCAGCACAAAACCGACACAGAAATTGGTAAAGCCAGACGCGCTATAGTTGCGGCGCAAGAACATCCTGAGGTTAATCAACGGTGACCTGGTGTACAGTTCCCACACGATGAACCCCACGAAGGACGCTGCTGCTAAGCCCAGTACCGGCCACATATACCCGGCGGGCCCGTCATTGGTGGTGCCGCTGGTAATGTCAATGGCTTCACCACCAAACGCCGACGCCGGGCTCAAGGCGTTGATACCGATACTGACTGAGATTAGCGCGACTGAGATCAAGACAACCCCGAGATAGTCAAAGCGGCCGGTGGCATAGCGTTTGCGGAAACGTTGCCCACGCAGCGCAAACAATGCCCCGCCCAGCGCAATCAGGCTAAAGGGAATATTGAGTACAAAGAGCGTTCGCCAGCTAGGGGTAGCAACCGTCAGGCCGAGGCTTGACAGTGCGTCGGCAATATCAGTCCCAAATTCACCGAAGAATTTCACCATCGCGCCGCCATATAAATGGCCTAGCACCCAGCCGGAAGTGTCAATCGCACCGACGAAGCCGAGCGGCTTGGCCCGTTGGTTTTTGGGGAACATATCACTGACGACGGCCATCGTCACGGGCACAACCGCGCCAGCCCCAAAGGCCTGCACTGTTCGACCCAGAATAATCATGTACAGTTCGCGCATTTCTGGGGGTGGGGGAATATGGGTGTCGGGGTTGGGGTAGAAATAGCGGTAGACATCCAGGTATAGGTCAGCCGGCCAGGTGTGGGCGATGGATACAAACCACGCGCCAAACACAAAAATCAGCAGGCTGACAACATAAACCCAGCGGCGTCCGATCATGTCTGAGATGCGCCCCATAAAGGTCATGCTGATGGTGTAAGCGATGAGGTAGGCGCTGACCATCCATGAGGCGTCATCCAGGCGTGTTTCGATAGGTAATTTCAGTTGATTGATGATTTCCGGCAAAATAGCCGACACAATCGTCAGGTCCAAAGACCCAATGAAGACTGGCAAGCATAACACTGCCAGAATAATCCACCGTCCGCGTACCGGGGTGTCTTCGGTTGGTTGGTTATGACTCATAGATGGAAACCACTTTCAACTGAACGAAAACATGAATTAGACAGGTAGCTACTCAAGAAGCGTCGCCAGTCTCGGGTTCATTGATGACGTAGTTCTGATTATAGCCACGGAACTCAATTTCCCACGTCTTTGAGAGGTCTTCTTCGGCCTCTGGTGGCGATGGTTCTTGCAGCTCAATAAAGGCGACACGGTTGGTCTCATCGCGGCGAATGTACACATCGGTGGTAATCATACCTGTGGTAGTTGCCATCAACCCCACTGTCACCGAGTTGAGGCGTTCGGCCGGTACTTGCCCGCGAATATGATGCACCCGGATACCATCACGTTCTTCGTTGCCAATAAATTCAGCATTTTCCATACTGCGCAACGCACTCCCAATCCCGGCGTCTTCTGATTGAAGGTCGGCCGGCTGAAAATCTGGTACAAGTGTTAGCTCCTCCCAGTTGCCACCGGTGATGAGTGATTGCTGAAAGTACTGACGGTTATCAACGCCAATGATTTCGGCTTTCTGTGTGCTGGCATCTAATGAAACGCTTAGTTCTGCTTGCACTGCGTTAGGGCTGACAAATGTTGCAGTGGCATCGTTTAGCGTGATGTCTACCATTTCGAAGCCTTCGAATTCAAAGCGTGTCGGTGCGCCAGACTGCCGCAACACAAATTGAAAAGACGCTGCGTTGTCAAGTTCGTCAGCAGCAGCGGTCAGCAGCGCGTCAACGTCTTCGGGGGCGTCGTTGTCATCGTCATCGCCATTTCCACAGGCAACTAACATCGGTACCAGAATAGCCAGCAGTAGCAATAGCCATGCTCGTTTCATTATTCCTTCTTTCCTCGTCTGTGTTTGTTCGACACACTATATCATCACTACGTAAAAATTATATGATCGTTGCCGACTAAAGAACGAAAAAGAGCCACATTCAGGCTCCTTTTATCCTACGCTTTTTTAGTTGTAATGCGAATCGGCTATGAGTACTGGTTAACGTGCTGTACTGACTGAACGTCGTGCTGGTGTACCTTCAAGGCAAGTGGCACCATTGTTACCAACGGTTACGCTATGCCGTACACCGCGTGCAATGTCAATACGGTCCCCAATGCGAAGTTTGACACGTTCGCGATGGTCCGGCAAGATCACCTCGACGCTGCCACTTACACAATACAGTGACTTGGCGAAACCATGACTGCGTACCCCATAGCGATAATTGGCATGTTGTGTCCACTTAAAGGCCCGCAGGCCGTGGTTTTCAAGGTTGTGTTTCAGCAATTCGAGTGTTGGGTGTTGCCCCCCACGCCAACGAACTACGCGAAATGCTTTTTGTGAATTACGCATAAACTTTCTCCACAGCAATGCTTTGCTTGTCTGTGCGGTTGCTACCAGACTCTAGTTAAATGTGTAAAATATATTTTGTCAATAGGAATCAGAGCTTCTTATGCAACATCCATGCTGGCTCATTGATGTAGATGACCTCACCACGATGGTTTTCATAGCTCCATTGGCCCGCGTCTTCCCCATAGACCTCATACCCCAACCGCTCATATAGACGCCGTGCCTTCTGGTTATCTTTCGCCGTTGAAAGCACCGCCCACTGATACCCGGACTGTACCAGCACCATTTCAGCATAACGCAACAGTCGCGACCCAATCCCCATACCGCGCATATGGGCAATTACGCGCACCGAATAGATGTAGGCGCTGCGTTTACGCTGGGAGCTGGGCATCTTGAGCAGTAAAAAAAGCTGTGCAACTGGGAAGCAATTCATGTCTGCCACCAGCATCAGGCGGCGGCCATGTTGCTGGTCCCGAAAAGTACGCTGATACACACGCCGAAAATGAGTGTATTCACCATACCATTCTAGCAACGGCAAATCTTCGGCGCGTGCTGCCCGAATCTTAATCTGGGTAGAAAGGGTAAAGGTCGTGTTTGGCCCGGAATGAACTATGATGCACTCTCACGTGTCCACTGTCTTCAGCAACTGTTGCAGGTACTCTGCTTCGGACTCCTGATCAACAATCATACCATCAAGCCAGGCGGCACGCATCTCACGCAAAATCATCCCCATGCGGGGCCCCGGTTCGACACCCATCGCACGGAGCTGGTGGCCGTCGATGCTGGTATCTATATAGCGCCAGCGTGTGATGAAGGCGATGATGCGGGCGCGCAACATGGCACTGGGCAACGCAGCCCACAGCACTACCCATCCTGTTGCAGATATAGTGTTCAGGTGTTGAACAATGGCACTGGGGCGTGCGTCCTGGTAGTGCAATAACCAGTGATAGGCGTTACTGGTACGTTGCAGAAGCTGTACATCTGCGCCTGCGAGCATGAAACGTTGACCCAACTCAGCAAGGGTAGCTTTTGATCGACGGATGACCAGAAGTGCAAAACCAGCCAGTTGTATGTCGATGTCTTTTTCTTGCCACATGGGCTGCTGGTGTGCATAGTGTAGCGCCATGAAGGCCCCCCGGAACCATTGATCGACCTGAAACGCTGGTGATAACTGATCTAAAATGTTCAGTTGTTTCAGCCGCAGGAAAGCACGCAATGGTGACGACTCTTTCAGCAGATGCCATAGTTCATTTTTCAGGCGTTCCCCCGTAACGCGATCCAGAAACGGCAGAGCATCTTGCAACAAATCTGCTGTTCGACCCTCAATCTGGAAGCCGAAACGCTGTTCAAAGCGAACCGCCCGGATCATGCGCGTTGGGTCATCAACGAAGCTCAAACTATGCAGCACCCGTACCAACCCCTGACGGATGTCACGCTGACCGTTGTAATAGTCAATCAGGACGCCGGGCGGCCCCGGTGCCAGACGCAATGCCATGCTATTGATAGTGAAGTCACGACGATGCAGGTCTTGTTTGATCGAACTCTGGCGGACTGTCGGTAGCACCGTTGGCTCTCTATAAAATTCGGCACGAGCCGTTGCAAAATCAATGTATTCGGGCCATGCTGCGTTGTATGTGCCGCTGACTTGCGCCGCCACGGTTGCATCCAAACGCCATTTGGCAGTTCCAAACTGTCGATGAATCCGCAGATCACCGCCATAAGCGCTGCGTAGACCTTCTGCAAAGCTGATTGCATCACTTTCAACCACGATGTCTAAGTCGAGGTTTGGCTTGTCTAGCAGTAAATCGCGCACCAAACCGCCGACAAGATAGACGTCGATTTGTTGTTGTTGGGCTTGCTGGCTAATGGTACGCAACACCGGCCATAGCCCGGCCGGGAGCATCTGTTGTAGTTTGTGGGCTAGCGTTTGGCGTTGCGTATCGGTATGCAGCGGCACTCCCCAGCGGCGGATGAGGTCTGTGCGCGTGACGATCCCAATCAGATAACCTTTCGCATTAAGCACAGGCATCTGGCCCCATCCGGTATCCATCATGCGCTGGCGTAGGGTTTCGAGCGAATCATCAGGTATGGCATAAATTGACGTCCCGGCTTCCATAATCTGGTGAACGGGCTGTGCGCTCAGTTGATGATTCATGGCGCGGTCAACAGCTCGGCGTGTTAACAACCCGGCCAAACGACCATCGCGCAGCACCGGGTACCCTTCATGCCCAGAAATGGTCATCATGTCGGCCGCGGCCGATATGGTCGCGTCGTAGTCTACTGTTTGAATGGGCCCGGTTGACATTAAATCCGCAACGGTGACACTCGGCACCACCGCCTGGCTGAGATATGCCTTCAAGCGCACCTGCACATCGTGCAGCGTTGCATCATGGATGAGTGCCGCTGCCGCACGACTATGGCCGCCGCCACCTAACTTCCGCGCCAGGAATCCGACGTCAATCTCATCGAGAGTACTCCGTGCGACAAGCTGAACATCGCCTTCCATACGCACCAGCAGTAATAGCGCCGTCGGATCATAGAGATTCATCAGGTGATGGGCTATGCGTGAAATATCTTCGACCTTGTGATCCAGCGTGGCGCTGGCCATCAACATGGTATGTCCGCTAATCTGAATAATTTCAGTCGTCTCGCGGAGAACGTCAACAATCTGCCAGTGCTTATCTTCTAACGGATAGCGCAAGAACTCGCGTAGAATATCCATATTTGCGCCTTGTTCTAAAAGCCATGCCGCGGCCCGAATATCGCGTGCTGTGGTACTGGCATAGGTCAGGTTGCCACAGTCCTCATAAATGCCAAGCATTAGGAGCGTTGCTTCAAGTGGCGCGGGGGTAATCAACTGGCGTTGCAACATTTCAACAATGAGCGTTGCTGTTGCGCCGAGAGGTTCAATGGACAGCGTAAAATGCGCGGGGAACTCATGCCGTATCGGGTGATGGTCAACAATATGGACAGGTGTGTCATCTTGTAGATGGGGGATACGGAAATAGGCCTGTGTATCGACCAGATAGACCGTCTCAGTTTTGGGGAGGTGTTCTACTTCTTCGTAGGGCACAGCGGGCAGAAGTCTGGCGTAGAGCGTCAAAAAATTGCGGACATTACGTCGCATCCGTTTGGGAAGGACCGGCCGCGCACTGTTGTCTAACAAAAACATGCCGAGCAACGCAGCAATAGCGTCGAAATCGGCATTATTGTGGGTATATATCAAGCGTGGTTGCAGATTCATGAAGGCGTTGGTGGTCGCTTGGGTTTAACCGGGCCAGTCTTGTCCTGCTGGCTTGAATTGTCGGTGTTAGATTTGTTCTTTTCTTCAGGTGCTGTAGCAGCAGGCTTGCGCTGTGAGGTGGTTTTTGTCGCCTGTGAAGCAGCACTGGTAGAGGTAGACCGTGTTTTTTCCTGTTTTCTTGTTTCGCTGGATGTTGCGCCATTACCGTTCTGCTTGTGAGGATCGTCCGCCTTTTCTGCCAGCAGTTCAGCCGTAGAGGGTGAAATTTTAGGGATGGGTAACTCACCTGAATGGCGTTTGGCGTAAAGGTCTTCAATCACGTGGGTTAGTTGGTCAATATCAATCGGTTTGCGGACAACGAAGTCTGCACCAGCCGCTTTACGACGATCTTCAAGGTCTAGCGAGTCATAGGCGGTTACAAAGATGATCGGCAGTTGCTTGAGCTTCTCGTGCCGCCGCATTTGCAAACACAGCTCGAACCCGTCAATGTTGGGCATCATGATATCTAGCAGAGCGACATCAACGTCTTCAATTTCGGCAAGCGTGATGGCCTCGCTAGAATTTAATGTCGTCACGGGGTTAAAACCTGTGAGTTCAAGCAGGGTACGCAACAGATCAAGCGTTCCGATTTCGTCGTCCACAACAAGGACTTTCGTGGTCATAGTGGAGCCTTTCTAAGATGCTAAAATAGCAGTGAACCTGCCCGAAAAGCCGCCGCTGAATTGAAGAAGGCAACAATGCCAAAAGAAAAGGCTGCAATACGGTTATCATTGCCCTGCAAAATTGCATAAACTCCTGGCAGGCTGATGACAAAGTAAAAGGTATACAGATAATACACGCTGCGCCCGGCTGGTTCCCCAAACGCCGCCAGCAGCAGTGCTAGCCCGAATACGGCGGCTGCCAACCCGGTGTTGAGCCACATTGCCCCCCAGAAGTTACCACTGAGAGGAATGCCCTGCCCACCAAGTACTGCTGCATAAACGCCTAAGATCGCACAAAAGAGGATATAAGCGTTCGAAAATCCATCTAGCAATACCAGTAAAACGTCTTCCATTGTTGTACGTTCTGTCTCATTCGTTGCATTGTGGATACAGTTAAAGTCGTACCATGTCTAAGTATATCTTAGCGGATTTTAATTGTGGTTCAATAAACAAATAGGGCCAAAGGCTGACCCTATTTCATTTTTTATTTATTTTTCACAAACTAACGATGTAAACGCGCAGTTTTTAGGCTAGATAATCGCGCAAGTTGTGGGCGAGGCGTGGGTGACGCAAGCGACGCAGTGCTTCTTTTTCCAACTGACGGATGCGCTCGCGGCTTAGCCCAAACTTATTCGCAATTTCTTCTAAGGTATGCGGTTCACCACCACCAAGCCCAAAGCGTAACCGTAGGATGTGGCTCTGACGTGGCGTTAGTTCACTGAGGACTTCTTCTATCGTCTCTTGCAGCAGGTTTTGCGTAGCGGATTCAACGGGGCTAGGGGTGTCTTGATCTTCAATAAAATCGCCAAATTCGCTGTCGCCATCATCACCTACCGGCCGTTCGAGCGCAATCGCATGTTGGCTAGCATCCATCATACTGCGCACGTTTTCTGGCAAAATTTCCATTTCAAGGGCAATTTCTTCGGGGGTGGGGCGTCGGCCGAGCTTTTGTTCGAGGTTTTGCGCGGTGCGGTACATCTGGCGAATACGTTCGGTCATATGGAGCGGGATGCGAATCGTGCGCGTTTTTTGTGCAAGGGCACGGGTTATCGCTTGCCGAATCCACCAGGTTGCGTAGGTACTAAAGCGGTTGCCACGATTGTAGTCATACTTATCTACCGCCCGCATTAACCCGACATTGCCTTCTTGAATCAGGTCTGGGAAGGGCAAGCCCTGGCCCATGTAACGCTTGGCGATGCTCACCACCAGACGGGTGTTGGCGCGGCCAAGGTGTTCACGGGCGGCCTGACCATCGAAGATGTAGATGGCTGTTAAATCGCTACCTTTATCGGCCCCCATCAACGACGCATCAAATGTCGTGGGTTTGAAGACACCGTTCGAAAGGTCGTTGCGTGACAGATGGTTGTACGCCATTTCAATCCAGCGGAATTCGTGCTGGATGGGTTGCAAAATGGTATCAATATCTTGCATCAGCATATTGGCATCTTCGTGCATCCAACTTTCAATGCCAAGTTCACTGCCACGACGCACCAGTTCACGCAGTTCGTCAAAAATGCGCCGAATCGCGACGACTTCTTCACAACGGTTTAAAAGCTGGTGCTGAACTTCTGGTTGTGTACGGAGGCGTTGGAGGTCTTGTGTGAGGTGGCCAATGTGGTTGATGTGATGAAGCAGATTGTTCAGGCGATCATGGACTTGCTGTGCATCTTTGCCGAGTTCAATTCGCCGAGCGAGGGTAACTTCGTCTGCTGACGTGAGGAGCGGCTCTTGTGCCATTTGCCGAAAATAAAGCCCTACCGGGTCATCTGCGGAAACGGCGCTGATGTCACCAATTTCGGGGTCGCTCGCGTGTTCTTGCCCAAAATCATCATCCAGCTCGTTATTACGCGCATCAGTGTCGTCTTCATCTTGGCGGAGTTCGATGCCCAGGTCATCTATCTCATCAAGTAGGGCCTCTACGGCTGCGACGTCTTCACCTTCACCGTCAAGGACATCCAGGACATCCTCAAAGGTCAAGAAGCCGCGTTGATCTGCTCGATTCATGAGTTCTTGGATCACGGGCGTCTCTTGCCTCCTCATATATATTAAGGTGTTAGAATCAAGGTTATTTACCAACAAAAAATGTGCTTGTCTGGGCCATTGTCCATGCAAGCCGATTTTCATTGTAGCACAATTTCAAATGCACTGGAAGCAACTGCGAACGTACCCTTTATCGAACCCTCATCATCTGTTTGCGCTGGAATCGGGTTAAGTAAGACATTCGCTCATCTGTCAATGGCAAGCTATAATGCAGAATAGAATACAATCTGCATACGCGGTTGGGATGCGAAACATGCCAAACTTAAATCCAATTGAATTATATATGCCGGCGCTACGGACAGGCCTTGCGTGGGCACAGAGTTGGACTAAGAACTCAATTTTGTGTCGGCTGGGCCATGGACAGATGACATTGATGGTTGGAGAGGCCAACGGCTTTCTGGCAGTCTGGTCATACCCCATGCCCTCCCAGGAAGAAACCGTGTTTTTTCTGATGCCGCCGTTCATCGCACGCACGCTTTCTGGACGTGCTGCCTGGGACATTCAACGGCTTGAAATCCTCACGAACCGTAATGTGGTCGGGGCAATGTTATATACGGCTGACCAGGATTTTCGCCTGCAATGGAAATGGCGACCGAGTGCCTTTCAAACGCCGCGTTTCTTTAAGCAGATGCATCGCCTGCCAGACATGACCGTCCGCGCTCCTTATGTTAACCTGGCAGACATCGTTCACCTCGCGTTTGCCAATATGATGAACCCCGCACTTACAGACGATATTCCCCCAGACCAGCCTAAAGGCGGTATTCTCATAGACTTTATGCCCGGCCAGATCAACATTGATGGCGAGAGCATTCAGCAAAGCAACCAGCAGGCGCGCTATTACTTTAACCCTAAGATGCTGATGCGTGGGCTTGAAATCGTCCGTGAGTCACACCTGTCATTTACAATTGAAGAAACACAGCGCAGCCGGAGTGCGGTTCTATTTCTAGGATGCCGCCGCGAGGGATGGGACATTCACTGCGCAGTGCAGTCTATTGGGGTTAGCCACCACGCCAAAACACCCCCAATGCGTATCCGCGAAACCAAACCGCCAATGGAAGGGGGCTCCTGGCTACAGGGGGTGCGCACAGAAGAATGACCCAATCGCCCACGATTGCACGTCGTCTTGGTCGCTTGCTTATCTTTTTCGTGGTCACACTGACAGGGGCTGTACTGTGTGTCTCGGCCGGTTTTGGTGCGCTGAATATAGTAGTGTTAACCCATGTGCCGTGTTCTGGGCATAGCCGAACCCCGGACGACTACAACACTGATTACAACTGGGAGCGCGTCACCATTCCTGCTGGCGATGATAATCAGATTGACGCGATTCTTGTGCATGGTGACAATGGCGCGACGATCATTTACCCGCCAACACTGGGTGATTCAGTAAGTGGTCGGTTGGACGAAGCGCTTCCGCTTGTGGATGCTGGTTATACAACGTTGACGTTTGAGTCGCGACGGTGCGCAGAGATGGGACCAATCAGCCTGGGCTACAATGAAGTCACCGACGTGAAAGCGGCGCTGGACTATCTGAACACTCGCCCCGACATTGACCCCAACCGTATTGGTATTGATGGCTTTTCATCAAGTGGTGCAACCGCAATCATGGCAGCGGTGCAATACCCCCAACTGCGGGCTGTAGTGGCCTCTGGCAATTATGCTGATATGCACGCTATTCTAGCGGCACCCCAGCAGACAGCACTACCATTCTTGCTGGACTTATATCGCTTCGGGATGCGTGGTACCTACTGGGTTATCACAGGTAATTCAATCCGCACGCTGAGTCCACTCACCCATATTGACGATATTGCACCGCGTCGGATTCTACTCATCTACGGCACTGAAGAAGCCAGCCTGGCCGGGGGGCGGGAATTGCGGGCACGTGCAGGCGACAATGCCGAGTTATGGGTGATTGAAGGCGCTGACCATGGCGGATATGTTCGGATTATGGGAGATGCCTACTTTGCAAGAGTCCAGACGTTTTTTGATGAACACCTGCTCAACGGTTAACCGAATATGACTCTGTACACGGATACCCATCTTGACGATCTTTCAACCCTGATTGCCGAGCGTACCGGGTTAGATACATTTACCCGTAACCGTCAGTTGCTGATGACGGCCTTGCAACGCGATAATGTGCAAGATTTGCCACAGTTTCTTGCAACTATCGGTCAATTTGATGACAGTCACCCGCTGTGGCAGTCACTGCTTTCTGAATTGACGGTGGGTGAGACGTATTTTATGCGAGACACCGCGCAGATGAACATGCTGAAGCATGAATTGCTGCCGCAGCTAATCAAAAAGCGCTACCAACAACAGAATCTACGCCTCAACATCTGGAGTACTGGTTGCGCCACCGGGGAAGAGGCGTATTCTCTAGCGATTCTAATCTGGCAACTGTTGCCACAGCGCCAACACTGGCACATTACGATCACAGGCACAGACATTAACGGCGATGCCCTGCATATAGCAAGACAGGCTATCTATCGTAGCTGGTCGTTCAGGCATACGAGCGCCGATTTTCGTACAACATATTTCATTCCGCGTGGCGTTGACGCCTATGAAGTCCGTCCTGAAATCCGTAACATGGTCCGTTTTCAGCATGACAACCTGGTGCATACACGCCTCATCGATCAAGACTTAATCTTGTGTCGCAATGTGTTGATTTACTTTACCCGC
This sequence comes from Anaerolineae bacterium, assembly GCA_034437655.1. Taxonomy (GTDB): domain Bacteria; phylum Chloroflexota; class Anaerolineae; order Aggregatilineales; family J027; genus J027. The sequence goes on from DAOTTU010000012.1 coordinate 74,384, forward strand.
GCCCAATCCAACGCTGCCGAGCAAAGCCTACATGCGGCGTTGCGGTCAGGTGGTTGGCTGATGCTGAGCCCGGTCGAAACCCTTCATAAAATGCGCCACCATTTTCATGTGCATCGTCTTGGCGATACGATTCTGTTTCAAAAGCAGTCACGTAATACAGAAGCATCCACCAATGCGTCGGTTACCACTCCCGATGCCCCGATGGATTATTATCAGCTTGCGGTAGAGGCTTTTCATGCTGACCGCATCAATAGTGCCCAACACCTGTTAGATCAGGTCAAAGAATCGACGAATACAGCCACAACGATCCTACGCGCTGCTATTGAAATTGCATGCGGTGATGTCCAAATTGCCCGGCAGCGCCTTGAGACTATCACGCAGCAATACCCCTTTCTGGCAGACGCACATTATTTACTGGCGCTGTTGCAGCTTGAACAGGGTAATGATAGCGCTGCACGGACCAGCGTTCGAGCCGCCCTATACTGTCAGCCACAGCATCTGTTGGCGTTGATGCTGAGTGGTGAGTTACACATGCGGGGCAGTGATTATGCCCATGCTACTGGTGATTGGTCACGGGTGCGTGAACTGGCGGCCGCTCTGCCACCAGAAACATTTCTCAGTGACGTCGCGAAGGTCACAGCGGGGCAGCTCGTGGTATTGATGGATAGCCGCCTGGAGTGATGGATTGACGATGACTACTGATATGCAAACCAACGCTGACCTTCAAAACCACCTGCGCAACTGGTATCTGGCCACACGTCCTCGGAGCCTGACCGCCACCTATGTGCCGATTGCGTTGGGGGGGGTGCTAGCTTTTGCAGACGAAACGTTCCACCTGTTGCATATTGTGCTGGCATTGATTGGTGTTCTGTTCTTGCAGATCAGCGCCAACCTGTTGAATGAATATTACGACTACATCAAAGGGTCTGATAAGCAAAAAACGCATGGGCTAGGCATGATTATCGCACGTGGATTGATCTCACCACGCCGGGTATTGATTGGTGGTGTGCTGACATTGGTGCTGGGGTCATTAATTGGGCTTTATTTCGTTGCGGCGACCGGGCCGCTGGTGCTGTTGATCGGGATTGGCGGTGTGCTGGCGGTGGTGCTGTACACTGCCGGGCCCTATCCACTGGCATACATCGGTCTGGGCGAGATTACCGTCTTTGTGTTTATGGGGCCACTGATTGTCATCGGTGCCTACTTTGTGCAGGCCAACGACATCAGCGCCGCAGCTATCTGGGGCGGGATACCAATTGCATTTCTTGTCGCGAATATCTTGCATGCCAACAATCTCCGTGACCTGGAAGCAGACCGGGCCGAAGGCAAACACACGCTGGCTACCATCTTCGGACGACGTTTTGCGCGCAATGAATACACGGTTTTGACGCTAGGCGGTTATGTGACCACGCTGGTGCTGATTGTCACAGGCATTGCACCTGTCACCACGCTAGCCATCCTGCTCACCTTGCCAGAAGCGTTGCGCTTATTGCGAACCGCCCGCACCAGCACCGACACCGCCGAGTTGCACAAGGTGTTGTTAGGCACCGCCCGCTTGCATCGCTGGTTTGGCAGTGCCTTTGTCGTGGGGTGGCTCGTCGGCGTTATTGTGCTGTAGGAGTGGCGGTTGGCGTGGTTGTTGGCATAGCGGTTGGTGTTGGCTCAGGCGTGATCGGCGCAAAATTGAGCGTCCATTCAGTATCAACATTATCCGTCTGCCAATAGACCACACATCCCTCAGCCCCAACAGTGAAGCGTTCCAGCAATGTTAAGCTGTTTGCGTTCTGTTCGTGGTTGTTGAAGACCAGCGTCGGCAAGCCACAGTCCCCCTTAAGCGCGACAGATTGCAATATAAACGAGCGATCTTGCACAGTGGCGGTCAGTTGCCAATCGCCGGGTGTAAACGACACAGGGAACGTGAACTGGGTACCTGTCCCATTGAGCGTGGTTTGTGTTGTGGCATCAATCAGGCTTTGTGCGTAGGCTGTTTCATCCAACAAGTCACGAAATTCAATACTCCATGTGCTGGTGGCGTCACTGACCTGAAACACCCACGCGCAGCCACCCGTTAGCATAAATGTACTTGCTGACTGTAACCCCCCGTTGGGGGTGGCGATGTCAAGCAAGGCTATGTCGGCGCACTCGCCTGTGGTGGCGACTGCTTCTAGCGCAAAATTTCGCCCCTCAAAGATGACATCGACCCGATAAGCCGGGCCTTCAAATGCGAAGGGCCCTTGCTGCGCGGAACGCACCCCGTTCAGGCGTTGTGTGGCAGCTTGCTCAGCAGGATAGTAGCGCGGTGGAGCTGCCGTGACCAGAAACGAAGCAATGTAGGCGTCGTCAACATCCGGGCCACGGTAGAGGCGTGTCCAGTCGCCTTGTGGTTCATCAGCAGCATAAGCGAAGATGCTCTCACCGCGAACTACTTCGCCAATAATCTCAAAATTGGTGCCCGGGCCGGCGCGTAAGTTGACAATTTCCCCGGTGACGATGTATTCGACCACAGCAGGGTCGTCATCAGATTGGGCGTATGCAAGTGTGGTTATCAACAGTAGACAGACGAGTACTGATAGAATCTGTAAGGTTTTCAAAGAATTGCTCCTGTGATTTCCAACAAGGTAGGTAGACGTGCGCTAGCTTAACGCATGACCACAAGATTGCTCAAGCGCTTTAATGGTTACCGCAGAATGAGCTATTAAGACCTTTAGATCTTGCAAAAAAAACTTATATGGCTATAATGCATCCTTACTGTCTTCAAATGCTATTTTGCTTGCCAAGGAGTTTGCGAGTGCAACAACGTCCTGATGGCTTAATTTTACGCTCTTTGAGCGCGGGCTTTGAACATGACAAAGCATCGTTACCCGAATTCTACCGGGATGTCTTCGTTGATGCCTATGGCGAAGAAGACGAATTGGTTGGCAAATGGGCACTGGATTTGCTGTCACACGAACATCCGACTGTCACCGACGACGACGTATGGGTGATTGTTGACCCGGCGCAGGACGACCGTATTGTTTCGGCTTTGCTCCTGATTCCGCAGACGTGGCGCTATGCTGACATCGAAATCGGCGTTGGTCGTGTGGAACTCGTCGCGACACACAAAGACTATCGTGGGCGTGGCCTCGTCCGTGACCTGATGCACGCCTTGCATGAACGTAGCGCCGCGCTGGGGCACGACATTACTGTCATCACAGGCATTCCTCATTTCTATCGGCAGTTTGGCTACGCCATGGCGATTGATCTGGGGACGTGTGGGATGATACCTTTCGGTGCAATTCCAAAACTGAAGGATGACCAGAAACCGACCTACACCCTCCGCCTTGCTACCGAAGCCGATATTCCTGACTTGATATGCTGGAACCGACACTTTGCGCAACGCAAGCTACTGAGCGTGGTACAGACCGAAGAACAACTGCGCTTTGAACTCAATGGCCGCCATCCGAAGTCGGATGCGCAGGGGCATTATCATATCATCGTTGATCAGTCGCAGAACCCGGTTGGCTTTCTGCTTACAGACAAAGGCACCCGGCGTAGCGCAGTTCGCATTCATGAGTTCGTGGTAGATGAAAACACCTCATATATGGCCGTGATGGACGATGTGCTACGTGGGATGAAGACCTACGCACTGGAAAATCACGAAGAAACTGAGCCATACTACATCAGTTTCGCGTCTGACCTCTACGAAATCGTTGAGCCCTTACTGGGGCGGATGCGTACCGCGAAATTTGAGCAGACAGAATATGCCTGGTATGTGCGCGTGCCAGACTTACCCGCCTTTATTCAGAAGATTAAGCCTGTCCTTGAAGCGCGTCTCGAAGGGTCGCTGGCGCACTGCTACACGGGTAAGCTGCATCTGGAATTCTACGACAAAACGGGCCTGTTGATGAAGTTTGAGCATGGCAAAATCGCTGAAGTCAAAGCCGAACGACCGGGGATCGACAAAGATGACGCCGCATTTCCCTACCACTCCTTTTTGAGTGTGTTGTTTGGACACCGCAGCGTGCGTGAGCTAGAAGCGGTACTCCCCGACTTAAGCGTGAACCGCAACAGCTTTGCCTTGCTGAATATTCTGTTTCCCAGGATACCATCTGGCGTAACCGCCGCGCTTGAGTGATGTTCTCTGTTGCCTGGCGGTTATGCGCAGTTTTCAATGTCCAGTTGTGGTACACTCACAGGCCATTGATAATGTGAACACCACAACTGGCAATGGTCATGGCTTCCAGACAACCGCTTCTCTGGGTTTTGATTGCACTTCTGCTCCTGAGCATCTCCTGCACACTGATTGCGGAAGGGACGCTCACGGATGATCAACGTCTGGTGCGTGAGGAACGCCCGGCACTGATCCTGCTGGCTCCTGAAACAAACAGGCAGTATGCCCCCAATACCGAAGTAATCCTCCATGCGTTGGCAACGGATAGCGTTGGCGTCTCGCGGGTAGATTTCTTGATTGACGCCCCGGGTTTGGAAGAAATGCTAACAGTCACTGTGCCTGATCCACAGCCAGACACACCTGTCAATGCGATTGTGCGCTGGCAAGCCCCTGTGCAAGAACTCTACATTGTAGAGGTTCGGGCATTTCGGGCAGCGGGTGATCCCAATGATCCTAACGATGACATCCCCAGCAATGTCGCCATCCGCACCTTCGAGGTGGTGCCGCGTCCAGTGAATAACGTCCCTCAACCGACCGAAACCGCTATTCCACCGCGTAGCAACCCGGAGTTGGATATCACACCCGGCCGTGTCAACAACGCGAGTGCTGTTCCGATTCGGCAAGGGCCGGGGCCAGCCTACACGATACTGGAAGATGCCGCGCCGGGGGTAATTCTAAACATTGTCGGGCGCAGTGTGGACAATATCTGGCTGGTGGTTGAGTTGCCGACCGGGTTTGGTTGGATCATCGCGGAAACTGTTACCCTACCGGCTGCTATCGAGACGCTGCCCCCGGTCGAAGCGCCGCCATTACCTGAATAATGAGGAAACCCTATGCATGTAGCACTCTCCCCTGACGTGACAAAAGCGCTTGAAGCCAGGCAGCCCGTTGTTGCTCTGGAATCCACGGTGATTGCTCATGGCTTGCCGTGGCCGCAAAATCTTGAGCTGGCGCAGGAACTCGAGCAGATTGTGCGCGACCATAACGCGGTACCCGCAACCATCGCCATTATTGAAGGCCAACCCAGAGCCGGGCTCAGCACCGACGAACTCACCGCACTCGCGGACGGTCAAACACCCGTGGAGAAAATCAGTCGTCGTGACGTTGGCGTAGCCATCACTCGCAAGCTGTATGGGGCTACGACGGTTGCGGCCACAATGATCATTGCGGCCAAAGTAGGCATTCAAGTTTTTGCAACGGGCGGCATCGGCGGTGTGCATCGTGGTGACACAGGCGACATCAGCGCAGATTTGCCAGAACTGAGCCAGACGCCAGTGGTCGTTGTCTGTGCCGGGGCCAAGTCGATTCTTGACTTGCCACGCACCCTTGAATGGCTAGAAACGGCCGGTGTGCCGCTCCTTGGCTATCAAACCGATGAATTCCCCGCTTTTTACACGCCTAAAAGCGGTTTGCAGATACCCTGCCGCGTTGAAAACCCGACCGAAATCGCGCAAATTGTGCAAGCCCAGTGGCGTCTTGGTTTGCAGAGTGGTGTGCTGGTGACAGTGCCCATCCGCACTGAAGATGCCCTTGAAGCAGACGTTGTAGAGGGATTCATTACCCGCGCTCTCGAAGAAGCTGATGCCGATGGGATCGTGGGCAAAGAGGTTACGCCATTTGTGTTGTCACGACTGGTCAATATTTCTCACGGCGAAACGTTGAAAGCCAACCTCGCCTTGTTGCGTCAGAATGCAGCAGTTGCGGCCCAAATTGCAACCGAGATGGTCAAGGTGTGACAGTGAAAATCGTGCTGCTGGTTGCGTCTTCGTCTTCACCAACGAACAGCCGTAGTTCATATTCCCCTGAGAGGTAACCTTCCGCCGGCCGTAAGAAAAAGAAGGTGCGCCCGCTGCCAGTCACCCCCCAGAGCCGTTGCCGCGCGGCGATTGGTTCCCCGTCGCGTAGCAATTCCCAGCGCCACAACATCCCGCTGCGCATGTCCTCAAATTCCAGGAAAAAATACAAGCGCGCGATGTCATTACTGAATGTTGTGGCAGCATCGACTGGACCTAGCGCGTCGTTCAGGGCGTCGTCAACCGCATAGACACTAAGCCGCGCAGTGGTGGGTGCTTCCGCGAGGGGTGTGACGTTCAGGTTATTGATGCTAATCGTTGGCAGCGGCGTGATTGATGGTGTCGGCGTTTGTGATGGTGTCAGGGTCAACGTTGGTGTGGTGGTCGCAGTTGCTGTCAGCGTTGAGGTTGGCGTGGCGCTGGGGGTACGCGAAGGCGTGTTCGTCGCTGTGAGGGTGACTGTCGCCGTTAGGGATGGCGTTTGGCTGGGCATAGTGGTTGCAGTATGGCTGGCGGTGGGTGTCGGCTGTGGCGTGCGGGTAGTTGTCTCTGTCGGGGTGATACCTGGCGCGTCGGTGCTGGTTGCTGATGCAGTTGCAGTTTGCGTTTCCGTTGCTGTCGCGGTGTTGGTTGCAGTCGTAGTCAGTGTGGCGGTCGGTGAAATTGAAGCGGTGCCTGTCACAGTCGGGGTTGGCGATGTGGTTGCACTATTTTCAGCGGCGACGAGGGTGCCGGGCTCTGCAATGATGTCGTTGCTCTCGGTGGCGTCGGGTGTGGTGGTTGGTGTGGCGTCGCTGGTGTCATCGGTAGTGGGTGTGAGTGTCAACGTAGCAACAGTGCCTTCTGGCGAGACAATCGACGAGAAGTCGGCCATAGCGGTTAAGCCGGGGGCTGGGTCGGCTGGTTCCTCCTCTTCGATGAATGAAAAAAGGACTGTCGTAATGCAAAACCCGGCGCTCAGGCTCAAAAACAGCATCGCAAGCAGCAACGCGCGCAGGCCACGCCGCCCGGCACTCCGCCGATGCAGCCAATAGCTGGCTCCTCGACTACGCCGAAATAACACCAGCGAGAGCAGCAGCAAAATAAAGCCGAGAGCGAACAACCCGGCGGTGATAATTGGTAAGCGTTGTGTTAGTTCATCTAGCGTCATAGCGTGAATTTTCTCAGATTTTCGGTCTTGCCAACAGTGGCAGAACTTCGTATACTGTTGGACACAATTAAGGGGTCTTAGCTCAGTTGGCCAGAGCGCTTCGTTGACATCGAAGAGGTCACAGGTTCAAGTCCTGTAGATCCCAACCCATAAGAAAGAAGCCACTTGTTAAATCAACGGTGGCTTTTTTCATGTGATAATAGCATGCATCACTACGGTTGCGGGTCCGGACAGACATCACCCGGTACCGTGTCAACAACGTCATTGCGCACCCACCCTGCAATTGTCGCTGCACCTTCTTGATATTCAATCTGATACCAGATTTCACCGAGTACATTTTCGCGTACCTCATAAACACCGGCCTGTTCACGAACGCCGAGCTGGTTGATGATGTCGCCGTTTGTGCTGGGTGTGCTACGGACATTGACACCCTGCGCTGGCCCGGGGGCAAACACTGTACACAGGTCTAACCGTTCCGTTGCTGTGGGGGTTGGTGTGTTACTTGGTGTTGGCGTCGGTGTGGCCGTCGGGGGGCGGTTGGTGGCTGTCTGTGTCGCATTGAACTGGCTGGTTTCGCGAGCGAATCTGGTTGCTGCCGCACGGGTCTGGGTTGCCTGCAAGGTTCGCGCGGCGCTGGTTGCGGTGAGAATTTCGTTGAAGCTGTCCTGCGTTGCGGTCTGGTTCGCCTGCAAAATCGCGGCCTCACGGGTACCGATGGCGTCTTCTTCGATCTGGGTGGCTGTGGCCGCCGCTGCTGATGTTTCCGAGGCAAAGGCCAGAATCGCATTCTGGGTCGCTGTTTGGTCTTGCGGGAAAATCTCAGTCGGTGTGCTGGTAGGTGTGGCGGTGTTGGTGGCAGTGGGGGTATCGGTTGGTGTACTCGTCGGTGTATTGGTGGCGGTGGCCGTCGGTGTAGTACTGGGTGTGCTGGTAGGTGTGGCGGTACTGGTTGCGGTGCTGGTTGGCGTCTCTGTTGGGAAGAACTCCGCTTCGATGGAATCACGGCTGATATATAACACCGCACCGATTACCAGCATGATGATAAACCCGATGCCGCCGTAATTCAGCAAGCGTCGTTGCTTGAGCGAGCGCACCTCATTTTCGAGCCGCAAAATCTCCGAACGCCGTCCCAATACGCGGAAGGGATCGTCTTTGGCAATAGCCAGCCAACGATTCGCGTTTTCAATATCACGGCGATCAATCGCCATTTCGACGCGCTCTAAGTGCCGGGCCAGCAAATCACCGAGCAGCGCCTGATAGCGTTGATCCTGCGCGTGGAGCCGCAACCCGGTCAGCATTTGCCGTGCCTGCGCCAGTTCGTTGTCAAAATTTTGCGCAATGAGCCCGGCCGCACGTTCCATCAATTGCCGACCGTCGTTGAGTTCGGTGGCTAACTGGTCGGCTTTGCGCTTCCCGGCGATAGACTGCTCGTCGGTGGCGTCCAGTTGCAGCGCTGCGTTGAAAAACTCGCGAGATTCTTCGGCCAGGCGGTATTTCTCCTCAATCGCACCGACGCTATCAATGCGGGTTAAAGTCTCCTCACCTTGCTGGATAAGTTGCGCCTTCACGTTTTGAATATGGCTGTTGGTGTCCGTGACCATTTGCTGCAAGCGACGGCTGCCCGGCAACACCTGGCGTAAGCTGGAGAGCATTTGCAAGAGGTCAACCAGCCCGTCGGCCCGTTCAAGCAATGTCCCCGAAATCATGCTGAGCCGCATGTTGGCTTCGTCGAATTGCTCCTGCACCCGTTGCACGAGGTCTACCCGTTCTTCAGCTTCCGGGTCACCTGCAACAACCCCGAGTGCGCCCTTGTATTTGTTGAGCGCTCCGCTCCAGTCGTCCGCCGCCAGCAAGCGGTCACCGTCGGCGAGCAATTCGCGGGCCAGCACGAGGTCTTGAATTTCGAGCAGGGCTTGTTCGACGTCTTTCCAGTTACGGATGCCGCCTTGCTCGGCAATGTCACGCGCTTGACGGTAGAGGCGTTCGGCTTCTTGATAATTGCCAGCACGAACGAGTGAATTGGCGCGGTTATAGGCCACTCGGGCGTCGAAGGGGATGCGATGGTCTGGCACGATGCCGCGCATGATGTTGTCTTCGGATTTTTGCTTGTATTCCTGCGCCTGAGCGTTGTTTGGGTCAATGCTCAGCAGTTGTGCGGCCAGATCAACGGTGCGTTCATAGTCCCCGGCATAATACGCTGATGCGACTTCGGCAAGGCGGCTATCATTGTCCTGCGTGGGATCTGGGCTAGCGGCAGGCTGCTCAGGAGACGTTGCTGCAACGGGGTCAGCATCTGCTGGGGGCGGTGCTGGTGACGCGGCCGCTGCATCATCAAAGCCCAGCGATACACCGTAACGCTCAGCCAGTCCACGCACTTTGAGCATATGCTGCGAACTACGCTGGGCCGCTTGCAGCAAGAGTTCGTGGGTTGCATCGTGATGTGGGTCAATGTCTAGCGCTTCAGCGAGAATATCAATGGCTTCGTCGTAATCCTGGTCATCACCAGCAATTTCGATACGAATCCGGGCCCGCCGCAACAGACCGCGAACCTGCCCGGCGTTGGGATTATTGCGCTGGGGGGCACTGCGCCGCGCGATTTCACTAAATAGCTCGCGCGCTTCGTCCTCGAACTCGGTGTTTTTGCTCTGGGTCAAAAGCTGGCGGGCTTCATCCTCAAGCGGGCTGATCTCATCAGCAGCCGCGTCAGGTGGTAGGTTGTCTAGTTGGGTGCGAAGCTCGTCCAGGGCAACACGTAAATCACTCATGCAGTTGGTCTCTTTGTTGTGTTGTTCATCGCAAATTTACGGCACGACTCGGGCGTTCAGGTAATCGTTGATCGCTTTCATCAGGCGACGCAACTCGCGTTCCATGTCTTCGTTGATACCATCCATAATCGCGGCTTCCATCAACAGTTCACGGGCTTCGCGTGCCTGGTCAGAACTACTGCGTAGTTTGGCTAGCCCCTGCCGAATCTGTTCACGCGCATTGCTCAAGGCCGGCTCAGTAACCTGAAAACGGAACTCCCACCCGAAATGGGTTGCGACCTGCTCCACATGCTGCAAAAAGGCAGCAGCCGTTTCAAAACCCTGACGTGCGCCGCGTTCCAGCAATTCGATGATCTGTTGGCTTAATGTCGGCTCGGGCGAGAAGTCCAGACTGCTGACGTCGCTATAGCGGGCTTCGACTTCTTGTTGGCTGGCGGGTTGGGCACGTAGTTCACCACGTACAGGTGAAAGCCCGGTGAATGCCGGGTATAGAATCCCCACGCACAGGTTATGCACATCCTTCTGCTGTGAGATAGCATGGGCCTGCGTATCACCTTTGACCAGTTTTGAACTGTTGAAGTCAATGACCCGTAGCTTATGACCGTCCCAGTAAACATGTTCCAGCTTATGGTCCAGGTAGAAGATATTCTCCTCATGTGAATCCATCAGCAGTGCGCCGAATTGCATCGCCAGCGCGAGCGCTTCTTCGGTGGGGAGCCGCCGCCGTTGCCCGGCCTGGGTGGGCTTCATCAGATAAAACAAATTCTGGTGCCGAGGCAAGTATTCCAACGCGAGATAAGGCCGCCAACCGGCCGCGTTCCGGGCGAAAAGTTCCTCACGGAAGCGGGCCAGGTCTGTGCGCAGCGAGACGATGTCGCCTTCCGGGTAATCCCCGACCGCATCAATAAAGCCGCAATCATAGTAACGAATAGGGGTGTTGCTGTGCGACAGCCGCGTCAGCAAATCCGCTTCATGGACGAAGGCTTCAGCTTCCCAACGTGGCGCGTCATCCATCACAACATGCTCGGGACGCATGACCTTGAGTGCAATAACACGCCCATCGCGCCGATCTGTGGCTTCAACGACACGTGCGTAGTGACCCAGCGCATAGGTGTCTATAAAATTACCGAGCGTGTAAATGTCAGAGGTTGCTGGCACGGGTGTTCATCCTGGTTTGCTATGACGCGGGCTCAAAACCCATCGAAATTTCTTCCACAACGATATAAATGCCATCACGCGATGTATACAGTACAGGCAGCAGCGGCGTCCCGGGTGGATAATTTGCCGCAGAGTCGCCCAATACCTGGTTTTCTTCGACAAATAGCGATACGGTACCGTCCTCGTTACGTTCCATGCGCAACGTTACCCTGAAGTTGCTCTCAGGGTAATCCGTCACTTCACGGTAGGTATCATTCTCACGGATACCAAACGCAATTGCATTCGGACGCGGCACTTGCACTTCAGCCGCAACACGCTCTCGGTCGGCGTTTTCGACACCAAGGCCAAAATAAATCCCCGTACCGATGGCTTCTGTTGAGTCAGGGTCTGTTGGTGAAGGCACAACCAGGTTCATCACGATTTCCACTGTTTGTAAGCGTTCGGCGGCATTTTCTGTGTCGGTAAGTGTCGCAAGATCCTCTTCAGAAAACCGCACCACGACGGGGCCACCTTGCAAACTGTCTTCAGTTGCGCCGAGGGCCCACGGCCCACCAACACCAGGGTAAAACCATACCCGATTCCAGCTGAAGTCGCCAGCACCGGGTTGGTTCAAGGCACCCAAAATGTCGATTGCAAGCGAATCGTCGGTTGAAAGTGGGGTATCCGCTGTAACGCTGGCTGTCGTTGCGGTGCTGACCACTGTGGGTGTGAGTGGTGCTGCACCTGGCGGCGCATCCGTCACGGTTGGTGGGGGTGTGTCGGTTGCTGTCGGCAATGCCTCAGTCGCGGTTGCCATTGCCGTTGGTGGCTCGGTTGGGGGGCTGGTGCTGGTTGGGGCTTCGGTTGTGGCAGGTTGCGGCGTAGCAGTTGCGCCTTGTGTGGGCGTGGCGGTCGCCGGGACATCGGTGTTGGTGGGTAATAGCAACGTTGCGGTTGTGGTGCTGGTGTTGGTGGGCACCACTGCGGCTGCACCGCTATTGCCATTGTTACCGCCACCGCCTGCTGTGTCAGCATTATCATTGCCACCGCCGATGCCACCAAATAGCGCAAAGGCAATCACTCCGACGAGAACCACTGCCACGGTCGCAATAATGCCCCACGGCATGTCGTTGCTATCGGTGGGCGCATCTGCAAAATCGACGCCCTGGCTGCTGGTGTCTTCTCCAACGAAACCGGGGGTGTCGTCTGCATCAGAAGCGGCGGATGTTTCCGCAGGGGCGGCGTGTCCGCGCGATGAGCGGCGTGGCGGTGTGCCAGTTTGTGCCGGGTCGTCAGCATGGTCAGCGCTTGTTTCCAGCAATTCGCCTTCTACGACATCAGTATTTTCAGTATCACCAGGCGCTGGGGCTGACGCTGTTGGCTGCGGTGGTGTGCTGGAGGAGGCTGTTTCGGGCAGGTTTTGCGTGACTTCACGCCAGATTTGGTACAGCCGAAAAGTTGGATGCCGATTGATAAACAGGTTGGCAAAGTGCGTCTGAAATTCACTGAGCTTGTCGGCTTTGGGTAGTGCTTTGGTGTAGGTGTGTTGCACAGCAAGATAGGTCGAATGCCATTGCCGCACCTGATGGGTATGGGTTTCCCCGAGCTGTTCTTCGGTGGTGATGACAATGTTCATCAATGTTTGTTCGACACGCGGATCAACCTCTACATAGTCACCGGGAGCCGGAATGCGAGTGCTATGGGCGATTTCTTCGACTTTAAGGCGGTCACTTTGCAATCCAGAGACGATCTCCCGCAACTGTTCAGTCCAATCAAGCAACGGTTGTAGGTCAAGTTCGGCGGTGTCCTGTCCAGCTTGCATCGCTTCAACAGCAGCGTCAAAGGCTTCGCGCGCGGCCCGAAATTCGCCGTCTTCCCACTGCTTAACCGCATTTTCAAGGTGGCGCACCCCGGCCGCAATACTATCTAACCATTGACCGGCCGCGGGATGTTTCAGCAGCGATTGTACGTCTGCAAGCTGGTCTACATGTTGAATATCAGCCAATGCACGTTCAACATGCTGCATCAATTGCCGGGCCTCAAGTTGGTGGCTAAGTACGCCAAAAACAGGCGATGTGGTGGCATCTTCCTGTGTCTCGGCTGCGACGTTCCGCCAGAAGTCGGCCCCGTGCAAGTCCCCTTCTTGCACACAGAGCAGCCCTTGCAGGGTGTAATGCATGAATAGAGTGCGGGTGGCGGCGGTACTGTACTGGCGAAGCGGTTCAAGCAAAGCACGAGACATGGTTTTAAGGTAGGCGCTTTCGCTGCGTGTGGTAGCAGTAAACTCGTCCAGTTCCTGGCGTTCTTCGGGCAAGAACAACGCAACGATGGCTTTTTCGGTGCGTGTGGTCAGTTCGGCGTCGGCTACACCGTCATTTTCTAACCAATTCGCCGGGATTGCACTGAGTTCAGCGAGGCGTTTGATTACCTGCAATTCGCCGTCGGTCTGTGCCAGGGAATAGGCCCCTTCGACCTGATACGCTGCCTCTCGATACTTGCCTGCATCCCACAGACGATAGCATTCCAGCAGCTTTTTACCAAGATTGGTGTTAGGGCTTAAAGACTCTGGTGTACTCGACGTACGTACCTGCTCGCTACGGTCACGAGCCCACTTTGCCAGATGGGGGTTCAACTCGGTGATCTGGCGTGCCATACGAATGAGTAGCGACCTGGCAGCGCTGTGTTGTCCCATCATGAGGGTGTCACGTACCTGTTGCCAGACGTCGGCTGTGTTTTTGAGCATGGCATGGACAGTTCGCAAGCGCTCATCATGCGCATCGGCAGCATACCCGTCGAGCATGGTTAACACGCGGGCGAACCAGTCCGCGATGTTGCTACCGTCGGCAGTGGGCTTAAACCCGGCGATTGCTTCTATGGTGAGTGAAATTTCTTCAATATAGCCCTGCAATTCTGCAAAGCCAGCGTTATGTGGGTCAATTTCCTCGGCTTGGTGCAGTGCATCGGCAGCACGTTGGGGTTCACTGAGTACGACGCGGGCCATTGTGTCCAGATGGGCGTCAATGCGCTGTGTGGCTTCCATAGCACGGCGTAGAATGTCAGCCAGCCGCTCGGCAACCTCATTAGGCATAGCAGCACGGAGGTCACCCAACGTTGTTTGGATAGATTGGTACTGGTTGCGCACAGCCGTGATTGAAATGGCGTCATCATGCTGTGGTTCAAGCCACGAGTCAATCACGTCCAGAGTACTGATGATCGGTTCAGGGTTCGGGATGGATTGTGTCTCAACGCGCAAACGGGTTAGCAGAGGGCGCAGCAACATCACATCGGGCATGTAAACCGATAACCGCTCAGCCAGTAATTGATTGATCAGCGCGTCGCTGTCATGCAGAATGCGAGCCGCTTGCCGGGCATCACCGGCTTGTAGCGCATCAATTGCTGTGCTAAGTTCGGCCGGGGCCGCATCGTAGTCCTCATGGTCAAGCACTTCAGCCGCCGCCGCAATGAAGCGGATAATCGGCGCGGTTTGTTCGTCGGCAGTGTTTAGCAGGTCCAGCATCGTTTCGATAGCGCGTCCCCAGTTGGCCGTATCCAGATAGATTCTGGCGGCGTCAATATCGGACTGGGTACGTAGGCGTTGGAGTTGCATTTCAATCTCGTCGTGCAAGGCCTTGATGCGCGGAAAGCCCGGGTTCATCAGCGCCGCTTCACGTAAATGGTCGAAAAGGGCTTCCAACTCTTGTGGACTATTGCGCTGGGCCAGTCGTTGTTGTACATCATGCAGAATTACATCGCGTTGATCTTCCAACGGGCGGCGGAGGTCGCTGAGTTGTTGCCGCAGTTCGACAATGGTGCTATAGCGGCGGCGCAAGCTGGGGTGGGTCGCCTGAGTGATGATGTTTTGCAACATGGACGGCGCTGAGGGCGCATCTAGCCCAAAGATGACAGCATAGTCACCCTCGGCGGTGCTTTCGGCTTCAAGACGTTTACCACCTGTCACAATAAAATAGAGCAATTCCCCAATCTGCAATACATCCGTCTGGCGCGTGACGTGGTTGCTGTGGCTTTCGTCCAACAGCACTGCGTTGCCCCAGTCGATGACCTTAAGCTGGTAGGTGTCGCGGTTCCAGAACAGATGCTTGGCGTCTACGTCGTTATAAACCACCTGCTGATCATGGGCCAGCACCAACAGGTCCAGCAACTCGTCAATAATCACCAGTGTTTCTAGCAGAGGCAACCGTTCGCCATGTTCAGACCGGGCCAGTACCATGTCTTCGACAATATCACCTGTCGCCCGTTCCATAACAATATAATCGTGGCTTTGCCCGCCAATGCGGAAGCTCCCTGTGCCCCGTAATTCGGTCAGCACGGGGTGCCCGGCCAGGCGTTCGAGGGCCTTGCGTTCCGTGCGGATGCTCACTTGTTGGGCGGCACGCATCGGGGGGGCGTCCTGCGGCGCAGGTCGCTTAATCACGACAGGTTCGTTACCATTCTGTGGATCCCAGGCGCGGAGGGTTTCGCCACTACGCCCCCGGGGGTATATATGGTCATACTGGTAACGCCCATCAAAGGTGCTGACGCGGCTACTATTCGCGGTGGTTTCAGGCATAGAAAGCTCCAGAACAACATGCTGAACACCCGTTAATTGTACGCATCAGGTGCTTTTTTTCAACATCGACCGTTATAATGCAGTTAAGGCTTCCACAATCGACATTAGCGAGAAAAGACTATGACTGACCTGCAACCCCACCCCCGCAACCTCGGTATCGCCCTTGACTGGGCGATGCTTGAACACGTCCGTGTGAATCGTAGCGCGGTTGAACGGCGCACGGCATCCCTCACCAAACGCCGCTCTGTGAAAAAAGACTGGCAAGCGGCATGGCTACTGCGTGCCATTACGATGATTGACCTCACCACGTTGGCTGGTGACGACACACCCGGTAAAGTGCATCGGCTGTGCGCCAAAGCGCGTAATCCGCTCCGGCAAGATTTGGTTGATGCACTGGGTATGACCGATAAAGCTATTACAACAGCGGCAGTGTGTGTCTATCATGCCCGTATTCCGGATGCACTCGCAGCTTTAACGGGTACGCAGATTCCCGTCGCAGCGGTTTCGACAGGGTTCCCGGCAGGCCAGAGCCCGTTTGAACAACGCATCGCGGAAATCAGTGCATCAGTCGCAGCGGGTGCCCGAGAAATAGACATCGTTGTTTCCCGTGAGCATATTCTGCAGGGCAATTGGCAAGCGCTGTATGATGAGGTTAAGCTGATGCGGGCCACCTGTGGCGATGCGCACCTGAAAACAATCCTCGCGACGGGTGAACTTGGTCCATTACACAACGTCGCACGGGCGAGCCTGGTGTGCATGATGGCCGGCGCGGACTTTGTGAAGACCTCTACGGGCAAAGAAAAGGTCAACGCAACGCTGGATGTCGGGCTGGTGATGGTGCGCACCGTCCGTGACTATTGCCTGCAAACCGGGCACAAAGTCGGGTTTAAGCCGGCCGGCGGCATTCGCACTGCCAAAGACGCGCTCAACTGGCTCGTCTTGATGAAAGAAGAACTTGGCAACGACTGGCTGGCCCCAGAACGCTTCCGTTTTGGCGCGAGCAGCTTGCTGACCGATATTGAACGCCAACTCTCGCACCATGTCACCGGCCGCTATGCCGCCCGCCACCATATGCCGTTGAGCTAACCCGCCATAGACAAGGAAAAAGACCATGAATGACAACACAATTTCAACCATTTTCGAAAGCATGGACTACGGCCCCGCCCCTGAATCAGCCGCCGCCGCCAATCAATGGCTGGATGCCCACGACCGCCGCTTTGACCTGTTCATCAACAACACGTGGACACCGGCGCAGAGCGGACGCACCCTCAAAGCGATGAACCCGGCGAACGGCACACTATTGGCGGAGGTCGCTGACGCAAATACGGATGACGTCGACGGCGCTGTGAAAGCGGCCCGTAAAGCCTTCCACGAATGGAGCAAGCTCAGCGGACATCGCCGCGCCCGGTATCTCTACGCTGTGGCCCGCAATATTCAAAAACACCAGCGTCTGCTGGCAGTGCTTGAATCTCTGGACAACGGCAAGCCTATCCGTGAATCGCGGGATATTGATGTGCCGCTGGTGGCGCGACATTTTTATCACCATGCAGGTTGGGCACAGTTGATGGAAGACGAGTTCCCCGATTATCAGCCCGTTGGTGTCGTGGGGCAGGTCATCCCGTGGAATTTTCCGCTGTTAATGTTGGCATGGAAGATTGCACCTGCGCTGGCGATGGGCAATACCGTCGTGATCAAGCCGGCCCCGCATACCCCGCTCTCAGCACTGGCCTTTGCGGAAATTCTGGTCGAAGCTGGGCTTCCACCCGGTGTCGTCAATATCGTTACAGGCGGTGACGAAACTGGCAAAGCCATCACCACACACCCGGACTTCAACAAAATTGCGTTTACGGGCTCAACCGAAGTCGGACGCATCATTCGGCGGGCAACAGCCGGCACCGGGAAAATGCTCTCCCTGGAACTCGGCGGTAAGTCTCCCATTATCGTCTTTGATGACGCCGACCGGGACGCCGCCATTGAGGGTTTGGTAGACGCCATCTGGTTCAATCAGGGCGAGGTCTGTTGTGCCGGCTCGAAGCTGCTGGTGCAGGAGAGCATCGCGCCGCAGTTTTTGGACCGTCTGCGCGACCGGATGCAATCACTCCGCATGGGCGATTCACTCGACAAAGGCGTTGATATTGGCGCGGTGGTAGCCCCGGTGCAGTATGAGCGTATTGACCGCCTTGTGAAATTGGGTGTTCAAGAGGGCGCAACCTTGCATCAGGCCGACGTGCCCGTGCCAGAGACAGGGTGCTACTACCCACCGACGCTGTTGACCAACGTCGAACCGGCCGCCACCGTTGCACAGGAGGAAATCTTCGGCCCGGTTCTCGTCGCGATGACCTTCCGCACCCCTTCCGAAGCGGTTGAACTGGCCAATAACACACGCTTTGGGCTGGCCGCCAGCATCTGGAGCGAGAATGTTAATCTAGCGCTGGATGTCGCGCAGAAAGTCAAAGCGGGCAGTGTGTGGGTCAATTGCACCAATGTTTTCGACGCAGCAGCCGGGTTTGGTGGCTATCGCGAAAGTGGTTTTGGGCGTGAAGGTGGGCGCGAAGGCCTGTTCGAGTACATCCGCCCGAATTGGCACTCCTCCGTGAAACCTGCATTTGATCCCGACGCTGACTGGGGCACCCACACCCCGGCCTCACCCGCCCCACTGGGAAGCAAACCCGTGCAAAATGGCACAACCATTGACCGCACGCCCAAACTCTATATCGGTGGCAAGCAAAAACGGCCAGACGGCAACTACACCTATCCAGTCTACAACCCGGCTGGTGAATTGGTCGGGCAGGCAGGCGATGGTAATCGTAAAGATGTCCGTGATGCTGTTGAGGCAGCGCACAAAGCCAGCAATTGGGCGCAACGCAGCGGGCATAACCGGGCGCAGATTCTTTACTACATGGCGGAAAATCTTGCAGCACGAGCGGCTGAGTTCCGGCAACGCTTGCAGCACCTGACCGGGGTGAAGAAGGACGCAGCGCAACGTGAAGTTGACCTCAGCATTGAGCGACTATTCCATTCTGCGGCTTATGCTGACAAATATGGCGGCACTATTCAGGAAACCCCGTTGCGCGGCATCACGATGGGGCTGAATGAACCCGTTGGTGTGATCGGGATTGCTTGCCCGGACGCGGCCCCACTGTTAGCTATGGTGTCGCTGGTGGCACCGGCCATCGCACGTGGTAATACTGTGGTTGTTATCCCTGCGCCGCAGGCCCCGCTCATCGCCACTGACTTCTATCAGGTGCTTGATACGTCAGATGTGCCGGGTGGTGTCGTGAATATCGTCACTGGCGACCGCGATCACCTCACGAAAACGCTAGCGGCTCATGATGATGTTGACGCCATGTGGTATTTCGGGGATGCACAGGGAAGTTACCATGTTGAGTATCTTTCAGCGGGGAATTTAAAGCGTACCTGGGTCAGCTATGGGGTGCCGCGCGACTGGTTCAGCGCTGAGCAGGGCAGTGGTGAGTTATTCTTGCACCACGCGACCGAGGTCAAGAACGTCTGGGTGCCGACGGGCGAATAACTTTAGCGTGATAAGACAGGGAAATTAAAAAATGAGCCGCTGAGGGAGCGACTCATTCTTTTTTGGCTGTAGAGGTGTTGCGATTAGTTGCGGACTTCCACGTTGTCGATCCACCATCCGTCACGGTTGGTGTTGTTGTTGAGTTTTTCAAGGCGGAAACGAACATTGATTAGTTGACCGTTGTAGGCTGTCAGGTCAGCAATCTCGGTGTGCCAGTCCCAGTTAGTACCGTCGTTATCGTAGATGGATGCCCAGGTAAAGCCACCATCCGTTGAGATTTCGACGTAAATCTGATCCGACCCGTTGATGTTATAACGCTGATCCCACACAAGGGCTGGATTGTCGCCTACGCCGAAGCCCGTCAGGTCAATTTGCGCTTCCAGTTCAGACACAACATTGATGTCGTTGTCATAGTTACCGCCGGGGCTATCGTGCAGCGCCTGGCTTTCACCAGCAAAGTCCATCTGGAAGTTTGCCGAGTTGGTGGTTTCGTAGAACTCAATCTGGACGGTGTAGGTCCCCGGCAAGAAGGTATACGGATCGTTCAAGATTTCTGGATGATCGTAGTCCAGGTTGTTGTAGAAACAGTTGTTAGCGTTAGGGCCATTGGGCCACCCGTTGAAGCCCCAGTCCCGTTCAACATTACCATCAACGCGCATCCGCACGCCATTGTTCGCACGCCCATCGAAAGAAACCGTTGTCTCACTTTCAAAGAAGACGACGCGTGTAAAACGAACCCCCCAGAAGTCGGAGACATTGCCGTTGCCTGTGTCACCATTGATGATGTTCGGGTTACCACCGCCCCAGTCGAAGTTGAGGTCGTTCTCGGTTGTTGTGCCCTGGCTCCAGGCCGCATCAAGCTCAATCAGGTTATCGCAGTCAACGTCATTGTTATCGGCAAAGTAGAAGTTTTGCCAGCTTGTCCCCGTTCCGGTGGGGTCATAGCGCAGGCGGCTGAACCACTCCGCACTCCATTGTCCGGGCGGGAACAGGTTGTCGCGTTCCACCAACACACGATCCCATTCATGTTCAAGTACCCACTCACCAAAGCCAATGGTGCTGAAGTCTTCGGTGTAGCTGGGGGGCACAACCACTTCTTCGACTGCACGGTCAATGATGCGCAGGTCGTCAAGGTGAACGCCGCTGTCGGTACTACCGTTGGGCAACGAGTCCATGACAAAACGTAAACGGATATACTTGCCGACATGTGGCGTCAGGTCAGCTTCATAGCGGGTAAAGGCTTCGTTTTCAAAGTCCCCGTCAACTTGCGTATTAGGGAGTACAGCCCAGTCAGTCAGGCGGCGTCCATTGACATCAGTTTCAACGAATTCGACTTTGAAGCGGTCATCGTCATTCAGGCGCGTCCAAACCCAGTAGTAGAGGGCCGGGTTGGTTGTACCCGTCAGGTCAATCGTCGGACGCAGTTCCAGAATGTTCCAGTGCCAGTCTTCGTAGTTCTGGTTACCACCGCCACCGGGGCTATCTGACCACGCCGAACCGCTGCGTGCCCGTTCCGTAACGTTTTCCCAGGTACCGTTTGGAATCCAGTTGTTGCTGCCTGCGTCCATGTCATCGGCAAACGGCACAGGCACCACCGGGTCAATCATGTCCGTGTAGCAGAAGTCGTCAATGTACCAGCCGTCACTGCGGTCGCCGGGATCATTGCGGGCGTCAAGGCGTAGGCGGACTTTCAAACCGGGAACATCGTCGGAAGGACCGGGGAAGCCAATGTAAGAATGCAACTCAATGACCTCACGCTTCCAGGTTTCGTTCCAGTCGTAACGACCGAAGTCACTGAGAGTAACCGTGTCGTTGCCGGGGAAGGGACCTTCGTCGGTGTAGTCAAAAAGCGCCGTCCAGGTTTCACCATCATCTGTAGAGACTTCTACAATGATCGAGTCTTCAGTGTTGTTCGACTTATGCAGCCGCCATTGGTGCCAGAACACGAGGACCGGGCGTGTTGCGGTAGACAGGTCGAGGTAGGGCACAAACTCAGCCACATAGTTACTGCCGGCATCGTAATTCCCATCTGGGCTGTCGGCGAAAGAACTGCTGCCACTATAGCTGTAGTCGGCATCCAGGCCC
Source organism: Anaerolineae bacterium (assembly GCA_034437655.1). Taxonomy (GTDB): domain Bacteria; phylum Chloroflexota; class Anaerolineae; order Aggregatilineales; family J027; genus J027. The sequence continues at coordinate 95,563 of DAOTTU010000012.1, forward strand.
CAATCACCGCTGACAATCCAGTTACCCAGCCCACTGTCGAAGTCATCACAGTACTGGTTGCTAACAGTCCCTGTCGGGCGGTTGCGGAACTCGATGTCGTCAATCCACCAACCGGGGTCATCACGGTTATTATCCGCCAGCAAGCGGAAGCGAATGTAAACCGCTGCCTCGCCAATATAGTCACTGAGGTCAGCGCGGACAAAGGACCATTCTCTGTCTTCGGCTTCACCCGTGACAATCGGTGAACCAGTAGGGTTAAATCCATCAATGGTGCGCGTTGGCAGGGCGGTCCAGTCCGATTTATTCAGTGATGCCTCGACAAGAATACGATCCACCGGGTCAATCTCATACTGATGCCAGAATGCGATTTCAGGCGCTTCGACAGGTATGGGACTGGCCGGTGACAGGTCCAGGCGGCCATTGAGCGTCATAGATGTGTCGGAATCGTTGTCGTAGTTACCACCGGGGCTATCATGCCATGAACTACCACCGCTACGTGCTTCTTCAGTCACAATCGCCCAATCGCCATCCACATCCCAGAAGATGTCATCGTTCGAGGGCGCACGCTCGGCGTCGTCACGGAAAGAACCAATGTAGTAGACGGGTTCTGGAACTTCTTTGACCTCAATGTCGTCAATCCACCAACCGTTGTCTTCATTACTTCCGTCTGCAATCAGCGTAAAGCGAATTTCAATCTGTTGCCCGCTAAAGTCATAGCTGTTGCCATCATCAGCCGCAAAATTAACGAGGTCAATTTCCTGGCGGCTAAAGGACATGTTCTGCGCGCTACCCCGGTGAACAGTCATGTCACGCCATTGACCAGACCCGGCAACGGCAATACTTACCACAGCGTCGTCAAAGTTATTGAGGTCATAGGCGCTCTGGAAAACCAGTTTAGGTTCAACTGAACCATCGAGGTTAAGCGTACCACGCAGAGCAAGGCTACAGGTGGTGTTTCTGCCATAGTTGCCGCCCAAGCTGTCATGCCAGGAGCTACCGGGGCTGTTAAAGAATGAGTTGTCGAGTTGCCAGTCGCACTCCGTAGAGCTACCTTCACCAGCGCGGTCAAGTGCAACTTGAAGTTCACCCGGGCCACCGCTGTCAAAGTGAATCACGCGCAGTGTAATGTTGGTGTTGCCAGAATGCGTGAAGCTCGTACGCACGGGGTTGGCTTTGTTAGGATCCCAGCCCCAATCGTCAACGACGCGCTGGACAGTGCTGCCATCGTCAATGTAGATGCGAATACCATCATCTTTGATGTAGTTGATTTCGTAGTCGCCGGGTTCAAGCTCCATGTCCAGTTCGAAGCGGGAACAGAAACTGGCACTAACGCCAGATTCGGGGGCACCGTCCCAATAGAAGTCGATGGTATCTACATCAATCGGGCCTGCCTTGCCTGCGACGGCTGTTTCACCTGTTGCGGCGTTGAAGATATTCCCGTTTTTGCAGTCACCAGTGCCGCTGCCACCCCAGTCCCAGTACGTCGCAGCCCACGGGCCATAGCCGTTGGTTTCGTCGTCTTCGTCATAGAACTTGTCTTCGTTGCTGGCATCATCTTCGAACGGATAGTCGAAGTCGGTGTCCTCTGGGGTCGGGCTTGGCCCGGGGGTCGGTTCATCAGTTGGGGTAAAGGTCGGTGGCGGAATCGGTGTGTCCGACGGAATCGGTGTGTCACTGGGAATCGCCGATGGTGCCGGTAGTGTGTTCGGGGTCAATGGGGGTGACTCAGGCGTGTATGACGCCACAAATGTCACCACATCCCAGAACTCGGTTGGGTCCAGTGGATCTTGAGGGGTTGTTGTTTGTCCCAGCAAGTTATACACCGTATTACTGAACACGTTACCGACCGCTGGCGCAGTAACTGCTAGAATTGCCACGAGGCCCATTACACCCAGTGCTAGAATCAGGGCGTATTCAATCAATGCCTGCCCTTTTTGTACCCGGGTGGTAATGAAACTTGGGCGGTTTTTCCTGGTTGGCGTTTTGCTCATAAACCGCTATCCTCTACAGCCATTATTTTCAATTTGGTTCGTTACACAATATAGCTATACTAATCTTACCTGATGCTCGCAAGATTGTGCGCGTTTTTTTGTAGGCATTTTGTAGGAACTCGTTTACAAACGCACGCCAGAAAGAGGTTGCTTATGATTATTGATGGGAAAGCCGTTGCCAGGCGCATTCGTAGTGAAATCGCTACCACTGTTAGCACACTCCAAGCCGACCATAACCTCACCCCCGGGTTGGCTGCCGTACTGGTTGGTGAAAATCCAGCCTCACAGACCTATGTCCGTATGAAGCGTCGCGCCTGCGAGAAAGTCGGCATGACGTCATTCTTGCACGAGCTGCCGCCCGATGTTCCGCAGGCAGAACTAGAGGCACTGGTGCAGCAACTCAACGCCGACCCGACTGTGCATGGTATTCTGGTACAGCTCCCGCTACCAGATCACATTGATGAAGAAGCCGTACTGGCTGCGATCAGCCTTGAAAAAGACGTAGATGGCTTCCACCCGGTCAACATCGGCCGCCTGGCCATGAAAGGACGTGACCCACTTTTTACACCCGCCACCCCGACTGGCTGCATGGTCCTATTAGACGAGGTTGGAGTTGACTATAACGGCGCGAACGCGGTTGTACTTGGACGTAGTAATATTGTGGGCTTGCCCGCAGCACTCATGCTCGTGAAGCGTAATGCAACCGTTACAATCGTCCACAGTCGCACCAGAAACCCGCAGGCAATTACCCGGGAAGCCGATATTATCATCGCAGCAGTGGGCCGGCCGCATATGGTCACGGCCGAATGGGTAAAGCCCGGCGCGACGGTGATTGACGTTGGCACCAACCGCATTGATGATCCCACACACGCAAAAGGCTATTACCTGACAGGTGATGTTGACTTTGACAGCGTGCAGCCCGTTGCCGGTGCTATTTCACCGTCACCCGGTGGCGTTGGCCCGATGACGATTGCCATGTTACTCAGCAACACCCTGAAAGCGGCCAGGCTAACAGTTGGGGAGGTGTAGTTTCTACACGTCAGCGACAATTACCCTGTTTGGACTTACCCTCACCAATCTGGATGAGGGGCACGAAATTTTGATGGCACGCGCAATATCTGACCTTCAAGCCGAGGGCTACACCCTCCCAGAAGCAGTTGATCCGATGTGGTTGACACTGGGAAATGTACGTACAGACATTCCTACCTTAACCACTGCGCGGCGGGTTTCGCTGTTGCCAATTTTAAAGCTGCTATGGAACGGTTTTTTCTGTAGCAAACATGACCACCCGCGCCATGCGATGCGCTGCAAGGGGCAACAGGTGCCAGATGCCTATGCACACATGCGGCGAATTCTGCGGGAACGCTTCACCGAAGGCTGCGACCCAACGCGGAGCTGGCAAGAGCGCGCCCTCAGCTTCGGTAGTGGGTTGCATACCTTGCAAGATAGCTATTGCATCGCACATACAACCCGTATCGACAACGGTGATGCTTATTCTGCCTTGATCGACATGCACACCTGGCCCAGCAGAGAACATCCATTCACGACGAAAAAAGACGCTGTCTGGCAAGATGCCGCGCAAACGGCATTACGGCCAGATGCGGCGGCGGCTGTGATGGCGACGGCGGCCGCGCTTAAAATTTTTATCGCTCAGGATGTCACTTCACTGGACGAGTTTTTTGCGCAATATGTCGCTTTTCGTGAAGACATTGCCCGCCAGCGTCACCCTGAACACCAACGCTCGGAGAATGGTATTTCGACATGACTACACTCCTCGTCAAAAATATTCATACCCTTGTCACGATGGACGACGAACGCCGTGAGTTGACCAACGCTGCTATTTTCGTGCGTGACAACGTCATTGAACAGGTTGGCTCTACGGTCGATTTACCCACGACGGCTGACGAGGTGCTTGACTTGCAGGGGCGGCACGTGGTGTTACCCGGCCTTGTCAACACGCACCACCATCTCTATCAAAGCCTGACGCGAGTCGTTGCTGCTGCACAAAACGCAGAACTATTCGATTGGCTGAAATCGCTCTATCCCATCTGGCGTGGACTCACAGCAGAAATGATGCAGGTCAGCACACGGCTTGGCATCGCAGAATTGCTCCTGAGTGGCTGCACAACCGCCAGCGACCACCACTACATCTACCCCAACGACTGCACGCTCGACGCGCAGATTGAGGCGGCTCAACAGACAGGCATCCGCTTTCATGCCAGTCGGGGCAGTATGAGCGTCGGTGAGAGCAAAGGTGGGTTACCACCGGATTCTGTTGTAGAGGATGAAGCCTTTATCCTCAAAGACACACAGCGCCTCATCGAAACCTATCATGATGCAGACCCCTTTGCCATGTTACGGATCACGGTTGCGCCGTGTTCACCATTTACCGTGTCGCTGGACTTGATGCGCGAAGCGGCGATGCTAGCCCGTAGCTATAGCAAGGTACGCCTGCACACGCATCTTGCTGAAACCCAGCCCGACGTTGCCTATAGCCTCGAGCAGTTTGGCCTTAAACCCGGCGATTATGCTGAAGAAGTTGGCTGGATCGGTGATGATGTCTGGCATGCACATTGCGTCCACCTCAGCGATGAAGCCATCACCAAATTTGGGAACAGCGGCACGGGCATTGCGCATTGCCCGGTGAGCAACCTGCGTCTGGGAAGTGGTATCGCAAAAGTACGGCTTATGCTGGATCGGGGCGTTCCGGTGGGACTAGGTGTGGACGGTTCAGCCTCCAATGACAGCGGGCATCTGCTGGCCGAAGCACGGATGGCGATGCTGGTGGCGCGGGCCAATCAAGACCCGGCCGGACTCAATGCACGCGAAGCGCTAGAAATTGCAACACGCGGCGGGGCACAGGTGTTGGGGCGTCTGGATGACATTGGCAGCATTGAACCGGGCAAAGCAGCAGATTTTATCGCCTTTAACGTTGATACAGTGGCCTTCGCCGGGGCACAGCATGATAGTGTTGCCGCATTGGTCTTTTGCACACCGCCGACCGTAGACTATAGCATCATCAATGGCAAAATTGTCGTGCAAGCGGGACAGTTAACGACGCTTGACTTACCGCCACTTATCACTGAACACAACCGATTGTCAAAGGTGCTGATGAACGGTTAGCTGAACTGCTGCATCAGGATTTTGTAGGCCTGATTGATTTCTTGCATGCGGTGTTTGGCTTCTGGTGAGGGGTTGAGGTCCGGGTGATATTGACGGGCTAAGCGTCGATAGGCGGCTCGTACCTGCGCCTCGCTGGCATCAACCGGGAGTTCCAACACTACATAATGCTCACGACTGGCACGGCTGTTCGTTTTTCCGTTCAAATGCTGATAAGCACGTTGTTCGGCGGAGCCCCGGCGTTGTTGTGACTGTTGACGGTAGGCTTGCGAAAACGAGGCGCGTTGCCCGGCGTCGAAGCCTGTGTATTCAACCTGTGTCTTGAAATTGACCGTGCCCCAGAAGCCTTGAATAGGGAACCCGGTTTCGACATGTCCACAGGTCAGGTCGCGGGGATCAATCGGCGCACCGTAGATGATGCTTTTGCCTGCGGTGTCGTTGCCTGCACTGCGTACCGAGACCGGGACGACCTGCACGGCACCGTTGTGACTGTGGTAGGTATAAATCGTGCCATGATAAAGCGTCTGCACGGTGTTCAGGAACGGCGAAAGTATCACATGTGTTGCATGTGGCGGCAACAGTTTGGCATCCAGCACAAATAAACTGTAGATACCGCGCATGGTGTTGTCACAGAGCGCCTGTTGCATGGCCCGTGCCGAAAGCCGCATATCGGTGAAATAGATCACAACAAGTTCACCTGCATCGGTGTGCAAGACGATGTAACGGTCGTCATTGACGCGCACACGGCTGAATTGCTGCGTTTGTTCCAATTGCTGGCAAAACTGGTATAGGGCGGCGACCCGTTGCATGGCGTCTATTTCCTCAAAATGTAGGTGGCTTTTACCAGCGCCGCATAGGCCTCATTGATGCGCTGCATTTGTGCTTTGGCTTCTGGCGAAGGGTTCACGTCGGGGTGTAGTTCGCGGGCCCGTTGACGATACGCCGCACGAATATCTTCGAACGAAGCCCCACGCGAAAGCCCCAGTGCTTCATAATGTTGATGGGCAGCGTAGCCTCGGTAGGTGGTGCTGCGCCTACGGCGTTTATGGGTGTTGCGGCCGCCATTGCCCCCGCCATATTTTGCCTGCCAGCGCTCAAAGCGGGCTCTGGGGTTGTAAGGTGGCCGCGCCCCAAAATCTGCCACACGCAAAATCGTCCGTTCCATTTCGACGTCGCGGCGATGGAGTTGTAATAGGTCAACGGGTGGGGCTACATAGAATTTGAGGTGTTCCTCTGGCCAGTCCATATAGACCGGCAACACTGAAATTTCATCGTCAAGCACCTTGTAGACATATGCTTTGCGTGGGTAGAAGATGTCCAGCATTGACAGCGTGGCTTCAAGCCGATCCGATTCCCCAAAAAGGATGTCACCGTCTAACACCAGCAGGCTATACAACGCTTGTTGACTGTTTTGCGCCAGAATATGCCCGAGATGGCGCGGGGTGGGGCACGTATCAAACAGATAGATAGCAACGCCGGGCGCGTTTTTCTCACTGATTAGTAGCGATTGCGCATCGAAGCGCTTGACCTGCGAAAAACACTGCGCGTGCTGCATGGTTCGGGCAAGGTGATGAAGGGGACGTTCGGCACGCATGGCGGTTGGTGATCGCTTTCGTACTGTGTTTGGCTGTGATGGTTGCTTGTGTTCTTAACGGTTGTCTGGCAAGCTAGCAGGAATAATTCTTTTGCTTGTTTGGAGTCTCGCTTATGTCAGACAAACTGATGATTACAAATGGTCGAGTTGTTTCTCGGTCCGATGTTATCACGGCTGATGTTCTCGTAGAAGGGGAGACCATCGTTGGGATGACAACACCGGGCGCGGTCGCGTGGGAAGATGCACGCCGCATTGACGCCAGCGGATTATACGTGCTGCCCGGTCTTGTGGACCCCCACACCCACATTCAGCTTGACACCGGGATTTTCCAGACTGCCGACGACTGGGAAATCGGGACACGGGTCGCCGCTTATGGTGGCGTGACGACTGTTGTAGACTTTGCCACGCAATTCCCCGGCCAGACATTTCCGCAAGCGCTTGAAAACCGCCTGCAAGAGTCCGCACCTGCCTATATCGACTACAGCTTTCACATGATGGTCACTGACCCGCCTGCGGATGACGCTGCGTACACGGCCGCGCTTGCCGAATTGCGGGATTTAGGTGTACCGAGCATCAAACTCTACACCACTTACCAGCCGAACTACTACATGGATGATGCTGACCTGTTGCGTACCTTCCAGGCCTTACCACCGGATATGCTGGCCCTCATCCACTGTGAAAACGACGCGATTGTCACCGCTGCAATCGACGCCCTGACCGCAGCAGGGAATACGAGTTGGCGTTTTCATGCGCAGAGCCGGCCGCCGCAGGCTGAACATGAGGCGGTGCAGCGTGTGTTGCATTTAGCTACATTGGGGCAGGCCAATGCATACATCGTGCATTGTTCGCACGCCAACACAATTACGGGCATTTTGAACAATCAGCACTATCAGAATCAAGACGCGGCTGGTATTGCACTCTTTTTCGAGACATGTCCACAATATTTCGCGCTCGATACCATGCGTTATGAGAGCGCCACACCTGAGCATTTCATCTTACAACCGCCTTTGCGTGACCCTGAATCCACTCAGGCTATGCAGATGCTGTGCCTGGAAGCGGATGTCATCTCCACCGACCACTGCGACTATACCCTCGCCCAGAAGCAAGAGTTCGATACCTTCGTCAAAACGCCCGGCGGCCTGCCCGGCTTAGAAACCAGCCTGCAACTGACCTTCACCACGCTCGCTTACTTGCCGCTCGAAGACCGCCTGCAAGTGATCGTCGATAAAATGGCAAGCACCCCGGCGCAAATCTTCGGATTATATCCGCAGAAAGGTGCATTGTTGCCCGGTAGCGATGCTGACATTGTGCTTTACGATCCTCAGCCAGAGGTCGCACTAACACAAACGAATCTTCATACGATTGGCGGGTATAGCCCCTACGAAGGCATGACGGTTCAGGGGCGCGTGCATACCACCATCAGCCGGGGGACTATTTTGGTTGAGGGCGGCATGTTTACAGGGGAAACAGGCCGTGGGCAATTCTTAGCAGCGCGCTCATTTACACCGTGAATATGAAAACAAAATAATCGTGTGAAAAATGGCACAATTTTTGTCAGCTTGGGAACGCTGTGCTAGAATGTCCCGCTAGTACATACTTCACAGCTAAGTGAATGTCGTTGCAACGCATGGCTGCGTGCGCTATACTCACGCCGCGTTGGACTCATATAACACTAACGTTCTGTTGCGGAGGTAAACAGGTAGATGGAACTTAGCCAATGGGCATTTATTGCAGCCGCTTTCGTGATAGCCCCTATTTTGCCCATCGTGCCAATTATGTTGGCACAATTGCTGGCACCACGTCGACCGTCTGAAACCAAAGTCGATGTCTATGAATGTGGTGTCGAAACTGTCGGCGACACATGGGGACAGATCAAAATACAGTACTATCTTTATGCGATCATTTTTTTGGTGTTTGACGTTGAAATGGTGTTCTTGTTCCCTTGGGCGGTCGCGCTGGATGGACTCGATTTTAGCGCTTACCTGGCAGGACTGGTCTTCATCTTTCTGCTGGTTGAAGGGTTAATTTATGCCTGGCGCAAAGGCGCGCTGGAATGGTCTTAGCTTTGACCTGCTCGCGGAAGCAATGATGCCCCGTTCAGCCTGCCCTGGAGCGCACACAACAACACATCGCCGCTAGAGATTTTGGTATGGGAGAACTATGATAAGTCTGTTTGAAAGCCTGGGTTTTAACGACGATGTCGCCGCCTTCCTGGGAACGGTGGTTGGCGTGGTCATCCTCTCTACGATATTTTTGCTTGCCCCCATCTTTACCATCTGGGTTGAGCGCAAAGTGGCGGCTCGTTTCCAGAACCGCATTGGGCCGAACCGTGTTGGGCCCTATGGCCTGTTACAATCCATCCCGGATGTATTGAAACTGGCCACCAAAGAGATCATCTTCCCGCGCAACGTTGACCGCGTGCCGTTTCTGTTGGCACCGATTCTGATGGTGGCGTCGATCGTCCTGATTGTTGCTGTCATTCCGTTGGCACCGACGATTATTGGCACAGACCTCTCCATCGGGGCGTTGTATTTTGTCTCGGTGTCATCACTGGCAACCATCGGCATTGTGATGGCGGGATGGGGCAGCAACAACAAGTATGCACTGCTGGGGGCATTCCGTACGGTGGCGCAACTTATCAGCTATGAAATACCGCTGGTGTTCACGCTGCTGATTCCGGTGCTGCTTGTTGGCTCGATGAGTATGCAGTCAATTGTCGAGTTTCAAGGCACCTACTGGATTATGCTGTATGCGCCAGTCGCCGGGATTATCTTTTTGGTGAGCAATATTGCAGAAATTGGGCGTTCCCCGTTTGACCTTGTTGAAGCAGAGTCTGAGCTGGTCGCCGGGTATATGATCGAATATAGCGGTATGGCGTTTGCAATGTTCTACCTGGCAGAGTTCTTGCACGCTTTCCTTGTTGCGATGATCTTTGCAGTGCTGTTCCTTGGCGGTTGGCAGGGACCATTCGCAGAGGAACTGCCCGTACTCGGCATTGGTTATCTCCTTGCCAAAACATTTCTGGTCTATTTCATCATGCTGTGGACACGCATGACGTTGCCACGCTTCCGTATCGACCATATGATGTCCTTTAACTGGAAGTTCCTGGTCCCCGTCAGCATTGTCCATCTACTGGTGACGGCCGGCATCTGGTCGGCAATGGGTACGCCAGACCTGAGTGGCGGTCTGTTCTCACGCTGGATGGCTGAACTGCCACGCCTGCTGGTGTCTTTGGGTGCTAGCCTCGCGATTGGGTATGTGTCATTGCGCCTGCTGCAAAATTATGTTGATGATGCAGACCAGCGTATTGAAGAAATGACCGCACTTATAGAAAGCAAACCCTATCCAGTTGCGCATGCAGGCGAAGGCATGCAGTCTCAGGCCGTCATAGTCGGCGGCAGCGGCGACTAGCAGAGGAGAAAGTAACCAATGGAACTTACGTGGGAAACCATCGGGTTTTTCATCTTTAGTGTACTCACACTCGGCGGTGCCCTGGCAGTCGTCACACAACGCAATCTGTTTCATGCCGCGTTGTTTTTGATGCTCAGCCTGTTCGGGACGGCCGGGTTATTTGTGCTGCTGGTCGCGCCGTTTTTGGCTGCTGTGCAAATATTGGTCTATATCGGTGCCATCGCGATTCTGGTATTGTTCGCGATCATGCTCACGCGCAAAGTGATGGGTATTTCGGTTTCAGTCAATTCACAGTGGCCCTATGCACTGGCGGCGGCCAGCGTCCTGTTTGTTGTGCTAACACTAACCGTCACGCCGATGGGCGATAACGTTTTTGGCGAACGTCTGAGCGCGAACCTGCCCACTGATACTGACAACATCCCCACCGTTGATTATGTCACCGTTGAAGAAATTGGCGTGGCTTTTTCAACGAAAGAGGGGTTCGTTTTACCCTTTGAAATCATCTCGTTGATGCTGACATCGGCCTTGATTGGTGCGATTGTCGTTGCACGCGAAGACGAAGCATAACCCCCAGAAGGAGTAGTTGAGCTATGGTTCCACTCTGGATGTTCCTGGTCGTTTCGGCGGCACTATTCAGCATCGGTGCTTATGGGGTACTGGCGCGGCGCAACGCCATTGCTATTATCCTTTCAATTGAACTGATGCTCAATGCTGCCAATATTAACCTTGTTGCCTTCTGGCGCTACCTGAACCCGGCCGACATTTCCGGGCAGGTGTTTGCATCGTTCGTGTTCGCGGTGGCAGCGGCAGAAGCCGCTGTTGGGATTGCACTGATCTTGTCGATCTATCGCAACCGCCAAACCGTTATCGTTGAAGACGTCAACCTGCTGAAGTGGTAGTCGCACGCAATCACTGGAGAATTTTATGGACATTAACTGGTTAGATGCCAATTACTTGCCCTGGCTTATTCCGGTGCCGCCGTTGGTCAGCTTTTTGCTGATTACGCTTGGCATCGGGCGCTATAAGATCGCCAGTGCAGTTACGGCAACCGCCTCAGTTTTCCTGTCATTTTTGATGGCTTGGCCGCTATTTTTCCACGCGGCTTTTGGCACCAGCGATTTTGGTGTCGTGGGGGATAGTTACCGCATTTTCGGTAGCAACCTCACCTGGATGGATGTCGGTACGGCGGATATTGAATTTGGCGTACATGTAGACCCACTTAGCGCCGTGATGCTGTTTATGGTTTCTATCGCCATGCTGATGATCTTTATTTACAGCATCGGCTACATGCAAGCCTACCCACAAGACGACCCGCACCAGCTTCGGTTTTCACGCTTTTTTGCTTATTTAAGCCTTTTTGCAGGCGCAATGCTGACGCTGGTTGTTGCTGACAATCTCCTGTTGCTGTTCATGGGCTGGGAGATTATGGGCTTGTGTTCGTATCTGCTTATTGGCTTCTTGTTCGAGAAAAAGAGCGCATATCAAGCAGCAGTCAAAGCCTTTATGACCACTCGTATCGCTGATGTGTTCCTGCTGGTAGGTATCGGCTATCTGTATGTCGAAACGGGCTCGCTGTCCTACCGTGAAATTCTGCTAAATGAAGAACTGCTCGGCATCCTTGGGGACGCTGAACAGACAGGCTTCATCGGCTTGAGCGCGGCGGCTATCATCGGCACGTTGATTGTGATCGGTACGATCGGTAAAGCTGCACAATTTCCGCTGCACGGCTGGTTGCCAGATGCGATGGAAGGCCCCACGCCCGTCTCTGCAATGATTCACGCGGCGGCGATGGTTTCTGCGGGTGTCTACCTCGTGATTCGCTTCTTCCCGTTGATGGAAGCAGGCGGCAACCCCCACCATGCCGAGTACACCTTGCCGCTCATTGTGATGGGCGTGGTTGGTTCAGTCACGGCGTTGGGCGGTGGAATTCTCGGCATTGCGCAGAATGACATCAAACGTGTGCTGGCATACTCGACCATTTCACAGCTAGGGTTTATGGTGGCGGCGCTTGGCATCGGTGCCTACATTGCGGCCGCCTTCCACTTGATTACACACGCCTTCTTTAAGGCCCTGTTGTTTATGTCCTCTGGTGCGGTTATCCACGCTATGGAACATGGCGAACACCACCTGCACGAGTTGGGGCGCGACGATGAAATCCCGCATCGCCACCCCGACGACCCCTATCCCGTCTATGGTGCCGACTGGCTTGGCCGTGAGGGTGAAGCGCCTGATGAAGAAGACTGGCAATCAGTACGTCCGCGCGGTATCCAACTTAACTATGTGGCCGTGCCCAACGACATGACGCTGATGGGTGGCTTGATCAACAAAATCCCGATTACCGCGTTCGCGATGCTGGCCGGTGTCGCGTCGCTGGCGGGTGCGCCACTGATTACGGCCGGCTTCTGGTCCAAAGACGAAATTTTGCTGGACTCCTTGCTGTTTATTACAGCTCCCAGTGAATTCAGCGACTTTGGCAATGCGCCGTGGTTGCATGTGCTGGTGTTCTTCAGCCTCTTTGCCGCTGCGATTTCAACCGCATTCTACAGCTTCCGCTTGTGGTTCATGACCTTCTTGCACGAGCCCCGCAGCGCCATTGCTGAATATGCAACGCTCAAACATGAACACCATCATCACGACCATGACCACGATCACACCCATGATGATGATCACGCTCATGATGACCATGCTTTGATTGAACACAAAGACGATGCGGTCGCTGAACATGACGAGGAAGAAGAGGAGCAATTGCTACCCTTCACCCGTGATGAGGCGCTCTCGTGGTGGGCAACATACGGCAACAGTGCCCTGATGCAAGCCCCGCTGGTTGTGCTGGCGTTCTTTGCAATTACGGTTGGCTTTGCTGGTATTCACCCGGACTTCTTCATTCTGGAATTCTTCACGGGGGGCAATAACTTCTTCTTCAACTTTGTGTCGAAGACGCTCCCCGTGCCGCCACCCAAAGCCGCCTGGACCATCTGGCCGGTACTGGCATCGTTTACGGCCTTCTTTGTGGGCTTTGGCTTTGCGTATGCGCTCTACGGTGTGCCGATGCGCAAGGGCGACCGCGACCCGGTCCGTCAATTCTTCCCCGATAGCGCCTGGACGATGATGCAGAACCGTCTACACCTCGACAACATCTTCCTGACGATATTCTACATTCCGTCAGAATGGGTGGCGCGGAAGGTCGCATACCAGGCCATCGACAAAGAAACTATTGACGAGTTCTTGCATGGCGTGGGCGACACCTTCGTTTTCCTCGGAGAAAGTGCCAAGCGCATTAACTATGTCGTAATTGATGGCGTCGGAGATGGTATTCCACGACTGATTAGCATCGGCAGTCAGTATTTCCGCAGTATTCAAAGCGGCAATGTACAACAGTACTTGCTTTTTGGTAGCGGGATTATGTTGCTGGTGATCCTGAGCTTCTTTTTCGTCCTGTAGGCTGACCTCCTGAGGAGACTATGGAAACTTTTATTGCGAATCCGCTCAATTTCTTGATCTTTTTTCCGCTGCTGAGCGCCGTGATTGTCGCAATGCTGCCCGGGGGGTATGATAACCTGGCGCGTTATCTGGCGCTTGGCTTGACGATTCCGACCTTATTCAGCGCAATTGCGGTTTTCTACACCGTCCACAACACAGACCCGGCTGCAAGTGGCTATTGGTTCGAATACTCGGCTGCATGGTTCCCGCAACTGGGCTCTAACTGGCATCTCGGCGTGGACGGTATATCCGTCACCATGATTTTGCTCACCGGGATTCTGGCTCCCCTCTCAATATTGATTGCCTTTGAGCATGAGAAGAATCCGCGTGCTATCCTCGCGCTGATCCTCGGTTTGCAGGCTGCGATGATGGGGGTTTTCGCCGCGCTGGATATGATGGTGTTCTTCATCTTCTACGAAATCGGTCTGGTGCCGATGTATTTCATCATCAATCAATGGGGTGGCAAGAACCGCCGTTATGCATCCAACAAGTTCTTCATCTACACGATGGCGGGCTCGCTGGGCTTGCTGCTGGCGATGCAACTGGTTGCTTTCAGTGTTGGCGATGCAGTCAACAATGGTGTCCCAACTTTCGATGTACCGGTCTGGACAGAAGTCTGGCCGAATATCGGTTATGACGCAGCCACCGGTGGCGGTGAATTGCTCGGCTTCAATGCGCAGGGTGTGAAATACCTGGCGTTTCTCGGCTTTTTCCTCGCGTTTGCCTTGAAAATTCCGGTTTTCCCTTTCCACACCTGGTTGCCAGACGCGCACACGGAAGCACCAACGGCCGGCTCAATGTTGCTGGCTGGTGTACTGCTCAAGCAGGGAGCGTATGGTTTTATCCGCTTTGTGATCCCTTTATTCCCGGACGTCATCGCCCGTGAAATTATCCCTACGGTGCCATTTACCAACATACAACTGGAATTTTTGCCGTTGCAATTTGCTGAGATTATCGCGTTTTTGGCGATGCTCGGCATTGTACTCGGCGCACTGGCAGCGTGGGCGCAAGATGACTTCAAGAAGCTGGTCGCATACTCCTCTGTGAATCACATGGGCTTCGTTGTACTCGGTCTGGCGGTGATGGCGGTTGTCTACAGTACACTGTGGGCGCAGTCAGTTGGGCGCTATGACCTCGCCGTTGAAATTGCTGGCGAAAAACTGGTGGATGAGGATATTGAACGGTATGGCGCACAAGCCAACCTCACCCCCGGTACAACCCTCGTCAACCTGACGCAGGATCAGCGCGAAACGTTGGCTGAATTCAAGTTTGAGGCACTGGTTGAACCACGCTTGATGGAAGAACGCGACAACATGAACCCGACGGGCTCTATGCAAGATGCCACTACGGCGCTGAACGGGGCTGTACTACAAATGTTCAACCATGGCCTGAGCGCGGCGGGCATGTTCTTGCTTGTCGGGGGGCTGTATCACAAAGCGCATACCCGCGACCTGCGGCGTTTTGGTGGGCTGTGGCATATCATCCCCTTCTATGGCGGCTTACTCGTCTTCGTGAGTATGGCCAGCCTGGGGTTGCCGGGCTTGAATGGCTTTACGGGTGAGTTCCTGATTGTGGCGGGCTCGTTCCGTATCTTCCCGGTGATGGTGTTGTTGAGCATGATCGGGTTGCTGTTCACCGGGGCGTATATCCTCAAAGGCTTGCAGAACGTCTTGCACGGCCCCACCAACGAAGAATGGCGCGAGTACCATGAGAACGAACACAGCCTCGAAATTGAGCGGCGTGAAGTTATCGCGCTGGCACCGCTTGTCGTGTTGATGTTGATTACCGGGCTCTACCCCAACTGGATTCTGCCCGTTATCGACGGCACGGTCTCTGACCTGTTTATGGCTTTCGGTATCGGCTAAGGAGTATCATTGTATGGAAACCGAATTCGCCGGAATTTTAACAGCGATTTTGATGATCCCAATTTTTGGGGGCGTCTTTATCCTGTTATTTCTGAACGACGATTCAAAGAATGAAGCCCGTCTGATTGCGGCCGGTGCCACAGGCATTAGCTTATTACTTGGCTTATTTGTCTTTTTCACCTACAACGTCGATAGCGGTGCGCAAAACGCGACCCTGCAAAACGATGCGATGCTGTTCCTCGAAACACCAGAGGGGCTAGAACCGTTGCTGGTCGAACGAATAGACGGTGAATTGGTGCGCATTGAAGACAATGGTGTGCCCCGTACCCGCGACTTCATCACCGAAAACGACATCGACCCGAGCCGCATTGTGTACAGCGGCCCGATTGAGTTCCAGTTCGTTGATAGTGTCAGTTGGATTGACGAAATCGGTGTTCGCTACCAGCTTGGCGTTGATGGCTTAACGGCAGCAATGGTGATGCTCACCGGGCTGGCAAGTTTCGCTGGCGTGCTTATATCGTGGGGCATTGAAGAACGTACCCGCGAATTTATGGCATTTTTCCTGTTGTTGGTGGCAGGTGTTTATGGCGTGTTCCTTGCCACAGACATCTTCTTGCTATTTTTCTTCTACGAGCTTGCAATCTTCCCCATGTACTTACTTATCGCGGGGTGGGGCTGGAAGGCGCTCCGCGAATACGCCGCCATGAAACTAACGCTATACATTCTCATTGGGTCAGTAGTAGCGCTGGTGGGTATACTGGTCCTGTACTTTGCAGCCGGGGCATTCTTTTCGAGCAACCCTGACCTCATTCCAGCGACCTCAGCCGGGGCCTACAGCTTCGATTTCAACCACATCCATATTGCCGCGCAGCTTGGTGCCTTCGACCAACCCGGCTACTTGAGCAGTCTCGGCATTGATGGGCTGACAATCTCACGGTTCTGGTTCCCATTCGTGTTCATCGGGTTGGCGGTGCTGGCGGGGTTGTTCCCCTTCCACAACTGGTCACCAGACGGGCATGTCGCTGCACCGACTGCTGTGTCGATGATTCACGCGGGTGTGCTGATGAAGCTCGGTGCTTATGCTGCATTGCGTTTGGGTGTGCAGTTAATGCCTGAAGGCGCAAGGGTGCATTTACCCTGGATTATCGTCCTGGCGCTGGTGAATGTCGTGTTTGGAGCCTTGATTGCGTTCCGACAACGTGACTTCAAGTACGTCATCGGCTTTAGCTCTGTGTCGCACATGGGGCTGGTCAGTATGGGCTTCGCGACGATGAACGTTACCGGGATGACGGGTGCGGGCTTGCAGATGTTCAGCCACGGTGTGATGACGGCGCTGTTCTTTGCCTGTGTCGGGATGGTTTATGACCGGGCGCATACTCGTGACTTGCCGAGCTTAGGCGGGTTTATGCTGAAAATGCCGATTGTCGCGCTGGCGTTCATCCTCGGCGGCTTCGTGAGTATGGGGATGCCGGGCTTGAGTGGTTTCGTGGCAGAATTCCCAATTTTGACAGGTGTTTGGCGCGGGATTCCGTCTGAAGTCGTCGCCCTCTCACCGACAGCGCTAACCGAAGGCGGTGGCAATTATTACGTCTACATCGTCATAGGGGCTGTACTCGGTATCATTCTCACGGCGGCATATGTTTTGCGGGTGACGGCACAGGTGTTCTTTGGCGAGTTTGACGCTGAAAAGTATCCGGAAGTCGATGAGAAGCCCCTGCGTATTCAGGACCGTGTTGCGATCATCATGCTGGCGTTCTGGTTGATTGCAGTCGGTGTGTACCCGCAGATTTTGACCAACATCATTGAGAGTGCTGTCATTCCTGTGGCCGACATGCTGAAATATAGCGGCGGAATTTAGGAGTAATCGTCTTGGAATTTAATACAGACCTCGTCCAAAACTTTATCGCAATCACCCCAGAAATTCTGATGACGATCACGGCGTTGGCCGTCATCTACCTGGACTTGTATCTCCCGGCGGCACAGCGGTCTATCGTGGGATATATCGGTGGTGGATCGTTGCTCGCCATTGCGGCGGTAACAGCTTTCATCCCGACTCCCGATACTCTCAGCGAGCAGTTGATGTTCGGCGGTATGATTCGCAATGACGACCTTGCGAAAATCTTCCGTGTGATGGTGATTGCGGTCGGTGGGTTAACGTGTTTCCTCGGTATGGGTGACCGACGATTGCGGTACAAAAGCGAATTCTATGCCATCACGATCATTGCTACGATAGGGGCCAGCCTACTGAGTGCCTCTGCTGATATTGTGATGCTGTTTGTTGCGCTGGAAACCATGTCGATTAGCCTGTACATTATGTCTGGCTTCATCCGTTTCCCGGAATTTCCAGACGCCGAGCAGCAAGAAGCAGCCAGCCATAGTGCCGAAAGTGGGATTAAATATTTCCTCTTTGGCGGCTTCACCTCAGCATTTTTGCTGTATGGACTGACGCTGGTGTATGGCTTCAGCGGTGGCGTGACCAACCTGTACGAGATCGGCCCGGCCCTGGTTGACGCTGACCATGCAACCGCCCCGATCATTGTAGCGTTGGGTTTGGTGGCGGTCGGCTTTACGTTCAAGATTAGTGCGGTACCCTTCCATTTCTGGACGCCGGACGTGTATCAGGGTTCACCGACTCCGGTCACGTCGTTTATTTCAGTGGCCTCTAAAGCAGCGAGTTTTGCTGTATTGACCCGCTTTATGCTGGCGGTCTTCCCACCCGACCAGCTTTTGCCAGACCAGCTCAGCACCGGGTATAGTGACTGGTGGGTGCAGCTTTTCGCTATCCTCGCCGTAATAACGATGACACTCGGTAATCTGCTGGCACTGGTGCAGGATAACATCAAGCGTCTGGTAGCATACAGTTCTGTGGCGCAGGCAGGCTATACCCTGATTGGGTTGGTTGCTATCGCCAGTGAAACCTCAGCAGGGGACGGTGCAGCGGCGGTCGCTTTCTACATGGCGATGTATGTACTGACGAACACGCTGCTGTTCGCCTGTGTCATTACCTTTACCAATGAAACAGGCTCCGAAAGCATCAAAGACATGGCCGGGCTCTCGCGGCGCAACCCCTACATTGCGCTGGGCATGACGATAGCGTTGCTCTCGCTGGCTGGTATTCCACCAACGGCGGGCTTCTTCGGCAAGTTTTTGCTGTTCCGGGCAGCGGTTGATGCCCAATTGACATGGCTGGCGATCATCGGTGTGTTGAACTCGATTGTGGCGCTGTACTACTATCTGGTGGTCATCAAGATTATGTATGTTGACCGTAGCGCCGACGACGATCAGCGCATTGTGATGCCAGAATCCTATCGTTTTGTCACAGCAACGACCGCCATTTTCGTACTGCTGTTGGGTATTATCCCGGCGGTGGTCGTGGATTTGGCGACGTCAGCGGGTACAGACTTATTCTTGCAATGACCTAACGCCTGACTATCTCCTTTCCGCTTGCAAAAGCCCCTTCTCGCGCTGAGAGGGGTTTTTTGTTTACAATAAGCACAAAAGAGGTGAGAGAAGGTTGTTATGTCGGCAAAACGTTATCTTGCAATGGTGGTTATAGCACTGGTCATGGTATCCAGTGTTGTACCAATTGCAAATCCCACCACCGCTCAGGAAAGTACCTTCCCCCCTGTGCTGTGGCTGCAAAATGACCAGCTATGGCTTAACGATACGCCTCTCATTGACGCCAATGTACTGACCGCCAGTCTGTCGCCAGATGGTAGCCGTATCGCCTACCTCACCATTCCCGATGAAACACAACCGATGACGCTGGTACTCTACGACATCGCCTCCGCCACGCCATTAGCTACTCTGAGTGCTGAAGCCCTCCCCCCGTTTGAAGATTTCGCGCTGCAATTTGCCCAACCGCACTGGGTAGACAACACCACTGTAATTTTCACCACGTTGGCGGCACTTGGTGGCCCGGGTGGTGTATTCCCGCTGGCGGATATGTGGCGCTTTGGCAGCAGTGGCACATCAGAACAACTTCGTGAACGAGGTGCAGGCGGCTACATCACACTCAGCCCTGACCGCAACCGGGTTGCCTTAGTGCGTGCTGGAGAATATCAAGACCCCGAACAACTGGCCGTTGTTGAAATCGTGGACACGACGACGTTTGGCCCCCTTACAGAGCCTTATGCTTTCCCGGCGGTGGCTAGCGGTACTGAAATCCCGTACATACCACCCGTGCGCTGGTCAGCAGATGGCGCAACGCTGGCCTTTGCCGTTCCAGACCCTGATTTGGTGTATACGCCTCTCGATAATGATGCCCCGGTGACGTCGCAGTTATGCCAGATGACAACGGCTGATGTGCAATGTGAATCGGTTGTGCTGGGTTTCCCGGCGCGGCCGGTGTGGTCTGCGGATTTAGCGCGTGTTGCTTATCACCGTGAGGTTGCGATCAATACGTGGGAAATGGTTGTGCAACGTGGGGATGCCCAGACCGTGCTGCCGCCGACAACATCTCTCCCAGAGCCGTTGCTATGGGCAAGCGATGATCTGCTGCTACGGGAAGTGACGCTCAATGGGGCAGTATATTATTGGGTAACGGGGGATGCGCAGATAGTTTGGGAGCAGCCGATCCTCGGTGTGCAACAACTGGACGAGACGCGCATAGCACTGGCGGTCGGGAGCCCGGAGACGTACACAATTCAGGTATATGATCGTGCCACCGACACCTTCACCGAAATCAGCACGCAGACAGAAGGCTTTCCGCGCTTTGTGGGGCGTTAATCGCCGCTGGCGGGGATCGGCTGTGCTGTGGGGCGTGGGGTGAGGGTTCGATACCATAAATATCCTGTTTCAATGGCCTGCCCGGCAGCTAATGACCCGGCTGCGGCTACAATGCCGGTAACGCCAAAATTGAGCATGGCCCATAACAGCGCGGCCGTGAGCAGTAGATTCAAAACCATTGCCTGATAGATGGGGGCGGTGGTGTCACGTTTCATAAGCAGGGCGCGGTAAAAGCTGAGCATCGTTGTTAGCAGGGGGATGCTCGCCCCGGCCAGTGTTCCCGCGACGACAAACTCGTGGATGTTCTCAGGCGCAGCAAGGATGGTACCCAGATAGATGTCCATCAGTGGCGTCAGCCCTATCAGCAACATGAGCCCGCTCAACCCCAACCCGACCGACCACATGAAGCGGCGCAAAATGGCAACATCGGCGGGGCCGTTATTCAGGGCAATCGCGACCTCTTGAAATGCAAACCCACCGGCCCGCATCACCAGCATGATTTCCCAGACAACGGCCCAGGCGGCCAGCGCTTGTTCGGCGCGGTCGGTGCTGGCCAGTCCGCTTTCGAGCATGGGGCGCACCAGCAATGCAAGGACGCTCGTCATGGCCAGCGGCAAATGAAAGTTCAAGATCATGCGGTAGGTCAACGAGCGCTCGGTGGGTGGCGCAGCTTCGATTTCAGCGATACTGTCGCGCACTACCCAGCGGGCATAAATTGCCTCTACAATCACAGCGACCATCATCGCGCTGGCACCAATAGCAACCCCGGGCAAACCACCCAATACCCCGAGCAACACGGCCGTCCCGGCTGAAGCGATTACGCGCAAGAGCGTGCCAAA
>DAOTTU010000013.1:0-33603 GCA_034437655.1 Anaerolineae bacterium
ACTCCCCCGCACCCATGCGCAGCACATCGCGTTCAATCAGCGGTTCACGTGGCGGGCCGCTGATTAACTCCACCTGCCCGACGTTCGCCGTACTCACGAAAATGCGCAGCACAATCTCTGCATCGGCATAAGCCGCATTAACCCACACATCGTCCTCTTGCTCCATGTTGGTAGTGCTGATTTCCACGCCGGGGTCGCGCACCGTCACCGCCACACCAACCGTCTGCGGCAAATATAACACGGTGCTGTTCGACTGCGACACCACGTCGATTTCGAGGCTGTGGTCCCATTCATGGCTGAGGTCAATCGCATCGTCGCCCGTGCCGACCTGAATGAAGAACTGTTGCAGCGCCGGGTAAAAGCCATCCATCACCAGGCGGTCATCGCCGGGCCCGAGTGCTACCGTCAGCGTCGAGATAGCGTCATACTGTCCACTGACCAGCAGCACGTCGTCGCCATTATCAAGGTCAAGGTCAAGGCTGGTGAGTGCGGGATAGTCGCCATCAAGATAGAGTGTGTCGTCGCCATTGCCGACATCGGCCCGTAAGAACGTGATGACATCGCACACACAGACCATATCCAGCACATCGCGCCCGTTGTTGCCTTCAATGTCAATTTCGCGCAGCAGCGGATAAGCAGGCCCCAGCCGCACAGTGTTGTCGCCATCGCCCAGCGCCACAGTCAACCCCGTGAGGGCAAGGTCGCGCAGGTCCAGCATAGACCCCCCTACCGCGCGCATGATGGCCATGCTCAGCGGCAGGTTGTTGGTCAGTGTGAGGTCGAAGTGGTTGTCCTGCGGCGTGGTGATGCCGGTGGCGGGTTGTTGCACGACGAGTGCCCCGGTACCACCCTCAACGGAGCAGGTCACGTCCGGGGCGGCGTCGGGGTCTTCGTATTCAAAGTCGGCGCGCACCAGCGAAATCGCGTCGGCGTGGACGTTGAGTTCGCCGCGTGGCAGGGTGAGGTCCACTATGGCGTCGGTAGCGTCTGCACGGTCAAGCGTAACGGTGCTGTCGGTCGGTGGCAGGTCAGCGTCAATCAGGCTGAGGGCCGCCATCGCTGCAAACAGCAGGATGAAAAAGGCATAAAACAGGCGCATTCCGTGTTTTTCAAACATGCTGACGCGATAGTTTTAATATATCTCCGGCATTTCGGTCGGTTCCTGGCGGGGCTTGCACAGCCCACACCAGATCGCATTGCGCACCGTGATCAACTTCGGGACTTCACCCTTGCCCACAAAAGCCGTCATGGGGAAGATCGCTGTGCGGGCGACCTCCTTATTGACATAGCGCCCACAAAACGCGCATTGGGCATGGGCGTCTTTGCCCGTAATCCAGCAGGTTGCTCCATCAGCCATCGTCGTTACTCGTCTTTCTTATCATCAGACTTGTCGTCGATTATCTCGTCGCTGTCGCTGTCGTCCTCGTCTTCGCCTTTACTGCGGCGTTGCATCTTTTCCTCGCTGAGCAGGTCGCTCATCGAGTCGGTACGCTCTGAGGAGTCGGTGTCTTCGACTTCTTTGCCAAAGCGGCGGCGCATCCGGCGGGCGTTGCCTTGCAGTTGGCGGAAGAAATCGCTATCCGTGACTTCTTCAATCTGCTTATTGACCTTGGCCTGGTCGATTTCAATCTTGAGTTCTTCAATCTGTTGCTTGAGTTCTTTCTCGCGTTCACGGACTTGAATCGCGTTCTGAATCGCGATAGAAGCCTGCGCAGCGAGCTTGTTGAGTTGGCGTTCGTCGTCCGGCGTAAAGAACCCGGCTTCGCGGTGAACCATCGTCAATGTCCCGGTCAGGCGTTCACCGATCATCAGCGGAATACCGAGGAAGCTATTGAGCGCGATCTTGGTCGATTTCGCCAGGAATTCGCTGCCCGGTGAGCTATAGCCAAGCGTGCGCTGAATGTCCTCACTGCTGCTGACGGTTGAGATCAGGACAGATTCTTTGACCTCGGCAATTTGCCCCGTCGGGCCGCGACCGATGCGGTATTTGCGCCCGGTGGTATCGTTGAAGCCTTCTTGCCCTTCCCACGCTTCGACCACCAGCGAGTTGCCCTTGAGAATCGTGATTTCGGCGGCGTCATAGGCCACCACACTACGCACAGAGGACAACACCGCCCGCATCACGTCGTCATATTCAACGTTCGCCGTAATCGTCTGCCCCATCGCATAGATGGAGTTGAGTTCGACCATGCGCTGTTGCAGGGCCATCACCATCTGCTCAAACACCGAGGACAGGTTTGCAATTTCTTTGGCGGTGCTGAGGTTCTTCAGGCTGTCGAGGTTGCCGCCGATGATCTGGTTGGTTTCCATATCGACGCTTTGTTCGATTTCTTTGGCGGTGGTGGCCAAACGGCTCACCGGGCGGGTGATGGCGCGGGCCAGCAGCAGCGACACAATCAGCACCGAGGTGATCGCCAGCATGGTACCGAACAAAATATCGCCTGTGATTTCGGTGGCCGGCGCGATGATTTCCTCACGCGGTTGGGCCAGCCCCAGGTGCCACCCGGTCGACTCGATTTCTGCATAGGCCACAATCCACGTGTCGCCATCAGTATCCTGGTAGCTGGTCACGTTATCGCCACCCTGTAGCATCTCATCCACAACCCCGGCAATTTCCGTTTCAGCTTCGTCAAGGTTACGGAACACCGACTGGCCGATCTGCGCCTGTTCCTGCGCAAACTGCGAGGCCTGGTAGCGTGGGTGCGCGATAATCTGCCCCTGTGTATCGAGCAAGAACGGGTAGCCGCGACTTTCGCCAGAGGTATCGAGGTCAATGCCGAACGGGTCTACAAAGCCGGCCAGCAGGTCTTGAAAGATATCAAAAATGTCCTCGTCGCCATTGTTGTTGGCGTTACTGATACCAAAGCCAAGCACCTGCTCTTCCAGCACGTCGATGCGCAGGTCGTGCGACATCACCGCGATGGGCTCGATTTCGCCCGGCTCAGGTGCCCAGATGGGGATCGAGTTCGTCACCATCAAGCCCTGCCCGGCGAAGTCATAATAAGGGGCTGTCCACACAGCGCTGCGGCAGAAATCGTCGTGCAGTACGTGGTCGGTTTCTGCACAGTCAACATAGCACTGGCTGGTCGTGACGCCGTTTTCAGGGCAGGCGGGAATGTCTTCGCTGGAAAGGCCATCAATGCGGGCCGCGCTCGGTGCCGTGACGGGCGCTTCGGTGATCTGGACAACGCTATCCAGCAAGATAATACCGTCGGTGCGCTCGCCACAGGTCGCGTCTCGCATGGGGTCGCCCGTGTTGCCGCAATTGACGTTGCAATACTGCTCGGTGAGCGGGTCGGAGGTGTCGGTGCAATCAATGTAGCAGGCGTCGGCATCGTCTTCGAAGGTTGCGCCGGGGTGGTCGTCCGGGTAGCCATCCTGCAAGGCCTGGTGTGTAAAGCAGAGCGGGAACACCGTTTCGTCCGCGTCCAGTTCGGCGGGGGTGCGTTGCAGGGCGGGGGTGGTCGCGTTTTGCAGGATAACGACGCCGCTGTTGGCCGGGCAATACTCACCGTGCAGCGGGGCGCTGGCGTCGGTGCAATCTAAAGCGCAGGCGTCATCGGGCACTTCGCTACCGCAGCGCGGATAGTTACTCGCAGCGCGAAAATAGTTGAAGGTGGTCGGCGTGTTCAGGTGATTGACGACTTCAACGGTGTCGCTTTCGGCATCGCGTTGCAACAGGTACACACCCTGGTCAGAAGCGGCGGTGTAGAAGACGATGGTTTCCGGCTGCCACATGCGCCAGAAGTGCGGCGGGCCGTACTGGTTGGGGTGCCAGGGGAACAGCCGCATCATGCCTTCGCGGGTGGTCATATAAACCCACTGGCTACCGAAATCTTCAGAGCGGATGGTGGCGAAGAGGTCGTCCAGTTGCGCGGTGGTTTCGATGTGCAACTCCGTGATCTCGCTCATGTCAGCGCTGCGCGGATCATTGAGATACACGTTGGAAATATCAATGACTTCCGGCGAGGGAATGCGGCCAATCTGGTCAGCGGTGACAATTCCGGCGGCCGGGTCACCACTGATGAACGTGAAGCCCAGCGCGGCGTAGTCGGCTTCGGTATAGATGCTGGGGATGTCGTTGCGGTTGACGGTCATCGTCTCGCTACTGGTTTCGCCCTCGTCTACCACCGTGAAGCCATAAGCCCCCCATTGGGCTTCGGTCATTGGGCGGCCGAGTTGTGTTCTGTAGAACTCAAGCGCCTCGAGGTTGGCGTCGATGATGGTGAAGCCGAGGTCTTCCCATTCGTCACGGGTCAGGGTGCGGAAATACTCGTCCAGCCCCAGCACACCAAGCGGGTCTTCGACGTAATCATACGGCTGGCGGGTGTCGATGTCACCGTCGGCGGTGTCCCGGCGGTTGAGGTCGTCCGCCTGGTTGAGTACTTCGCGGCTGCGGGTGGCGGCCATGTTGGTGGTGATTTCGAACTGGCGGAACTGCTCGTTGATGGTTTCGGCATGGGCCCGAACCCGGCTTTGCAGTTGCACGCGCTGTTCGTTTTCAACCTCGGTACTGGTTTCGTTAATGATCTGTGCTGAGGAAACCAGCAAGGGCACCGCACTTGTTAACAGCAGGGCAAAAAAGATGATCCAGAAAATGGATATTCTACGCAACATACGGTTACTTCTTCCTTCTTATACCAGCATCAGCCTGGCATTGATTTCGACGGCCAATGCATCTAGCCCCAGTTTTTGCTTGAGCGTCGCGGCATAGCCTAACACGTCATTGAGATGGCGTTCCATATCGGCCATGGTGACATAGGTGCGCACCACGTTCAATTGCTCAACCTCGCCCGCCTCGTTCATTTGCCCGTCGGCGGTGGTGGCTGTCGCGCCACCAAAAATGCCCCCCAAAAACGCCAGTGTTTCTTGCACCGGGTCAACTTCCGCAGCGGGGAGTTCTGGCAAATAGACGCCCACCTGGTTCGTCCGGCCGAGCCGGTCTGCGAGCAAATCTGTGACGCGGCTGATGGGCTCGGGGAGGTCGGCGGCGGTGCGGCAATCTTTCAGAGGCACCTGTTGCTCAAAATAAGGGATTTCAAAATCGACGCGCACATGCACGCCCTCCAGGGACAGCCCCGGTTGGGTGTGGTTGGCCACCACAAAAAGATTGGTCTTTTCCGGGTGCATCACGCTGCGCAGTTCACCGACGAGGGTGTCGAGCGCTTCGACGGAGGCGTGTTGCGGCGAGAAGATGATGATGAGCTGATTGGCTTTTTCCATCATATATGTCACCTCTTCCGAGATGGTGCCCGGTAAGCTGATGACAATCGACGGATAGTCGCGCACAAGTTGGTCCATTACCAGCGTGGTATGCACCGCGATGGGCATCCCACCGCTACTTTGCACCGTTGCCACGTCAAATGCCCCCGTCTGGTGGTGGTAGGGCCCGTCGCCTTCTACCGTGAACACCTGCCGGAGCCTGGAATGGTCGGGGTGTTCGGTGTAGACAGCTTTGCCCTGTGTCACGTGCGAGAGCGTCAACGCTAATGCAGAGCCGAGCGTCGTCAGCCCGGGCGCGTCCCCCACCCCAAAGACCAGCGCCAGCTTGGCGTCATTGGTGTTCGTGGCTAGCCGTTCATTGCTCGACTGCAAGCGGCCAAGCATCTGCCGGGCCAGCGCGAGGGCTGCGGTGCGGTCGGTGCGCAGGTATTCGATTAATTTTTCAGGCGAAATCGCCAGCACATCGACCTCGGTCAGTGCGGTGGCGGTCGTGTCGCTACTGACTTCGCCCTGCAACAGCATACTGATCTCGCCAATAACTTCACCCTGCTTCAAATAGGCAAGGATTTGCTGTTCGTCCCGGCTGCCGGGCAGCAAGCGCGTCACGCCGACAATACCATTTTTGATGAACACGACATCCTGCTCACGTTCGCCCTGCCACGCGATGATTTCGTTGCGGTGAAAGTGGCGTTCTTTCATGTCAGCGGCGAGGGCTTTGAGCGCGGCGTCGTCAAGGTGGGCAAACAGCGAGATCGACTTCAGGAAGACGGTATTTTCAAGGTCTACCGCGTTCCAGATGTCGGCCGGCACCCCGCGCCCGCTACGGCTCACTTTGCCACCAAACACCACGCGATACAGCACCTGCCCCTCGACAAGCGCTTCTTTGAGATAGCCCGCGCCACGCAGTTCACGCACGACGCTGGCAACCTCATCTACCGACTTTTTCAGGGCGGCGGCGATGTCTTCGAGCGTGGCTTGCTTGCGGCGGGACAACCAGTTGATGGCGTCACGCTGGGCGGCCGGCAGGGCCAGCAAGTCCAACGGATTTAGCCCCTTGTTCGGCGCGTCATCGCCGCGCTCGCTGGACGTGCCAAACAGGGCGTCGGTGTTAGTTTTTTTGCGCTTTTTGCGTGCAGAACCCAGCAGCCCGGCGAGGGGATCGTCTGGGTTGTCGCTGTGGTTGGGCATGGCTAACTCCCCCGTTCGGTTGTTGGTGCGGCTCAGGGTTTTGGCCCGATAGGAAAAGGCACGCGATTAATCATCTTCCGAATTGAGCAAATCGTCGCCGATTTCCGCAATGGTCGTTGACCATTCGTGGTCGGGCTTGATCCCATAAAACACATGGCTGGACGCATTACCAGCGACCTCATGGTCAAGCGGCAACACACCCGCGACTTTGGTGTCGTAGGTTTCACCGAGCCGTTCTTTAAGCTGTGCAAAGTCATATTTACGGAGCGCTTTGTTGACCACCAGCCGCAGCTTGGGCACTTCGAGCTTGCGGGCCACATCGACAGTGACAGCGGTGCCCTGAAAGTCTTGCTGGTCGGGGCGCAAAATAATGATCAGGCTATTAGAAATCGCGATAGAAAGCAACGTTTCTTCGTTAATGCCGGGGTGGGTGTCGACGAACAGGTAGTCGAGTTCAAGTTCATCAATCGCTGCCTGAAAACCTTCAGTCAGCAAGCCCACGTCATAGCTTTCGCGCAAAATACGGGTGATTTCCCCGGCACGGATGCTGGAGGGGATGAGGAACATTTTCAGCCCCTGCAAGTAGTCGCGGCCTTCTTCCTGCCCGGCCCCGGCCGACAGATCATACGCGCAATCTTGAATGTCGGATTTGCCCCACAGGTAGTCGTTGAGGGTTTTGTCAATCGTTTCTTCGTTAAAGCCGAACAGCACATGGATACCGGGGGACTGAATGTCGGTGTCGACAATCCCGACGCGGTGCCCCTGCATGGCGACGTAGGTAGCCACATTGGCGGTTATGTTAGACTTGCCCGTCCCACCACGGAACGAGTGAATCGAGATAATATCGCCCATATAGGAATACTCTCCTCTTGCGTAAGTGTTGTCAACGCCCGGAACCGGGCCCGGGACGGATTATAGGCCAGGCAGTAAATCTACGCCAGTATAGCGCATTCTGCGTGGTCTGCCTATTGTTGAAGACGGGGCTGAGCCGGACACGGCGATTGCATGAGATGAGCCGTTGATGGCGACGCCCATAGCAGCACGACTTTTGATGCACCAGCCCGGCACGCGCCCTATTTAGCGACAAAACCGCATGGACTTGCTATACTGGGGTGCAATCGAGAGGAGCTTCTTATGAAAAATATTGGAATTTTGACCGCTGGCGGCGACAGCCCCGGCTTGAATGCAGCTATTCGTGGCGTCGGCAAAGCCTCGGAACGGACCTTTGACATGCGGCTGATCGGCTTTCGGGATGGTTTCCGGGGGTTGGTAGAAAACCGCTTTGTACACCTCGAAGGCGACCTGCTCAGCGGGATATTGACCGTCGGCGGCACCATCCTCGGCACCAGCCGCGACAAACCGCACAAAATGCCGATGGGCGACGATAAAATGGATATGACCGACGTCATTGTCCATAATTATGAGCAACACGAACTCGACGCGCTGGTATGTTTGGGCGGCGGCGGCACTGCAAAAAACGCCTATCGCCTCATGGAAAAAGGGCTGAACGTCGTGAATCTGCCCAAGACCATTGACAACGACGTCTATGGCACCGATGTCACCTTTGGCTTTGACACCGCGCTGACCATCGCCACCGAAGCCATCGACCGCCTGCACAGCACCGCCCACAGCCACCACCGCATTATCGTGGTCGAGGTGATGGGGCATAACACCGGCTGGCTGGCACTTGGCGCAGGGATTGCGGGTGGGGCCGACGTAATCCTTATCCCCGAAATTCCCTATGACATTGAAGTCGTCGCCGAAGCCATCCGACGCCGTAGCCGGGGCGGGAAAGGGTTCAGCATTGTGGCCGTCAGCGAAGGCGCGATGACCCGCGAAGATGTCGAAGCCATCGCAAAGCTAGAATCTGACCGCAGCAAAGCCAAAGACGATGGCGACAAAAAGCGCAAAAAAGAACTGAAATCAAAAATTAAAGACATCGAAGCCCGTCAGGGAGAAAGCACCGTGTGCCTGTCTGCTGCACTGGAAGAACGCACCGCGTTAGAAAGCCGCCTGACGATTCTTGGGCATGTTCAACGCGGCGGCACCCCCTCGCCCGTGGATCGTCTGCTGGCCACGCAATTAGGGACCGCTGCGGCCGCCTATATCCATGAGGGCGTCTATGGCATTATGGTCGGCATGCGGGCCGATGAAACCATCGCCACGCCTTTAGGTGAAGTCGCCGGGAAACGTCGTACCGTGCCGCTTGACCATGCGTGGATTACCGCCGCCCGCCGCGTGGGGACATGCCTCGGGGACACGTTGTAGGCTGGTGTGCAGTAGCACCTCGATAACCGCCATTGACCGCCCATCGTGTGGTATCCTTGTAGATGACGTACCCGTTATGACACAGGGAGTACATTTACCATGTCAACACCACCTCTCCGCTGGGGAATTATCAGCACAGGAGGCATTGCCAACAAGTTTGCAGAGGCCGTTGCGAACGTTGAAGGCACCGAGGTGCTGGGCGTTGGGTCACGCACGCAAGAACGCGCCCGGAACTTTGCCGGCCGCCATGCTATCCCGCGCCCCTATGGCAGCTATGAGGAATTAGTCAACGACCGCGACATTGACGCCATCTACATCGCCACGCCACACCCGCTGCACATGGACAATACGCTGATGGCGCTGGAGGCCGGCAAGCATGTGCTGGTCGAAAAACCCTTCGCCATCAACGCCCGCCAGGCGCAGCGCATGGTCGAAAAAGCCCGCGAAAAAGGCCTCTTTTTGATGGAGGCGATGTGGACGCGCTTTTTGCCAACCGCCGTCAAGGTCCGTGAACTGGTGCAAGCCGGGCATATCGGGCCCTTGCGCTGGGTGCGGGCCAGCCTCGGTTTTATGGCCGAATATGAACCACAGGGCCGGCTCTTTAATCTGCAACTTGGCGGTGGGTCCTTGCTGGACGTGGGCATTTACCCCGTCTCCTACGCGGCGATGTTGCTCGGCACCGAGCCCGAAAGCGTCAACAGCGACGTTCACATCGGGGCGACGGGCGTAGATGAGATGTTCGTGGCGACGTTGCGCTATCCCGGCGGCAAGCTGGCACAGCTTTCTGGCGCGTTGCGGCTGACGCTGCACCGGGACGCGGTCGTGTTCGGTGAATCGGGGCGCTTGTATGTGCAACCCTCGTTCATGAAGTCCGAGGCGATTCAGCATTTCGTAGACTACGAAGCGTGTGAAAGCTGGCATTTACCGATTCAGGGCAACGGCTTCGAATATCAGGTGCGCGAAGTGGTGCAACGTGTGGCAGCCGGCGAACTCGAAAGCCCGGTTATGTCATGGGACGATACCGTCAATATTATGCGTATCCTCGACCGCATCCGCGCCGGGTGGGGCATTGTGTATCCCGGTGATGAGGCATAAGCCGAACTGAGTTCTGCCCCCGCCCGATGACAGACAGGAGCAGTAAGCAGCCCTAATCCCCTGCAACACTCGCCTCGGCAACGGGCAGGCCCCCATCGGCCGCTTCTGCCGGGGTGGGGTCAGCCGCGGCGGGGGTAGTGTCGCCAGCCGTGGCCCCGAAGTGCCGCATCGCATAATACGCGCCTGCCACAATCAAGCCCAGCACACCACAGCCCAACCACAAAATATCGGGGTTCAAGTTGTCGATAATCACGCCCGCCAGCAGCGTGTTGGTCATGGAGGGGATGCTATTCGCCAGCCCATACACGGCCATGTAGCGCCCGCGCATCGTCGCCGGGGAAAGGTTCGCCGCGACCGCCTGCGCTGTGGGGAAAAACAACATCTCCCCGAACGTGATGACGACCATCGCCAGCACAAACATCAACAGCCCCGCGAAAATTCCGAACATAGCATAACCCACCGCATACAACACCGCCGCGCCCGCCAGCACCAAAAATGGCGGAATGCTCCTGGTGCGCCGCATAATCGGGAACTGCACCAGCACC
Organism: Anaerolineae bacterium; assembly: GCA_034437655.1. Lineage (GTDB taxonomy): Bacteria > Chloroflexota > Anaerolineae > Aggregatilineales > J027 > J027. The sequence goes on from DAOTTU010000013.1 coordinate 10,320, forward strand.
ACCAGCAATGCATTGCTGACGAGGATGATACTCCAGTCGCTTTCAGACATGCCTTCGACATCGACCAACCAGTAGGGCAAGGTGACGTACATCTGCAAATAGACGAATTGCACCAGCATCGCCAACCCGGCGAACACCATGAAGGTATTGTCTTTCAAGGCGGGGCGATAGCTGCGTAGCGTGCCCATCAACCCCGGTTGGGGGCGTTCGTCGGCTTTGTCGTCGTCACCGTCTTGCGGCTGCGCGTCGGGGTGATAGCTCTCGCGGACAACCGTCAACACGATCACGGCCATAATGGTGCTGGTCACGGCGTCGGTAATGAACAGCAACAGGTACGATTGCAGCGCGATGATCCCACCCAACAGCGGCCCCACAATCCACGCCATGTTCATCACGACGCGCATAATGCCGAAGGCCTCGCTGCGCTGTTCTTCGGGGATGATGTCCGCGATCATCGCTTGTTGCGCCGGCCCGCCGATTTCCCCAAAAAAGCTACCGATCATCATAAACACCAGCATCAGCGGTAACACCGGGGAAAGCCCAATGCCGATACTGGCGCTGGCACTCAGCATCAAGCCGATAATGATGGAGCTTTTGCGCCCGAAACGGTCGGTGATGGGCCCGCCGATGAAGCCACCCCCCACGCCCGCCAGCCCCGCCAACAGGAACACATAGCCAATGGCCGTCAGCCCAACGTCGAAGGTCTGCGCGATGTAGATTGAGAAAAACGGAAAGAGCATCGTGCCGCCGAGACGGTCCACGAAGCCACTGACAACCAGCACCCAGAATTGTGACGGGTATTCGTTGAGTACGTTGATAAAGCTGCGCCACGGTTTGAACTGCGCTACGCTACGCATCATGGTGAAGTGTGTCCCCTATCGTTAAAGCACAAACGAGCGCTTTGCGTGTGATACGAAATTCGGATAATCGACATCCAGACAATGGGCAGGGTTGTCAGAGCGATTGCATCAAAATTCATGCTGCGATGGTGTCGCCGCAATGAATTACGGCGCTAGCACTCCGCCGGGTGAGCAGACAGAACTGAAGTTCGCCTGCTCAGGGGGGGCACTCCCGTTGCAGCGATGCCAACTCGCTCACGCGGACTTGAGTCCAGTGTGAGCGCACGACACCGGGCTAGCGACGTATTTCCAATGCGTCGTAAGCAACGCCTAATTTGCCGCAATCGCCCTGGCAGGTTTGTCTTCCGCAGGAAGCCAGTGTACCCCCTACGAAACCGCATCAGCAAGACGAACATGTACAGTAGGCGAGGTGTTGACGCCGCAGATGGCAACCCCGCCCACAAAGTAACCATTGTCGCGAATCTCATTGGCGGACACGTTGAGTGTCCCTGCTCAGCGTTCGCACAGCATACAATAACGCCCAATAAAAGTCAATAAGGGGTCAGGAAAGGTTAAATTCTGTTGGTGCAGGGTCGTGTGCCGGTGCTTGTTCCCGGCGCCACAAGCCGTGGTATAATGAACATATGTTCAGACAGATGCTTCACCTTGACCTCGACGCCTTCTTCTGTGCAGTCGAAGAACTACGCGACCCCTCGCTGCGTGGCGCGGCGTTTGCGGTTGGCAATCACCCGGACTATCGCGGCGTCGTGGCCTCGTGCAGCTACCCCGCCCGCGCCTATGGGGTGCGTTCTGCCATGCCGATGTCGCAGGCTCTGCGCCGTTGCCCACACCTGCGCGTCGTGCAGTCCAGCTTCAAAGCCTACGGCGACTACTCGCGGCAGGTGATGGACCGATGCCGCAACCTGACGCCGCTCGTGGAGCAGCTTTCCATTGACGAAGCCTTCCTTGACGTGACCGGGATGCACAACCCCGCCGACGAACTCGCGCACATGCTCCAGGCTGAGATCAACACCGCGCTGCAATTGCCCGTCAGCCTCGGCGTGGCCACCAACAAACTCGTCGCCAAAATCGCGAACAATATCGGCAAAGCCCGTGCTGGCAAAGACGCCCCGCCGAACACCATTACCGTCATCCCGCCCGGCACCGAAAGCAACTTTCTGGCCCCGTTGCCCGTGCGCGAACTGTGGGGGGTTGGGCCCGCCACCGCCGAAAAACTGCACCGCATGGGCGTGCAAACCATCGGTGACATTGCCGACGCCAACCCCGCGCAATTACAACGGCTCTTCGGGAAACACGGCGATTCTATGCACCGCCGCGCACAGGGCATTGACGAGCGCCCCATCGTGACCGAACGCGAGACGAAATCTGTCAGCAAAGAGACGACCTTCAGCCGTGACGAACGCGACCCCGCCGTGCTAATCAAGACGTTGCGCAAACTGGCCGACCAGGTCGGGGCTCGCCTGCGCGACAAGGAACTCAGCGGGCGGACGGTGGTTATTAAGCTGCGGTGGTCTGACTTTACGACGATCACGCGGCAGAGTACGCTCAGTGAGCCGACCAACCACGACGACGACATCTACGCCGCCGCGTTAACCTTGCTGGAACAATACTGGCCGCGTGGGCGTCCGGTTCGACTGTTGGGGGTGGGTGTCAGTGGCCTGACTGCGCCGCGCCAGCAGTTATCGTTGTGGGATGATGGCTCTAATGAGAAAAAGCGCCTGTTGCAACAAACGCTGGACACCCTGCGCGATAAATTCGGTGGCGACATCATCAAGCGTGGCAGCCAGATGGAGGAGTGACCACGTACACCGTCTATGCGTTATCCCCGGGCCCGCGTACGTGCATCGCGAGGGCCAGCCGGGCCGCCTGCCGCACCTGTGCATCAGGGTCAGATTCCGCGAGGGTTTCTAGTGCAGTACGGGCGCGGGGGTCGTCAATTTCGCGCAGAGCATCTACCGCGACCTTGCGGGCAAAGGCTTCTGGCACGGTCAACGCATCTAGCAACACGGGCACGGCCGGCGCACCAATCTCGATCAGCGTATGCATGGCAGCTTGACGCGCAGCGGCGGCGCGGCTCCGTAGTGCGGTGGCGTGCTGGTTCAGCAGGCGTGGGTCGATGTCGGTCGTGGTGGCTTCTGGCATGGCGTTGAGTTGGGCCAGCCCACGGTGAGCCGTTTCACGGATGCGCGGGTTATTGTCGTTGAGCGCGGCTTGCAAAGCAGGGATGGCGTCTGCGTGCCCGATGGCGGCCAGCGCGGCGACGGCATTGGCGCGGATGAGTTCGTCTGGCTCGTTCATCGCGGCCAGCAGCCCCGGCAACGCGCCAACATCCCCAATACGGCCCAATACCTGTGCAGCGAGGGCCCGCCCCTGATTAAAAGGGTCGCGCAGATAGTCCAGCACCAGCGGCACAGCGGCGGCTCCATGCGTGACCAGTGTGCGTGCTGCCTGTTCACGGATGGCGCGGTCAAGGTGGCTCAATTGGTCGAGGGCGCGTTCAATGGCGGTCGTTTGCGCGTCATAGGTGACGGGAATGGGTTGCGCGGCAGGGTCGTCGTCACAGGGGAAATTGTGGTCCATGATGAGTCACACCTCCTGGTTCGGTGATGGGCGATAGGGTTCAGGGTAATCATACCATGAACGGGTTGCTTGCCGATTCGCTATTTCCCCTCGTTCTGGCCTTCTAAGAGGCGGTCATAGACCAGCGCAGCGATTTTGGCGTCTTGCACGGCCACCCCGGTCAGGTCTGCAACGGTGAGTTGTTCATTGTCGCGGCGTTGCAGGCGTGGATTCTCAATCACGGAGCCCAATTCTCGAATTTGCAGCACGACGTTGGTCGCGTGCGAAATTTCGCCATAGTCCACGCACTGACTGATGCTGTCTGCGACCACAATATCGGCTTTGTAGAGGATATTGGGGTCAACCTCTTGCTTGCCGTGAGCATCAGCCCCCATCGCGGTGATGTGTGTGCCCGGCAACAATTGCTCGGCAAACAGCAGCGGGGCGGTGGCGGCTGTGGTGGTGACGATGAGCTTGCAACGGCGCGTGAGTTCGCTCATTTCGGTGGTGGGGGTGATGTCATAGCCCGGGCCCATATCGGCCACATAGGCGTCCAGATGCGACTCCTCGCGCCCCCAGACGACTGCGCACCGACACGGGATGACTTCTTGCAGCCATTCGAGTTGCAATCGTGCCTGAATGCCTGTGCCGACAATGCCGATACAGGTGACATCCGTCGGGGCGAGGTATTTCGCCGCGATGACGCCCGCCGCCGCTGAGCGCAGGTTCGTCAACAGCCCTTCATCAAGCATGATTGCCATCAGTTGCCCGTTGAAAGCGTCAAACAGCAACATCACACCGCTGCTGCTGGCAAGTCCGCGTGCGGGGTTGTCGTAGAAGCCAGAGGCGACCTTCAGCACATAAAAGGGTTCGCCTTCAATATAGCCCAGCTTGGCTTGAATGTCGGCCGGGGTGTGTTCAAATTGCATGTGGCTGGTGGGTGGCACCAGCACGCCGCCCGCCGAATACCGCAAGAATCCTTCTTCAATGACGCGCAGCACGTCGGGTTTGTTAATCACGGCGCTGATGTCTGAACTAGCAAAGATATGCGGCATAGGCATGGGCAAAGCGTCCTCATGATTGGTGGCGGGGGTGACCCCGCGAAGGTATGCAAAGTGGGCGCGCATGGGAACGCTACCACAGGTTGCGTTAATGGTACCTTGATTGCTGCGATTTGAACACGTTGGGGTTCTGGGGGGTGCATCTGCTTTGTGAAATGCGCGCTTTGGTGTAAAATAAACCATAATGGTTATAGCAGACGGGAGAAACAAACCATGCCCCCAGTACGCAGGCGTTCTAAAAAACGTGTTGTGCGACGTCGCCGCCGCCAGCAGGACCGTGAAGTCGGCGTTAGCGCGATTGAAGGCCCCATCGTTGAACAGAGTCCACAATCGCCAACAGGCATGGCCGGCGATGTGTTGCAGTTGCAACGGAGACTTGGCAACCGCGCCACCCAGCAAATCCTTGCTGCGCACCCCAAACCGCAGCCCGGCACCCGCCCCGCCAACCGCGTCCAGCGTGTCGCCGTGATGGGCTATGAGCAGTGGAAAAGCCGAAGCTCGCGTGCGTTCAAAAAACGTTCTGATGAACTGCTCGGCATTGACGCTGCGCTGATTAAGTACCACGCCACGCTCGACAAAATGCCGCGTGTGCAGGCCAACGCGCTCAATTCCCTGATTCATGCTATTCAAGTCTGGGAGCAGTCCAAAGCTGCGCAGAGCAAAGACAAGAAGACGGTGAAGTCCTCGCGTCTGGAAGCCATCATCCGCCTGAAGTCACAGGCCAAACAGAAGTTCAAAGAGGTCAGCAATATTGAAGACGTGGGTAGCCTGAAGCCCAACGCCAACGAAGGCGAACAGATGCAGGCGGCCTTCGCCATCTATGACCGCATCCGGCTGACAGTGCAGAATATCGTCAGCATTGAAGCGCCCCGGGCCGGCCGCGCGGCGCGTGAAGAACTCGTCCGGCCGATGGAAGACATGCGCGAGAACCTGCGTGCGCTGGCCACCGCCAGCCCTTATGTACATGCGTTGTGGGACGGAGGTAATATACTCATCGCGGTTGCGGAATATCACCTCGGCATTAACTACCTGACGCAACACCACGCCAGCGCGGCCGATGCATTAGAAGTCTATCGCAATCGCTTTGCACGCCGTATTCAGAAAGCACGCAAACAGTCTGGCAGCCTGTACTTTCAGTGGAAGGATATTGTGCAGGGGCACCTTGAACAGGTGAACAGCGATGTCGAGATGTACCTCAGCGTCCGCAAGAGCGGTAAAGACAAGACGAAAGGTGTGTCCGTAGGCGGCACGGTCGAAAAGCTGCACGGCTTTACTGACAAAGGGCTCGAATTGCTCGGCGCACAGGGCACCGACGGCAAAGACAACTTTGGGCTCGAAAAATACTGGAAGACCGAAGGAGCCAAAAACGACCCGCAGAAAGACGCCGCGACCATCGTCAACCGCATCAACGTCAAGCTCAATGCCAGGCAGAAGGATCACATGAGCGGCGCGGCTGATATGGCGGGGGGTGGTTTGGACGCGCTGGCGATTGGGGCCCAACTTGCCAAGCTCAAAAACGACATTGATGCGCTGAAGGGCAAAAAGGACAAAGAAAGCAAAGCCAAACGCCGTAAATTGATTGCAGAATACGTGATGATCCTCACCGTTGATACCCCGGCCACGCTCTTTAAAGTGATGGGCGGTGCGCTCACAGCGGCGCGCGGCGGCGGCAAATTGCCAGACTCCAACTTCTTTGGCTCGGATGCAGCCGAAGGGACTGACATGAGTACTGACGTGAAGCTGATTGGCGATGTGTTTGGCGCAGTCAAAAGCGCAATTGACTCGATTAAGGGTATCGTGAAAATGTTCGTCAACTTCGTCAAACGGGTGCGGGCCGCCAAAGAAAGCGGTAGCGGCAAAAAAGCGCTGCAAACCGCCTTTAACACGGGTGACGACCTTGTTAAGAACGCCGCCTCTGTTGGGAACGTGTATAAGAATGTGTACCTGATCGCTGAACAGATCAAGCAGGGTGGGCAGATCGTCAAAAACGCCTCGGACGTCAGCGCGGCGGCGAAAGGCACGGTGAATAATGTGCCCGTTATCCCCGTATTGGGGCTCATCGCAAGCTGTATTGACCTGGTGCGCTATGTGGCCCGCGCCATCAAGACGGGGCATTTTGCCAGGAAGATTGGCGGCATGATGAACAGCCTCGCTGGTGGCGGTGACATGACCGAAAACGCGCTCGAAGCCTTCCAACTGGCCCGCGAATCCTTCAAGAAGCGGCTCAACCGGGCCTTGATCAACATTGCCCACGCGGCCGCCTCCATCGCTGCCGGAGCGACCTCGCTCAGTGGTCTGGGTGCGGGGATCGGTATGATTATCAGCATGTCTTCCGCTGTGGCCCGCATTGCACAAACGGGTGTCCGTTACATCAAGCAAAAGAAGCGCGATAAGAAAGGCGGCGGCCTCACCAACATTGAACGCGGCGCAACCCACGGTGCCAAATACAACACTGGCGGCGAGAAATACATGGGTAGCGGTAAGTTCATCAGCTACGCGCTGTATAAGGCCCAAAAACGCATCGGCGGCACGGGTAGCAGACGCGGCTTTAATATTGACAAGTCCAGCGAGAACAAGGCCTTTCGGTATCGCAAGGCGGCGCTGGAGATTCTACGCAGCAGCGAAGAACGCCAGAAAATGTTCTTCGAAATGCTCGACATTGAACACAAGGTCAAGATTGTTGAGAAAGACAAGTCTAAGACCAATAAATATCAGGCGAAAATGGACCTGATTATCGACGCCTTCAAACGCCGTGATTAACCATATCAAACACAAGGACTATCCATGACGACACTCGAAGACATTCACGACGTTCTGCAACAACACGGCTTCAACAGCGCCATTAACGACGCTGAAGACGAACCCTATCATCTGGCCGTGACCTTCCCCGCCGAGCGTATCGACGAGGAGATTGTGCTGCGCATCAACCATCTTGAACACAGCGCCGACTTGCTCGACATCTGGCAGATGATCGCCGTGTTCCCCTCTGAAGCGGCGTCGGACACGACATGGGCAATGGTGCAGGGCATGTTGCATTCCATCAATAGCACCCTACCGCTTGGCAAAGTCTTGCCCGCGCCCGAACAGCAGATGCTCTATTATCGCTATACCCACCTGACCCCGACCGGCGACGACAGCGCGCTGCGCTCGATGCCCCCCATGCTGGAAATGATCATCGACTTTATCAGCACGATGGCACCGGACATTCACGACATGCTAGAAAATGACGACGCCCCCGACGACGTTGAAATCGCAGAGCTGCAATCTGCACTGAACGAGGTGCAATCATCATTAATGGAACTGATGGCTGAGATGGAAGAACTCGAAGCGCTGGAAGATGATTACGACGACGATGATGATGATGGTGGTGGCGACGGTCGGCGATAGCGTGACTTATGATTTTGGTAAATTTGATGGGGTAATGGCCAGCGACCCATTGCGTGAGCGCCCTTTAGGGCTGTTCACGCACAAGACTTGCATAGCGCCGTCCTTTAGGGCGGGGAAACGTCGGTAACCTATCCTTTTCGCCGCCGTAAACGACGGCGCTATCAAATCCGGCGAACGCACAAGCCTAAAGGCAACGCGTTCGATCGGTACCCTGGCCTTACCGCATTTATTTTACCGAACCCAAGCGTGCTCGCTGGACGCGCAACGATATGCCATATACAGCCTACGCTTCAGCAGCTTTCACAGACCCAGGAGTTTTGCCCGCGTGCGCACCACAAAACGACTTTCACCCATGCAGCAACGCCTTATCAAAATTGGGGTGTTCGCCTATGGCTTGCTCATCCTCGGCTCAACGACGTTCTATCTGCTGGCGGTGTTGACCCTGCGCGAGGAAATCAGTGTTCAAGACCTTGCCGACGGGATCAATCAGGGCACGGTAGAGCGCGTTTATGTCTACCGCACCGCCGACGAAACCTTCCTCACCGCCGACTTTGACGACGAAGAAAACACCATTATTGTAGAAAATGAACTGTCTGGCACGGGCGTCAACGTTCCCTACGAGGCGTTGACCACAGCCGGCGCCGCACCACCCGCTATTCAAGACGTGACCTTTACGCTGGCCGGCGACGAGCCCCCCCACCCCAGCCAGGACCTGTTGCGACAGGTGCGCGACACGCTCGAAGCCACAGCGCTGCCCATGTCGGTGCTGGCCTTGCTGATCGTGCTGGCACTGATCCGGTTCCGCAATAGCCAGCAAGCCGACGCCGGCCCACCCGCACTGCCGCACCGCACCGACACCTCACAGGAGGACACATGAACCGCACGTTTCTGGCAACGATTCAACCGTATATCACCGTTATTCTGCTGGCGGCGTTGGCGTTGGGCGCAAGCGTGGCCGGCTTTTTTCTGCGCGGCACAAGCATCACCACCGACGTGCTGGTGCAAGAGATCAACGACCGCAACGTGACCGCAATGACAGGTTATCTGGACGAGGATGGCGACGCACTGACGGTCTACCTGACAGCGGAAATTGACGGGTATGATGGCGAAGTGTTGATTGACACGGTTGGCAGTGCCCGCGACCCGTTAACGTATTTGATTGACAACGGCGCAAACCGGGGCATCATCACCGAAATTCCCTTCGATATTGTGGAAGAAGACGCGCCGCACAACACGCTCGAACGCCAACTGGGCACTGTGCTGCTGGTTGGGGGCGTGCTGGCTTTTGTAGCGGTAGCGGTGGGGGGCACCTATTTTGCCATCAGTGCCCGCGAACGCCGCAACCGTGAAGCCATGACGATGGAGGCATGAGGCGGAAAACTCATTTCCCCGCTGCGCCCGCCCGCGCAAACACGGCCCGTTTTGACGTGATGCCCCATTGCTCCCAGCGGCGTTGAAAGTCGGTGTGGCCGCCTTCGAACCCTTCCGCCATATCAAGCACGGTGAATAGCGCACTGGCGGCCAGTTGCGCGACCTTCTGCCGGAAGTAGGCGTCGTTGTCCGTCACGAAATGGAAGCGGGCCCCCGGCTGCAACACGCGATGATAGGTCTGCATCTGTGCCGGATTGAGCAGATCGGCTTTGGCTTCACGCAGGTCAGGGCGCGGCGGGGGGAACAGCAAAAAGGCCTCCTGCGCAACGGCGTCCGGCATGTGCCGCAAAACCTGACGCGCATCCCCCCGTACAAGGCACACATTGTCCAACCCGGCGGCGTGCAGCTTGTTCACGGTGTCATAGGTCGATTTCCAGTGCCATTCAAGGCCGAGCATGTTCACGTGCGGACGTTCCTGCGCCAGCTTGCACAGAAATTCGCCGCGCCCACAGCCGATGTCCAGCACAAACGGTTGCGCGTTGCCGAACAGCGCCTCAGACGTGAGCGGGGTCAGGCGTTCGGGGTGATGGTGCAGGGTGTGGCCTTCGTAGTCATGCACGTAGTGGGCCAGCACCGCTGGCGACGGTGGCTTGACGCGAAAGCGTTTGAGTTTCAGGCGTGGCATGGGGTGATTATCCAGATTGTATTGTTGTTTGCGAGGTTGTGCGGTGAAACACGGGTTTAGTTAAGCAAAAATCGGCAGGTTTGGCAAGGTACCACGCTCTTTCAGGCCCCGCACTGAAGTACGGGGCTAGCATGGTGTGGCGGTCAGACTGGACTGAAGTCCGCCTGACCGAGGGCCGGGGCCCCGTTTTTCCGCATCGTGACGTGACCTTCACCGTGCGGGTGGGCTTTAGCCCTGTCCGCGCGCACCACTTTCAGGCCCCGCACTGAAGTACGGGGCTAGCATGGTGTGGCGCTCAGACTGGACTGAAGTCCGCATGACCGAGGGCCGGGGCCCCGTTTTTCCGCATCGTGACGCGACTCTTAACCGCGCGGGTGGGCTTTAGCCCTGTCCGCGCGCACCACTTGCATAGCCCCGTGCTTTAGCGCGGGGGAAAAGGGCATTGTCGAGTGTTGCACCAGCACCCTACAGGCGATCCTGCATCAAATATGCCATTGATTCCCCCTCACACACAAGACTTGCCTGGCACCGTAATTTATTGCGGCGGCCGTCAATTCCGCACGGGCAACGACGCAATCTCCCCCTCCAACACCGTGATGTTCTCCACCGCGACCCAGCCGATAGTCGTGCCTTCACCCAGCGCTTCATAGCGTACATTGACCAGCGTCCCGTCCAGCGTGCGGCCCAGCAAGCTCACGATAGAGCCGGCCGGCACCTCGCGCAGAACTGGCGTGGCGGTGTTGGCCCGTTCATAAATCGGCGTGAGCGTCGTCATCTGGGCGCGGCCGAAAGCGTCCGGCGTGGGCGTGATGCTCGGCGTGGCGCTGGGCGGTGGCGTTGGGGTGAGGCTGGCGCGTGGTGTCGGCGTCGGTTGCAAAATTTCCGGCAGGTTGAGCGCGGTCGGCGGGAAAATCTGACCGGCGGTGTTGGCTGGAATGGCTATGATGATCGGCGGCGAAATCGCCACAAAGCCGAAGAACCCGGCCGGCGCCCCTATCGCGTTGAACTGCGCCCCATCGTAATAGAAAATCTGCAAGAAATCTGCCCGCACCCAGCAGCGGGCCACACCATCTGCCGCCCCGAAGAAATCGACCTGCACCCACACCTGATCAAAGGTTGAACGGCTTTCGATGTCCACAAAGCGCGCCGGGTCAAGCGGCACCGCGAGGTTACCGTCGGGGTCGAGTTCGGTGGCATAGCCATTCACCACCAGCAACGTCTGCCCCGGAATTTGCACCAGTGCGCGTGACACGGCCGAGGGGAACTCGCGGCATTGCAGGTTGGTATCTGGCTCCAAAGCGACACGCCCCGTCATAAGCGGCTGCTCGGCGGGGATGGGCGGCGTCCCGGTGACAGGCGTCGGCGTCAGGGTCGGCGGCAAGGGTGTCTCCGTCGGGGTGCGGGTGGCGGTCGGTGTGGCGGTCGGTGGTGGGGCCGCGTCAAAGCCAAGCAGCGATTCCGGCCCGGTGCGCAAAAAGGAACTTTCCACACGCAATGTCGGCTCGTCGCTTTCCATGTCGTTATAGACGAGGAGTGTCACCGCTGCACCGCCAACAAAAGGCACGTTTTGCGCCTCAATGAAGAACGGCCCGCCCAATTCTGCGTCATCAACCACCCCATCAAGGCGATAGAAGCCCGCCGCGAGGGTTTGCTCGGTGGTGGCTTCACCGGGGGGCAGGATGTTGGCGAGGTTTTGCGCTGCGGGCAGGTCGTCGCCAGCGATGTCCAGCGTCAGGGGGCCGTTGGGGCTGCCATTGACGACGCGCACACGAGCCGTATCGGCATCCATTGAAAACACGAAATCTTCAAGCACGTCCACGCGGAAGCTCCCATCTGCGAGATCACCGCTTAGCACGAGCGTCACGGCGGTTCCGCTGAGGTTCACGGGCAGTTCAGCCGCCGCATCAGCCGTAGCCGGGATGCCAGCGTTGCGCACGGCCAGCGTGTAGGTGCCGCTGGGGTAAGGTGCATGAACAACCACATCACCCGCTGTGAAGTTCGGCACCACGGCCGCTTCATCCAGATAAAGGTCGAGTGGGCCGGCCGCTGACGCCGCGTGGACAATTTGCACCTGCGAGGTCGGGGCGTCCGGCGCGGGCAAAACGGGCGCTTGCAACAGCACCGCGTTCAGCTCATCGTTCGCCGGGAGAACCAGCACCGTATACAAAAAGCCGCTGCTGAGGTCGGACCCGGGCAGTTGCGCCAGCACTTGCGCACCACCGGCCGGCCGTAGTTGCAGCGTCACGGCCCCAACGGGGGGATCAACACTGGTAGACTCGGCAAAGGGCACATCTGGCACGAAGAAGGCCCCGGCGGCGGTGTACACATCCACGTTCGGGCCACCTGGCGCGGCATGGATAACCTGTAAGCGGCTTTGCCCCAACGGTGTTGGCGTCAGGATGTCTTCGTAGCTGACGAGGGTCGGTTGTTCGAAGCCGTCCAGTTGAAAGACCAGCGCCACATGCCCGAAACCACCGCCCGTCGTCGCCAGATTGAGTTGGGTTTGCGCCAAGACCGGGCTGTTGCGGTCGCTGTTGCCCCGGCGAACGACGATTTCGGCTGCGCCAGCGGGAAAGCGTAAATGTGGCGTGGCAGTGCCGGGCGCGAGGTTCTGCGCAACGCGGGCCCCATCGACATAAACGTCAATCGGTAGCTGGTCGGGGATGGCGTGGACCAGTCGCAGCAAGACCTCGCCGTTCTGGGCGCGGGCCGGGCGGGGTGTGGTGGTCGGGCCGAGCAACGCGGCCAAACTCAACGCGGCGAGGAGGGTCACGGCACAGGCGGTCAACAGGGGGCGGATGGTGGGTTGGTTCAAGCTCATGAAAGGGTCATGTTCCGTTGGTGGTCAGGGTAAGGTCGGGGGTTGTTGGCAACCCGGCGGTTATTGTAGTCCTACGCGGGGCTGGCGTCAAACGGTGGGTGGTTTCGGGTAATCGACATACAGAAAATGGGCAGGGTTGCCTCCCTGCAGAAGTCAACACGGCCCCAACGAAACCGCATCACCAATGCACAAGCAACCCCTCCCACAACGCAATCATTGTCGCGAACCCGGTATCATGCAGGGGTCCGGGGTATTGACCAAAATCCGTTCCCTATAGTGATAAATTAATCGTCATCATCATCGTCGTCATCGTCATCGTCATCATCGTCGTCGTCGTCGTCGTCGTCGTCGTCATCGTCGTCACGGTCACGGCGTGGGGGATAGTCATCGCGCAGAGTGGCCCGCTCCGTCAGGGATTCCCCGTCACCGAGCGGCATCGGTGGCTCACCCCGACGATAGACGCGCCACACCCCCGCGATAATCAACAGCGCCACCGTCACCACCGCGAAATTGATGGCGATCCATTCCTCCTCCTCGTCTTCTTCGAGGCGGTCCAGAATGCGGGCCGAGCCACTGCGCGTGCGGATTTCCAGCAGTTCGGGGTCTTCCAGCGCCCAGTCGATCATGTTCTGCGCAAAGGTCAACGAAAACTGGCTGCGATCCTGTTGCAGGAGTTGCGGCACCACGTCGCTATAAAGTTCACCGCTGGCCACGACGATCAGATTGGTGTCGGCGGGGGAGACTGGCGTCGGGGCGACAAGTGCGCCTTCGGGCAATGGTGGGGCCGTGTCTTCGGTAGCTGCGTCATCCGTAGCGCCCTCCCCGGCGGCATCGTCTGGTGTGCTTTCGTCTTCAGCAACGGCTTCGTCCTGTGCATAAAAGCTGGGGAAGCTGCCCTGCAAGACCACCGCCAGCGGATACTCGTCGATGGGCCCGTCCACGCGGAAATTCTCCTGCCCCGGTGGCGGTTGCAGCGAGGTCGTCAGCGAGGACCACGCCGCGTCACTGCTGCTTAATAACGTCGTCGCGCGTACCCCTTCTGGCGGGTCAATGGTCATCGTCGCAGCCAGCGGCACCGTCAGCGCGTCGAGGTTAGCGGTGATGAGGATGTCCTGATTCATATTGTTCGGGCGCACGTCGATGAAATGCGGCAGGTTGATGGGCACCGGGAGGCCGCGCTGGTCGAAGGTGATAGCCGGCGTCGATTGCGGGTCAAGGACGATGGTGTTCTCTTGCGAGACGCCCCATTCTGCCAGCAAATCGTCAATGCCGTTGTTGACCGGCCCGAGGTTCAGCGCCTGTGCTTGCTGGTTGGTCGTAAACTGGAACGCGCCCGCAAAGACGATCAGTGTGCGCCCGCTCATCAAATACTGGTCGATGGCGTAGTGTTCAAGGTCGCTGAGGTTTTGCGGGTTCATCAGCATCAGCACGTCAAGCTCCGGGCTGACGGCTCCGGTGGTGAGGTCAACAGGGCGGAGTTCGTAGTTGCGGTTGAGTTGTTGCTGAATCCCCGTGTAGGACACAATCGGGATGATCTGTTGCGGGTTGGTCTGGTCGATCTGGTCGCGCTGCGGTGTCCAGAAGCCGACAACAGGCAAAAACCCGGTGCTGAAGCGCTTCACGAGGCTGTCAATCGCGCTGCGGAAGAAGCTCTCGCTGGTGTCGTTGCTGGCTTCAATCACGCCGGCCTGACCGTCGGCCACCAGCACCAGATGGAAATAATAGGTCTGCAAGCCGAAAATATCCGCCGGGATGGGTTGCAAGCCGAATTGCTCCTGCAACTGTTGCGGCGTGATCTGCGTGTCGGGGGCGCTGAGGTCAACCTCGGTGAAAATTAAATTACCATCGCTGGCGAGGTCTTCGGCAACGGTGCGGGCGTTGGGCAGCGCTTCGTCCGTCAACTGTTGCGGCAATGACCCGCTGCTATAGTAAAGCGTCAATTCAGCCGGCTGCGCAAAGCCTTCCAGCACATCAGCGGTGCTTTGAAACTCCGAGACGGTGCTGCGAATGGTACTCGTCAGGTCATATTCGAGATTACGGAAGCGCACTTCGACCTCGTTGCCGAACTGGTCAATTTCCCACAGCTCGGTGATGTTCAGTGTCTCGAATTGGTCGGCGTAGAGGAATAGCAGGTCAAAATAGACGTTGCGCACCACGTCGTCGGTGTCCTGCTGGAAGCGGGCCGTCTGCGGCAAAATACCATAGAGGTTGTTGATTTCCTGCTCGGTGGCGGCGTCGTCGGCGGGGTCAATAAATTCGACTTCGACATTGCCATCGCCCGCGATTTCATACTCGCGCAGGGTGTCTTCCAAGCGGGGGACGAGTGGGTCTAGCTGCGGGATGTTTTCTTCGGAAATGTAGGCGCGGATGGTCAGCGGTTCGGGCAGCGTTTCGAGCGTCTCCACCGTGACATCGCTCAGGGAATAGAGCTGGTCTTCGGTCAGGTCGGCGCGCAGGTCAGTCACCGGCCACAGCCAGACATTGACCACCAGCGAATTGACGATAAGCAACACCACGCCGAGGTTCATGTTAAAGCGATAACGCGCCGTGGCCTGCCCCTGCCCCCAGCGCAGGGCGTCCAGCGAGACGACATTCAGCGCGAGGAAAGCGACCGTAATTGTCGCGTAATAGGCGAGGTCGCGGATGTCCAGCACGCCGCGTTCAATGCTGTCAAAACGGCTGCCACTGCCCACCGCGCGGAGTGCATCGGCAATGTCATCGCTGCCGAGGATGTTGGTGATGGTGTCAATCGCGGCCGGGCTGCCGACGAGGTAGAAAACCCCGCACACCAGCGCCGTAAGGATCAGCGAGACAAGCTGATTGTCAAAGCGCGAGGAAATGAACAACCCAATGGCCGCATACATCGCCGCCATCAGCACCGCCGCGACATAGCCCCCCACCACCGGCCCGAGGTCGAGGGCGCCGTTAGCCGCCACGGTAATCGGCAAAATCAATGTGAGGGCCAGCGACAGCACCACCAGCGCCATCACACCGAGAAATTTAGCGATGACAAGCGTGGAAAGGCGCACGGGCAAAATCAGCAAGAGTTCGAGCGTGCCAGCAGCGGTTTCCTGTGACCATTGGCGCATCGAAAGCGCGGCTGTCAGGAAAATCAACAGAATGGGCAGCCAGCGAAACAACGGGCGGACGTCGGCCAGTCCCCGGGCCCAGAAGTCTTCAACGAAAAAGAAGGTGACGAGCGCTGTCAGCACAAACGCGCCGACGAAAATCAGGGCCAGCAGCGATGAAAAGTAGCTGGCGATTTCTTTGCGCGTCAGGGCAAGTGTTTCGCGCATGGGTGGTTGGTCCTCCTGCGGGAATTGTTGAAGTAGCATTTCACCGCCTGCAAAATTACCACAGCCCGCCGCCGGGGTGCAAGGCCGCGCTCTGCACGACGAACACCGTTAAAACTGGTATAATCTCCCCCGGCAAACCCTGACCCGCCCACACCCCAAGGAACAGACCGCCCTTCGATGAACGGCATTCTAGACATTACCTACGAAATCCTGCTGCCGATTTTTGTTGTGGCTGGCGCAGGTGGCATCTATGCCCGCACCATCAGCAGCGACACGCGGCCGCTCGGCAACCTGTTGTTTTTCATCCTTATCCCCGCGCTGATTACCGACGGCCTCGCAAACGAAGGCGTGTCACAGACAGAATTGCTACAGGTGTTTGGCTTCGTGGCGCTGCTCTCGCTGGTGATGGCGGCGCTTGCATGGGGCGTGGCGCGGCTGTTGGGGCTGGGCCCGGCGTCGCAGGCGGCCTTTGTGCTGGCAGTGATGCTGATGAACGCGGCCAATTACGGTATTCCGGTCAATGAGTTTGCCTTTGGGGACGCCGGGCGCGAAGGGGCCACGCTCTATTACATCTCCGCGGCAATTGTCGCCAATACGGCCGGCATTTTGATTGCATCCAGCGGCAGCATGTCAGTCGGGGCGGCGCTGGCGGGTGTGGTCCGCACCCCGATCTTTGGCGCAACGGTGCTTGGCATTGGGCTCAACGTGTCTGGCATCGCATTGCCTGTGCCGCTTGAGCGTGGTCTGGGGACAGTCGCGGCGGCCACCATCCCGATCATGTTGTTGCTGCTGGGGGCGCAGTTGGCGCAAATTCGATTAGAGGGGAGGTTGCTACCCATTCTCGCCGGGAGTGCCCTGCGGCTGGTGGTGTCGCCGCTGGTGGCGGTGGCGCTGGTGATGGTGTTCGGCTTTGAGGGCACCCTGCGCGATGTCGCCATCGTTGAAAGCGCGATGCCCACCGCCGTTTTCGTTGTGGTGTTGACCGAACGCTACCAGACCGACCCCGCGCTCGGCACTGCCATTATCCTGGTCAGCACGCTGGCGTCAATTGTGACGTTGAGTGTGGTGCTGGCGTTGGTGTAGGGTACTTCGGTGTGCGCAAATAACTGCGGCTCAGCGAACAGCAAGTCTTTATATTGATTCCGAAAATATGTACAATTGTTCTACCAGCAGGTTAAACGGAGTGTGGTTATGGCCTATACGTTTATAGATCTTTTCGCTGGCATAGGAGGCTTTCGTCTTGGCTTCGAAGCCAATGGCGCAGAATGTATCTTTTCGTCAGAGTGGAGCCGCCTTGCCCAGGATGAATACGAAAACAACTTTGGCGAACGCCCCGCCGGAGATATTACCAGAATTGTTGCAAATGACATCCCAGACCATGACATCCTGACAGGCGGTTTTCCATGCCAACCCTTCAGCATTGCAGGGGTATCCAAACACAGGTCGCTGGGTAATGCACACGGCTTCGGACATGCAACACAGGGGACGTTATTTTTCGATGTCGCACGCATCATTGCTGCCAGGCGACCTACTGCATTTGTGCTTGAGAATGTAAAAAATCTGAAAGGGCACGACAAAGGTAGAACTTTCAAGATAATCATGCGCACATTAACTGAAGAGCTGGGTTATCACATTCATCACAGGATTATTGACGCGATCAAGGTTGTGCCACAGCATCGAGAGCGAATATTCATTGTAGGGTTTCGAGAGCCACGTCCGTTTGAATTTCCAGTTTTTGATGATGCTGCCCCAAAGTTAAGTGATATTCTTGAGGATGAAGTTGATGAAAAATATACGCTCTCAGATCATCTATGGGAGTACCTTCAGGCGTATGCTGCCAAACACAAAAAGAAGGGAAATGGCTTCGGTTACGGTCTGGCAGATGTGCAGGGTACTACACGTACCCTGAGTGCAAGATATTATAAGGATGGGTCTGAAATATTAATTCCACAGAAAGGAAAAAACCCGCGCAGACTCACCCCACGAGAGTGTGCGCGTTTGATGGGATTTCCTGAGAGTTTCAAGATCTCCACCAGCGATACGCGAGCGTACAAGCATTTTGGTAATGCTGTGGTGGTGCCAGTTGTGCAGGCCATCGCCGCAAAGGTTATCGAGAGCCTGAACGCCGAGCCGGACGATGCATTTGCCAACCCATACGCATTAAGTTAAGCCAAAATACGGCATCGCTATTCACGCATTCTGGCTGATAACGATAACGCGGGCATATGCGCTGCGCTCAGTAGCCCACCTACGCTGCCTGTCTCGCAAACGGCATGCCAGGTTCTCGGACGGGCCGTTGCCCGTCCCTACGAATAGCATGGTGATGCGGTGGTAGGGACATCCAACGGGATGTCCGTGACACAACGGGCGATCAAAAAATCAGGCACAATGTTCAAGTTTTAAGGGTTGCACCCGTATCCTGCACCGCGTCCCGCATTCTCCCATCGAAAAGATGTTGCGGTTGCGGCATGGTGACCTCAGTTCATCATCTTTATCTGACTTTGCAAAAGTCCTGAGGCCTGCTTCTGTTATGCTGACGCTCAATGCCAGAGGTGCTATAATGGATGAACAAACACACCAACCACACCCACCATCACACCAATCGTTTTAGGGAACCACCTGTGAACCATTCAACGCCGAAACCACCCGTACTCGTGACCTATGCCACCCGTTACGGCAGCACCGCCGAGGTCGCTGAAGGCGTGGCAGAAGTCATCCGCGAACAACACGCCGTCCCCGTCGATGTCATGCCCACCACCCACATTCGTGACCTGTCGCGTTATGGGGCCGCCATACTCGGCAGCAGTATCATCAACGACCGCTGGCTCCCCGAAATGGACAGCTTTATTGAACGCTATCAGGCGTCGTTGGCCCGCATCCCGCTGGCGTTTTTCATCACCTGTGGGTCAATACAAAAAGGCAGTGAGGCTGAACGCATTGTGCTGCGCTACGTGCGCGAACTCGAACAACACCCCGTCACCCCGACCCATATCGGCGTCTTTGGCGGGCAGATTGACTTCGCAGCCTTGACCTCTATTGAAAAGTACGTCACCCACGTCAAACGTCTGCCCACTGGCGATCACCGCAACTGGGAAGCCATCCGTGAATGGAGTGTGTACACGGGCGCAGCGTTGCTGAATGATACCCCGCCAGAATAAATTTTTAAGGAAACTTAAATTCTTACTTTGTGTAACTTAAACGAAATACAACGTTAACGTGCGCAAAACCCTCTATACTGGTGGCATATGAATACACAAAATTTATACACTACCAGTACACCACGAGGCGAAAAGCACATGACACCCCAGAACCGTAACACCCAGCTTTTCGGTTTCAACATCGCGCCGCTCAACCAGAGCGACATCCGCTATACGCTGGCCCATAACGTTCACGGACGCGCTGACTATGGCGAATGGACGGGCGCACCCAGCACAATTTCTCTGCGCGTTGAACCCTATGCTGGCGATACACAGTTCCTTGTTGAATGGCGTATTGACCCCGACACCATCCCTGCGGACCAGTTCCTCAGTGTGATGCAAGGGATTCGCACCGCTGTTGAAACGCTCAAGCTCGAACGGGGCAACACGCTGGCCGGCGTCAAAGTTGTCGTCACCGATGGCACGCACACCAGCCACGACACCAGCGCCCATGCCTTGCGCACCGCCACCGCCCGCGCCTTTCAAAACGCACTCCGCAACGCTGCACTCATTCCCCTCTCACAGCAGGCTGTCTAATTTTCCAGACACCTCGCTGTGTCCGGGCCATTCTCCTACCGACCGACCCCCCTACAGTAAATACCCAAAACCCTCTACAATGAGTGTATCCTGGCCAAATACCAGAGGATTCACCGTCGGTTCTCATGCCCAACAATACATCCCAACAGCTCCAGAACGCCTACACCCTGATTCAAACAGGTGACCACGCCGCCGCCCGTCAAATTTTGCAGGCCGTCATCAAAACCGAGCCGCGCAACACCGACGCCTGGTGGTTGCTGGCTCATGCATTCCCGGACACCGAACGCCGCATCAAAGCCCTGAAACACATCCTGACGCTGGACCCCGACCACACCCGCGCCCGTGACTTGCTGCACCGCCTGACGGGCCAGCATCATCCCCCGACCACACCCGCCCCCCGGACCACACCCGACGCCGCAACATCTGGCCAACGTCCGATAGCACTCCTTGCGCTGGTGGTGCTGGTCTTGATTGGGCTGGGTGGGGGTATTTTCATTGCGCTCAATGGCAGCCCGGCAGATGACGACGCTCCCAACGCCGACTCCGCCGCGCAGATCGACACCCTCGCGCCGCAACCATCCACTGCAAACGACAACACCACCCCCGCACCGCCACCGACCACCACCCCCCGCGCCACACTACCGCCGCAACTCATCCCCACCGAAACCATCCCCGCTACTGTGCTGACCAACACGCCGCGCCCGACGCTGCAACTGCCCCCTTCGCCCACGCCGGGGCTGGTCTTTGCACCGTCCGGGGGAAGTAGTTCTGGGGACGACGAGCCAGATGCGCCCAACGCAGCGAACACTAACCCGACGGGTGGTGCCGGGGCCGCACCGCAACTCGGCTCCGATTACTGGTATGGCTTTGACCGCGCCATGACGCAATCACAGATCAATGGCGAGTACTATCGTTTCTACGACTTCCCGGTCAGCGTGTGGGTCGGGCAGCCGCCAAACCCCAACTGGGGCCGCTATGTTGACGACGCCATTCGGCAGGTCGGGCAGGTGGTGCCGCTGGAACGTACCAGCAACGAAGGCAGCGCCGACATCATCCTTGACTTTGCGCCCGGCGAAGAAGTCACACGCTTTTGTGGCGGGACAAGCCTCGCGCCGCAGCAGGTCACCACCATCGGTTGCGGGGGGATGACCTATGACCGTGACCAATACGCTGTCACGCGCGTGGTAGACTATATCGGCTTCGCCTTCATCGCCATCGAGCAAGCCACCGATATGCAAGCCCGCGTCGTGATATTACACGAGTTGCTGCACGCGGTCGGTATCTCGGTTCACAGCCAGGACCCGCGCGACATCATGTATTATCAATATGGCACCTTTGGGGATCGGCAAAACGCCACCATGACCGAACGCGACTATAACACGCTGCAACGGCTGTACAATTCGCCCGCGTTTGGCGCTGATAACCCCTAACGCCAAGGGAGACACGCACCTATGTCCATACTAACGCCCGGTCCGCTGCCCAATAACGAGACCCCACGCCCCGACCACCTTGAACTCGGGCCACACCTGCGCGACCATCCCTATGAACAGGGCGTCTCGCGTATTTTGCTGTGGCTTGGCGGCTTCGGGCTGTTCTTCTGGACACTGCTGGCGTTTTTCGCGACCAACAGCGGCGAATTTTTCGCAGTGTTCATCTTTGTGGTGTTCTGGGTACTGAGCGCGTATTTGGTGTTTCACGGCCTGCGCACGCGGCGCACCCAGCAGCAGAGCGGCGCAACAGCCAGTATTTATCGCGATGGGGTGGTGATTCATGATCCGCGTGGCGACAAAACCCTGCGCTGGCACGAATTCGACCGGGAAAAGCTCAAGATTGACGCCGGAGCCCGTGTCACGTTCTACACCAAAAACGGTGACACTGCCCACGCCCAATACCCCGCCGACTTCAACCGCCTGATTGTGGACATCGAAGCGCAGATTCACCGCGAACAGGCCCGCCGGGCCTATCAACACGACCCTGACGGCCCCTCGCTGCGCCAGAAGTGGACCTGTACACCACCACGGGCGCAACACTCAACATTTACGCCGACCGCATCACGACGCCAGACGGCACCACGCTGCGTTTTGATGACGTGCAACAGGTGCTGACTGACATCGACGCGCTGGCTATCCAGGGGCCAGATGGCACAACCATCAGCACGCACGGGCTTGTAGTACAGGCAATGGGCGTGGTAGAGACGATTTTCATTGATAGCATCTTATGCGAACGGCTCATTCCGCGCTGGGATACCCGTTTGCAGGCCGGCGAGGCGATTGCCTTTGCCAACATTAAGGTCACGCCGAAGGGGGTCGAGCATGGCGGTGAAGTCACGCCCTGGACCACGCTGCAATCAGACATGAACACCCTGTTCACCTACGAACACCCCGGCATTGCGGCCCAGGCACAAGCGTCGGATTTCGTCGCGTTTGCGTGGTTTCTGACGTACCAGCTCGACCGGGCCCAATTTGAGCGCCGCATCCGTATCCTGGATTTTGTGGGCGAGGTGGGGTAGAACGCACACCGCCTATATCTGAAAACCGCCCAGGTCGCCCGTGAAATCATCGCGGTTGGGGTCCGGCAGCGGTTTTGAGGGGTAGAGCCCCAGCGCTTGCCCATAGCTGATGTACAGGTGCATGTTGCCGATGCCCTGCCACGCCCCCAGCAGAAAAACCCCCGGGCAGATCAAAAACACAAAGCCAATGTTGATCCCTATTCCCGCGATAATGCTGAATATGATGAGATTGAAAATAAACACCAGCGTCGCATCAATGCGGGTGATGGCGAGGCGGTAATTGGTGACGACATCGAGCAGCATGTCGGCCTTCGCGCCTTCCAGCGAATAGCGGATAAAGCCGACGATAAAGCCCAGATTGGTAAACATGAACAGCAAAACAATGGCCACAATGGCTACTGCCAACGCCGCTGTATTTTCCCCCACCGCGATGAGCAGCACAATCGTCAGGATAACGGATACCAGGTTGTAGGCAATGATGGCCACCAGCAGCACAATCCCACGCCCAAAGTCGCCTGCAAAATCAAATTGCGGCTTGTCAATGATGCCCTGATACACCAGCGGCACCATGCGCGAGGCATACCCCAACAGCACAACCAGCGCCAGCAGGTTAACCAATGGAATCGTCAGCAGCACCCCGAACACCACCGCCACAACTAGTGACCGATCCCCATAAAATGGATACGTTAAGGCATTGATAAAATACATTATGAAACTCCCTTGAATTGAACCTGAAGATGCAGCGCATTATGCAGTATTGTAAGGTTGCACTGAGCATTGTACAACTGACGCGCGCCCCTTTACGCGCAACGACAATAACGGCAATAATGCACAGACAAGACGCTGCTGAAGAACTGCTTTCCCATTCGGTTGCCATGAAACCTGATGGGCCGCCGCACTGAAGTACGGCGCTAGCACTGCGCCGGGCGAGCAGACAGAACTGAAGTTCGCCTGCTCGGTGAGCCGCTCCTGACGCGCAGGGCCCTCGCTCACGCGGACTT
>DAOTTU010000014.1:0-8124 GCA_034437655.1 Anaerolineae bacterium
CAACTACAACGTTGACCCGATTGAGCTGCGTCGCAAGTGGACCAATGCAGAAGAGAAGCAGTTGCGCGGGCTGTATGATTGGGTTAGCTCGCATGAAACATGGAAAAACCGTCCCCAAACCGGCTCTGAAACCGGGCGCTTCCGCCGGGGTGTTGGCATTTCCTTCGGCCACTGGCTAAACAACTATGACCCGGAAACGGTCATTCGTATCAGTACATCTGCCGATGGCCTGCGCGTGAGCACAGCCACCCAGGACATTGGCAACGGCGTGCGCACCACGTTGGCACACAAAGCCGGTGAAGTCTTTGGCATTGATCCGATGGACGTTCAGGTTAACGTCGGCCACACCGACTACCCGCACGGCCCCTCCGCCAGCGGCAGCCGCACCACCGCTTCCATTGTTGCGCCAACGCAAGAGGCCGCCATGCTGATACGCGAGCGCCTGTTTGGTCTCGCTGCGGAGTCGCTCGACCTGCAAGGTGCAACAGCCGACGAAAAGGGTATTCACCACAATGGCGGCCTTATTTCGTGGCCAGAGGTGATGAAGCAGGTGCCCGTTCAGGTCGTAGATGTGAAGCGCGGTGCCAACCCTCAGCTTGCACAGCGGGTGGGTGCCTTCATCATGGGGCGCATGGATATGGACCTGATGATCGGCCTGGGGCACTCCCATGCGGCGATTATTGCCGAGGTTGAGGTGGATACACTGCTGGGCAAAACCGTCGTCAAGCATGTGTGGCACCAGATGGACGTAGGACGTGTTTACATGCCAGAGATGGCCCGCAGTGCGACCTATGGCGGCATCATTCAGGGCATCGGCTATGCGCTTTACGAAGAAAAGATTGTAGACGCGCCACAGGGTAAACCGCTGACGACCAACATGCAGGACTACCGCATCCCCGCTATCGGTGACATCCCTGAGATGACGGTGGATTTCCAGGATAGTATATTCGAGAGCGCCAAGGGCGGCGGCATCGGCCTGAGCGAG
Organism: Anaerolineae bacterium; assembly: GCA_034437655.1. Classification (GTDB taxonomy): domain Bacteria; phylum Chloroflexota; class Anaerolineae; order Aggregatilineales; family J027; genus J027. Next base: position 986 of record DAOTTU010000014.1, read on the forward strand.
CTATGCACGATTCCTGTCGCGGCGGCAGTTGCCAACGCGGTCTTTAACGCAACGGGTGTTCGCTGTGTGGAAAACCCGATCAAACCTGAACGCCTTGTGACAGCCCTCAATGGCAACGGAGCAAACGCATGAGCGACATGACAACAGCAAAAACCCTCGAAGAAGCCCGCAGCGCCGAAGGCGAATTCCTGGCAGCCGGTACCGACCTGATGGACCGTCGCCGCCATCATGTGAGCACGGGCAATATCGTAGACATTTCGCGGATCGGCGGCTTTGACCAGATCGAAGCGTATGAAGACGGCTATCGCATTGGTGCACAGGTCACCATTGATGGTACTTCCCGGCATCAGGCGATGATTGACAACTACCCTGGTCTGGCGATTGCATCAGGTGCGCTGGCCACCCCGCAAATCCGCTGGATGGGGACTATGGGCGGCGTGCTGCTGCAAACGTCGCGCTGCTGGTACTTCCGCAACGATGCATTTAGTTGCTACAAGAAGGGCGGCGATTCCTGCCCGTCCCGCGAAGGCGACCACCGCTTCGGTGTAGTGTTCGATACCAGCCCATGTGTGTTCCCGCACCCGTCCACGGTGGGCATGGTGTTGATGAACTACGACGCAAAAGTGGAGATCAACCACGAGCGCATCATGACGATGCAGGAACTTTACGGTGACGGCACCGACGGCACCCGCGAACACCAGCTTGCCCCGGACGACATCCTCACGCACATTATTCTGCCGGCTCCGGTGGCGGACGAGCGTTCCGGCTACTTCCGCAGCATCAGCCGCGCCCGCGCGGAATGGGCGCTGGTGGAGGTGAACGTTCGGCTAGTGGTAGACGAAAGCAATAACCAGATCACTTTTGCGCGGATTGCAATGGGTGGCGTGGCCCCGGTTCCGCTGCTGCTGCCAAAAGTGGATGAGTATCTCGTGGGCAAGCCTGCAACGGATGACACCTTCGCCGCAGCCGCCGAGATTGCCACTGAAGGCGCGAATCCGCTGCCGCAAACCGGTTACAAGGTCAAACTCATCTACGGCACAGTATTTGATACGCTGCAACGTGCCTACAACCGCATCTGGCATGGCGAAGGCTAGATCAACGTTTATCGTGGGGGCAGCTTGCCCCCTATCTCGAATACACAAGGGGCATGGGGTACCATGCCCTGGCTTTTGTTGTGCTCACACAACCCATATGATTTGAAGGGTACCCATGCAAGATATACTAGACACCGTCAGCACATGGACGCGTGCTAACGAGCAGGTTGGTATTGCCACTGTCACAACGACATGGGGGTCTGCACCCCGTCGGGCGGGCGCTAAGTTGGCGTTTAAGGCAGACTACGCTATGATTGGTTCTGTCAGTAGCGGGTGCATTGAGGACGCTGTCATGGAAGAGGGGCTTCTGTCATTTGCGGCAGGCAGGGGTCACCTGCTGGAATATGGCCTATCTGACGATGATGTCATAGCCGTCGGGTTAAGCTGTGGCGGGCAAATTCGCGTGTTCGTAGAGCCGCTGGATAAGCAGTGGTGGGCCTGCTTGGAGCCGTTCGTCCGTGACTATGATGCCGCTTACACAGTCACAGCGATTGAGGGCGAGTGGGTTGGTGAAAAAGTGCTGTTCGACAGCAACACAACACCGATCTATCAGACCGCAAATGTCCCAACGGAGATGGTACTGGAGTGGGCACGCCTTGCTTCAGGATTAACGGAATCTCAAGAGATTCAGACATCGGACTGCGTGATCTTCGTTGATGCTCACATGCCACCACCGCATCTGGTCATCATCGGCGGCACGCATGTTGCCATGCCATTGCACACAATGGCAAAGTTACTTGGTTTTCGTGTCACCCTCGTGGACCCGCGTCCGGCTTTTGCTTCATCGGAGCGCTTTCCACAGGTGGACAGGATCATGCACCAGTATCCCGATGATGTGCTGGACACGCTCAAGCTAGACCAGCACACCTATATGGCAGTGCTGGCACACGATCCCAAGATTGACGATCCGGCACTGCTTGCCGCGCTGGAAACCGACATTCCATACATCGGCGTGATGAGCAGTAAGCGTTCGCACAAAGATCGCACAGCGCGATTGCGTGAAAAAGGTGTTTCGGACGAACAACTCGCACGGTTACACACACCTGTTGGTCTGTCGATTGGTTCGAAAACACCCGAAGAAATCGCACTCAGCATTATGGCTGAGATTATCGCAAAAAAGAATAAGTCCCCACACACTGCCTGATCGACAATCTGGTGTAGATCGATCAGGCGGTGCTTGGTCGATTAGCTCAAGAGTTGTGGACATGACAGGCAGAGAATACAAGTACATTCTAGAAGGCTTCTGGCAACTCCCGTTGCAGTTATTTGGGCTGTCAGAACAGGACGTGTTACGACACGCCGGACTTCCGACGGACCTATTCCAACAGCAGCCGCCTACAGCAACCGGGGATGAGATTTACCGCATTGTCATCGCCATAGATGAGCTTAAAGCCAATGACCCCACACTGTTACTGCGTTACATGGAGGCGATGACACTGGATGCCTTCAGACCGGTCACGTTCGCCTGCCTGTGCAGCCCGGACCTGAACACGGCGGCAAAACGCATTGCGACGTATCAGCCGATTGCGGATCCTGCCAAGCTTATCGTAAACAGGACTACGGATCAAACTGTCATTACGATCAGCCAACAGGAAGGGTATTCACCGTTACCGCGCATTCTGGTTCTTTATAATTTGCTATATTTAGTAAAGGTGGCGCGTGCAGCCACGCGGGAGCACATTGTTCCGCTCTCAATCTCTGCTACGGTAAATCTATCAGCACTTGAGCAATACGAGGCATACTTCGGCGTACCTATACGGAAGGGCGATCGCAACAGCATTGTGTTCTCTGCCGAAGACGCCCAAAGACCCTTTCTATCCCCCAACCCGGCGCTGTGGTCGGTTTTTGAGCCGGAGCTGCAAAAGCGGATAGCAGACGTCACAAATGCAGACCAGACGAGTACACAGGTGCGTGCCTGCCTCAACGAAATGCTAGCAAGCGGACAAACCTCAATTGATGATGTCGCCGCAAAGCTATCTGTAAGTCCCAGGACACTTCAGCGTCGCCTGCGCGACGAGGGGACGAGCTTCCAGCAGATATTGAGCCAACTGCGGCAGGAAATGGCATATCACTATCTGCTTAAATCGGACTACTCCAGTCAACAAATTGCGTTTTTGTTGGGGTATGAAGAAACAAGGTCTTTCTTCCGTGCATTTCGCGCATGGACCGGTCAAACACCTGAGGCGATTCGGGCTTCAAACAATCGAAACATATAGGTTGGCGGGGAGCTGCTGAAGCAATGCGACAGAGCATAACGCAGGGTTATGTGAATTTGTGAATTGCACCGTAACGCCGGAAAAGAATGGGTTTGCATCTTAGCGGCGGAAAAAGTGAGCGGATTTCCACACGGAATCCGCTTTTTTGTTGGGTCATCCCGTCTTCAGCAGTACAACAATGCCACTCATCTGGTTCAACGGGCAGTCACATACAACTGCCCGCGATGGTCTATAGAAGTTGATCCAGCGTGACCATGTCTTTGATCATCGTGTTGAGTATCTCAGCGAGTTCATCGGGCGGCTGCTGTTTCCCCGTTTCGATCCATTGCACCAGAATATTCGTAACCATGCCAATCCGCAGCGTGACACCGAATTCGATATAGCCTTCATCAATTTCACCATAATAGGCTGCTGCTCCTGCCTTATAGGGCACCACTGCCCGGTGAAATGACGCCATCGCAATATCCAGCCGATCTGCCTGCAACAGTAGTTCAATTATTTCGGAATGCACAAAGAAATAGCGCAAAACGGGCTTCAGCAGGATCACACGCGACGCATTGCCGTGTTCTTCGACGTAGGCAATGATGTGTTGAATCATATCCTCGAAGACCTGATCGCTGCGCAGCCGCAGGACATCCTCAATTGTGTCGAAGTGGCGATAGAACGTTGTTCGTCCCACGTGTGATGCCTCTACCAAATCTTTCACCTTGATGGTGTGAAAGGGCATCTCCGCCATGAGCGTTACCAGCCCATCATAGAGCATCTCTGCGGAGCGAATAGCACGTGGATCGTCTTTGATGTGGTACATTTTTCTGTTTTTGTTCCGCTTCTCTAAAATCGTTTGACAGTCTATTTTCTACAGTATATAAGATGTGTGGAAAGCGCTTTCAACACGTTCAGCGAAAAAATAGTGGAGGAACATAGCACAGTAAAAATTCCTTTGATGGCCTTACGACTGTGGTTACGGTTAGACCAGTGTTTGATATCGTGATTTATGTTGCGAGCGACAGCGATTCCTTCATCCGAACAGTAAACACGAAAGGTACGGTCTCAAAATGATGGTACAACTTCTCAAAACAGCATGGTGGATGCTGCTGCTGCGCGGTATTGCAGCCATCCTATTCGCGCTCCTTCTCCTGTTCCAACCTCAATTAACGTTGGCGGCCTATGTCATCGTGTTCGCTATTTATACGCTGGCGGACGGCATTTCAACAATTGCGGGGTCGCTTACGCGCCGTGAGGGCCAGTGGTTTCTGGTGCTGCTGTGGGGCGTCGTCAGCGTAATCGCCGGGCTGGTCGCCCTGGGTAATCCGCTGCTGTTTGGCGCGTTGACCGTCACCATCATGGTCTACATTGTGGCGGTCTGGTCCGTCGTGGGCGGCATCGTTCAGGTGATCGCCGCAATTCAGCTTCGCAGGGAAATCGAGGGCGAGTGGTTGCTGGCCGTCAACGGCATTCTATCGGTGCTGTTTGGTGTGCTGCTGGTCCGCTTTCCGATTGAGACCATTGACGTGCTGCTGTTCCTGACAGCCTTCTATGCAGCCGTCGCCGGTGTGATCCAAATCATCCTGGCGTTTAGGGTAAGGGGTTTGGCAGACAACCTGGACGAACTGAAAGAATCCCTGACGCAAAGCTAACACATTCCCCGCTGCCCCAAAACGGTGGGCGTCAAAGCGTCTCTATACTCAAACCCGACATTCAATACATACACCAAAAGGAAAAAACAAAGATGTGGACTAAACTCTCTAATCTGTCGCGCTTCACCACGCTCCTGATGGGCCTCGTAGCTGCCCTGCTCGTTTTTACCCTTGCTCCCGTCAGTGCACAGGAAACAGACGCCACTGCTGAACCCATTGAGGTGGACCCGTACTGGGACGTTGAGCCGATGCTCCTCACGGCCTTCTACGGCCTCGATAACCAGATCCCCCCCACACCACCATTCTGTGATAACCCCGGTGGGGAAGATGGTATGCCCGTCATCTTCACGCATCCCATTGACGCAGAAACCCTGGACCCGGAAGACTTCGCCGTGACCTCCGCCGAGGGAACCCTTTCCACGCCGATTTGCGCCATCCTTGCCCCGGCCATTGATGAAGGCGAAAACCGCACTGCACTGCTTGTCGGGGAGTTTGGGTCGGCCATTGATGATGAACCCGTAGAGGTTGTGGTTGTCGGGGAACTGCTGTCTACGGCTGAGACGGGCGCTGTAGACTTCAACGGCGCATCGGTTGGGGTGATTCCGCTGGTAGACGGCCCATCCATTGTCACTGCCGAGCTACTGCCGGAACGCCTGTGGATTCCGGAACGTGAGGGCCAGCTTACAGTTGGCGACAACTGCCCAACGGAGGGCACGCTGCAAATTGTGCGCGTCCGGTGGAATGGCGGTATCACCAAACTCGACAATTTAGAAGTGGATGACGTAGAGCGTGAGCAGTACACGGTGACGATTGAAGCTGAGGATGGCAGTACTGAAGAAGTGGTGCCCTTCGCGCTGGGTAACCTGCACGATGGTGACAACAATCACGACCTGTGCCTGGATGTTGAAGGCCTGCCCGTGAGTGTGTCTTTCCCGGCAGGTTTCGTGACCGATCCAAATAACGACCTGAACCCGGATACTGAAGCCGAAATCACTGTTCTGCCGGATTTATCCTAACGCTGATTCTTCCTGAGTCTGGCTCAGTTCGTTTGCACGATGAAAGTCAGGCTCAGCCCGTAGACAGTAACTATTCACCTTGCCGTAATTCTCTGCGGCGGACAACGCAGGCATTGTCCCTACACACCCACCGTGACCCGTAGGGACGCAGCCTGCTGCGCCCGCTGCCACCGCGACCGAACCCTTCTCACGGATACGTGAACAGACTGCGAATCATACCGTCCGCCTGATGTTCCCCTTACAGCTTGACCAGCATATCTTTGATGTTCGTGTATTGCCCAACCACATAGATAGACATATTCCTGCCATACCCGGACTGCTTGTAACCGCCGTGCGGCATTTCCGGGGTGAGGCGGGTGTGCTGGTTGACCCACACCGTCCCGAATTCTAGATACTTCGCTACGCACATCGCCTAACCCCAACCCCAAAGCGGATCCCCTGTGGAATCCGCTTTTTAGGTTGCCACTACGCAGGCGGGGGGCTGTACTGCTTCATCATGCAAGCAGCGCTTGCCAGCCTGCCCGTACTTACTTCATGCCCGCACGGAAATGCCCGATGGCACCGTGCTGCCAGTGTTGGTAACACGGTAGCGGAAGATGGATTGCTGCGCGTCGTCCAGACCGTCAATGTAGGCTGTGACCTCGAAGTCGCCCGCAACGGGTGTAGATTCCTCGGTAGGGCTTGTCCAGCGAAATGTCAGAGCAGGGTGTAGGTGGTAATGGCGCGATTCGGACGAACCATCTCGGCAAGCCTCTTAGCTTATGTTCCGCAGTTGTTGTTCAGCCAGTCGAGGAGCCGTGGGAGGTCAAGCGCCTCCCAAAGTAAAGCCTGATTCTCCGTTAGTGGCGGTGGATGCCATAACCGACTGCCATCGGCGAAGCACGTCAACCCCACCAGCAAGCTCTCGAACACTTCCAATGCCGCCCGCCCCGTCCAGCATCTCGTCTTCAGTGATGGCTCGATACAAGCGTTCTGGATGGAAGGGTCGCCGTTGACGATAGGCAAAACTGCGGATGCCGTATTCTTCCGTCTCTGGTGTATGAACATCACCCGCCAGCCGTGCGACCTCTTGCAGCAGGTCTTCGCGCAGTGTGCAGCAGATGCAGCCGTTGGTCATTTCGACCAGTTTTTCCTCGGTACGGCTGAGCGCGGCCCCATCACGGACAAGCTGTGCGT
>DAOTTU010000015.1:0-49307 GCA_034437655.1 Anaerolineae bacterium
GGGGCTATGCAAGTGTTGTGCGTGAACAGCCCTGAAGGGCGCTCACGCAGCGGATCGTGTTGCCATACCGCGCTTGCGTTTGACCTTACCATACCCCTACAGCGTGTGACAAACGGCCCGTCCGAGAACCAAAAGATGACGTGACTTTGCAAAAGTCCTGCGACGAATGCGGTTGCAGATGACTGAAAATGGTTTAAAATAAAAATAAGGGGTTATTTAAGTATTGCGCGTATTTGTTTGAGTGAACGGATGTTACGATATGGTCAATCCTTTAGCGGCACCCGCCAGAAACAGCTTTGAACGTCAAATTATCGACGCTAACCCCTTTTCTACCATCCTTGTTGACGCTCGCGCCGATGATCACCCCATTGTTTATGTCAACGAGACCTTCACCCGCGACACGGGCTATACGCTGGCCGAGGTGCAGGGCCGCAACCCGCGCTTTTTGCAGGGCGACGACACCGACCAACCCGGTCTGGAGATCATCCGCACTGCACTTGACAGCCAAACAGGCTGCACCGCCACCGTGCGCAATTATCGTAAAGATGGCACGCTGTTCTATAACGAAATTCGCATTACGCCGTTGTATGATGCCAATGGCGAACTGGCCTATTTTCTGGGTGTGCAGGATGATGTCACGGAGCGCGTCCAACAACGCGAGGAACTGGCCCGCAATGAAGCGCTGTTCCGTATGATGACGGAAGAAAGCGACGACATAATCGCGGTACATAAGCCGGATGGCACGTCAATCTACTCCAATCCGAGCGTTAAGCGCCTGCTGTATTTGCCACCCGGCACCGACCCGCGCACCATCATTCACCCTGACTACCGTGAAAAAGCCGCCCAATTGACACTGAAGGTGCTCAACGGGGCCAGCATTGCCCGTGAAGAACTGCGCTATCGACGCGGCGACGATACCTACCTGTGGGTGTCGGCCTATGCCAAGCCGATTCTGGACGACGATGGCAATGTCGTGCAGATTCTGGCCGTCTCGCGTGATATTTCCGAGCGGAAAGAAGCTGAGCAACGCCTGCACGAGACGCAACGCTTTCTGGAAGCGGTTGTCAACACTGCGCCGAGCTTCATTTATATCTATGATGTAATCGAAAACAGCAACGTTTATAGCAATCACGCGCTGACAAAAATGTTGGGTTATACACCACAGGAATTGAAAGCCTTCGGTGAAAATGCTATCCCTGCCTTGATTCATCCCGACGACGTGCAACAGGTGTGTGACAATATCGCTATGCTGGACGACCCCGACTATGACAACACCCAGAACTGGTACTTGGTTTATCGCATCAAGCACAAAGACGGGTCATGGCGCTGGCTACAAGATCAGGGCTGCATCTTCAACCGTACCGAGGATGGGCGTGCGCGTGAAATTCTCGGCGCAATGGTGGACGTTACTGAGGCTAAATGGTTGGAACAGGCCCTGCGCGAGAGCGAAGCCAAGTACCGCAGCATCTTCGAGACGATGTCCGATGGGGTGGTCGTCCATGCCAGCGACGGGCATATCACCGCCGCGAACCCTGCTGCCGCCAGCATTCTTCGGCTCTCAATCGATGATATTATTGGGCGCACCTCTCATGATGCGTATTGGAACGCGATCTATGAAGACGGCAGCCCTTTCCCTGGTGAGCAGCACCCGGCGATGGTGACACTCCGCACGGGCGAACCGCAAACAGCCGTCGTCATGGGACTCAAGGTGACTGATGGCGTCACCGAAACCACGTGGATTTTGATAAACTCGCGCCGTTTGCAGTATGGCCTGGCTGCTGAGGGCGTCGTCGTCACGTTTTCAGACATCACCGCCCGCAAACGCCACGAGCAGGAACGCTTGCGGCTGGCGCTCGAAAAAGAGCGGTTGCGGCTGCTGGCTGATTTCATTCGGGATGCCGCCCACGAGTTCCGCACCCCGCTTTCGACGATCAGCACCTCGGCCTATATGCTGCTGATGAGTCCGCACGGTGACCAGCGCGAACTGGCGGGCCGTGATATTGACGATCAGATCGACCATATGCGGCGCTTGATTGACGGGATGCTGAAGATGGTACGTCTCAATAGCGGACAGATTACGCTGGCAACGGTTGATCTCGATAGCCTGGTGCGCCAGGTGCATGACATGGCCCGCACACAGTATGGCCCGCATGTTAACCTGTCAATTGCAGAGCCCTTGCCGACAACACTCGCGAACGCCAACCTGCTGCAAGAGGCCCTGCTGGCCCTGATAAACAACGCGCATCGTTATGCCGGGGAGGGGACGTCGCCGATTGTGCTGGCGGCGCAGGTGGTGGACGCTACGGTTGAAATCGCGGTGAAAGACACGGGCCCGGGGATTGCGCTTGAAGACCAGCCCTATATTTTCAACACCTTCTGGCGTTCGGACAAGGCGCATTCGACACCGGGTTTGGGTCTGGGCTTGCCAATTGCGCAGCGCATCGCGGTTCTGCACAACGGCGCGTTGCATTTCACCAGTGAGGAGGGCGTGGGGTCAACGTTCTGGCTGGCGTTGCCCGTCGTGGCGCAGCGCTCAGGTTAAGCACAGGATATAGCTTCCCTGCACTGAAGGACGGGGCTATGCAAGTCTCGTGCGTGAACAGCCCTGAAGGGCGCTGACGCAATGGGATGATGGACATTACCCTGTTAAAAATTACCAGAATCATAAGTCCGCTTGACCGTGACCGTTTCCCGACATCGGCACCTACAGCGCGGAGGAAAAGGGCATTGTTGCGTTTTGCACCCGCATCCTACAGGCGATCGTGGCCCACACTCCATAACCGAATGTGATGATCGCCGCTGCCGGTGGCCACCATTCTGCCGTCCGGACGCCACGCCAGCGCAATGACGGGCTTGGTGTGTGCTTCTAACGCCGCAAGGGGGCTGAGCGTTTCGGCGTCCCACAACCGACAGACATGATCGCGGCCACCCGTCGCCAGCAGACGACCGTCTGGCGAAAAACCCACGCTGTCTACCGGGTAGGGGGCGTGGCCGTTGCGCTGCACCTTGACTGTGCCCGCCGCGACATCCCACAACACAATTGCACCATCACGCCCGACCGAAGCCAGCCATTGCGCGTTTGGGCTGAAAGCGAGGGCATTCACGCGGTCGGTGTGGCGTTTCCAGCGTTCGGGCATAGCGACAATATCCCCGCGCCAGACGTAAATATGTCCGTCCCACCCCGTTGCGGCGACGAGATGCTGCGGCCCGGCGGTGCTGCTGGCGATGGCGGTTTTGTCGTCATCCCCGGTCGTGAGTGGGGTCGGGGTGCTGGTGGCGTCGGCGTTGGGGGGAAAGCAGAGAATGTGCGGGCCGGCGGTCAGCAGTAGGGTATGGTCCCACAAGACATGCACCGCGCCCACATCGGCGGTGACGGTGTGTTGCACGACATCACGCGGTTGTTGGGGTTCGACGCGCCAGCGCTGAATGCGGCCTTCGTCAGCACCGCCAACCACCCAGAAGCCATCTGGCGCATAGGTCACGCTTCGCCAGAGTTCATCGTCGCCGGGGAGTTGGCTGCGGACGATGCCCTGCGCACTGAATGTGTACAAAAAGATGCCCTGCGCACTGCTGGCTGCCAATTGCGCGATGCGCGGCGACCAGGCGAGGTGCGTGGTCCAGCCCAGTTCAATGTCGTAGAGCGATTGGAGGGCGGTGCAGTTGTCTGATGAAATGATGGGGATAGGCATTCGGTTCTCCGTTTAGAGCCAATCGTTAGCAAGGAAGCCACCCGCGAAGCGCAACGCCACCCCGACCGCACGCGGCTCTTGATGCACATAAGGCGTCAGCGCCCCCAGCAAGGTACCGACGCGCCGCCGTTGGACGCTGCCGGGTTGGTCGGCCACTTCACCGAGCGCGACACATAACGCCTCTATGCTGACATCGCGCGTGATGATGGGGTGCAGCGCCTCCCACGTGAGGGTGCTTAGCTGGCGGATGGGTGGCTGCGCGAAAAAGTGGTCACATGCTTCCCACTCGTGGAGCAGATAGCGGTCGCGTCGATTGGCATAGAGCGTCTTTTGCATTCGTTCGCGCAGGGTTTCGCCGCTGCTGGTGAAGGCTTGCTCGTTGAGTTCGTGCAGCGCCGTAGCCGAAACTGCGCAGTAGCGTTCGCCTTCTACGAAGAGGTAATGCTGATTGTCAAAGATGAAGCTGGCAACCTGAAAGCTGGTGTCGAGCCGCCCGTCGGCCCGCAAGCCGTAGAGCTGGCGCAACAGCGCGAAGCTGTCCCAGTTGAGGGTGATGAGGCGTGCAGGCATCGTGTCATTCATCGGTCACACGCTGTAGGGTTGGGATAATCTGAAACGCAGACAGCATGTGGCCATCGACTATCCACCGCACGCGCGGCCGTCAGGCTTGTGCGTTCGCCCGACTTGAGAGCGCCCTCGGTCAGGCGGACTTCAGTCCTGTCTGACCCCCACACCATGCTAGCCCCGTACTTCAGTGCGGGGCCCTTTTCCCCCCGCCGTAAACGACGAGGCTATGCAAGTCTTGTGCGTGAACAGCCCTGAAGGGCGCTCACGCAGCGGATCGGGTTGCCATACCGTGCTTGCGTTTGACCTTACCATAACCCTACCGTGTGTGACAAACGGTCTGTCTGGGGGCGCAAATGGTTCCGGTGATACCAATGCAATCATCACAAACCATTAGCACCGGGGAAACAGTCGCAAACCGCCATTTGATCGCCAAAATCCCGTAACGTAATCTGCACGGGACGTTCCGCTGCCCGTCCAGAACCCTTACTGCACAGGCGTGGCAGTCGGTGCCGGGCCAGCATCTGCGGGCGTGTTGTCGCTGGTGTCCGGTTCTGCGGCGGCTGTGGCCTGCTCAATGATGTCTGCACCAGTTTGGTCTTCAATGACAGCCGTGGCGGTCAGCACGTCGGGTGGTAACTGGATGGTCGCCGGGCCGACGGGGCCTTCGCGTTCAACGTTGGGCGGTGGGACCGGCTGAACATCGCCCTGAGAAATGGTGAAGAAGGAGAAGATGAAAAAACCAGCGATAAGCGCCAGAAATAGCAATGCTGGCAGCAGGGCAAAACCGAGGCAAAAACGTCGCATAAGGGTGAATCCTCTCTAATTCGCTAGATGAGCATGACTTTACAAGCTCAGTATAGCATGAGGTGTACTCGGTGGGGGGCGTGCCAGGCAAGTTTTCATCTAGAGGGCGCTGGCACCGTTGACAGTCAATCTGCACCACTACCCTTGCGATCCATCGAATGCGCTGCCGTGAGCGGATGTCGGGAAAGGCCAGCGGTATTGCGTGGTTGTGCGGAACGCGGTGTACTGCGCCCCCGCATGCGGATAGGGTTTACAGAATCGTGGCGGCACACATCGGTGCTTCCCTACTGCCAAACCCATCAACAAGCGGCCCATATGGGGAACGACCGATGTGACGCTCCGATGTTGCTGCGCTGTGGGGTCTGGCGCGAGGACTTGGTAGCAACTCAGAATGCGAAACGCACAGCATTAATAAATAACTATTTAATGTACAATTAGTGATTGTACGACAACAGCGTTTTTGTTTGCCCATTCTACAGCCTTCTGTTAGGATAAAAGTGCAGTCTGTTCGTCAACCTTTGGGAATGTAATATGCCAGAACCAGTCCACTCCCCAGAACCGACCAAACCCGACCACACTAACAAGCAACCCGACACCGACACGACACCCGACACTCACGCAGCCAGCACCCGACCCCCCGGCCTGCTGGCAATGGGCGGCGCTGGAACCCCCACCATCACCGGGCACCGCGGACACCCTACCCACCTGCAACACCACGCAGCGCTGCAACTACAACGCCTGCAGGGTAACCGTGCCACCCGTCGGCGCATTCAGCAGGTGCAGCGCCAGTCAGAGGACGCCACGCAAAACCCCGACGTGCAACAAGCCACCAACAAGGTGAAACCGAGCGCCTATGCCCGCCTGAATGCACAACAAGAAAACGTGATCGTGAACTATGCGCCCGCCATCCGTGACCACATTCTGTCGTGGGAGGAATATCGCAACACCGGGCGCTATGATGAATACGATCCCCGCGCCATTGATTTTTATTACGAGAAAATGGTTAAAGCCTTTAACAGCATCCCGACCAAATTTGTCACAACGGAAGGCGTGCAAACCTACTTGATCTCCTTCCGCAACCATACCTACGCGCAGGATCGCTTCCATGAAATTTTAGGGCGCGGCCGTGTGCAACAATTCATGCGCGAAATCCGAACCTTTCATGGTAACGTCGGTCAGTCGATGGCCAATGCAACCGGGCTCGGTGAAATCCCCGTCTATGCCCATCGCTATATCCTCGTGGTGGAAGATGCAGTGTCGGCTGGGGGCGGTGTCGGTGAGTTTGACCTCGGCGCTGAAGAAGCCCGGTTGCGGTTGTATTACGAAGGGCCCAACGGCACGACATGGGAATTGGAATTACAGTCAGGGTCGTTCTCAGCAAGTGCGGGGGGCGGGGTTGGCGCACCGATAGACATCAACCGCGAACAGGGCAGCCGCGAGAAGAACCTCAGCGTGGCCACAGCGCAAACCTATCGCTACTATGCACCCGAATATTTCGAGATGGCCTCTGTACAAACGTCATCGGTTGATGTGCAGGCCGCCGGCCAAACACAAACCCTGGTCGGTGAAATCTACATCGGTGAGGTCAAGTTCGATAGCAGTGGTCGGTCTGTAACAACGGGCACTGACCAGATCAGCGTCGGGGCCGGAACGGACATTGGCTTTGGTTGGGTCAAAAGCAGCGGCGAAGCGAAACAGACGAACGCGCTACAAGATATCCCGATGGAGCCTATTCAACAAAACGACACTGACTACGATTGGCAGCCCTATTTGCACGCCTACATCTATTTCAAGACCGATGAGGCTGAGCTTGGGCCAGAAGACGCCGCGTCTATCGCTGACATCGTGCGTCGGTTGGAAGACCACGCGCAGGCCTACCCCAACGACACCTTCAAGATTCAGATTCAGGGGATGGCATCACGGCGTTATGAGGAGCCAAAAGCATCTGAACACGTGGACAAACCCAGCGGCAACGACGCCCAGGACCAATTACGGGCCAACGCCTACCTTGCCGATGACCGCGCCACCGTCGTCCAGGATGCGCTGCAAGAAGCCATCTATGGTGGGAGCGTCCGCTTGAAGGTGTTGATGGGCTGGTCATCAATGGAAAAGCGCGAACCACGTGTCAACCAGTATTCACAAGACCCCAACGACCCACGCGAACGTGGCTGCCGCTTACAGGTGTTATACAACGTCGGACGCAAGGGCCGGATCAATTAGCGCATGGTCGCCGACGTAAATTATCAACAAGCGTTAGTGAGAACTCGCGCTCACTCCCACAAATTGCGTTCAATGAAGTCGTCTACGGTGGCCCGGTCTGGCATAGCACGTGCCGCGCCGCGCCGGGTGGTCGAAATCGCTGCGGCCGCATTGGCGAAGCGCAAGGCATCACTGAGGGCCATCCCTTCCGCAAGGGACACGGCCAGCGCACCACCGAAACAATCCCCGGCGGCGGTGGTGTCAATGCTATCAACCATATAGGCTGGAATGCCCATCGTGCCATTGCGTTTGATCCAGCGCGAACCCTGTGCCCCCATCGTCGTGACAATCACCTGCGACTCAGAGGCGAGCATATATTCCGCGCCTTCCCCCAGCACCAATTCTTGGCCATAGATCGCTTCGAGTTCAAGCTCGTTGGGCGTCACAATATCGGCATAGGCCATCAATTCCATGCTGGCGTAGCGGGCCGGCGAGGGGTTGAGAATTGAGCGCGTACGCTGGCGACGGGCGAGGTGCAGGGTGGTGTAGACGGTCGGCAAGGGCACCTCTAACACGGTGATCACGATGTCCGCAGTGGCGATGGCCTCGGCGGCGGCTTCAACGTGTTGCGGCAACAGGCTTTTGTTGGCTCCCAGCGCCAGCGAGATCATATTTTCCCCGTCCGGCGTAACATAAATAGAGGCAGTCCCGGTCGGGCGGTCGGTGTCGCGCATGATGTAGTGGGTGTCAATGCCTTCGTTGCGCCACAGGTTGACAGCTTCAATACCAAAGCCATCATTGCCGACACAGGCAATCAGCGTCACGTCCGCGCCGAGTCGTGCAGCGGCGATAGCATGGTTAGAGCCTTTGCCACCATGATAGCGCATCAACGACTCTGAGCCGACGGTTTCGCCGGGGCGGGGGAAGGCTTCGACCTGAAAGATAAAATCAATGTTATAACTGCCAACGACGACAATTTTGGCGGGCATTCGGCATTTCCTTTGATGTTTTTGCGGTGTAGATGGGGCAAATCCTCACGCCATTTCAATCGTCTCTATTGTACGGCCAGAATCCGGCGTTGCAAATCCCGTCTCGTAGAATTTCGCGGCGGCAAATGTCTCCATCTGGTCATCATAGTGCGGGCTGCTGGGGTCATCTGACTGGCCAAACGGCACCACGGCGAAGCTGCGGACCCCGTGCGGCGTAAACGCGACCAGCAGCGGGCACACCTGCCCATAGTCAATGCGCTGGTGGAACGGGATATCGACTGCGGCGTTGGTGGCTTCAACCTCACTGCCTGTTACGTTGGCCACAATGCGCTGGCAAAAATTTGGGGCACCAACAACCGGCAGGGCTTTCTTGCCACGTACCAGCCGCAAATAATCGCTGTAGGGGACGTCTTGCTCGCCTGCGAAATAATCGTCAATGTTGGCCACTGCCGCATCAAGCGATGCATACCCGGCGGTTGGCATCTCCCCACGCAACAACGCATTCATCACCGCGTCGAATTCGTTGTCCTGCACCATGTACAGATACGTCTCGATCAACAGTGAGAGTCCGTTGAGGTCACGGTATACCGCTGGTGTCGCCAGCATGTTGGGGTGCAGCGACTTCAACAACCACACACCTTTGACAACAGCGTGTAGGACGTCTTTGCGGTCAAAAGTCAGTAGCCAGCGCAGCAACGGCTCCGCTTCAGAGAGATCAACCGACATGGCGATGGCCTGCGCATCGTCAAGCGTCATCCGTGCATGGTTCAGCAGCCTTTTGTGCAAATCACGGCCGCGGGGGTTGTTGCCATCATCGCTGGCCGGTGGCGTGGTGAATAGCATGTAGTCGGGGTAGGTTGCGCGGGTGAGGGGGCTGCCGGGGGTGACGTTCCACGGCGAACAGTTGGTATGCATGAGCCACCCGGCCGGCGGATTCGTCACCTGCGGCAACTCAGCGGCGGGGTGGATGCCTTTAGAGACGTCGCCGTTGATGGGCACGCGCCCGACAATGCTATAGTGGATGTTCCCGGCGCTGTCTGCGGCGATCATATTCCACGGGCCGAACTGGTTGCGCGCAATCACGCTTTTCACGTCGTCGATGGTGCGGGCGTGGGCCAGCTTGCGCAGCGGCGCGATATGGTCAAAGGGCACCCCATCATAGGTCGTGCGGACATGAAACACGGCCGGATTCGCGTTTTCGTCCTGCCCATTGACCGTGCGAACCTGCGCTGCACCGCGTTGTGGTGGTGGTTGGCGGCGTTGTTCTACATTGACGACTTTCGCCCCCCCGGCCGTGAAGCCCCACGCGACGTGTGGTGTATGCCCAAAATGCACATAAGGCGTGCCGGGGTGCTGAAAGCCGTAGACGTGCAAATCTCCGCCGCGCAACTCAACCTCATGCAGGAGCCAATCCGCCGAGTAGATCACATGCGGGTCGGTGAGGAGGAGCGTGCTACCGTCGGCGGTGCGGTCGGGGCGCACGGCCCAGGCGTTCGAGGCCAGTTGCCACGCTAAAGGCGGCGTCGCGGGCGGCTCGTTGATGCGTGGCAGGGCCTGATCCATAATGAAGGGGAACGTCACGGCTTGCGCGAGTTGCAGCGCGAGTTGCGGCGTGGGGGCAATGTGTTTGGTCATCACATCCGGGCCCCAGCGGTCGCGGCTGGCTGCAATCCCCGCGTTGAGGCCGTCAATGAAGGCGTGCAACAGGTCGCGGTCGTCAGCGGGCAAAAGCGACACGTCAGCACACAGATTGTAGGCCCGGTTGATTGAATCGTAGAGCGCCAGCGACCCGATTACAGCGTCCACGTCCAGAATATAGGCCTCGTCCAGCGTCCCGGCGACCATGTGATACCCAACATACACAGAGGGCAAACGGTCCACGGCTTGCACATAACCCTGCGCATAGATGGCCCCGCGCTCGGTTTGGGCTTGAATGTGGGGGACGCCGCGTGCATCTCGGCTGATGGTGATGGTTTCGGGCATGGGGTTCTCCTGTGTGGTGAACTACTCGTGGTTGTGGTGGGCGGCGCACCCTCGCTCGTCACTTACGGTGCGCTCACCGTCGTTCGTGGCGTATAGAGTGCGAAGGTATAAACGATCTTATCTTCAGAGTTGGTGGTCTGGCGTAGTTCCGCACGAGTATGGGTTGCACCCAACACAGACTCCCATTCAGCGGCGCACGTCTCCTGGCACAGCACCCAGACCCGCCGCATTGGTTGTCCGTTCGGGGTATTCCCCGGCCAGGTGTCGGGGTCCAGTGGTGCAGAAGTCAACCATGCGTCGATGTTATGCTGCGTGTGCAAGCGTAGCGGATAGTAGACCTGCATCGGTACAACTGTCACGTCATCCGTCGTTGACTCGGCGTTATACCACGCTGCTAGCGGTTCAATCGGTGCGCGGCCTTCGCTTTGCAGATAATCGACTGTTTTGAGCGCACCCGGTAGCATTAGCAGCACCACGACCGCTACCACCGCTATTGTGCCCGCAACGACAGGCTGTGGCACAAAACGACGCGCGGTCTGTATACTCAGTTCAATCCCACTGGCCGCAGCAAGGTACACCAATGGCGACAGAAAATAGTTCTGACGCCCACCCGAATAGGGGAACAAGCTAAAGAGGGCAAAGCCCATTGTCAGTGCGATAGGCGTAACCAAAAGCATAAGGGGCAACGGTTCATGTCGTGCCCGAAGCAGCAGAGCCAACAACCCGACGCCCACTGTCAAAACATACACCACCGCCGGTTGACCTGCATTGAGCGTCAACCACCCCGCGTTAAAACTGAAACGCACCAGCAAGTAGGAATTCCAGCCCAACAGTTGCACAAGCCCTCGCGGCGTGCCATCCCAGTAAGCGTCTTCAAGATACCCTTCACTTGCAAAACCATCCGCACGAAATTGGTCACTGAGTGCAACAGCGGTGACAACAACTACCGCCAGCACGACCACAACCTGCGCCGCCACCCAACCCGCAAGCTGCGAACGGGGCCGACCACGTTGCCACCAATATGCCAGAAAAATCAAGTTTAAGGCGGCGATCACAAGCGCGAGCCCGTAATGCGCAAAGATACTCACCGCCATCGTTGCCGCCAGTAAGCCAAGACTCACGCTCTGCCCGGTGCGTAGGTACCGTATAAAGAACAGCAGCAGCAGGCATGTCATCAAACCCGATAACGTATATTCGCGCAGCTCCTGCGCATATTGTGAGGCTGTTGGTGCAATAGCAAATAAGCCGACAGTTAATAGCGCAACTGTATCGGAGAAAAATTCACGCAATAAAAAAAAGAGTGCCACCACCGTTAGAAAAGAGGGTACAGCCGATGCCAGACGCAATAGTGTGCTGTCTGCGCTCAATTGATATAACCCGGACACAATGACTACATAGAGTGGTGGGGCACTATTCCACTCATTGTTTCTATCAATAGTCTGTGTCAGATCACCTTCTGCAATCCAGACAACAACTGCCTCGTCGTACCACATGTCCTTATAGCCAAGGTTAAGAAAGCGTACTGCCCCCGCCAGCACGACGATCGAAAAAAGGGTTAACCAGATACGATACCGTGTGTGCATCGAAAAACCTCACGCTGCTGAAACAATAATTGAATATGAATTATGTTGCAGTGGAAAAAATATAGAGTTCATAGAGTGTAGCATGCCCCCTTATACCACAACAAGCATGTCTGTGTTAACCAGCGGGGTTGTTGCAAGGTCACATCCAGCGTTTGGATGATGGCGGGAGGACATTCATTTCGCGGGCGGTTGCATTAGTCCTGCCCTACACTACGTACTGGTGGCTTCATAACAGGGGGTTGGAGGGGCGGCACTGGTGTTACACGCTGGAATACCAGGTTCGGGTCATCACAATACCGAAAATGGACAGGGTTGTCTTCCCTCGGAAGCCAACACAGTCCCCACAAAACCCTATCGGCAAGCCGAAAACGTGCCGTAGGGGAGGCATTGACGTCGTAGACGGCAACCCCTCCTACAGCGCAACTATTATCGCGAACCCGGTATGCGGCGTTATTCTACCTGCACCGTGACCTCATCTGCGATCATTTCCCCGTTATGGGCATAGGTCGCGTGGTCGTTGGCGTTGAGCGTTACCCGCACGGCGACCTCGCCCGCAGGCAGGCTTTCCAGATAATATTCCGTGCTATATAGCCGCGTGATTTTCTCGCCGTTGACGTAGAGATGCGCGTGGCCCTGCCCCTCGACGTGCGGCCCATCGACCGCTTCGGGCGCAAAGTCGAAGTTTTCCACCTCTAGCTGCACGAAGTAGCCGCCTGCATTGGTTGGCGTGACGGTCAATGCCACTGCTGGCACTGGTGCGCCCTCACTGACTTCGACCATGCGCTCGTGATCGTGGTCGCCGTGGTCGCCGTGGTCGTGGTCGTGGTCGCCGTGGTCGTGGTCGTGGTCGCCGTGGTCGTGGTCGCTGTGGTCGTGGTCGCTGTGGTCGTGCATCCCGTCCATGCTGCTCATGTCATCGCCGGGCATGTCATAACCGTAATCGGCCAGCGTTGCGCCTGCTTCACGGGGCAAGAAGCGCGTGAAATGGAAGCACATTTCGTCTTGCGTGCCTTCGCCCCAGACGACATAGCGCTCACCGTCGCTGTTGTCCCACCAGCATTCGACGCGGATGGTGTCGCCGGGTTGCAATTCGACCGGGGTGGCGAAGTCGTATTGCCCCTGCCAGTGGAAATCCCAGTCGGGGATGTCAATCAACACCTGTTCGTCGTCGGTGCCGGGGTTAAGCGTGATGGTGCTGGCACTGCCGAGTTCGTGCATGTGCGGGCCGAGGCTCAGCAACCACCCATCAAAGGTGATCGGGTAGTCACAATAACTATAGGCATTTTCGGCCGTGTTGTCGGCGTAGGTGTCCAGCGTCTGGTTGCACGAGACCAGCAGCATGTCCGAGGTCTGGGTGCCTTCGATCTGGTCGCGGTCACATTCGGGGCTGTCCACGCCTTCGGGGCACGGAATTTCAACCGGGGCTACCAGCGAGCGCGGGCGAATCGGGGTGATGTCGTCGCTGTAGGGTTCAGTTTCAAGGATCAACGTCGATTGGTCGCTGCCGAGCGTGGTATAGAGGTTGTAGTGCATCTGCACGACGATTTGAGAGCCGGCCGGGATCAATAGCCCGGTGTTGTCGGGCGACGTAACCGGCACTGCACCCGGCACCCAGCCGCCCAGTGAGCTACCCATGCCGCTGCTGATCATGTCGGCAACGTCGATGTCCAAATCGATGATCAACTGCTGCACATCCACGCCGTTGGCTTCAAAAATGGGGACAAGGTTGCCCATACCGGGCGGTTCGTTGGGGTTTTCTTCCTGATAGGCTTGCAGGTCAGCTAACAAGGTGGGGATGTCAACACCCTGTGCATTCAACGCGGCGATCAACGCACCCTGATCAATGCCGCGTAATTCCCCCCGGCCACCATTACCGTTGCCGTTGAGGTTGGGCCCGCCATAGCACGGCCACCCGGGGAGGCCGTCTGCGCCATCAACCGTGGCGGCCTCGGCAACCATAGCCGCATCCGCGAGGAAATAAATGGCGTGGTGTGCAATTTCGGGGTTGCCGGGCACAAGCTGCGTCCCGGTGATGTAGGTGTCTTCTGTGAAGCCGGGGTCCACCATGAAGCAGCGGTAATCGTCCAGAATTTCGCCTGTGGGGGTGTATTCAGGCAGTTGCAGCGCGAGGTCTTCGCGGATTTCGGGCACGTCGGCTTGAATGGCGTCGAGGTTGCGGTCGGCTTCGTCACCGAGGGGTGCGCCGTCTTCGGCCCAGTGTGCAATTATGGCGATTTCGTCTTCGGTCAACGAGCGTTCATGCGCCATCGGCAACGAGTCGGGCCCGGGCGGCCACGGCGGCATATACCCGATCCCGGTCACAAAGGCGATGTATTCGGCGTTGTCGGGGTCGGTGATGTCGCTCACGTTGTCCATCGGGAAAAAAGCGTGCCCGATTTCGCCTTCCACATGGCACGATATGCAGCTCTGCGCGAGGATGGGTTCAATGTCAGCATAGTAGGTCGGGTTGTCGATGGTGCTACCGCTGCCATCAACGCTGGGGGTGGCGTTGGGGTCGGGCGTGCCGTGCAATGGGGGGCGGTAGTGCCCGGCGGCGGTGGTGGTGTCGGTGCTGGCGTTGACGGGGCTGCTGGCAAACAGCGCCGCGGCGGTCAGTGCCAGTCCGGCGGCGACCATAAGCAAGGGAATGAATAAGCGTTTCATAGGTTGATGTGGCTCCTTCAAGCATGACAATGGTTGATTGAGGCAACCATAGCAGCTAAATGTAAACCAGGTGTTATGCGGGCGAAAAAGGCTGCGGATTCATTATGCGACAGCGTGGGGACGTGCAACAGCATGTCTGGCACGTCTGGCAGGGGGGCTTGCCTAAAATGTTAGAACGAAGTTAGAATAGTCAAGGTAAACGTGAGAAAGCGTTTAAACTGTGACTATCAGGGTCACTATATACCGCCTATTGATTACGGAAAGGATTTCATCATGACTTATGTTGCCAGGAAATTCACCCCCTCTTCATCTGACTCGATGGCCATGGGTAACGTACTCATGCCCTATCACGGTGTGCTGCAAGGTTCATCGCTTGAACACCTGATCGAAAAATATGCGCTTGATAAATTGGTCGCTGATGAGTTTTACCCACAACAAACCGTCTGTGATATGCAGTCCGAAATTGTGGAAAAAGAAGGGCTGTTTAGTGGGGCGCTGGTCGCCATTGGCAAGGATTCGATCGCTTCGATCGGCTTTCCGCCGGAAATCCAGACCGTTGAAGGGGCGCTGAGTATGCTGCACAACATCTACCAGCAAATCCACAAAAACATTCCAGAAGAAGAAGGCTGGCGCTTCGAACAGGTTGACGAAACCACCCAGAAAATCTACTTTAACAGTCCCTATGAACGGTTCGCAGCCTATGGCTACATCTGGGGCATTGCACAGCGTTTCAAGCCCGAAGACATGGACTTTTCGGTGTATATGGAAGAAGAAGGCGGCATGACGGTCTACCGCGTCAAGTTGCGCCCCGCTGAAGACAGTTAGAGACATCGCGATGGTAGGTGCCAGCGGCCCCCTTACCCCGCGTCATAATCGCGGCGGAGGATGCGGCGCAGCGTTTTGCCGGCCACGCTACGCGGAAAGGTGTCCAGAATTTTAACGGCGCTGACTTTCTGGTAACGGGCTTCAAGGCGCGCATTGATCCATGCCACCAACGTTTCCGGCGCAATGTCCTCCCCCGCTTTGAGAACCACCGCCGCGACGGGTGTCTCGCCCCATTTATCATCTGGCACGCCAAAGACCGCCGCCTCAACCACAGCCGGGTGCTGCACGGCGACCTCCTCAATGTCACGCGGATAAACGTTCACCCCGCCAGAGATAATCATGTCCTTCTTACGGTCCACCAGATACAAAAATCCGTCTTCGTCCACATAACCGAGATCGCCGCTATGCAGCCACCCATCACGGAGGGCGTTTTGCGTCAGGTCGGGGCGTTTGTAGTAGCCGGGCATGGTGATGGGCCCATAGCCCACGATCTCGCCAATTTCACGCGGCGGCAGGTCTTGCCCATCTTCGCTGACAATGCGCATTTCATACAGCGGCGGCGGCACCCCAACCGAACCTGTCTTATTCGGATAGTCATCACGGTCAAGAATGGTTACGAAGCCTTCAGTCAAACCGTAGAGTTCATAAAGCTGGTTGGGAAAGCGGCGAATCAATTCTTGCTTGTGTTCGAGATGCAACGGGGCCCCAACCGTGCAAATCATCTCCAAAGAGGGCATGTCCTGCGCGTTGAACGTGTCGTGTTGCATCAATTGAATGATCTGCGACGGGACGAGCATAATATGCGTCACGCCTTCCGCCGGGATGGTGTCGATCATCTTCTGCGCGTCGAAATAGGGGTGCAAAATGTATGTGCAGCCGAGGTAAAACCACGGCATGAAGGTCAAAAACGCACCATTAAACACCAGCGAGCCACTATGCAAAATCACAGACTCGGGGTGCATCCGATACGAGGCCGTGAACCCGGTGCAATAGGCTTCGCGGATGGCGTGGGTGTGGATAATCCCCTTGGGCATCCCCGTTGTGCCGCTGCTGTAGATGATGTTGTAGGGGTCTTCGCCACGGATGGGCAGGGTGAGGGGCTCAGCGGTGGGCTGATTGGCGACCAGCTCAGTGTAGGCATGATACCCGTTGGGCAGGGTGTCGGCGTCGATGAGAAAATAGCGGTCGGCGGGCACGTTGAACAACTCGGCGCGGATAGGGTCAAGGTGTTTGACCATCGACTGCATGGTGAAGACGGCCACGCTGTCGGAGTCGTTGAGCAGGTTCGCCAGCCCATTGCCGCGCAGCAGGGGGCTCAGCGGTACGATGACAAGCCCGGTTTTTGACACCGCCGCATAGAGGTCGAGCATTTCTAGCGAGTTGTTGAGAATCATGGCGATTTTGTCGCCACGTTCCAAGCCAAGCCCGGTCAGCGCATGGCATAGCCGGTTGACGCGGGCGTTGAAGTCGCGGTGGGTGAGGCGGTGCTGCTCGAAAATAAGGGCCAACTGGTCGGGGCGATACAGGGCGTGGCGTTTGAACAGGGTGTTGATGGGCATGGGGATGGTGTCTCCTTCACCCGGGCGGGTGGCAGCTAAAGCGTATATAAGCACAGGTTCAGGGGTATTGTAGCGTGGAAGGGGGACGTGGGCGAATGGTGGGGTGTGCTAGCCGTTAACAAACCTTAAACAGTTTGACCTATAATGACCTCTTGAAGTACCTTAAAACGCATTATAGACTGATAAGCATGATGGACTTTGCCGCAAAAATAGTAGATAATATGTTCGTGTCGGGAACGACATTTCGGGAGTTTATTCTATTGATTGTTGCCTACAGTGCGACCCTACCGACAACCGTATGCACAATCAATTTGTGCAGGGAATGACCGATGTGTCGTTTCGATTTTGCACACAGCGAAACCAGTTGATCTGAGGCGAATCTTGCGAAACTTACACCTCCGCACACGTGTTTGGTGTGTCACGGCTACGGTTGTGGTGAACGGGCCGGGCACACGCCACTTTACGTCAGGAAGCAACGTCTATTGTTTCCCCGTCGCAGCCGATCACGGTATTGTCAAGGTTATCGGGCAGCACCGCACCACGCAACGCTACCTGACCGTGTTTGTGAACGCTGATGTGCTGGGCAACTGGCAGGTCATGGCACTGAACGCGCCCGACGTTATCCGCGAATTTGGTGATGAATGGGACGGTTCTGAGGCCAGCCGTGTCCGTGCCGAACGGCTCGTTGCATATTTGCGTTCGCGCTATAACTAGGGCTGAACGCACCAAATTGCCGGGTGTGGCAACCTTCGGACACGCAACGGCCTGTCCGCGCTGTGCCCGGTATTAAACCACACTCATCACGATTAACACCACGCCAGCAACGGCGGCCACCGCCAGCAGATACAGTTGTCGCGCGAGGGTCGGGTCGTGGGGTTCAATGTAGGCGTCGTAGGGGTCGTCGGGGTTATAGAACACACGCACATACCGCCCCGGTTCAAACTGCGCGATGTAGTCCTCGGCGGCATGAACAGGCATGGATTCGCGCTCTTGCACGACACGATACGTCCGCCCACGCACGTCAAAACGCACGGCCACATGCGGAAAAAAGCGTTGCAGGTGATCGGGCTCGCTTTCGGGGGTGGTGCGTTCGAGGTAGGCTTGCAGAATTTCGGCGCTGATTTGCGGATAACGCGAGGCGCGCCATACCCGCCACCACACCTGCCCCACCGACCAGCCGCGCAACACCGCCCCCACCAAACACAACAGCCCGATAAAAAAGGTTGGGGCGCTAACCATCGCTGTGGCCGTTGCCTTCTGGCTGCGGGATGCGGATGCGTTTTTCGTAGATTAACAGCGCGTCGATTTCTTCCATGCCAGCTTTGCGATAGACGCGCAGGGCTTGCGGGCGTGGGTGTTCGCTGTCGATATGCATCATTACGTACCGCGTGCCGCGCTCATAAAACCCGACGAAGGATTGCCGCAACAGGTTCTCGCCAATCCCCAGATTACGCCAGTCTTGCGCCACACCGACCAGCGCAATCACGCCGGCGTCGGGGTCGGGGTAGCCGATCACAAAGCCGATGATGCCGCCCTGATGCCGCGCCAGATACCACAGCTCCGGGGCATAGTCCCCATCGCGGGTGACGCTGCGCAACCATTCCTGTTGTTCTTCAATGTCGTCGTCTTCAAAAAACGTGGCCACGGCCTGTTGTAGCGGCGCGAGGTCGCTGGCTGGCTGAAAAGTGCTGATTTCAACACCGTCGGGGAAGTGTGGCGGGGCGGGGGGCTCGTCGCCAAAGGTGGCGGCAACCTTCCACATGCCACGCTCGACGCTGTAGCCATACCACGGCAAAATCTCACGTTTCCACAGGTTTGCACCGTTGATCGGATGCACGAGGATGGTGTGTTCAGCGGTGGGGGGATGCGGCAACGCCTGCACATAGGCCTCAATGCGTTTCAGCAAAAACCCGGGCAGCGACGTGGCGCGGTGGTCGGGGTGAACATTAAACAGCATGTAGAGCCGCTGGTTGCTGGGCATAGGGACTGCGCCAACGATCCCTACGAGGGTACCAGAATCCTTTTCGCGGGCGAGCGTGACGTCGGCCATGCCCGTGAGTTGCCACTGGCGGCGGAGGTCGTCAGCGGTGGCGGGGTTGTCGTTGTCATGGGCGGCGGCGCTGTTGAGCAGGGCGACGATTTCTGGTAGGGCGTCGAGGGTTGGCGTATCAAGGGCGTAGCGGTCGGGAAGGACGGTCACGGTCGGATTTGCTCCTGAAAAGACGGGTATTTTTCGCGTACACAAAAAAGAGTAAGTTATCACGGGTGAAAACTTTTCATTTGACAGTCCATCATACCGAGAAACGCCGTTTTAGTAAAATAATGTGTTTTTGCGGGTACGTGACCCATGATTGGCGGACACCCCGTTTGTCACGCGCCGTAGGGGTAGGGTAAACGGCCCGTCCGGGGGTTGGATGCACAGCATATCCTATTCGTCGGTCAATTTTCGAAAGACGATCAGTGCGGCGTGCGGTCGGTCATGCAAGATGCCTCGAAATCCGAATGCACCCGTTTTGCAGCCCCCTTTCACACAAAAAAATAGCACCCGGCTGAGACAAACCGGGTACCGCTGAGAAGAAAACGATGAAACAATCTTGCGCATCAATTGCGTCGGAAAATTGCAGGGTTAAGGGTCAGTCATTGCCTTCGGCGAAGGGGTCTGGCACGAAGATCGTTGTGTAGATGCCATCGACCGCCGCCCACCCGAAGCGCGGATAGATTTCAAGCATATGTGAGCTGTCGCTCAGGTTATTGATCAACAACACTTCACTGGTTGGTGTGAACCACGGCAACGTGAACGCGCTGCGTCGTACAGAGTTGTCGACCTCGGCGCGGAGCAAGCCCAGCGTCCAGCCATCGATATAGTGAACTTCTACGAATGGCCCGGCGAACTCAATCTCGATGCGGTCGTTCCACGGGAACCAGCCGGTGTCGAGGAAGGCCCCGCCACTGGCGAAGTCGGCTTCGATGGTGTCCCAGCTACCGCTAATGAGGTTTGCTTCCAGGTCTTCGGCTTCGAGGAAGGTCGTAAACGCGACCAGACCGTCACCGTCGAGGTCAAACGGGATTTCCTCGGGCACGTAGTCAAGCATGTCCGGGCAATGGGCGCTGGCAGCTTCGTCAAAAGTGAGGTTCGCAGCGCCGCCGTGAACCAGTGCAAAGTCCCCGTCACCTGTACGACAGTAGTCTGAGCCGGCCTGGGCAAGGTAGTGACCGATGAGGTAGCTCAGGCGTGGCGCAGCATATGACGCGCCGATGATGTCGTAGTATTGCCCCGGCATCATGATTTCGCCGTAGTTGCTGATGGGGCGGTCAGAGAGGCCGTTTTCGACCAGACCAAAGCCCAGTAGCGGATAGGTGGTGTCTGGCTCAAAGCTGTCTGGTTCATAGAAGTCGAAATAGGCTTCGGAACCGCTCACGCTGATGATGTTGTCCCAGCCAGCGGGGTAGAAGGGGAACGGCAAGCCGAAATTACCGGCTGACGCGACTGCAAACACACGCCCGATGTTAGCGGCGAACATCTGGTTCAGGTCGTCTTCAAGGACCTGCTGCGCGATGGCGTCCGGGTCGTAGGTAGTGCTGAGCAGTTCATCCAGCATGGCCTGTAGTTCTAGCACGTCGTTGAAGTTGTCAGAGTCGTTGAGTTCATCGAGGTACTCTTCAAAGGTATCGACCATGCCACAGGGGACAATTGCGAAACTCATATTGACCACAATGAAGTCGGCGGTGGACTGGTTGACCGCTTTTTCAAGCTGGCTGGCGATAAAGTCGGTGCGATAGTCGGCCATGCGGACCTCGACAATGTTCACGTCTACGTCGTCACCATACCAGTAGTCGAGTTCTTCAAGCTGCCACGCAACGATTTTGCCATGTGGCACGTCAATTTGCATCTGGCCATCTGCGCCGCGTGTGGCAAAGCCAGCGCCACGAGTCGCGAAGCCTGCACCCCGGGTCGCGAAACCAGCGCCACGAGTCGCGAAGCCAGCACCGCGGGTTGCGAAGCCAGCGCCACGAGTTGCGAAGCCAGCGCCGCGTGTGGCGAAGCCAGCGCCACGGGTAGCAAAGCCAGCACCGCGGGTCGCGAAGCCTGCACCGCGTACGGCGAAGCCCTGCCCTTCGGTGTTAATGGCGCAGTTGTCTTCGGCAGCGCCGCTGGCGGTTTGTGTGGTCGAGAAGTTGTCCACGACGAGGATGTCAACCGTATACGGTGCGGTGACAGTGTCTGGTGCGGCGTGGACGGGGGCGGTCGGTTCACTGACAGTCAGCATCGGGCCGACAGCCAGAATCACCGCGAGGATGACCAGTAGTGTGCGGTAAATGTTACGGTGTGGCTTCATCTCGTCCTCCAGAACATAAATGAATGCTTGTGATTTGTGAAAAGAATTGAGGAAAAATTAACGTTCCTAGAGAAAAAAATATAGCTATCACGACACAGCATAATGCGCCTCCAAAAACTCCTGGACCGTAGCCGCCCGGCGTGCCATCCCTGCCTGTGTGAAGACGTCGAGCGCTTCTTGCAGGTGCTGGGTGGCGTCGGCGGTGTGTTGGCTGGCGTGGTGCAGCATCCCGATAGATTCCAGCGTTTCGGCAATGGCGGCGTTGTGGCTGTGCTTGCGGGCCAGCGTTAACGCTTCGGTCAGGGTAGCGATAGCGGTGTCGGTATCTGAAAGGTGGCTCTGTGCGGTGCCCAGATTGAGCAGCATATAGTAGAGCGTCTGTTCATCGTTGGCGCGGCGGGCAATTTTGACCCCTTCGGCGAAGCATTCGCTGGCCTTGCCCATGTCACCGTGATGTTGTGCAAAGAACCCCTGCATTTCGAGGACATACCCACGCAGGAAGTTGTCGTCTAATTCGGCGGCCAGTTTTTCGGCGCGCTGTAACTGGGTGGTGGCGTCGTCGTCTTGCCCGGCGTGGAGTAGGGCGTTGGCCAGTACACAGCCGAGGATTACTTCGCGGTCTTGCAACGCCTCTTTGACTGCCAGTTCGAGCGCCTGCCGATAGTAATAAATCGCCTGTTGCCAGTTGCCGAGGTCACGGGCGATGTTGCCGCGCTTGGAATAGAAGTGGTGTAACAGGGTTTTGTCGGCGGTGTAGCGGGCGTCATAGAGCGCAGCATCTAACACAGCGATGAACTGCGCACTGTGTCCGCGCATGGTCAGGTACCCGTCCAGCACGAGGTGACGCATCACGTCGACCCGCGCTTCAGCACTGACGCTGTGTTGTTGCATGACGCCAAGAATGTTGCGCTGTTCGAGTTCGAGCAGGTCAAAGTTTTCGGTGTTGGCAGCCACGAAGCGCTGTATGGCGTCCGGCACCTGCCCCCGGAAGGCGCTATAGCGGTAGAGGTTGCGCGCATAGCTGAAGGTCAGTTCGTGCAGGCGGGCGGCGATCACGTCGTCGTGGTGTTCAACGGCAACGAGGCCGCGTTGTTCCAGCACGGCGAATTGTTTGCTGACCAGCGCAGGTTCCATGCTCAACAGCTCTGCAAGCAGGGTGTGGGTGGTCGTCAGCGCCGCCATCCCGCCCAGCGCGGTGAGGACACGTTGCGTTTCGGGGCGTAGCGCGGCGTAACTTTCGTCAAGCAGGTCTTCGATGCTATGGCGGCCAACGTCAGAAAACTGCCCCGGTGCGGCGATGCTATGCGGTTTTTCGCTGATGGTGTCCAGCAGGGTTTGCAGGCCATCCCCTTCACCCAATCGAATATGCTTGCCTGCCAATTCGACCGCAAAGGTATGATTGCCGAGGCGGCCACACAGGTCACGGGCGCGGGCGTCGTCGCTGAAGTCCTGACGGGCATGATAGCCGAGCAGTTCGAGCGCGGCGTCTGGCGTTAACAGCCCGATGTCGAGCAGGTCACCGTCAATGGGGATAGTGCTGCGGCTGGTGATGATCACGGCTAGCCCAAAGGGGATGGCCTTCATCACCTGGAACAATGCCTGGTCGTTCCATACGTCGTCAAGGACCAGCGGCAGGTTGTTTTCGGCCAGCAATTCGCGCACGGCGGCGGTTTTGGCGTCTCCGTCCAGCGCGGCGATTTCTTTCTGGGCGTCGAAGGCTGCGGCGATGGCTTCTAGAATGCGCGTGGCGTCGAGCGTACCCGCTTCTAGCCATACAAAGCCGGGCGTCTGCCTGGTTTGCAGGCGTTGGGCTACCACCGTTGCGACGAGTGACGTTTTGCCGAGCCCGCCCGTACCATGAATCAAGAGCGGTTCGCCAGCGTCAATCGTGGCGTTGATGCGCTGCACCAGATCGTCACGCCCGATCAGCTTGCGCGGACGTTTAAAGACGCTGGTGGCGTTGCGGTAAATACTCGCTTTGATGTCACCGAGCAGTTGCAGGCTACCACTGAAGGCGGTGCCGTCCATTTGCACGGTGCGGCTGCTGTCCTGTTCTTCGGCGGAAATCGTGCTGGTTTCGGAGCCATACAACACCATATCACGCTGGTGTTCGGTCAGCCGTGTCATCAAGTGTTCAACGTCGCGCACAATCGCGCTAATTTTGCGGTAGCGGATGGCGGGCGTTTTGGCGGTGGCTTGCTGCAAAATGTTGTTGAGCGCACTGGCAATATCATAGTCGTCATGTTGCAGCACAGGCAGGGGGTCGTTGAGGTGTTTGCGCAACATCTGTGCGGTTGAGCTGCCCGCCCAGGGATGCTTGCCCGTCAGCGCTTCGAACATCATTAAGCCGAAGTTGTACACGTCGCTTTGTGCAGACACCGGGTCGCCCAGAATTTGTTCCGGGGCAAGGTAGCTGGGGGTGCCAAGCACGGTTTCGGCTTTGGTCAGGTTCACGTCGTCGGCGGTGTCTTTGGCGATACCGAAGTCGGTGAGGTAGGCGTTGCCATAGCGGTCGAACATCACATTGTCGGGCTTGAGGTCGCGGTGAACGATGCCGTTCTCATGGGCGACCTGTAGCGCCGCGCCGACCTGTTGCACCATTGCTGCAAAGCGCCGCAGCGTCATGCCGTTGGCTTGAATGTGCGCCTTGAGCGTGCCGCCATCCATCCAGCGCATCGCGAGGAACGCGCCAGCGGGGTCCAACCAGTATTCATAGAGGGGGACGATGTGCGGGTGTTCGATGCGGGCGATGAATTGCGCCTCAGCGTTGAAGCGGGTGATGAATTCCGGGTTGTTGGCAAATTCGGGCAAGATCACCTTCAGCGCGACGGTGCGGTCGATAAGCTGTTGACGGGCCTGATACACGTGGGCAAAGCCACCGCGCCCGATGAGCTTGTCGATTTTATAGTCGCGAATCACGTGTCCTGGTCGAAATTGCATAGCCTTTTGTCATCCTTGGCTGCCCGGCAGGCATTGTACGCTTGTGTACTGTACCTGTATTTACCCTAATCTTAATTTTTTCTTGATACTATTGCAAGCCGCATTTTGCACGGTCAGTACGGCTGCACTGTTGCTTTTGCAAGTTTTGGGCGTCTAAATTAACATTCTTGGTTTACTGATGGCATTTAGACGAAATCCATTCTATACACAAACCAATTTCAAACACAACACTGCGACAAAATCTTCACAAAATCCTCACAACTTTATATTCATTTTTCATATATGACGCTTGAGTACAGTTGCGGCATCCGAGCTATACTAGCTGTACGAGGATTTACATCTTTCACAAGCTATCGAGAGGAACCCTATCACGATGTCATACCATGTTCGCGTAATCAACGTACTGAAAACGGGCAGACGTGCCTTCCTGTGGAAGCCAATGCAGCACCTACGAAATCGCATTAACAAGCCGAAAATGCACTGTAAGGAAGGTGTAGACGTCGCAGACGATATACCCCGCCACAAAACACCATTTGTCGCAAACCCGGTATCACGCTTTCGTCGTGTCGCCATATCTGGTGGCCTACTGCTACTCGCACTCATCCTTGCGCCAATCCCCGCACCGACCAGCGCGCAATCACCTGCGGACACCGTTGCGCCGCGTTTGCTCGGCACAGGGGAGAACCATGGCCCAACATGGTCACCAGATGGGCGTCACATGCTCATTCGCACCGCCACCAACGTCTTCTATCAAGACGCTACCGACTATAGCACGGACCCGCTGCTGCTCTATGCCGACCCGACAGCGGTGTGGGACATCGTTTTCACGCCCAACAGCGCCTCTTTCTTTACTGCCGACTCGACAAACACCATTACGCAATGGGACGCCGCAACACTGACGCCAATGGCCGCGTGGACACTGGAAGACCCCTTTAATGATGACATTGGCGGGCTAGACATCAGCAGCGACGGACACTTCCTCGTTGCAGAATTGATGCGCCGGACCGGGCACTGGTATAGCATCATTGACCTACGGCGCGGTGAGTTGCTGCCACCCCCCGGCGACACAACCATACACTACAGCGTTGAAGGCGACCGCGTGCGGGTGATTGGCCTGCAAGGTGGGGCTACGCGGCTATGGGAAGCGACCGATGGTACATGGCAGATGGTCATTGACGACCTGCCAGCGCAGCCCCCCGGTACCAGCTTCACAATGTGGTTGAGTGATGATGGCCGCTTTGTCTACTTTCACAACACGACGCTTGATGAAACGACTGTATTTAACACAGACACGCGCGAGGTCGCCGGGCCGTTCACCATGTCTACCAGCGCTAATGACACCACCCGCTCTGGTGACGATGTTATTGCGTATATTAATGAAGAGGACGTCGGTGCGGTTCAACTCTGGACGCCGGACGCCACCAACCGCTACCCGCGCCCCGATGCCCCCATTAACACCTTTATGCGCATGAAAGCCGGGGACCGACTCATCAGCTACGAAGCCGACAACTTCCTGACGGTACTCATTGATCGTCGTGACGCCAATAACATTGAAAACGTAACGCGCAATGAACGCTTGCAAGCCTTTGCGCCCAACGGTGACGGCTATGCGGTCATTACGATGGACCCTGCGACGGGTACACAAACGCTGGTCATTGGCACAGAATTTGGCGTGCTGCCCATAGAAAACGTTGACGTGCCACCGGGGGCAATCGAACAACTGAACATCAGCCCGGACGGCCAACGGCTCTATGCACGGCTGGCCCGCAACAGCGCCGCACCGGAGGAAACTTATCTGGTCTACGATGTCGCCAGCGGGGCGATTATCGAGCAGTTAACGGTACCCAATGGCCCGGGTTTAAACCGGATCACTTTTAACCCGGCGACGAACCAACCGTGGCGCGTGTCGGGCGGGTTGCTGGAAGCGCTCAGCGGGGAAAACGCCCCTGCGGCGGTGCGGCTGCCGGGCCTGCAAGCGCGTGTGGTGGATTTTGCCTACACCAGCGATGGGACGGGTATGCTTGTGGCGGGCACAGATTTGCGCGTGCGGCTATATGACCTCTCGACACAGGTCGAAATCTGGCGCTCAGACCGTATCGCCCGCATTCGTTCTATCCATGCTGGCGAGAATGTGGTGGCTGTGTTGACAGCGGACAATGGGCTGGCGGTGTTCAATGCCACTGATGGGGCGGTTGTGTACGTAGAACCCGTGCCAGATGTGGAGGCGATTGCGTTGCATCCGACGGCGGGTGTGCTGGCAGCGCGTGGCGCAGGTGTGACGTCGCATCCGGTGTCAGGTGAAGGTACGGCCGAAACGCTGGTGATGTGGGATGAAAGCAGCGGTGTCAGTCAACCATCCGTGATAGCAGTGGGGCCACAGGGACATATTGCGATTGCAGGCTTTGACCCGGCGGGTGCGCCTGAAGGTGTCGTAGGCATGGGTGCAACGCAAGTTATTATCTATCCCGATGTGGATGCACTGCGCAGCAATGCCGAACCGTTGCGCTTTACCGTACCCGGTCAATTTATCACAGATATGGCCTTTTCTGAGGATGGGACGCGGTTAGTGGTGGCCAATGGGGTGGCCCGCACTTATGATGTAGGCAACGGTGCGATGCTGTGGGTAACGGATGGTCAATTCACCGTGTCGGGGGTAGCGGTGGCGGCGGGTGTGGTGTATGGCACGTCCCCGCATTTTTCTGTGGCGAGCAGCGCCAGTGTTTATGAGCTGGCTACCGGCGAGACGCTGGGCCTGATTACGTTGGACATTCCATCGCGTGGGGGTGGAGGAAGTGGTGGTTTTGTCACACACGAACCGATTGCGGTTTCACCCGACGGGCGACGCCTTGCCCACAGCGGGGATGCGCTCATTGTGGATTGGGAACGCGCGGCGGTGACGGCGTCGTTGCGGTAGGGCGCTGAACCGCTACCCCTCTGTGGTCGGATTGTTTGACAGCGGCGGTTGTGCAGGGACATCTGGCGTTTCAGGGTTTTTGGCGGCTTGCAGCCCCGCTTCGAGCCATGCCAGTGCTACTTTGTGGTCGTAGAAGATTTCGAATTCCATGTTGGGGAAGGCTTCGGCGGCGTCAAACATCACAAACAAGCGCAAGACCATGCTCAGTGTCGAGCGTTGCAACACGTAGGCGGTGCGCCCGGCCATGTTCTCGCCGACACGCTGCCCAAGCTGCACCATCTTCTTACGCATGTAGGGCGTTACCGTGATACTGGACGTCGCGACATCGACCATCATGAAGGTAGGTTTGTCCTTGCGCAGGTTGGTGCCCATCTGGGTCAGGTGTTCGAACCAGACGTTCAACGAACTGGGGCTGGTGGTGCGCAGCATCCAGATTGACAACCGTCCGCCGTGGCGTTGTTCGAGCGCGATGCTGGGCGCAATCTCAATCACGCCCTTATGCTTAACGATGGGCCTTGTGCGAGACATAAGGATAGCCTTTGGAAGTACGATACACTTAACCTTAAATTTACTCGAAAACAACGCCTAAAGCAACCAGTCAATGCACCCTATCAGGGCTGTTGCAAAGTTGGCAACCTAACTCAGGGGTCTGGTAATTGTGGTGAGGTAATGGCCAGCATCCCATTGCGGGAGCGCCCTTCAGGGCTGTTCACGCACCAGACTTGCATAGCCCCGTCCTTTAGGGCGGGGACAACGTCGGTAACCTACCCTTTTCGCCGCCGTAAACGACGGCGCTATCAGGTGAGCGAACGCACAAGCCTAAAGGCAGCGCGTTCGGTCGGTACCCTGACTTTCATCCGAACCCTGGACGTGACTTTGCAAAAGGCCTGGTGGTTGACGCAGTGGGGATTGCGCAGGAGGAAGGCGCGTGGCCTTCCCCAGTGCGCTTCAATTGCGCCTCAGTCGCCAGAGGCTGTGCCAGCGGCGGGCATTTCACCCGTGCGGCGTTTTTGCTCGTCATGGGCGGCAGGGTTGTCTTCGGGGCGGCCGGTGATGTCCATAATCGGGCCGGGCCACCAGCTCCACTTGCCGACCACACTGGCCAGCGCCGGGACGAAGAACGTGCGGATAATCACCGTGTCGATGAGAATCCCCGCACCCACCGCGAACCCAATCTGCTGCAAGCCGAGAATGTCACCGGACATCAGCGCGGCAAACGTACCGGAGACGATCACGCCGGCGCTGGTGATGATGCTGCCCGTCGCCCGCACTGAGTTCTGAATACCATCCTGCACGTCACCCTTGAGCATTTCTTCTTTGATGCGTCCAAAGAGGTAAATACTGTAGTCAATGCCGAGCGCGACGAGGAAGACGAACATAAAGAACGGTACCCAGTAGATCAACTGCGATTCCCCGAACAGGATTTCAGAGCCGATGCGCGTAAAGCCCAGCGTCGTGGTGAAGCTCAGCGCGATGGTGCCGATGAGGTACAGTGGGGCGATCAAGCTGCGCAGCATGATGATCAACACGATGAAGATACCACCCAGCACCAACCCCACCGTCAACCGCAGGTCAGAACCAATTACGTCACGGATGTCAGCGCTAATCTGGGTTGTGCCGCTGGTGCCGTATTCGCCATAGTTGTCACCCACCATCGCGTTCATCTCCTCAACGGTGTCCATCGCTTCGGCGGTGTACGGGCCATAGTCAAGGATGATTTCGTAGCGCACAAAGCCGTTATCATAGTTCACGAAGCCATCTACCAGCCCGGCGACCTGTTGCCCACCGAACGCGGCCAGCACACCCGCTGGCACCTCACGCAAGGGCAAGTGGGCATCGGCTGCATCTTCAGCGAGGGTTGCCAATGCCGGGGAAAGGTCCGGGCTAATGCCTTCGCTGCTGTCTTCAAGGGCGCTCAACACGGGTACAATATCAAGCTGCGGTTGGCGTTCGGTCGCGGCTTCGAGATAGGCGGGCAGGTCGGTCAGCAGATTAGACACAAACTCCATCTGTTCGTCGGTCGGTTCAGCCTGGGCGTCACCTTCGGGCGGGGCAGTGACACCGGCCAGCGCGTTCAACTGCGTGTCAATGCGGGTGATGCCATCAAGCTGATTGCCGCCGCCGAGGGGTTGGGTGGCGCTGCGCACTGCGGCGATCCCGTCCATGTCCTGCAAATCACGGGTGAGCGCGGCCGCCTGCCCGAGCGTGTCTTCCGTGCCGACTTCCGCGACGAGGGTCACAGGCTGCATTTCCCCGGCACCGATGTTGTCTTCCAGAATGCGGAAGCCGACCACCGACTCGGCGTCGGCGGGCAGGTCAACCAGCACGTCATAGCTGGATTCATATTGCAAGCCGTAGATTATCAACGGCACCGCCAGCGCCAGCATCCCAAAGGTGATCTGGTAGTTGTATTTGCGGATGATCCGGGCGACGTAGCCATAAATGCCAGTCCCGGCACTGTTGCTGAGGTCACCGCGCACCGGCCAGAAGGCCCCCTTGCCCAGCAGCGAGAGTACCGCCGGGGTAAGCGTAATCCCGACCGCCAGCGTCAACACAATCACAATCGCCAGCACGGGTCCTGTTACATTGAACAACCCAAACTGGGTGAACGACATCGCCAGAAAGCCCGTAGTGGTGGTGGCAGCGCTGTTGAAGATCGACTCCCCGACGTTGCGCACAGTGCTGACGGTACTGGCGGCTTTGTCTTGCGTGTTGGCGTATTCTTCACGGAAGCGGCTAATCAAAAACAGACAATAGTCCGTGCCGGCACCATAGATCACCACAATCATCAGCGTGGTTGCGGTGCTGGAAACCTCGAGGAAGTTGTCGCCGACAATGGCCACCACCGACTGCGCCATCGCAAAGGCCATCGACACAATCCCCAGCGGAATCAGCGGACTGACCGGGGAGCGGAAGATGGTCAGCAGGATGACGGCCACCAGCAGAATCGTGACGGTGAAGGTGCCGGCTACGTTATCCTCAATAATGGTGTTGTAGTCAATAAAGGTCGCGACTTGCCCGGTCTGGTAGGTGTCGAGGCCGTCGGGCGCGTTGTCAAGCTGTTCGTCAATCAGGGCCACAACATCCGCTTGCGTGTCCTGATTGGTCACGTCTACGTCAAAGGCAACCACCATGAACTGCACACTGCCGTTGGGCGCGGTCAACTGATCCGAAGCACCGGGTGTGTTGGCAACAGAGGTCACGGTTGCAATTTCTTCCGGCCCGTCTTCAGAGGCGAACCAGTCGGTCAATTCCGCGACATACTGCTCGGCGGGGGTGTTGGGCCCGTCGGCACTGTCGAAGGTCCCGTCTGCGCCACTGTCAAAGACGATGACGATGCTTTCACCAGTACTCTGTTCGGGGAATTGTTCTTCAAAAAGTTCGATGCCCTGAATAGCTTCGGCGTCACCGGGCAAGAATGAAGCGGTGTCGTCTACCACGACATCGTTGAGATTGGGCGAAACGACGGTCATCACTACAGCGGCGACGACCCAGAAGCCGATGATATACCAGCTATACCTGGCGGCAAAACTACCGATGGTTTTGAACATAACCTGTTGCTGCTCCTTGCGATTGTGTCTGCTGATAAGTGCGGGTGTTGCTGTGCTTTGCTAAGAGTCCGTTTGATAAGGAGACATCAATGGTACATTTAATTCGGGATCGCCTGTAGGCGACTCCCTACAAAACCCATTTTCAAGCCATTTTACGTAGGCGCGTGGTACACCACGCCCCGAACCATAAGTCCTCGAATCAATCATTTCAAACGGTCTCCAACAGTAATACGTGTTCACGCCGGTGGCGTTGCAGCTAGCCAACCTGATCCTGGTACTCATCCGGATATAAATCTACGACGCTGCCGAAAAACACCGCCACCACAAAGCGCGCGAAATCGGCGGGGGTGTAGTCATGCTCGTTGGTCAGCGACCACAGGACGAGCTGGGCCAGCGCGGCGGCTTCCATCTGCGCGACGATGTGCATGGGTACGGGGGCATCGTCGCGGAAGGTGGTTTCTTTACACATAACCACAACGATCTGCTCGGCAACATAGTCAATGATCTTGGCCCGCAGGGTGGGGTTCGCTTCTGGCCCGAAGATAATCGCGGCGAGGCACGGGTTTTCCTGCATCCACTGAAAGACGATTTCATGTGATGCTTGCATAGACTGCCGCATGGGTAGCTCGGGGGCGTCGGCTTCGGCAGCGTTAATCAAGGCAATAACTTCGTCTACGCTCTGGCGGGCCAGTTCTTCGAGAATCTGTTCCTTTCCGTTTTCAAAGTGGACATACAGCGTGCGCTTACTCACGTCAGCCATATTGCTGATGTCGAGGACAGTCGCGTCGTGGAATCCTTGCTCACTGAACACCCGTTTCGCGGCGTCCAGCAATTTGCGGCGGGTGCGCAAGCGGCGTTGTTCATGCCGATTGGGCGGTGTCGAGTTGTCGGTCATCGTGCTGTCCGATCCAGCTAAGTTCACAGTTAATGTAAAATTGCGCATACGGTATACAATTGCAAGCATAGTATACTTTGTGAGATTGTCAAGTCTGGTTTTCTGCGGTTCTCATTGCCTTCTTACGGAGCATTTACGTCCATCTCATTGAGGGCCTTCATGCTTAAGTCACATTCAGATAAGTGCTGAATGGTGTACATCTTTAGTGAGTTGTGCGGACATTTCTTTAATTACTTAATTTTTTGGTCCACAGAGTTCATCTGGTTTACTCTGAATCTTGTTCCCCCACCTCCAGATGTTCGGCACAACATCACCATGCGAAAGGTCAGGCCCGTGTCCCCCCACACAGTAAACGCCTGACCTTTTTGCATTCACCACCACACACCACGATCATGTTCACCACAAAACGGACGGGTGTCTTGCTTATTGCCCCGGGCCTATGCCACAATGTGGCCACCTTTGACCAAAATCTCATCTGGGAGACGCCACCTTATGGCCGAGTCTACCGCCACACCAGCAAACAACGTCCCCGTCCCTGAATCACAGGAAAAATGGGTGCTGCTGACGACCATTATGGCCAGCAGCATGGCGTTCATCGGTGCCAGTGCGCTTAACCTTGCGCAGGACGCCATCCAGACTGGCTTAAATGCAACACTCGCTGACCTGCTGTGGGTCATCAACGCCTATGCCCTGATGCTGGCCGCGCTGCTGCTCATTGGTGGCTCGTTGGGCGACCATTTCGGGCGCAAAAGGGTCTTTCTGTTCGGCGTTGCGCTGTTCACGGGGGCGTCAATTGCGTGTGGGCTGGCCCCAACTGTAGATTCATTGATCGCGTTCCGGGCGGTGCAGGGTATCGGCGGGGCTTTGCTGGTGCCGGGTAGTTTGGCCATCCTCTCTGCGACGGTGCAGCCCGAACGACGCGGGCGCAATATCGGGCTGTGGTCCACTTTTGGCGCGTTGTTTCAGGTCATCGGTCCGATTCTGGGTGGGGTGCTGGCCAGTACGGGCCTATGGCGCGGGGTGTTTTTCATCAATGTGCCGATTGCGCTGGTGGTCTTCTACGCGGCGCAACGGGTGCCAGAAACCTTCGACGAAGACGCCAAAGGTCAAGCGCTGGACTATATTGGCGCGGTGTTGGCCACGCTTGGGCTGGCCGCGTTAACCTATGGCTTTTTGCAGGGGGATGCGCGCGGCTGGGGTGACCCGCTGATTCCAGGGACGTTGTTCGGTGGGGCGGCGGCGCTGGTGGCGTTCATCGCGTGGGAGGGCTACACCGACCACCCCATGATGCCGCTGAAGCTGTTCCAGTCGCGCACCTTTGCCGGCACCAACATGCTGACGCTGTTCCTGTATGGGGCGCTGGCCGGCTTGCTGACCTTCCTGCCGTTGAACCTCATTCAGGTGCAGGATTACGACGAAACCATCGCCGGGCTGACGTTGTTGCCGCTGACGTTCCTCCTCGCGGGGATGAGCCGCTGGGCCGGGGCATGGATGGACCGCGTTGGGGCACGCCTGCCGTTGACCATCGGGCCCATCATCACCGGGTTTGGCTTCTTCGCCTTTGCGCTCCCCGGCGTTACCGATGGCCCCTCCGATTATTGGACAACCTTCTTCCCCGCCATTATGTTGGTCGGCATCGGCATGGGCATCACCGTTGCGCCGCTGACCACCGCCGTGATGAGCAGTGCCCCCAGTTCGCAGTCGGGCGTGGCCAGTGGTATTAACAATGCCGTGTCACGGACAGCGGGCGTGCTGGCTGTGGCGGTGATGGGCGCTATTGCGCTGGTGAGTTTCCGTGAGGCGTTGATGGTCGAGCTGGACAATTTGCGCCTGCCCGACAACGCCGTGGTCGCGCTGGAAGATCGCGCCGAAGACCTCGGCCGCACCTCTGCCGAAGGGCTGGACCTCAGCGCCGCGCAAGAAGCCGCTGTGCGTGAGGACGTCCGGGAGTCTTTTGCGACGACGTGGCGTGTGCTGGCGATTTTTGCGGGGGCGTTGACGTGGCTCTCGGCGTTGATGGGCTATCTCATCATCCGCAACGAAGATTTGGAGGGCGCGGGGGGCACAGCACCGAATGTGGTCAATGCAGATCAGGGCTGCCCGCAACACATCGACACAGAACCGGCCCCGGCAACCGGGGATTAGCGCCATGCAATGACG
Source organism: Anaerolineae bacterium (assembly GCA_034437655.1). Classification (GTDB taxonomy): domain Bacteria; phylum Chloroflexota; class Anaerolineae; order Aggregatilineales; family J027; genus J027. Next base: position 33,660 of record DAOTTU010000015.1, read on the forward strand.
CTGCTCTGGTGCAAAATCTGAACGACAAGCCGAAAACATGCTGTAGGGGAGGTGTTGCCGTCGCAGACGGCAACACCTCCCACCGAACAACCAATGTCGCGAACCTGGTATCAGGTATCCTGGGCTTCGCTCACCCCACCTTTGATCCCTCTACAGATGGTTTCATGATGCGCACGTGACCGCCCCGGCTCTCGTAGGCGTTTTCCTCCACCAGAAACAACCCCACATAAGACTGCGGCTCCGCGACACCTTCTGGCAATTCGACACGGTGTGTTTTGCCCGTCACCTGCGAACCTTTGACATGCAACACAACCTCGCCCGCTGAGCGGGAATGTGGCGGCGCGTGTTTTTGCCGCACCAGCACCATATCTGGCACGCGGCCCTCGCCTTTGAGATCCAGTGCTAGAAATAGCTTATTGCTGCCGAGCAAGCGCCGTTGTGTGTTGATCGTGTAGCGGATTTCAAGCGGGCTACTCAGAGCGGCGTGGGCGCGGGCACTGAAGCCGCTGGCCGTGAGTTCTTGCCCGTCCTGCCGAATGATGGCGAACACGGCAAAATAATAGTCCGTCTGGGCGGCGTTGCGCAGCGTGAAAAATTCGCGTTGATACTGGGCGCGGGTCACTTCGACGCGGGTGACGTCGGTGTAGTCACTCGGCGTGGGGTAATGCGTGGGGCTATAGGCGACGATGACGCGCTCACAATGACGCGGCCAGTCCCAGCGCAGTTGGAGGTCGTGGCCCATGTTTTTGACCTCAAGGTTATGCACGTCTTCAAGGCTGGCGTAGTCGGTCGTCTTGCCAATATAGGCCATGCCACTGAACAACACCACCGGCGTGAAATAGACAATCCGCGCACTCTCAACGTCCAGTTGCACATGCCCTTCTGGCCCGCCATAGTACATCTGCCCGGCGGCGGTGACTTCGGTGGCGGGGAGAATCTGGTGGGCATAGAAGGCTGGCGGGCGCTCGGTTTGCAGCACGGCCGCGTCACCTTTGGCGGGGTCGTCGTAGTGCAGGCGCAACGTGTGCGTGACACCCGTCCGCAGCACCTCGATCCTCAATTTTTCGATGAAGGCCGGCGGCTCTTGCGGCGTGGCGGCGACGTGGGCCGGTTCGCTGCGAAAGCGCAGGCCATCCAGCCCAACGTACTCAACCCAGACGCTATAATAGTAGGTCGTCTCGTTGGCGACGTCGGTATCTACCGCCTGTGCAAGATTCAGCGGCAAGACGCCCGTGCCCGCGTCGGGGTCGGTAGGGTAGGTGCTGGTGTCGCGGCGGATGATTAGCTGCGCGGCGTTTTCCGGCGGCGTCCAGTCCAGCGCAACCTTGCCCGCATCCACGCGCACACCCAACCCCGTCACGGGCGCGACAAACATCGCATACCCGTCGCCCTCGGCCCCATCCGCAGAGACAATCCCGCCGCGTTCAGCATAGACCGCATAGAACAGGGGGCGGCCGTTTTCGGGGGCGGTGTCTTCAACGCGGGTGTGGGGCGTCGTCGTCAGGGTGACCCCATCCCCGGCGCTGATGGGGGGCGCTCCGGCTTTGCGCACCACGACGTATTGCACATTTTTGGCGCTGCTCGGCTCCCATTCAAGGCGCACCAGCTCACCACCCTGCTGCACGCGCAGGTCAGTCGGGGGGCCGGGCGGAATGCGGGCCAGTTCATCGCGGGCGGGGGCACAGTCAGCGCAGTCAGCGAGGATGTCCACGTACAACTGCACAGCGGCGTCCCCTTCCGCAGCGCGCGCGGCTTTAAGGCGTTGCTCGACGTCGGCAATGGTGCTTTCAATCTGCTGCTGTTGGGCGTGCAGAGCGTTTTGCCCGAGGTCTTCCTGCAGGTCACGCAGCAATTCACGCGCGGCATAGAAGCGTCTGGCGTCCATCAGTGCGCGCAGTTGCGAGAGCTTTTCCTGTTGCCAGCTTAGTTCGTTTTCAGCGACCTCAAATTGCCCGTCAATGTCGGTCAGCAGCTTGTTGGCGTGTTGCTGTGCGGGCAGTTTGTTGCGCAGATACCACGCCGCCGTGATTTTTTCCTCTGCGAGGGCAAATTGACGGTCGCGCAATAGCTCGAAGGCTGCGTCCAGCCGTGACTTGATGACGAACAGGTCACCGATGGGGAAATTGCAGTGCGTGCAGAAGTTGTGTTCGGTGGGAATGGTGTTGCCGCAGCCGGGGCACGTCATGCGCAGCGCGGTGCCACAATTGGCGCAGATGCTGGCCGTCGGCTCGTTCAAAAAGGCGCAGTTGGGGCACAGGCGCGTGTTGGCGATGGGCGCGGCGTCCACGATTTCGATGGCGGCCCCGAGTTGGCGAGCCCGGTTCAGCACATATTCACGGGCGCGGTCGAGGTCCAGGCGATGGGCGCGGGCTTGCTCCAACAATTTCTGAAATTGCCCGGCGTAGAGCATCTTATCGCCCCCCTGCAACAGACGCAGCAACGGCTCCCCGAGGACAGCTTCATAGGCCCGGTCGGCACGGGCGGCGTCATAGCGCTGGCGTTCGTCTTCAGAGCCGAAGAAGCGCATAGCATAGCCGGCCAGCATGGATTGCGCGGTCACGGCGGCGGTTTTGGTGGCCTTTTTCTGGGCGTCATCGTAGACCTTTTTGCCCGCGTCGAGCAGGTCGGCGGTGTTGGCGGTGTCGCGCATCCCCAGAAAGTCGTAGAGGTCGCGCTTGCCGAGGACGTCGAGTTGGGTCTGCATGGTTTTGAGCGTGCCACTGTCGATGGCGTCCCCATCACCGCCGCCTTCACGAATGTCGATGCCGCGGCGTTGCATCGTTTCGCGGATGTCCTGCTCGGTGAGGATGGCGTGATAGGTTTTGGCCAGCGCGGCGATGTCGGCCTCAGTGACGAAGCCCTTCGCGACGAGCAAATCAAGCTGATCGTTGAATTGAATCTGTAGCTGTTGTTGCTGGGCCTGCTGATTCTGCTGTGCTTCGGCGGCGAGTTTTTCGCGGGTGGTGGGGTCATTCATCGCGGCGATCATTTGCGGCACAGCGTCAAGGTAGCTGTGGTAGCGCGTGGCGTGTTTGGGGTGGCGCGAGCCTTTGGTCCACTCGGCGCGCTTGGACGTCAGCGCTTTCTCAAAGGCGTCTTCGTCCCAGGGCGCGGTGGGGTCCAGTTCAAGCAGTTCAAAATAGTTAGGAAGGGTGGGTTGTTGAGATGACATGGCGTTGTTGGGTTGGTTAACAGATACGCCCCTATTGTAGCAGATGGGGCGTATGCGCAACGTTGGCGTTCGCGTGTAGGTATGTGTGCCTATTCCACATCCTCAAGCGGCGTATAGGCACCACTGTTGAGAATTGGAATCAGCGTCGGTTCGGCGTCGGTGAAGCTGCCCGTATACTGTACCCCGTAAATAATCGTGCCCGTGGCGCTGTCCATCGCGATATATGCCCCCTGCCCCGGCAACAGCCCGTCGGGGGCGTTGGCGATGACGGCCGGCGACTGCAAAACCGGGAAGTCCAGCACGGGTTCGTCAATTTCTAGCAGGTCATATAACCCACTGAGGGCATCGCGTGGGCTGAGCGTGGCGGCAATGCCGAAAAATTGTTCCAGATCGCCCGGCGTCAACACCACCAGCGTCAGGTCACCGTCAGGGATTTCCTCCCCTTCGAGCGCGGCGGCGAGGGCGTCACGGCTGCTGGCGAGCGTGCCCGTGTCGGGGTCGGTCACCCACCCGTCGGGGTAGCCGATAGTGAAGGTCCCGTCGGTGGTGTCGAGCGTGTTGGGCAAGGCTGCCGCCGGGTTAATCGCCGCGGCGCGTTCACCGGGGCGCACCGTTGCGACAATGTTCTCGACACTGGCCGCAATGTCGTCTGCTGCACCGGGTTCGTAGATCACCGCCAGCAGCAACGGCCCTAATTCGTCGGTATCGATCAAATACACCCAACCGTCGTTCGGCAGATCGTCAATGATCGCAGCACGCCGGGCGGCAAAGTCCCCCACAAGGAGGTCTTCGGTTTCACCGAGGCCTTCATCCCCACCGAAAATGCCGCGCACCTGCTCGAAGCGTTCATCAAGCGTTTCCGCATCGCCGAAAGCGTCAATCGGGAAAGGCAGCGCCACCAGGGCCTGACCACCGTCTGGCAGGGGGTCATTTTCACCAATGAGCAGCGAGGATTCAGCCGCGTCAAAGGCGTCCGCCGAATTGGCGAACAGGAAGCCACCACCGCCACTGACGAAGGCCGCCTGCCACGTCACCGGGTAATCGAAGCTCAGCGTGAGGTCGGTCAGGGTATCGGTTGCGGTCAGGGTGAGGGTGTCCGCGTCGGTGTCGGTGTTCCCGTCGGCGTTCTCATCGTCAACGGGGGACGGGTCGTCGGGCGCAGGGGTGCGGGTCGGGTCGTCGTCGCCCTGCGCGTGCAGGGCTGCCGTTGGCGTGAGCAATAGCGCCAGCAACAGCGCAAAGATCAAGGTGCGTTTGGACATAAACGGGCTTGCCTCCGTGGTGATTGTCGAGTTGGTGTTGAAACCGCTGCCTATTGCCGTGTCGTCGCCTGTCCGCTGCGCCCCAAAAGGGCCTGCACCGTGCTTTCCAGCGCCTCGTAGGGTTGGGCCCCTGTCAGTGTCAGCTCGCCGTTAAACACCAGCGTTGGCACCTGCTCAATATCGCGCTGGTGGGCATGGCTGAGGTCGGCGGCAAGCGCAGTGCTATAGCGGCGTGAACGCAGCGCTTTGGCGAAGGCGTAGCGGTCTAGCCCGATGTCAGCGGCGAGCTTAACCAGCACATAGCTACGGTCAATCGGCTCGGCTTCTTCCCAGTAGGCCCGCATCACACGATGAAAATAGGGATGCATTCGACCATAGCCACCGGCCACAAACGTGGCCACGAGTGCGTTGCGGCTGCTGATGTCGGTGGGGCCCTGGTTAATGTTCGCCGATAACGTGGTGCTGTCGGCGTGGGGGCGCAGAATGTCGAGCAGGGTGCTGCGTTTGTCTAGCTGTGAGACGGGTGCCTCGCGCTGAATTTCAAACAAGTGGTAGCGAATCGTAATCGGGTACCGTTGCTTGAGGGCGGCCAGGCTCCGCGCCGTGATGTAACAATAAGGGCAGAGATAATCACTCCATACATCAATGGTAAGCGGCATTGACTGTGGTCTCCCTGAGGTGTCTCTTAGCGGATGGGCTGATTGCGTCAGTGTAGCAAATGCGCGGGGCGGCGTCTAGCGGGCCATTTGCGGGCCGACCTGACGAATTGACTTTCAGCACCCATGCGCGTACAATCGACACCGTTGTCTCGCACTCACACACGAAAGGCTATGATGACCCGTGTATGACACCCAGAACGCTCGCCCCGACCACCCCCAACTCGGCTCCCATCTGCGTGACTATATCGTTGACGTGAACGCCACCGGCCTGCTCTTGATTTTCGGCGTGGTGGGGGTCTGCGGAATGCCTGTGCTGGCCCTTTTTGCGGCGGCTGGCGAAAGTGCAATCGCTGTTGTCATCTTCATTACGCTCGGCTTTTTGGGCGCCGCGGTTGGCTGGCGTGGTTTCAAACAGTACCGTATCTATAAGCGATACCCCGCGCTGAGTACCTATACCGACGGCGCACTCGTCGGGCTTTATAGCGAACAGGTGCCCCTTGAATGGCAAGCGGTTGACCGCGACCGCATCCGGGTTCGGGCCGGTAGCCAGATCGTTTTTGTGCGTCATGACGATACCAACGTCACCACCGTGCCCGTGATGCAAGCCCGCAGCCTGATGATCGACATTGACGCGCAGATTCACCGCCAACGTGCTTTGGCGGCCTATCAGAAAAACCCCGATGGCGTGTTGCTAGAATTACCACTGGCGAACGAAAACCGCAGCATTATGGTCTATGGTGACCGTCTCGAACTCCCTGATGGCAATGTGATTCCCTTCGACGCGGTGACATCTATCCGCCAGACGGAAACCGGGTTGGTGCTGGACCTCAACGACGGGCAGGGCTTCAGCAGTGATGATTTTCGCGTCAAAGCGCTGGCCGTGCTGGAAACCATCTTCATTGACAGCATCATCTGTGAGCGGTTGGTGCCGATGTGGGTGTCGGAGCTGGAAGCGGGCAATGCCGTGCAGTTTTCAGAGGTGCGTGTGCGGCATGATGGCGTCGACACGGAAGACTTCGCCATCACGTGGGAACAGATCGCCGCTGAACAAGCCGAAGACGGGCTCGACGGGCGCGAGGATGCGCTGGGGCGGCAGGTCCACGCTGAGGATTTCGTTGAGTTTTCGTGGCTGCTGACGTACATGATCGACCGCGAGAGCTTCGACCGCCGCATCCGTGTGCTGGATTTCGTGGGGTGGTAAAAATTGCATGCGCTCCCCACCTGGCGTACACTCAGCCTTGACACAATGACCACAGCACCCAGGAGCCTGCACCATGCCCGACCCCAACACCCCCAAACCCGACGACACGCCGCATGAACCAGACGCCCCCGGCAAAGCAGACGCCGCACCGAAACCGCCGCAAAAAACGCTCCGGCTGGACGTGAGCGGGCTGCGCGAGGCCATCGCGGCCATGGAAGCTGAACGCGACACTACCCCTGCCCCGGAAGATGTTGCCTACCTGCACGGGCGGCTTTTCACAGGCGACGAAATCATGTTCGCGTTACAGGCCAAACGGGTCGTCGTGGGGCGGGGGCGCAACGCCGATCTGCGCCTGCCAGAAAATCTGCGCTGGGTGTCCAACGCGCATTTCGCCATCACACGCACCGCTGACCGCTATGAAATCACCGACCTCGACAGCACCAACGGCACCTACCTCAACAACAAGCGCCTTGACCCCAACACCCCGACGCGCATCACCGACGACGGGATCATCCGCATTGGGGACGCCGGGCGGGCGGTGTCGATTGGCCTGACCTTCAACGACCCCACCGAACCGGGCCACGAGGCCGGCTATGTCACCGGGGCGTCAACCAGCCTCAAAACGGAGCGCGTGCGCATTGGGCGTGCGGCAGACTGCGACATTGTTCTCGATGCGCCGAGTGTGCATCCGCATCATGCGACCGTCATTGGTGGCGCGGCGGTGGGCGGGCACATGCTCAGCGTGGCGGAAGAAGGCTATGCGCTGGCCGTCAACAACCAACCCGTCGTAGATAGCGTCCAGCTCCAACCCGGCGACACCATCCGCATCGCGTCGTTTTTGCTTAAATACGACGGTGAGAAGATTACCCAATACGATTCGGCCGGCTATCGGGTGGACGTGGTTGGCCTCTACAAAGACGTGTCGGTGCGTGGGGGCGAAAAACGCATTCTGCATGACATTAACCTGACCGTCATGCCGCGTGAATTTGTCGCGCTGGTCGGTGGGAGTGGGGCCGGCAAATCAACGCTGCTGGATGCGCTGAATGGTCTGCGCCCGGCGACGGGGGGACACGTCTATATCAACGGCGAAGAACTCTATGCCAATTACGACACTTTCCGCAACGAGTTGGGCTATGTGCCGCAATACGATATTTTACCGCTGGGGCTGCGGGTGGGCGAGGCGATGCGCTATGCGGCTGAGCTACGCCTGCCGCCAGACGTCAGCGTAGACGAACGCACGCGCCGCATTACCGACGCGCTGGAAACGGTCAACATGAACACCGAGGCCATCCGTAACACGCGCATTCGCAACCTGTCGGGCGGTCAGCGCAAACGGGTGAGCATCGCCGCTGAGCTGGTCAGTGACCCCCGCCTGCTGTTTTTGGACGAACCAACCAGCGGGCTGGACCCCGGCCTTGAAAAGAAAATGATGTACACCCTGCGGCGCATGGCAGACGAGGGGCGCACCATCATCCTCATCACGCACGCCACCAGCAACATTGTGCAATGCGATCAGGTCGCGTTTCTGGCGCAGGGCAATCTCGTTTACTTCGGCCCACCCACCGACACGCCCGCCTTTTTCGAGGTCGAAGATTTTGCCGATATTTATGACAGCATTGACCAGCACGGCGAACACTGGCGCGGCGTGTTTGAGGACGAAAAACCGGCCCACTATGCGCGCTACGTCGCCGGGCGCACCATGTCAACGGATACCCCCGCTGCCGCCACACCTGCCCCACCGACCACGGCCCGCACATGGTCCACACTCGACGATCTGCGCCAGTTCTGGGTGTTGTCGCGGCGCATGTTTGCGCAAATCTGGGCGCGTCCGATCACGGTGTTTATGATGCTGCTGGTGATGCCGCTGGTGGCAGTGTTGCAAATGGTCACGGCGGAGTTTTATTCGATTATTGGCGACCCCGACATCCTCAGCGACCCGGCGGCCGCAGCAGCGACCCTCTCCGCGAATTATGTGCCCACGCAATTATCGATCATTACGATATTCGGCATGGCGCTGCTGGCGGTGATTGTCGGCGCGTTTGGTGGCTCACATGAGTTGATTCAGGATCGCTCGGTCTATCTGCGCGAACGGATGATTCATCTGAAGATTGTACCCTATCTCGCCAGCAAGATGTTTGTCTTTGGCGGCTTTGCGCTGGTACAGACTTTGCTCTATTTGACCATCTACAGCATCGGTGTCAGCTTTGCCAAAGACGGCGTGTTGTTGCCAGTGGCTTTTGTTGAAATATGGCTGACGCTGTTTATCACGGTGCTGGTCGGGTTGTGCTTCGGCTTGCTGATTTCGAGCCTGTCGCCTTCGGTGGAAACGGCGTTGTATGCAGTGCTGGTGCTGGTGTTTGTGCAATACCTGTATGCGGGCGCGGTGCGCGATGTCTCCGGCTCGATGACGAGTCAGGTCATCAGCGTTGTCACCCCGTCACGGTGGGCGCTGGCGGGGATTGGCACCACCGCTGAGATGAACGAGCTGGCCGAGGCGACGATCTATTGCGGCGAGAATACCATCGTCCGCGCCGATGGCACCGCCGAGACAGTCACCGCCTGTCAGAACGTCCCGCTGGACACCGGTGAGTTTTTCATCTGGTTCGGGGAAGATGGCGGCGAGTTGCTGCAAATCTGGGGCATTCTGGCGCTGGTCGGCGTCGGGGCGCTGGGTTTGACCTATGTCTTCGTGCGACGCCTGGACGGGCGCGAAATCCGGCTGGCATGAGGGCTGGTGGTGCCGCAACGGTGACAACCCGTACTGGCACGCCACTGTGCCCTATAAAAAGCGGGCCACAATCGCCTGAAATTCTTGCGTGTCAATGCTACGCCGGGCCGGGGTTATCGAGAGATGCTTGACCTCAGCGCGGAGCAGCGGCGTGGCGAACGGGTGATTGTTCACATGCGTCACGATGTCCTGTGCCAGTGCGAGTTCTGTCGGTTGGCGAATGGACGCAATATGCAGCATCGTGCGCAACAACAATTGCACCGAGTTGTGACGGTGAGCGATGCGCAACGCCGTGACGGCCAGCGTTTCGGCTTCGTCGCGGCTACTCTTGCGCAACGATAAGCGGCTCATGCTCAAGAAAATAGTGGCGATACGATGCTCGTGGCGCATGGTCTGGTAAATGCTGAGGCTTTCGTTGAAGCACTCCTGCGCCCGGTCGAGGTCGTCGCTATCCAGCGCCAGTTCCCCCAATCGCATCAGATTATCAGAAATCGCCCGCCGATCCCCGACCTCGCGCGAGAACTGCAACGCAGCTTCGAAATGGACACGGGCGTCGGCGTAGTGCCCGTCGGCGTGGGCCACCGCCCCCATTGTTGTCAACACCTGTGCCTTCAGCAACATATCCCCCACGCGCTCTGTCAGGGTCAACGCCAGCGGCAAGGATTTTGCGGCCGCCTCTAACTCGCCAAGCTGCCATTCAACCCACCCGAGCATTGATTGCAGGCTGGCCCGCTTTGACACAGCAGAATCGTCTAATAATTGTAGGGCCCGTCGCAAAAACAGGACTGCTTCTGAGAGCGCCCCAACGGTGCGAGCGTGTTTAGCGGCGCGGATGTAGTATTCGGCGGCCTGGTCCGGGCGTTGGGCGGCCTGATAGCGTTGTGCCAGCAGGCCGGCGTATTCGTTAACGCGCTGGGCACTGTGCGAGGTGCGCCAGACCGCAAACCGGGCGTGGGCGTCGGGGCTGGTCGGCAGATGTGTGCGCACGATGTCAAAAAGCTGCTCGTGCCGGAAGGCATATTCAGCGGTCATCGAAAAACTGGACAACGCACGACCATGAATGAAATCCTGCGCTTCAAGATGCATCAACACTTCTGCCAGTCGCAGCGGAGGGAGGTCCGGCAAAACAGCGCGCAACGCATCCACCCAAAAATACATGCCCACGCACGCCGCATGGGCCAGCACGGTGCGTTCGTCGGCGCTGAGGTCGGCGATCCGTCGGCGCACCATCTCCTCAAGCGGTGGCAAGTCGGGTGCGGTGGGTTCCCGTTCGGTGCCGACATGCCCCAGGCTATAGAGCGCGGCTTCTTCTAGCACCAGCGGATTACCGGCGCTGTGGGTTGCGATGGCGCGGCGCACGGTGTCGGCGTCGGCGCTGGTTCTCCGCAGAATCTGTTCGCTCAGCGCGAGGGTCTGGGTGTCGGTCAGGGGTTCCACATAGAGCAGGTCATGGTGGGGGGTGTCGGCCCAGTTGGGTTGGCGTTGCAAAATGCTGTCGCTGCTGGTCGTCACAAACAACAGGCGCGAGCCCCGGCAGCTCTGGAAAATATAGCGCAGCGCGTCCAGTGAGGCGTCGTCGGCGTGGTGCAGCCCGCTGAGGATAATCACCGCCGGGTCGTTTGCGGCCAGCGCAGCGAAAAAGCTCGCGACCGCTTCAATGGCTCGTTCACGCACCGGTTGCCCGCGTTCGTTCAACACGCGCAGATGCTCACTGTACATAAATTCTAGCCCGATCAATTGCCCGATGAAATGGGCGGCGGCCTGCCCGTGTTTGCCAGGCATAAAGCGCTGCACACCACGTTCGAGGGCGCGGCGGGCGGTGGCGGCGGTGTCGCTGCTGAAGATTTCGAAGCGGAAGGTAAACAGGTCACGCAAGACGCCATAGGGCAGGTGCCGGGTGTCGGCGCGGCCGGTGGCTTCCAGCAACCAGACGGTGCGGTCAAAGAGTTCGAGGTAATTGCGCAATTCATAGACCAACCGCGACTTGCCAATCCCCGGCGGCCCGACAAGGCTAACCACGCGCAGGTGTTCGGTGTTGAGCATATCGTGCAAGGCGTTGATGAGTTGCGCACGTTCTGCACCACGCCCGACGGTGACGGTTTCGCGGCCGGCAACAGCGCGCGTGCGTAGCCGGAACTGGCGGGGGCGGCTGGAAATGATGATGTAGTGGGTGTCGCGCAGGTCGCCTTCGGGGTCAATTTCATTCACCGGGTCCACGTCAAAGACGCCGCGCACATGCCGATAGGTGGCGTGTGAGACGACGACGCTATTGGGCGGCACACGCGCCAGCACACGGTCATCATCCAGCGGGGTATGGGGGGCATAGTCGGCTTCGCGCCCGGTGATGGTGTTGACCGCGACGCGCAGGGTGCTGTGGGTGTCGGTGTGGCCTTCTTCATTAAGGGCGGCCAGTTCATCGCGCATGGCCAGCGCCGCACGGATAGCCCGTTCGGGGTGGTCGCTGTCGGTAAAATAGGCGACAAAGGCCGGCGGGGTGCTGGCGGCGGTACTACCGCCATAGGCCTGCACTGCATCCGTCAGGCGTTGCACCAACTGCGTTGACGCGCCGGGGATGTGTTGGAGGTTGGTGTAGAGTACGCTTTTGCCAGTTTGGTCTTGCATAGCAGGCCTTTTCTTTCATTGTTGCAAAATGGAAAGAGCCATTCGATTACCCCGCCCCCTTGCGTAACGCGGCCGGGCTGTAGCGGCGCATATATCGGGCCAGCAGTGGCGCATGGGCGTCTTCTACGCTGCGCAATGCCGACTGCCAGCGTTGCCGGGCCAGCGTCAGCCGTTCGAGCTTGTAGTCATATTGGCTCCAGACCCACAGCGTTAGCCCGACTTCAATCTCGTTTTGCAGGCGCTTGAAATGCGTGATGCTGCTGGTGAAGCATTCTTCGGGGGTATAGGTGCGCGTGTCGAGCGTGATCGTCGTGCCGCTGTCTGCACCAACGCGGCCCAACAGCCGCCACACAACCCCATGCTGCATTGGGCCCTGCAACTCCTGTGCGACTGCAAACGCCCGCAATGCCTCGTGCAGCGCGACGTCGTAGGCCTCTAGCCCTAAGTGCGCGGTGGCGAAGGTCGTCAGCGCTTCACACAACAGGGTGCGGTTTGTCCCCGTGCGCAGCGTGGGTAAGATGTTGCTGATGATATCCACTGCACGTCGATACTGGTGACGATCAACGGTAATACGACCGAGATGCACCGTGGCCGAATGCATGGTCTGCTGACTGTTGATAAGAGAGGCGGTGTCGAGCGCTTGCTGGTGCAACAACTGCGCCGTCTGGAAATCTCCTCGGCGGCGGGCCAGCGTGCCGATATTGTCCTGTAGATAGGCTTCAAGGCGGCGGCTGGCAAATTGCCGGGCGAGGACCTGCGACTTGTTGAAATAGACACTGGCCATGTCTAATTGATTACGCGCCATGTAAACCTCGCCTAGCGCGGCGTAGGCAGTGGCCAGCATGTCGTCGTCGAAGTCACGGTAGAGCGCAACGGCTTGTTCGGCATGTTCCTGCGCGGTCGTGTAGTCCCCCAACTGGCGATAGCTCGTACAATAGTTGAGATGCACCCATGTTTGGATCAACGCAGGCGGTTGTTCAAGGTCGGCCAGCGTGGTTTCAACGTGGCGCGTCATCTTCAAACAGGCTGCAATATCACCAACACGCTCAGCAATCTGCCCGAGATGAGCGAAAGCAGCAGCACGAACTTCTGGCGCACGGCTCAATGCCAGCACGGTTTCGTTGACCTGACGGGCCGCGTCGTAGTCAGCCAGAATGTAGTAGACCGCGCCCAGTCCATCGAGCGTTTCGAGGCGGTAGTCGTGCAAGTCGTCGTGCCCTTGCAAGATGGTCTGGGCAGCTTCGAACTGATGCCGGGCGATTTCGGGCGCATAACACTGCATCGACTGCCGGCCGGCGAGGATGTACCACTTGGCAGCACGGGCCGTGTCGTTGGCTTGCTGAAAATGATAGGCAATGGTGCTGGAATATTGCCCGGTACGGTTCACCCCACTGCCGATCAACCACGTCGCATAGGCGGCATGTAGTTTCTGGCGCATGTCGGCGTCAGCGTTGGTGTAGACCAGTTCACAATAGCGCTTATCTTCAAACAGATATTCCACAGTGCCGGGCACAGCGGTCGCCGGGCGTGGGCGGATCAAGTTCAGGCGGCTGAGTTCGTGCAGGCAGCTTAAGAGCGCAATGTCGTCCATGTCACGCAAGAGGGCTTCGAGCGCGGTATCCCAGAAGACTTCACCGATCACCGCCGCGGCCACCAGCACGGTACGCTCGTCCTCCGGCAGGGTTGCCAACCGGGCTGTGGCCCGTTCGCGGAGCGATGGTGTCGCGGCGCGGGTGGGGAGCTTGTTACGGTCGATACGCCATTCACGAACATCTGTCACCAGCGCGCCAATACTGATGAGCCAGCGAATATGCTCCCAGATATTCCCCGGGTTGCCATCCGTAAGTGCAGCGATAGTGTCGGCGTCTTCACTGGTTAAGCCGGGCACGTTGCGTAGTAGTTCCGCAATGAGCAGTTCGGTGGCATGGCGTGACAGCGGTTTGATCTGGTGACACTGCACGACATGGCGCAACACGGGGGACTGCAGGGTTGGCGTGTCGCAATTGGTGTCGAGGGTGATTACCAGTACGATGGGGTAGTCAGCAAGGCGTTGCACCAGCAATTGCAAGAATTGCAGCGAGTTTTCGTCAATGTTCTGGAAGTCTTCGAGGACAATTACCATGGGGTCGCCAAAGCGCCGCAACAGCCCGTGCATGTATTCGATGATGATGCTGAAGGCTGTCTCGCGCAGTTCACGCAGATTGACGAAACGTGGGCTGAACTGGTTGTTAAGTATGTTGAGCCCCAACAGTTCTGAGAGCGATTCGGCGCGGGCGCGGTTGTCTTCCCCCACGATTTCGACAACCGTATTCACCAAACGGTCATGGGCGGTGCGGTGAGTGTCGCTGGCAGTGATGTTGACGCGGCGTGCGAGCATGGCCCGCAAGAGCCCAAACGGTTGCTGGCGGGTATGGTTGACCGCGTGCGCTTCAAAGAACAACACCGGTTCAGGTATGACTTCAAGCCAGCCATAAAATTCTCGCACCAACCGCGACTTCCCGCTCCCCGCTTGCCCGGCCAGTGCGACCGCGTGCAAGTGCCCCTGATTAATCGCCGCGCGCACGGTGTTTTGTAGCAGTTGCTGTTCAGCCTGCCGACCGACAAGCCGCGTTGTGACCCCATGCACGGCGTCCTGGTGGGGCGTGGTTTCGCGGCGGCTACCAACCAGCCGATACATGCGCACGGTGCGGCCGTCAAAATTGCTGGCTTTGGCAAAATGAACCGAATAGCGCTCACGCGATTCACGATAGGCAGCGTAGGACAGCAGAATTTCGTTCGGTGCGGCGAGGTCTTTTAGTTCGCGTGTCAGGCGCAGGCTATCATCGTCGCGGGGGGTGTCAGCAGCAAGCTGGCGCGAGGTGAAATGGATGCCGATTTGCACATACGGGGGCGTCAAGCGTTTAACATGCATCTGTTGCACTTCGCTACGAATTTGTGTGGCGGCCTGCACAGCCTGCATCACACTGACGGTGCCGTGTTCAACTGCAAAAAGTGCAATGACATCATAGCCCGCATGTGCCATGATCGTACCACCATATTCAGTCGCGATGGTTTTCAGCCGCATTTGCAGCTCAAATAGCGCGGTCAAGGCCCGCCCGGTGCTGGAACTCTCATTAGAGAGCCACCCCGTAACCACAGAGGCATGCAGAATGGCTGTTGGCGCGGTGGCAGTGGTGTCATCCGCCGGGTCAACGTCGTTATGGCTGCGGATTTTGCGGCGCAGGGCACCGAGCGCTGTTTCCAACACATCGTCGGGCAAAACCCCGCGTTGTTGTTCCAGCACTCGGATCGCATCCTGCCAATCAAGGATCGTCGGCATGGTCAGGCTCCGGGCAATGTGGTGTCGTCAACCTCAGCGAAAGACGGCCGCACAAATGCTAAGGGCAACAGCCCCATAGGTCAAATGACCTGTGAGTTGTTCACTACCGTCCATTATACAGCAACAAAATAAATGTGCATGTGTGGGCCGGGCCATGCACCCCCAACCCTTCTACGTAGAACTACGTATTTTGAGCGCTGTAGGTTGTTATAGGTTGAAGTGAGATTAGCCGCATGTTATGCTCGAGCATGAAATACTCTCAATACATGATAAGTACGCTGTCATTAAGTGGGTATACGCGTTCAGGCAGCGTACTTCTGTTTTTTCCACACCGGGTGACGGTATTGCGCTTAGAGACGGTGTGGGAAGGAAATAAGTTAATACTATCTTTGTATGTTGATTCGGAACGCGGTGTACCGCGCCCCTACCAGAAAACCCTATGATGATGCGGTGGGTAGGGCGTCGCCTACAGGATGCGGGTGCAAAACGCAACAATGCTCTTTTCCCCGCGCTGTCGGTGGGGCGCTGCTGCTGGGAAACGGGCCCGGCCCTCGGTCAGGCGGACTTGAGTCCAGTCTGACCGCCCCACCATGCTAGCCCCGTACTTCAGTGCGGGGCCTGAATGAACGGTAGGACAATCAGGTTTTGCACCCGCATCCCTACAGGCGATCCCGGCGTATAACAC
>DAOTTU010000016.1:0-9792 GCA_034437655.1 Anaerolineae bacterium
GTGTTATACGCCGGGATCGCCTGTAGGGATGCGGGTGCAAAACCTGATTGTCCTACCGTTCATTCAGGCCCCGCACTGAAGTACGGGGCTAGCATGGTGGGGCGGTCAGACAGGACTCAAGTCCGCCTGACCGAGGGCCGGGCACGTTTCCCGGCAGCAGCGCCCCACCGACCGCACGGGTGGGATTTATCCCTGTCCGTGCGCACCACCTGTATAGCCCCGTGCTTCAGCGCGGGGAAAAGAGCATTGTTGCGTTTTGCACCCGCATCCTGTAGGCGACGCCCTACCCATCGCATCATCAAGGGGTTTTCTGGTAGGGGCGCGGTACACTACGCCCCAAAAACACACGCTGACGATTCTATTTATTCAATTTATTTCCATACAGTCTCTCAGGCAATCGCGCGGCTGTCTTGTTCAGACTCCGCGTCGGTGGCGGCGCTGTCGGCGTGTTGACCGTTGCTGCTCACCGCGGCGTGGCTTGCACCAGTCGGGACTGCTTGCCGTGCTTTTTCCACCGCTTCCTGTTCACCTTCACTGAGCGCGAGCCCGTCTTCCTCGTCAAGGATGATGCGCACCGAGCGGTCATAGGTGAAGTAGTTCCATACCCAGTTGATAAACACCGCCACGCGGTTGCGGAAGCCCATCAGCGTCACGAGATGCAAGCCCAACCATGCCAACCACGCCAGCGGACCGGTCATGGGCACACGGTTAAAGAGGAACGCAACAGCGCGGGTACGCCCGATGGTCGCCATCATCCCCTTATCAAAATAGGTGAAGTCTTGCAGTGCTTTGCCATCAAGCTCAGCTTTGATGTTCTTCGCGGCGAGTCTGGCTTGCTGTTGCGCCACGGCGATCTGCATCGGGTAGGGGTTGCCGTGCTTGTCTTCAAGATGGGCGATGTCACCGACGATGTAGACACCGTCAGTGTCGGGCAGTTGCAGCGTGCGCTCAACGGGAATGCGCCCCGCCCGTGCCAGATTCACACCCAGCATTTCAGCCAGCGGGTTAGCCTTCACCCCCGCCGCCCAGATGACAGTGTAAGTCGGAATCACGGTACCGTCGCTGAGGGAGACGCTGTGCGCGTCGATATCTTCGACAAAGGCATTCAGCACGACTTCAACGCCGAGCGATTCGACCTGCTTTTTGGCCGACTTTTGCAGGCCGGCGGGGTATGGGGCCAGCAGATGGTCTTTACCTTCGACCAGCAAGACGCGCGCTGACAGGTCATCCCCGCCATATTCCCGGTCAAGCACATGGTTATAGAGTTCATAGAGCGCGCCGGCTGTTTCTAAACCGGTGGGGCCCCCGCCAACGACAACAATCGTCAACATGGCTTCGCGCTGTTCGGGGTCATCCGTCCAGGTGGCGCGTTCAAAGAGGCGCAGCACATGGTTGCGAATTTCCAACGCACTTGGCACGTCGTTCAGCTCGTAAGCAAATTTGCGGTAGTCATCATTGCCAAAATAGGAGGCAACGCTCCCGGCGGCAACGATAAGGTAGTCATACCCGACGGTGCGCACTTTGTCCTCGTTGCGAATTTTGATGCATTTGGTGTCGGTGTCGATGTCGGTCACTTCACCCAACACAAAGCGTACATTGTCATTTTTGCGGAAGACAGAGCGCACCGGGTAAGCAACGTCAGAGGCGTCCAACGCGGCCGTCGCCACCTGATAGATAAGCGGGGTGAAGGTGTGGAAGTTGTTACGATCAACAACGGTGATGTCAAGGTCATCGCGTTTCAAAAGTTTTCGCGCTGTGAACAACCCGCCAAAGCCAGCACCAATAATAATAACGCGCTTTTTATCCATAACTGTGTGGTTCTCCCCTGAGATTTTCGAAAAGATCACCGTTGCGCGCAGCTAACTGCCGTTAACATCGGCAAGCGGCGCACGGTGTAAGACACTACTGTTTCGGCTGGGGGGCTTTTACACATCGGAAAACGGTGCTTCACGCGGCGAAATGTGTCTCAGCCTTGCACAGAAGTATGCAGGCCCGACATAATCGGTCTATGAGGCAAAGATTAGCCGTGAATGATGACGGGGTGGGCTTATGGTTTTGGTAAAATAAATTCGGTAAGGTCCTGGTACCGACCAAACGCGCTGCCTTTAGGCTTGTGCGTTCGCCCGACTTGATAGCGCCGTCGTTTACGGCGGCGAAAAGGGCATCTTCGCGTTTTGCACCAGCATCCTATAGGCGACGCCCTACCCATCGCATCATCATAGGGTTTTCTGGTAGGGGCGCGGTACACCGAACATACAACTCGCCCGGCGGCGTGCTAGCGCCGTAAGTCATTGCGGCGACCTGAATCATAAAACCGTGTTTTGAAACGCAGCCCCCTACCCCCCGGTGTCGACGGCATAGCCCGGAATACCGGCCTGCACCACCGTCACCACATCGTCGACGGTGAGCGGCTCGGCGGGTGGCGTCTGGTGCGCCAGCAGGGCAGCGTCGAGGTGGGGGGCCAGCGCCTCATCGCGGAACTCAGCCGCTTCGTTGCGGGCGTGGGCCTCTTCAATGTCGCTGTGTAACAGTGCGTTGACCAGCCGCGACGCCGTTTCATACTCACCCACGGCCGCCGCAATGCGGGCCATGCCCACCGCTGCATGGGCGACAATGCCATAGGCCTCTAGCTTCATCCCCAGTTCAACCGCCTTCAGGTTCTCACGGATGGCGTCCTCATAGCGTTCCAGCAGCAACAGCGCCAGCGCCCGGTTCAACTGAATAATCGCAATCCCAAAGTTGGTATTGTGCCGCCGAAAAATATCCTCGGCGCGGGCGTAGTATTCAAGCGACCGTTGATAGTCCCCGGTGTTCTTGGTGCTCACGCCCATGTTCAGGTAGACGATGCCCGTCTGGTACTCATTACCAAGCTGGCGATAGCGTTCAACGGCCATGCGATAGTAGGCCAGCGATTTGTCGTATTGCTTCTGCCGCCCATAGACGATCCCGAGATTGTTATAAACGTCTACGATTTCTGCCCAGGCCCCAATCAACTCGAAATAGTCCAACGTTTGCAGCGCCAGCCGCAGCGCCTCGTCCAGGTTGTTGAGGTGATAATGCATTTTGGACAGCGAACTTAAGGCAACGTTGATACGGAAATCGTCGTTCAGTTCACGGGCCAGTGCTAGCGCAATTTCGCCATCAGCAAGGGCTTTGTGGTAGCGCATTGACCGAAAATGCCAGTTTAAACGGGCTTCGTAGGCATTTAAGCGGGACACAAGGTCCCCGGCGCGCTCAGCATAGTCTACGGATTTCGCGGCCGCTTCCGCAGCTTGTTCGGCATTATCCGCGTGGGTGTGCGCCAGCGTCAGCAACGAATAGGCCCCAGCGCGCTCGGCGTCGTTGTTTGCGAGGGCTAGCGCCTCCTCAGCCCGGGTTTGTTGCACGGTGTGAAAGCCCAGCGGCCCGGCCGCGTTCGCCGCATATTGCAGTAGTTGAAACGTCGGGGTGCGGTTCAATGCGTTGAGAAGTTCTAGCGCACGATTCAGTTCGTCATAAGCCGCCCGGTTGATGCCGATGTCGCGCATCGCAATGCCGCGTCGGGTCCGGTAGTTCAATTCGCGTTCATGCTCGCCGGCCTGTTGCCATAACTCAGCCAGCAACCCCACGCGCGCGTCGTCGTCGGGCAAGTCAGGGTAGAGCGCTTCGAGTGCGAGGGCGGCGTGTTGGTAGACCTCATCCTGTGATTGAAGACTGTCGAGCAGATGTTCGCGCAAACGGTCATGGGCAAAGCGCCAGCCTTGCTCACGCGCTTCTAGCACGGCGGCGTGGTTGGCAACCAGCAGCCAGTGTTGCAGGTCAATTTCGGGCTTATACTGCGGAAATAGCGCGATTACTTTTTCCAGCACCTCAACACTGACTTCACGCCCCACGACGGCGGCCACACGCAACAGCGGACGGTCCGCAGCGGGCACGCGATCCAAACGGCGTTGCACAATCTGTTGAATCCCCCCGGCAAACACACGGGCCGGCAAGGATTCGCGGCCAATCTGCGCGACGCTCCCGGCTTCTTCGGCGAGGGCCCGCACGGTTTCGACCAGAAAGAAGACGTTGCCTTCGGTTTCTTCTTGAATCAACGCGAGGAGCCCGGGGTTGTTGGCAGCATCGCCGACCATCGAAATCGTCAGCGCGGCGGTTTCGTTTTCGTCAAGGCGGCGGAGCGTCATGTGTTGCATGGTGTTAAGCTGCTCGGCAATTTGGGGCGCTTCGTCGTGGCGATAGTTGGCCACGATCATCAGTGGCAGGGTATGCACCGCCCCCATCAGGCTGCCGAGCGTTTCTACCCGGGCCCAGTGCAGGTCTTCCAGCAAAAGCAGCATCGGCACCCCGACCCGTTCAAAGAGTTGGACAATGGTGGCGCTGGTGCGGCGGTGTTCGGCGTCGGCGTCTTCCAGCGGGCGCACGGGTGGCACTTCACGCTGCAAAATGCGGCTGACGTCGGGAATGTAGTTGGCCAGCACCCCCGCTTCAAAGTCGCTGACCTCGACCGTCAACAGCAAACGGCGCACAGGTTCACGCCAGAGTTGATAGGTCGCGTCACCACTTTGCGTGGCCTCACCACGTAGCACCATCGCCCCCTGTACGAGCGCGTAGGTGCGGAGTTCGTTCATCAGCCGCGTTTTGCCCACCCCGGACTCTCCGCCGATGAGCCACGCAGTGCCTTTGCCCGTCAACATGTCGTCAAAGCTGTTGGTCAGGGTGGCGAACTCGGTTTCGCGCCCGATAAAGCGGGCCGATTGCAAAATACTGTCGCGGATGGCAGCGCTTTCGCGGGGTGGGTCTTGGTCGGCGGCGGCAGCGAGGGCGTGCAGTGCGGCGCGGGCGCTGGGGTAGCGTTCGCCGGGCTTTTTGGCGGTGAGCTTGCCGAGTACCTGCGCAATTGCCAGCGGAATATCCAGCGCAACGAAGTCGATGTTGTCAAACATAATCTGGTTAATCAGTTGGATGGGCGCGGCTTGCAGGTTAAACGGAAACTTACCGCTCAGTACCTCCACCGCCAGCAAGCCGAACGCATACAGGTCAGACTGTACCGAGGCCGCGTTGCCGCTTAACAATTCGGGCGCGATGTAGCCGAGCGTGCCCCCGATAGCCGCGTCGTCCGTGTTCGTCGGGCGTTTGACCTGTAGCGCCAGCCCAAAGTCCAGCACTTTTGCCCCCTGCACATTCACCAGCACATTGCCCGGCTTGAGATCGCGGTGCAAAATGCCGCGTTCATGCAAATAGCTGAGCGCTTGCAAAGTCTGGAACAGGTGCTTGAAGCGCGTGGCAGTGTCGGCGGTGGTGCTGTGCGCGGTGATGGTGTCGGCGTCGGGCACCAGTTCCATCGTGAAAAACGGCTGCACGCTGCCGTGGTCGGGCTGGTGGAAGCCATAGTCTAGCACACTGATAATATGTGGATGCCGCAACCCGGCCAGTACCTGAAATTCATTGGCCAGCGCGTGTTCAGCTTCGCGGAAGTCGGAACGGCTGTTAAAGCCGAGCCCGTCTGCGCCGACGTTCACGATCTTTAAGGCGACCGTGGCATTGTTCAAACGATCCTCAGCAGCATAGACCGCGCCCATGCCACCTTCCCCTAATTGTGATCCAAGTTGATAGCGATTATTGTATAGCATTCTAACAGAGTCCCCGGGCCGTTACCTGCGAGATGGTTGTCGCTGATGCGTTGACCATATGTTCTGTGTCGATCTCACTTTCTGTCGTTGTAGTATAGCGGTTGGGGTTGTTTTTGTGCCACTGTTCCATAAATTAACCCGATGGATCGCTGGCATTATTTGTTGCATCTATGTTAAAGTATTTCTGGTGTCGGTTTAAGCCATTTAGCTTTAGACAATTTCTGGGTGAGAAACAACCTGAAACGCTAGAAAACTACCAACCAGTACGTTGCAGGTTTTTTGCAGAATATATGAGGGTAAAAATGCTATGGCAAAAGGAATTTTGCTTATGATTCGAGAAAATGAATGTGTTGTGTCGGCCACGAATTTATATGAAGGGTTGACAACGACTTCACGCAGTTTCAAAATTCACGGCGATTCTGAAATTAACGCCTTTGTTGAACGCGGGCGGCAACTCGGCTTCCAGTTCCGTGACGAAGTGCGTGTGCCCAACGGCCGCCGCGTGATGGTGGCGCTGGCCCCCAGAGGCCTCACCGCCGACGCCGAATCTGCGCTCATCAACCGCTGGTTTGCATCGCTTGACAACACCCAGCCCAACCCCGACAACCACGACACCGCCAATGTTCGGAATTGACCTCGGCACCACCTTTTCCGTCATCGCGCATATCGACGCCTACCACCGCCCGGCGGTTATCCCTAACGCTGAAGGGGATTTAACCACGCCGTCGGTGGTACAATTTGACGGTGATGAGCGCATTGTCGGCAAAGAAGCGCGCAACAGTGCCGCCCTGTATCCTGAAACAACCGTGCAGACCATCAAGCGGCACATGGGCAGCACGGGCTTCGCCTTTGACTATCAGGGGCGCAGCTATTCGCCGCAAGAAATTGCGTCGTACATTCTACGGCGGCTGGCACAGGACGCCGCACAGTTTACCGGCCAACCGGTGGAGGAGGTCGTTATCACCTGCCCGGCCTATTTTGGGGTGGCTGAGCGCGAAGCCACTGCCGAAGCTGGCAAGATCGCCGGGTTAAGCGTGCGCAGCATCATCAACGAGCCGACCGCCGCCGCCATTGCCTATGGGGCCCACGATACCCGCGACCAGACCATCCTCGTCTATGACCTCGGCGGGGGCACCTTCGACGTCTCGATTATTCACACCGAACGCAGCAACCTGACCGTCATCGCGACGGATGGCGACCACTTCCTCGGCGGGCGCAATTGGGATGAAGCCGTCGTCACCTTCCTTGCCGCAGAATGGCAGCGCGACCACGCCAGCACCGACGACCCGCTCGACAGCCTCGAAACGCTGGAAGACCTGTTCCTCAAAGCGCAGGCCGCCAAGCACACCCTCACCCAACGCCAGAAGACCGACGTCCGCGTGATGCACGAGGGGCAAGCGGCCCGCGTCACGCTCACCCGCGAAAAATTCGATGACCTGACTGCGCCGCTGCTGACGCGCACCATCGAATTAACACACGCCGCCATCAACGCCGCGCAGGGCAAAGGCCTGCATCAGATTGACCAGATTTTGCTGGTGGGTGGCTCTAGCCGGATGCCGCAGATCAGCGCCCGTTTGCAGGCAGAATTTGGCACCACGCCGACCATACACGATCCCGACCACGCCATCGCCAAAGGGGCCGCCATCTATGCGCAGAAACTCGCCATGGACGACGCCATCCGTATCAGCATCGGAACGCGCCTGGGCTTGCCGGCCGGGAACGTCGAGGCTGACGCGGTACCCGTCGATGTGCTGGAAGCAGCCACGCAAGAGGTCGCCACGCAAAGCGGGATGCAACTCGACCACGCCCGCGCCATCGTGCAGCGCAAAGTGGCCAACGTCGCCAGCCGGAGTTTCGGCGTGCTGGCCTATGATCCACGCACAGAACAGGACGTGGTGAGCAACCTTGTGCTGCGCAATACGACCGTCCCCGCCGGTAAGTCGATGCGTTATGGCACGCGCACGGCCAATCAACAGAGCGTGCTGGTGCAAATTATGGAAAATCTGCGCGACGACGCCACTGTCTCGCTTGCCGATAGCCGCAAAATTGGCGAAGCTGAGTTGATTTTGCCGCCGGGCCTGCCCGAAAAAGCCCCCATTGACGTCAGTTTTCGGCTAGACGAACAGGGGCGGCTACATATCCGCGCGGTGGATGGTTCCAGCGGGCGCGCGGTGACGGTGCAGCTTGCCACCGAGGGCGCAGTCGGCGGTGAAGGTGTCGCGGCGGCGCAGAATCACAGCAAGGCGCTCATTGTAACGTGATGCGTGCCCTACCATCAGGGCCGGTCAGTCCGGGAAATAAAATTCCAGCACCATCTCGCTGCGGCAACTGGCGTCTGGCTGGGTGTCTGGTGTGGCAAGGAATTGCAGCACGACGTCCACCGGGCACGCGCCCCCGTCAATAACCGCATGGCCAACACCGGGGAAAGTGTAGAAATAGCTGTTGTCCAGCGCTTCAGCGGCGAGCTTGCCCCAGCGTGGCGGCGTGATGGGGTCGAAGTCACCCGCCAGCACCAGCGTCGGCACGTCAGAAAACACCGGCCCACCGAGTTGAGCTGTCGCGTCGAAATTCCAGGTGTCACAGCGATCAAAACCGTTTTCGAGGTCGTTAATCTGGCTGTTGAACATGGCGTCGTTGATGTCGGCGCGTTCGGCGAGGTCAAAGGCGGTCTGAATGTCTTCCACCGCATACACCTCGTTGCACATAAAGATGTTGTAGACATCGCCGGAAAGCTGCAAGGTGCGCAGCGAATCGTAGAAACCGTCCAGCGCGTCATCGTCATAGGCGTCAAAGAAGCGCTCAAAAGCAATGCTGGCAAGCTGGGCCTGCGGCGGGCCGTGGTACATCAGTTCGTCGGCTTCGCGATAATCGCCAGCGCTATAGAGCGTAATGGCGGCGGGCAAGCCGGGGAGAAACTCGGTGTTGTACATCGCAAAATACAGGTCATCAATGAAATCTGCGCCGTCATAGTGCCCAAAGCGCGGATCGTCGTTCAACGTGGCGACGACCTCATAAAAGACGTCTTCGAGGTCGGGGTAGGCGGTGTTGCAGGCTGCGTCGGCGGCGCAATAGGCAAAAAGGGTGTCAAAAGCACGTTGCGCATTCAGCGGCATTTCCATCCACGCGGCGTCGGGGGGATAAGCTGAGTCCAGCACGACGCTACGCAACAGACCGTTTGCCTGCCGCATGACTTCCAGCCCCAACCGGGTGCCGTATGAGATGCCGTAGACGTTAAAGGCGGGGTAGTTAAACGCCGCGCTGAGTTCTTCCATCAAGACCACAATATCGGCGGCGTTGGTGGTCGTGGTGTAGTTGCTGAGGTTGGCACCCGTCGCTTCGATCTGGCGGATGCAGTCGCGGTCACTGGTGCTGGCGTACACATCGCAGTTTAGCGACGGGTAGCTGAAGCCTGCGCCACGTTGTTCCATCAAGACAATATCGCGGTCTTCACGCAGCGGGCTTTCGACCCATTCCACCGCCCCCAACAGGGCACTGCTGCCCGGGCCGCCCGAAAAATAAAGGATCGGGTCGGCAACGGGGGTGTCCCCGGTAGCCTTGAGGATCATAAACGGGTTGGCAATGATGTTAGAGTTGAGGTTGCCCGGTTCTTCATAGGTCAACAGTTGGCCACATACAACACTTTCGCCGACGGTTTCGGTGTCTGGCAAAAGGAAGATATAGTCTCCGCTAAGTTTGCAGTCGGGGCGAACGTCAAGGTAGGGAATTTGCTGCTGGCCGTCTTGCGCGGCGGCGGGGGTGGGTGTTTGCGTTGGGCTGAACAATACCACAACAACAGCAGCCAGTGCGACGGTGAAAAGGGATATATAACGCATGGTGAAGTTGTTCCTGCTC
This sequence comes from Anaerolineae bacterium, assembly GCA_034437655.1. Classification (GTDB taxonomy): domain Bacteria; phylum Chloroflexota; class Anaerolineae; order Aggregatilineales; family J027; genus J027. Next base: position 9,465 of record DAOTTU010000016.1, read on the forward strand.
ATCATGTCTTACGATGTCCCATTGTAGCATGACTTATGCAGAATCCAGCCGCGCTGCGTTGTGCGTTTGCCCCACGGTTGGCGTCGGGTGGGGGTAGGGAGCATATCTGCGCCGCATGATGACGCGCATTCGGGGCAAAAATGATGAAGGGATGAAAATTTGCTGGGGGGAGAGGCGTCTGCTGCGGAGCGGGCACAGCCTATTCGCACCCGCGCAGCCAGGACTTTTGCAAAGTCACGTCCAGGATTGGGATGAAGGTCAGGGCACCCACCGAACGCGCTGCCTTTAGGCTTGTGCGGTCGCTAAACTTGATAGCGCCGTCGTTTAC
>DAOTTU010000017.1:0-4152 GCA_034437655.1 Anaerolineae bacterium
GCTGCCCATCAAGTCGGGCGAACGCACAAGCCTAAAGGCAGCGCGTTCGGTTGGTACCAGGACCTTACCGAATTTATTTTACCAAACCCATAAGTCCGCCTGACCGAGGGCGCTATCAAGTATTCAAAATAACTGGAATCCACATGTCACAGGCTGAACTGTACGACGCCTTTAATTTTGACGCCGACGACCTCGCCGCCAACCAGCGCGGTGACCTTTCCCCCGGCCAGGTTCAACACCTGAAAAAGGTCCGCACGACGACCGTGGTCAGCCTCATGGTATTGATGTTGCCGATTGCCGGGTGTGGCACGCTGACACTCATTGAAGGCGCACCCGGTTATGCGGTGTCGTTGGTGTTGTATGTGCTGTTTGTTGGCGGGTTGGTCGGGGTGCCGACGCTACGTGCGTTGAATCGCCTTAGCGACCTGCGCCAGCTTGGTGTCGAAAGCGTCGAAGGCCGCTTTGACTATGACCTCGACCAGGACCCCACGCGCCGCTATTTTGTGTTCACGGTCGGGGGGCGCGAGTTCAAGGTCAAGCAGGCGTTGGGGCGGGCGTTAAAGGCCCACACGCATTATCGGATGTATTACCTCGCCGGGTTGGGCGGGCTGCTGTCTGTCGAGGTGTTAGCGCAGGGCGCAACGACACCCGACCTGACCGACACAGAATAATACCAGGTTCGGGTCATCACGATACAGAAAATGGACTGTGTTGGCTTCCGCAGGAAGCCAACACAGTCCCTACAAAACCGCATTGGCAAGCCGAAAACCTGCTGTAGGGGAGGTGTTGACGTCGCAGACGGCATACCCTCCCACAAAACAACCAATGCCGCGAACCTGGTATAAGGTAAAAAGACCGTAACCATTTCCTCGGACGTGTGTTTTAGCACTATAAACGCCACGTAGGCCGCCATCCCCGCAGCACCACTGGCAGTGTGTGTTAAACCAGACACAGTGTTACAGAACGAGGAGAACCTGATGATCCACCCGGACAAGGATGTCTTGCAGCAGATCGAAGATGATCGCCCCCGCGCATCGGTCAGCTTGCTCAGTCGGCAAGAGAAAGACCGTCTGATTGAACGGGGTGTGCATGGGCTCTATCGCTGGTACGTGAAGCGCTCGCAGACCAAACGCAATTGGAACCCGGACGACTTCATGCGCTGGCCAGAACTCCGCAAAGACCTTTCCCCCGAACTCGCGACCATTATTGAAGGCTTCTACGCCATTGAACAATACGCCCCCGACTACACCATCGTCACCTTGCAACAAAACCGCCACAGCTACGGGCGCGGGCAGTTTCAGTTGCGGTGGGGTGCGGAAGAAGAAAAACATAGCGACCTGTGGCTGAATGCGCTGCTGTTCAGCGGGCACCGTTCGCCAGCATGGGTGCATGACTATAAGACCAGCCTGCGCGAACGCGAATGGGATACCCCGTGGGACAACCCCATCCACGGCACCCTGTACGTCGTTTTTCAAGAACGGGCGACACAGTTGAACTACCTCAACACCGCCATCATCGCCAGCGGCAAGAGCGACAACCCCGCCCACGTCAACGATGTAGACCCCGTACTCTACAACGCCGCGACCACCATCGCTATTGACGAAGCCGCGCATTACTACTTTTTCCTTGAAATCGCACGCCTGTATATGTATTACTACCCGGCCGAGTCGATTCAGGCGCTTTACGACATCATCAACCACTTTACAATGCCCGCCCTGGAATTGATCCCCAACAGCGACCATATCTGGAAGCAGTTCAACGAGAGCGGCGTCTATGGTGCGCGGCAATTTATGGGTGATGTCGTCACCGTCGCGCTGAAAAACCTCGGCGTTGAAAACCGTCGCAAGCTGGCGAAAGGGCTGAAGAAAAACCGCCTTGTGCCCGACGAACACGGCAATTTGCGGGACAGCGCTATTTTCGATGAATTTGATTACGATAGCGTCGAGAAGGCGGTGCGCAGGTTGTTCGGCAAGATTGAAGACTACGAGCGTGAAGTCGGGCTATATGATGTGGACCCGACGACGTTCGTGCCCAGCGGCATGCCCGTGCGTGAGGATGATGCATAGGGCGTGCGCGGCGGGTGTGCGCAAAAAAAATTTTTCGGCCGCTGGCGCGGCAGGGGCAGCAATCAGGCGCTAACGCGCCATCCAGAAATCAGAATTCAGAAGATCAGTAACCAGAAAAACTAAGAGCTAAGAGCGGGAGACGCGGAACCCCCCGTCGTCGTACCTGTTGAGCGGGTTGAGCCTGTCCCGGTCGGCGCAGCGGAAGGTCTCCGTGTAGTCATTGTCCCACGAGCCACCGCGCAACACGCGCCTATTACCGCCTTCTATTTTATTACTACCGCTCTCATAATCCGTCCGACACCACTCCCAGACGTTGCCACTCATATCCACCACCCCGAAGGGGCTATCACCTCTGCCTTCATACTGGCGCACCGGGGTCGTCACATTGCTATCACATGGCGACACCGAGTTGTTACAGCGTTGACAGTCCCAATCATTCCCCCACGGGTATTCACGCCCATCATCACCATGCGCGGCGTATTGCCATTGGACTTCCGTTGGTAGTGTGATATTCTCGCCCGTCATCTCGCCCAGCCACTGACAAAAAGCGATGGCTTCATACCACGACACACTGACCACAGGCTGTTCAGCACCGTTCTATTCGCTATCTTGCCAGTAACGCGGCTCTGTCCAGCTATCCTTCTGACGCTGTTGCCAGCCTGCTTCCGTCCAGAAACGTTGTTCGTTGTAGCCACCGGCCTCAATGAATCTGGCAAACTGGGCGTTGGTGATCGGGTATTTGGCGATGGCGAAGGCTGGTACCTCGAAGGTCTGCCCACCGCCGTAGAAGCCTCTTTGCGCCTCCAACGTGACTTTGCCACCTGGAATCTCGATCCAGTCAAAAGGGCCGGGCATCAGGTTCAAGCTGGTCGGTTTGCTGCGCACAACAGCGGGGGCCGGTGGGGGTTGCGCGGGTGGTGCGGCTTGCTGCTGTGCATCACCGTTAAAGCGCTGCTGAAAACCTTTAGGGTCGAAAAGCGGTGTGAACGGTTTCGGGAATTGTTGGGCATATTGTGGCCACAGGGTTTTGAGCTTGTAGCGTGCGCTACGCCGTGCATCAATCCGCATAAGCTGCTGATAACCACGCAAGAGTACAATCCACTCGTGCGCATCTTCAGCAAATAATGGGTCGTTCCAGTCAATCAAACGTTGGAACAGCTTTTCGGCGGTGTCCAATTCCAGTCGCCAGGCATAGTCACAGGCCCGGTCATAGATCAGCGTGGTGTCGTTGCTGGCATCATTGGCATGGCGTGGGTCGGGGGGCTCCGGGGCGGGGATGTCACGCAGGTTCAACGAACGAATGCGGTCGACAGCCAGGTTGAGTTGCTGCACAAAAGACACGCCCTCGTAGAACAAAAACTGGAAGCGGCCGTCGCTCAGTTCTGCGGGTACATCCTCCCAGAACGTGATGTCATTTTTGCCCGTGGTGGTGTTGTAGGTGTACTCACCTTCGAGCACAATCGGGATAACCGGCCGGTTGCGTTTGCGGGCATAGCTCAATTCAGCGCGACAATTGATGTTGGTCACGGATTCATGCGAGATCATGTAAACAAAAATGTCGCAGTCGATGATGCCCTGCACAATCGCTTGCCACCAGTCCTGCCCGACGGGGATGCTGGTTTTGTCCTGCCAGATGTAGTAGGTGGTGGTGCCATCGGGGTTTTTGAGGGTGCGTAGGCGGGCGACAAGCGCATCCACTTTGTCAGAATCTAAACTTCGGTAGCTAATAAATAATTTCACGGCTTTACTCTATAATGTTTTTGTTGGGTAGCGGTTACTGTAACCCTCTGTGCATTCAGTGTCCCCATTATGCCGTTGAATCTGCTGGCTAGCAACTCATAACGCTATATGGGCAGGGCGATTGCAAAGTCAGATAAAGATGATGAACTGAGGTAACCATGCCGCAACCGCAACATCTTTTCGATGGGAGAATGCGGGACGCGGTGCAGGATACGGGTGCAACCGCTAAAACTTGAACATTGTGCCTGATTTTTTGATCGCCCGTTGTGTCACGGACATCCCGTTTGTCACACGCTGTAGGGGTAGGGTAAAGGTAAACGCAAGCGGGGTATGGCAACCCGATCCG
>DAOTTU010000018.1:0-14060 GCA_034437655.1 Anaerolineae bacterium
AAAACATCAGAATTAGCGTGAAAAGTTGGCTTATAAGAGGTCATAAAGTGTCAAATTTTCGCTAAAATCGCCATTTTTCGACCATCTTGAATTTTGGCGAAGGTATTGGAATTATGTCGTTGTTTATTTTCAATAAGCAGCACATCGTTGAAAACACCGGAGCCAAACGCTTATGGAAAGTATCCCCTTCGATTTTTATATCACGATGATCGCTGCTAGCCTCAGTCTGTGCGGATTGGCGGGAGTGATTGGTCTATTTAAACACGGTGAAAAGTTCGATGTTGGTGAAAAACTCATCTTCCGAGGCATTCTGAAGATTGGTTTGTCGATTACAGTGGGTGCATTTTTCCCAATGATTCTCGCTCAATCTTTTGGGGATGTAGGCTTGATATGGGCTTTTAGCAGCTATGTCTATGCGGTACTGGCCTACTACTATACAGAAACAGAGCAAATCTCCATACGCAAAGGCGAACTTTTTATTCGTCACAGTGCGATTGCGTTTGGACTAAAGTGGGGTGGTCGCACCAGCGCAGCAATCGCTTATATCAACATTTGGCCGTGGCCGCTGGGTCAATCACAATTAATTGTGATGTGGGCATTGCTATGGGGTCTTGCTGTGGTCGCTTTACGTCTCTATTTCTTCGTCAAAGCCGTCACGGATGATATTTCCGAAGAACCAATTGATCCTCGCAACACAATGGAAGTTAAGAGAGCGAAAACACGTATAGAATGTTGGCGTGACCGTGTTGTCTATATTGTTTTGTGCATCCCCGTCTTTCTCTTCACTACCCCTATTATACCTATGGTATTTGCTGTGCCCCTGGCTGTCGCCTCATCTTTTCTTTATTACATTCGTCAGAACCGGATTGGTAAACCCGTACAAATTTGTTGATTCTAGGTGGAGTTGTAGCTCATGACAATAGAAGTAGAAAACGCTTACGATTTTATCGAGAATGTTACCGTCACACTGGTTTCACCCGATCCCTTCTTCCTCACGGGTAACCAGGCACTCATCGGACGCGATCGCTTTAGCCGTGTAGATATGATCTATGAAAACGTTGCCCATATAGATACCAAGCGACTTAGTGAACAAGCCTATCCTGTTGTTATTGTCGATTATGGTTATACGGGGGCAGGTGCTCATGATATGCATGAAATAAGTAAGCTACATGCCCGATATCCTGATTTAAAGATCATTGGATATGTTGATGAGGACAACACCCACGACGATGTTGTAACTTTGTTGAATCAGGATTACCTCGATGCTTTGCTCTACAAGCATGAGGTTGGCCCTACTACGCATCTTATTATCCAGGCCGTTTATCGAACCTCACATATTGTTGCATCTAAATCTATGCAACATAGAGATTTCATTGACCCTGTGTATTGGGATAAGTTTTATTTTCTGAGTCTTAGCACACCCTGGGATTCTGAACTATCTACAGAAGTAGGGTTGACAGAAGACCAAGCTCAGGTCTTTGTATTGCGGGTTATATCTGGTTTGGATCGGCCCGATATTATGCATGAACTAGATTTGGGCAACAGGGAATACACAAATCACGTTACGAACATTCGGGCCATATTGGAACTCGGTAATGAAGATCGCGATCAGGGGGCAAACATCACACTTTTGCTCTTTAGTGAGCTTTCCAAACACTGGTGGGTTATGCGAATTGCACCAGATATTGAACGTTAATTTTAGTTTTGCAATTCGAATGAACAATTTTGCCTCTGCCGATTGATACACTAAATGTATAGCGTTTTTATTGGTCTGTTGTGGGTGGATCATACAACGTATCTATTACAGAACAAAGGGGAGCCTAACATGGAGAACATGACATCAGATTTTTACACGACGATAGCGGAGGTGACGGTAGCCTTATCCGCCCTTGCGGGCCTTTTGGTGATATTCAAAGATGATGTGATTGAGGAACAGATTATTGAAAGGTTGGAAAGATTCATCCGCTTTTCTCTATTTATAGCAGGCGGTTCCTTTGTTCCATTCATTGTTGCTAGATCAGCAGACATGCCATTGCTCAAGTCCTTTATCTCAACATCATCTGATGTGTGGATGTATTGCAGTCTGGCATACTGTGTAATCGTCATGCGGTTGATGTTTACGGAAAGACGGTTATTAAAGCAGGAAAACTCTGAACTAGTGTTGGCGCGTCGTCTATATATTGGCTCATTTTTCATCGTCATACTCGGATTTGTCAACGCTTTTACATGGCAGCATGAGCTACCCTTCATGTTGTCAATCTCCTGGGCATTGTTCGTCGTTGCTACGAGATTCCTCGTCCTCCTAAAGATGGTCACATCAGCATCGGATACGAAAAAAGGTTCGAACGATCTCAGCCAGCAGCAAGAGGAAGTACGTATAAGCAATTAGCCATTAGTATATTGGCGTAGTTCACCGAGTATCACCTGATACATTAATAATCAAACAACAAAACATGACAAGGAGACATGGAAATGTTTAGCACATCTTATCGCTCACGTATTCTCATAGTAACTTTCATTATCTTTGGTATGTTCACTGGGCTATTGAACGCCCAGGACGACGGCCTAACCGATGCCCAGGAACGGCAAATCCGCAGCACTCGTGATCGTCAGATCATCAACACAACCGAGGCAAGTAACTTCACGGCACTCGATCTCGCCACTGCCGCCGACATTGATGCCAGTTCAGTTACCGGCGCGACCATCGACGGACCGGGGTTGGCTGCATCTGTACTGCCCACTTTTGGCGTAGTTAACCCGACAAAGGGCAACAGTATGGTCGCGCTGAGCACCGGGATTGTATCCGTGCCAGTAAATGCCGAACCCGGCGGTGACTTCGTACCCGGCTTCAGTGCCGATGGCGATGAGGTGACCCTAGAACTACAGATTGCGCTGTCCACATCCCCAAGCACGTTGGGGTTCGACTTCAACTTTTTCACCAGCGAGGCACCTGAGTTTACCGGACAGTTCAACGACAGCTTTAGCGTCACACTAACTGACGATACCGGCACCCGTGAGATTACTCGCATCGGTGCGGATAGCCCTAGCTTGATCCCGACGGCCATCGGTAATGCGGGTGGCACCGGCTTTGAGCGTTTGGAAGACGGCATCATCCCCGATGCGGCCACATCAGGCTGGCAAACCGTAGTAACCGAGTTGAGCGGCACGACCGCCACGGTAGCATTCACGGTCCGTGACACGGGTGATGGCATCTATGACAGCTTATCACTGATAGATAACGTGATCCTCACGCAAGGTGTGCTGGATGTGGTCGATCCCAATCCGGGGTTCATCCAGAACGGCGCGGTCGTCACCGATCCGCAGATCCTCGCGCAGGGTGGCGCACCGCGCACAGGTATCGCCGCTGATGGGGTGACGCGCTTGCTGCTGCGTGCACCGGTCGCCGGGCCAGGGGTTGTGAACTTCTGTTTGTACAACAGTACGGCTCCGCAAGATGGCGGACTTGCGCTGCTGGGCAGTGACGAACGCGCGCAGTGTGTCGAGGCTTCTGCGGTGCAGACCACTGCCGGCTACTTTGGCATGGCGCTCTACCGCGCTCCAGACGATTTCAACCGTGGTGGTGACGAACTGCTTGGTGATCGCCCGGTGCAAATCAGCGCATTTTACCGAGCAGATGATGGCAACGATACGGTAGCTATCAAGACACTTAATCTCGTCAGATCGCCTGTGGTTTTTGTTCATGGGCTGTGGAGTGATGCAGGCACTTGGCAATTCGATCTCGCCACTGACCCGCGCTTTGAAGTGTATTTCGTGGACTACAGCGACACGAACGCATCGTATTTTTCTGTGAATGCAGATAAGCCCAATATCGGTATTCAAGCCGTCACAGCACGGATGCGTGAGCAAGGTGTAGCTGTCACGCAGGTAGAATTGTACAGCCACAGCATGGGCGGGATTCTCAGCCGTTTGACCGTCGCGGCTGACGGTTACTATAGCAATGAGACATATGGTGAAGGTAATGTAAACCGCATTATCACAGCAAACACGCCGCATTTTGGTACACCAGCCGCTAACAGGATTATCGATATACGTGAAATCACACTTCCAGGCCTCATCCCCGATCCTGGTGACATATTCGCGGGTATTGTGGAAGAAATCGTAGGGCCAATTGATGAGGGCGCGGTTGATGACCTGATAGAGTGGAGTGATCCACTCCAGGCGATCCCACAAGTAGAAGTTCCCAGTCATGTGTTTGTGGGCGTGGGTGCGGATGCCGATCTGCTGTCTATCCTCGCACAGCAGGTGCCAGTTATAGGCGGACAGCTAGAAGATCTGTTCGAATTTCTCGGTATCGATCCAATCCAGTGGTTTGATGAACCCCACGACGGTCTTGTAGAAGAGTCGTCACAGGCATCAATGATGCCGATGTCAGCACGCACAATTTTCGACGGTGACGACAGTATTCATACTGCAACGAATGACAGTGTTAACTATTCCAATGGTGGAGCGGCCTTGCTGAACATGGCTGTAGGTTCAGAAGTCTTTGACTTCTTACCCAACCCATCGACATACGCGCCACAAGATGTGCCATTGGTACAATATCGTAACGACAACATTACCGTGACTGAAAACGCGCTAACCATCCAGTCGTCAATAACGGGGACCAGTGTTACGAGTGGACAACCCTTCACGGTGAATATTGCCCCCGCGCCGAACGCACCGATCACGGAAATGTTGTTGGTGGGCAAGAACTATATCCAACGCCAGCCCGCGCCGTTTACATTCAACGTCACCGTGCCGCTGGAACACGTCGGTGAGTATACGCTGATGGCAGTGGGTAAAGACGCGGCGGGAAACCTCTACCTGGGTGATGATCTGTTGCTGAACGCCACCCCCGCGGCCACTTTGCTTTCGATCAGCACACGGCCTGAATATCTGTACTTCTATCGCCCCGGTGTTTCCCAGTCGATGACCATCATGGGTGAGTATAGTGATGGCGTGACACGCCGGATAAACGATCTGCCTGGGATCACCATCACTCCGTCTAACGCTGCGGTGGCCTCACGCAGCGCAAGTGGCTACACGGCCAACAATCCTGGGGCAGGGGTCATCGTGATCCGCAGCGGTGGCCTTACACACACGGTCAGCGTTCGCGTACAAGGGTTCAGCCAGACAGCGCCTATCGCTAATGCCGGGCCGGATGTTTACACACTCACCGGGCAGACCGTCACGCTGGACGGATCACTGAGCTACGATCTTGATGGTAGCACACTCTCTTATAGCTGGGCGCAGGTCAGCGGCCCTTCGGTGACGCTCTCCAACCAGACCGTGGCTATGCCGACCTTCACCCCCCTGGAACCCGGTATCTACACCCTTAGCTTGATGGTCAATGATGGCGAAGCGCAAAGTCTGCTGCCCGATAATGTCAACGTGTACGTAAGTGACGGTTCAGCGGTGGCGGGTGTACCTCCACGCATCAGCCCGGATGGCACGGTGAACAATGCGGTGACCCACTTGCAGTGGGTGCCTAACCCTCAAGATGAGTGGTATCAAGTGATCATCGTTGAAGCGAATGGCGGTCCAGTGGTTATGCAGACCTGGGTGCCTGCCACAGCGGAGTCTACGGGCGCAAGTGGTCAGCCGGGTGTTTGTGCGCTCAACATCTGTACCCTGGCACTTGATAAGTCTCTGGTAAATGGTGATTACGTCTGGTGGATGCAGAGCTGGTCAGAACTGAATGGCCTCAGTGGATATGCATTTGCTGGCGCACAGACAGCCTTTACGGTCGATGTTCCAGCACCGGGTGAGATCAGCGTAATCAGCCCAGCGGACGGTACGACGACGAACACACCCTCCCTGACACTGGAATGGAACGCTGATAGCGCAGCAGCATGGTATCACGTTGTGGTGTATCAAGATGATGGGACAGTCGGCTACAACGAATGGCTGGACAGTGCAACCGTGTGCGCGCGTGAACTATGCCGCATCTCTACGCTGAACGTGCTCCCCGATACCTACAAGTTGTTCATTGAAAGCTGGGGGCCGGGTGGTATGGGACCGTCAAGAATCACGGAATTTACATACGACCCAGATGTGCTCTCAGCACCAGCAGGTGTAAGTGCGGTTCCGAATCAAGGTCGTCCTACTGTGAGATTCGTCTATGACCCGGCACTGTTGTGGTTTGGCGTGCGCTTCTCACAGAATGGCACCCCGGTGGAAACCTTGTGGTACGAAGCCGGTCTCTATTGTTCGGTGGATACCTGCACCGTTGACCCCGCTGTTGATCTGCCCGGCGGCAGCTATCAGGTGAGCGTACAGGGATGGAATCCGGCAGGGATCACAAGCTGGTCAGGCGGTGTGACACTCGAATTGCCGACGACCCCACCCGTTAATCCCGTCAACATCGGTGTGCTTGATCCCGCCGCGGCACAACCACAGGTGACGTTTGATGGCAGCGAGAACGCAACCTGGTACGAGATCTACGTTGGTTCTGACGACGGTTTCCTGAACCTGAGTTGGTCACCCGCCGCTGACCTCGGTTGTGCAAATGCAGAGACATGCACGACTGAGCCTATCGACGGCATGTTTACCGCTGGTCAGACCTACGCCGTCTATATCCGGGCGTACGGTCCTGGCGGACTGAGTGATTATAGTGAGGGCAATTTCGCTTACGGACGCACACAATAATATTATCTATACGGGTGGTTGGTATAACCATGCCAACCACTCATTCAAGGGAGATTACAATGACGCAGAATACGACGACATTCGAAGCCGTTGCAGATGACTTCCAGGATATGATCCGCATTCATCAATATTATGCGGGTTCACAGATTCTGATCGAACGTCGTAATTTACTACTACAATTCTGGCCTCACTTTGACACCATCACCGCGTTGACTAAACACGCTCGTTATCGCCTCAATTTCAACTTCTCAGATGCGGAAAAAGCATTGGAACAGATCGGTACCGATCTACCTGCTGATATAACTCAGCGGATCAGAACCTTGCACGATCAAATCAAAGAGCGAGATACTGTATGGGTGCTCGCCGAAGAAATCTTCACCGCGGAAATGGAAATGAGCATTGGTGATTATAAGGATACCTTGACGGCAATCGTCACTTTTCGTGAGGGGTTAATGCGTCATTACATTACGCTTCTCGGTGTCAAACTAAATGACACGAGAAGTCGTATGGATAAGCGATGGTTTAACAAACAACATAAACTCAAGGCAGCATTAAAGGGGAGCGGCGTAGGGGCAGGTAGTTTGCTGATGCCCGCCACATTGAATACGATCTTGCAGTATTATGCTCAGCATAACAAGCAAGTCAGGCAAATTTGTAAAAGATTGAAGAAGTTTGACGCCATCGCTGATCTAAGAAATGCCTCTATACATCATCATGCCGGTGTTTCTAGGCCGACAATTGCGGATGCATACTCTGGTGGTATTCAGAAGATGATTGATGATTTGTATGCACTATACACAGATGTAACAGGCAAACAAATTGAAATAAATCCCTACCAAGAGGTCAATTCAATCATCCTGATCCTAGCTGGTGACCTATATGCTAAAGAAAAATGAAGCGATCTGAGAGTTAGCTTGTTTTACAAATACTTATTAATAGGACTTTCGCTTGAGAATCTCAGAACGGTTCAGAAAAGCTCAAATCTCTGATTTTTGACCCGTTAAAACCCTTTGTGAATATCCTGAGCGAAAGTCCTAATTAAGTAGGTTTGACAGGGTGTTCAGTAGGAGCAAGCTGGTTTCCTGTGCTGTTCCAATGATGTTCATGGGCATGAAGGTCGCCCACACCCAACCTATTTTAAGGTACGTTATCTTGAAACATCCCAAACTCATCTGTCATTAATCAAGATGTCCCATGTCGCACAGAAGTTAAACTCATGCCTCAGATGGAGGATACACGATTTAGACCTTGAACACTTAGACTCGAACATAGCAGATATAACCGAAATATATCAATCTGGAACAAAACAGCTCACAAACACGTCTTGAAGTAGAACCAACAACATACCTCGGCGATACAACCTCCAAATGACAGGCAACGAAAGGTAAGTGCCCTATATGCGTTCAACGCTGCTTTTTGTATTCATTAGTCTTTTTCTCGCAATCGCCTTCGGCATCATCATGACCGATGCACAGATAACCTGTGGAGACACCCTCACGGTGCAATCCGGTGATACGCTTGCTGAAATCGCGCAGACTTGTGAGACGACCGTTCCCGCATTGCTGGCGACGAACCCGGAAATTATCGACCTGACCGCACTCGAAGTCGGCCAAGTCATCGTCCTACCGACGGCGGTCAATGACGTTGATCCACTGGTCGCTATCTCACCCCAGCGTGGCGGCCCTGGCACGACGGTAACGGTCATCGCGAACGGTTTTCCCCTTCTCGAAGAAGTCACCGTCGAAATGGGATCGGAAGGCAACCCGGCGATGTTAACACGCCGGGTAAACACTGATAACGCCGGTGGCATGATCACTACCCTGACCATCCCTGATGATGCGAACCCGGCGACCCCACGCTGGCTGGTCACTGTGGCTGGACTTGAGACTGGTTTCATCGCCCGGTCGTTTCCCTTTATCGTGACGGATACACCGCCGGTCGACTCGCCGCGCACCTTTACACAGACACAGGTCTATCTGGTAGACAGCGACAGCGCACCGGAGGGGCAAATCTGCATGGAAGCGGTCGTGCCCTATACCATCGACATCCAGCCGACTGTCGCGCCGCTGACCGCTGCTATCGAGTCCATGCTCACCACGCCAGAATACCCGGTGGAAGAACTGTATAACGCCTTCAGCCTCTCGAATTTGACGCTGAATGGTATTGACATCAACGACGGGGAAGCAGAAATCGCGCTCTCCGGTGAACTGGTCACGCTCGGTCAATGCGACAGCCAGTGGATGCCTGCACAAATCCGACAGACCGCACTGCAATACACCACCATCGACGACGTTGTGATTACCGTCAACGGTGAACCGATTGAGGACGTGATCGCCAGTCGCGGCATCTAACACACATTCATTCGACGAAAATTGACCACCAAGAAAGGATTATATTATGGCGAAACTCAGCCAGGGTTTTGAAACCCAAGACAAGGAAATCCAGATCGAGGCACTGCCGGTGCACGGAGCGATCCCCGCGTGGCTAACCGGCACATTGGTTCGCAACACACCCGCACAATACGAAGTAAACGGCAAGCCCTACCGCCATTGGTTCGACGGACTGGCGATGTTACACACCTTTACGTTCGGTGATGGCAAGGTGCGTTACGCCAACCGTTACCTACAAACACCGGCGTATGAGGAAAACAACGCCGAGGGACGCATCAAATACGGTGAATTCGCCACCGATCCCTGCCGCGACATCTTCAGCCGTGTGTTCTCGTTCTTCACGCCGCCGCAGTTCGGTGCCAATACCAACGTCACCGTGACCCGGCTGGCTGATGAATACATCGCCCGCACTGAGTACCCCATGTCGATGAAGTTCGACCCGGAAACACTGGACTCGCTGGGCATCTACGACCACGAGGGCATGAACGGGCAGATCACCTCCGCGCATCCGCATCATGATTACGCCCGCGACACCAGCTACAACTACCAGCTTGAACTGGGGCGTGAATGCACCTATCGCCTGTATGGTTTGCGTGGCGGTGTAAACCCACAGCAGGTCGCAAAAATGACCGTCGAGCAACCAGCGTATATGCACAGCTTCGGCATGAGCGAGCGTTACCTCATCTTGACCGAGTTCCCGCTCAAGCTGGCGGGCGGCGCATTAGGATTTGTCTTCGGCAACGAACCGTTTATCGAAAACTATGAATGGATGCCGGAACAGGGTACACGCATTACCGTATTTGATAAAGACAGCGGTGAAATCGTAACGCAGGACACTGTGAAGGCTTTCTTCGCGTTCCATCATGTCAACGCCTTCGAGCGGGACGGTGAACTGGTGATGGATATTTCCGCTTATGCGGACAAATCAATCATCGACCGCTTCTATATGGATAATCTGAAGGCAGAGAATGTCAATGTGCCGGTGAATAGCCAGTTACGACGCTATCACATCCCCTTGAACGATAGCGATAAGACGACCTACGAGACCGTCGCTGATGTGGCGTTCGATCTGCCGCGCTTTGATTACAAACGAAGTGCAGGGAAGCCCTATCACATCGTTTATGGTGCCGGAACACGCGCCGGTAGCGTTGACTTTATCAACCAGCTTGCCAAGATCAACGTAGAAACAGGCGAGACGCAGACCTGGTATGAAACGGGCATGTATCCCGGTGAGCCGGTCTATATCCCCGCACCGGATGCGGCAGGCGAGGATGACGGTGTGGTGCTGTCGGTCGTGCTGAATGGTGATGAAGGGAACTCGTTCTTGCTGGTACTGGATGCAAAAACCTTCACCGAGCAGGCGCGTGCCGAAGTGCCGCAGCATATCCCCTTCGGCTTTCACGGTGAATTCTTCGGTGAGGTGACCTGAGATGACGACCGTACAGATCAAAGGCGACACGCTGCACGTCAAAATGAACCTGTTGGAGATGCTTTTCGCCTTCCGGCGCAAGTTAGAGATTCCGCTGGAAAACGTAAATAGCATACAACCGGAAGACCTGCCACTGACGAAACTGTACCGGGGCGTACGCGCCCCTGGTACGCACGTACCCGGTCTGATTGTCGCCGGAACATACTACAAAGACAATCAGCGTAATTTCTGGAGCGTGCGCCGGGGACAGGAAATCATCACCGTCGATCTGACGGAAGACGAACACTACGACCGGCTGGTGCTGGGCGTACAGGATGCAGATCAAATTATAGACAAAATCAAAGAAAGGAGACAAATTGCGTAAACGAAACTTGATGATCCTACTGGTGGTTATGCTCACCGCATTGCTACCGGCACAGGCACAGACACAGACGGATACCATCGGCGTTATCGCACAACGCTTTGAGGGCGGCGAAATGATCTACCGGGAGGACACCGGCACGATCTACACACTGGCTAATGCGCGGAGTGCCGACACCGGCACAGCCTGGATTGTGTCGTCCAGTGCCTATGGCAACCGACCCGACAATGCACTCCGCGCATCGGACGGCGTGATCTCTCCGGAAGCTGGATTTGGTCAAGTGTGGGCAAACAACACGACACTGCGTAATACACTTGGCTGGGCGACGACCGAGCAAGTCGGCTACGACGCCCAAATCGTGGTGACCAGCGGCATAACCTACATCGAAACGCTGGAAGGCATCGTCTATGCCATTGGCGAGTTGGAATGGACGATTATCGATGATCTGCCAACAGAAGACGTAAGCGGGGC
This sequence comes from Anaerolineae bacterium, assembly GCA_034437655.1. Classification (GTDB taxonomy): domain Bacteria; phylum Chloroflexota; class Anaerolineae; order Aggregatilineales; family J027; genus J027. The sequence goes on from DAOTTU010000018.1 coordinate 11,300, forward strand.
GGCATCCATTGATCAGTTCACCCTCGCGCCGGAAATAGTCACACCGGGCGAAACCCTGACCGTCTCCTGGGCGATGAGCGGTGAGGACGTCGATTTCGCTCAGGTGAATGTCAGCGATCCGATCAACGGAATTGCCCTCGAAGCGGCACTTGATCCTGGCGAGAGCACGCTGGCTCTACCAACAAGCGGAACACTGACGTTCGATGTTCCACGGGATGCTCGAGGCGATCTGATTGTCCGCCTATCGGCAGTGGAACAGGAATACCAATTCTCGTTCATTCCGCTGGCAACGGATCAACGGATTGTGCCACTTGCTGTGCAGGACCAGACCTATACATCACAAGCAGCATATCAAGACTATCAGAACGGATTCATGGTGTGGCTGGCGGATACCCGTCGTGTGTTCGTCTTGCTGGAGGACGGCAGCTACATCCCTTATGCGGAGAGTGACTATATCAACGCAACACCCTTTAACGGCGATGTGCCGGATGGTTTCGTCGCACCGATCAATGCTTTCGGTCGGGTGTACGGTCTGGTACAGGGTCAGGTTGGCTCTGCGCTGAGCGCAGAGCAAGGTTATACAACCACGATACAGCAGGGTGATGCTGGCAACGTTACCTACACGCTCCCAGACGGCAATACAGTGCGCCTCGATCCAGTTAATCTCACATGGGCTAATCCCTAACCTACTGGAAGTTAGTTCGATAGAAAGAGACATTCAATATGAACGAACAGACCATCTCGCCAATCTTTGGCGCAATATTTATCATCACCACCATTGTGTGGCTTGTACTTTTCGGTTTCGGCATCAACTTCTTGAACGAAATCCGCGAGTACATGAAATACAAACGCGAACAGCAGGAAAGGACGGAATAACTTATGGAACGTTTTATTGTCGGTGCAATCATCGCCGGAATTATCGCCATTCTGTTTGGGGTCGGTGCAACTTTCATCGTCGATCAGATCACGGCGAGTGATGATCTAAGTTGGGCATTAATCGCTGTCGGCTTCGCGTCATTTTTTGCCGGAGCCGCCGGTTACATCAGCGGTAGACTGTATCGTGGCGACGGCTAAATCACATATTCTCATCCTGGGCGGTTACGGACGTGCCGGTCTGGAAATCGCCCGACTGCTTCTGAATCACACAACTGCAAGGGTCACGCTCGGCGGCCATACGCTTGAAAAAGCGCAGAATGCCGCCAACAGCTTGAACGAAAATCATCCCGGCGAACGAGTGTTAGCAAAAGATGTAGACGCCACTCAGCGAGAGTCGTTGCAGAAGGCGTTCGCCGAATGTGACATCGTGATCGTCTGTGTGCCCTATAAGAGCGATAGTGCAGAGAAGGTCATCACAGCGGCACTCGAAGCTGGGATTGACTATATCGACATCAACAACGATCCGGGCAAGCATGATGTGTTCGCACAGATGCAAGACCGCATCCGGCAGGGTGACAGCATCTTTATGACCGAGGCCGGTATCATACCGGGCTGTCCTGCCGTGATGCTGCGCTATATCGCAGCCATTCAAGATGACTTGCGCAATGTAGCAGTCAGCGTCGTCATGCTGGACGATCACATGCCACGTGGCAGTGCTCACGACATGATCGATCACGCCGGGCAGACCGCGAAGATTTATCGGGCTGGACGCTGGCAGGCTGCATCTCCGTTTCATGCCACACGCATAGATTTTGGCTCGCCGTTCGGCAAACGATTGTGCGTACCGATTGATCTAGCGGAGATGCACGCACCTGCAAAGCAACTATCTATTGATTCCCTTATCGTTTATCAATCCGGTTTCAATCCAGCGGTAAATAGCGTCTTCGCGCTATGGAAGCTACTCGGACTCAGCCGCTTTGAAGCAGGTTTACGGCTGGGTGTTGACCTGTTCATGTGGGCAAATCGCAATTTCACGCCACCTCCCCACGGCATCCAACTCATCCTGGAGGCCGATCAGCAGCGGCTCAGCCTGTACCATGACGATGTCTATGTCGGCACTGCTGTACCGGTTGTCGCTGCCGTGATGCAATTACTTGACTGCAATCTGTACCGACCACAGCAAGGCTACATGGGACACATCATAGAACCAACACGATTCATGAATGACCTCAAGCAACTCGGCATAAAAATCGAACACAATTAAAGTATAGAAAGGCAAACACAATGAGCGAAGACACAATTCGCGTAGCTGGTATTTTACTGGTAATCTTCCCCACTGTCGCCATTGGTGGTGTGAGCATTCTCTATCTGTGGATGCACGATAGCGATTAGATGAATAACCAACTCCGGCGGCGGATGTGGACTGCCGGGCATGCCCATGCCGGTGTGCTATTGATCCTGTCAATGGTATCACTGGCGTTTATCGATCAGGCGAACTTGTCCGATGGACTGGCGTTGGCAGTACGCTGGCTGATCCCGATTTCCGCTATTCTTGTCCCGGCGGCGTTCTTCCTCTCCGTAGTCAAACGAGATGTGGAGAAGCCCAACGCACTGATTAACCTGGCCTATCTCGGCTTCGGCACGCTGACTGCGGGACTACTTATCCTCGGCTTGGGCTTATTAGGTACGTTATAGAGCAAGTAGCATTCACAAGGAGTAAACATGACTAAGCTCGACTTTGCACATTCATACAGCATAACACAGGGTCTGTATGGGGGTGTCAAAGTAGGCACGCGGAATTTTTAGGATGTCGGGTTTTGGTGGTGATGTGAGAAAAGTCGGATGGGTCTGCCAGAGCAATTGGCGCACAGTCGCAATGGCATCA
>DAOTTU010000019.1:0-5886 GCA_034437655.1 Anaerolineae bacterium
CAGATGGGGTTGCGTTGGTTGCATCGACAACTCGCCCTGGGCCGACCATTTGATCCCCATCCTGACTTCCAATTATGGCAGTTTGCACAAAGGTGACAGGTGATGAGGTGTGATAACGGGTTAAATTTTCGGCAAAATGACCTTTTTTCAGTAGAGTCTTAAATTTTTCAAGTCTTACGCAATTCACGTAGACGCTCGTCGCTTATATCATCGGCGAAATTGAGATGAGTGATAAGTAGAAGAGTTTTTAGCCAGCGCACTCCCATATACCATCGTATTCCACATAAAATGCGAAGAGTTAAATTTCAGATTTAACACAGCAATAACCTAAATCACAAACAAGTTTAACAAGCTTTAAAGCGATTTTTACAGACTCTTTGACAAACATGTGCTAAAGTCTCAGATAAGTGTATACACTTATTAAGCCGATGTATCAAATATGGAGACCTCGCTACATGAACAAACGTGTCTTACATCTTTCACTCTTTGCTGTCGCAATGCTCGTTCTTGTTGTTGCGCCCGTTTCTGCACAGGATGATGATCCCATTGTCATCCCTTATAACGCCCCGGAACAGTGGGCAAACTGGGGTGGTGTCCTTGAGGCATTCACCGAGGCAACAGGCATTGAAGCTCCGACTGACCCCAAGAATAGTGGGCAAACGCTGGCTGCCCTGCAAGCAGAGGCCGAAGATCCACAAGCAGATACCGCTTACTATGGCATCGTCTTTGGCATTCAGGCACTGGAAGCTGAAGTGGTTGAAGCCTACCAGCCGGAAGGTTTTGAGGACATCCCAGATGATCTGAAAGACGAAGATGGTTACTGGGTCACAGTACACCAGGGTGCCATTGCTTTCCTCATCAACACGGAAGAACTGGGTGATACCCCCGTACCGCAATGCTGGGCCGATCTCCTTGAACCGGAATATGATGGCTTGGTCGGCTTCCTCGATCCGACCCAGGCGGCGGTAGGGTACTCTGTGGCGACTGCCGCTAACCTCGCCCTCGGTGGTGATTTTGAGGATTGGGACCCAGCTATCGAATACTTCAGCGAACTTTATGACAACGGCTTGAACCTACCCGCGCAGACCGCTACCGCAATGGTCCAGCAGGGTGAAATCCCGATCCTGATTGATGCTGACTTCAATGGCTACCGCCTGGCGAATGTGGACGAGGCCCCTATCGAAGTCGTGATCCCCTGTGAAGGCTCACTGGCTATCCCTTACGTGATGTCACTGGTTGCCAACGGTCCGAACCCGGAGAACGGTCGTGCGCTGCTGGATTTCGCACTGTCTGATGAAGGCCAAGCCCTGTTCGCAGAAAGTTATCTGCGCCCCGTCCGCAGTGTGGAAGTTGATGAAGAAATCAGCGAGGCCTTGTTGCCAGAAGAAGACTATGGGCGTGTGATCGCGCCGGACTTCGGCGAAATGCAAGAAGCCCAGGAAGCCTTTACCGAGTTGTGGCTCGATGAGGTTGCCCGCTAGTATGTCTGTTCGCAGACTCATCGGGGGCTTGCCGATGGCAGGCCCCTTACTTGTCCTTTTGGGGGCATTTTTGCTGTGGCCGCTGCTGACATTGGCCTTACGCAGCCTTGAGGGTGAAACCGGGCTGACTTTAGCCATGTACGCGGATTTGCTTGGCGAGTACCGCTACCTGCGGGCCTTCCGTAATACTGCCGTACTTGCGATCAGTTCGACAGTGGTTGCTCTGTTTATCTGCACCCCAGCAGCGATTTACATCGAAGGTAAGCGCAGCTTACCCCGACGCATTGCCGCTATTGCCTTGACCATTCCGTTGAGTTTGCCGGGGATTGTCATTGGTTTTTTTGTCATCATTTTGCTAGGGCGTACCGGTGTTGTCACTGATATTATTCGTGACCTGACAGGGGCCAGAAACCCACAGCTTGCTTATACCTTCTGGGGGTTGTTGCTGGGCTATGTCTACTTTCAGATCCCACGTGTTGTGTTGGTGTTGCGTGGTGCGGTGAATACCATCTCTGCTGATACGATTGATGCGGCCCGCACGTTAGGATTGACCCCGGTGGGTGTATATTTTAAGGTCATCCTGCCGACCTTGATGCCTGCGCTCGTGAACGCTGCCAGCCTGAGTTTGGCAACGGCTTTTGGTGCATTTGGCACGGCAGCCACGCTTAATCGCGGCTATCGGGTGGTTCCGTTGGAGATTGCCGCTTCATTCACCGAGCGTTTTGAGCCGGAACGCGCTGCCGCGTTGAGTATTCTGCTGGCTATAGTGACTATATCAATGTTGATTGGCATTGGTCGGTTGGCGGAAGTGAGGCGTAAATGATGCGTACAAGAACAATGATACGCGAAAAAAGCCAATCAGCACCATCAATCAGGAAAAAGCCGCAAAGCGATGCCATCCAACAGATCGGCGGTGTATTTGCATGGCTTTCCGTCATGATCTGTCTGGTGCCTATTCCCTTAATCGGTGCGGTCGCCACGACGCGGCAATGGCGCTCTGGTTTTTGGGCGGAGGGCTTCACGACCCAATGGCTCGCACAAAGTTGGGAGCGCATCAGCCCACACGCCTGGTATAGTTTTCAATTGGCCTTGTTTGTGTTGTTGCTCAATGTGCTAATTGGGCTGCCTGCGGCCTGGCTGATCGCTCGTCGTCGCTTCTCTGGGAGGCGATTGCTGCTATCCCTGAGCATGGTGCCGATTGCCATCCCTGGCATCGCACTCGCGCTGAGTTTGATTCTGACATATCCTCGGCTGCGTGGGGATGGGTATCTGTTAATTGTCGGCCATGTGCTGTACACACTGCCATTCTTCATCGGCGTATTGACCCCTGTGCTAGGGACTGCTGGCTTAATCGAACGGGAACGGGTCGCTCAAACGCTCGGTGCGAGATTTATTCGTCGCTTCGTGACCATCGTTATCCCGACCATTCGTAGTGCGTTACTTGCGGGTGCAATCATGGTTTTGACACTCTCGATGGGAGAATTCAACGTGTCATTCTTCCTCTTTACACCGACGGAAAAAACCCTCCCGGTTGAACTCTACGACTCCTACGTCACCGGACGGCTAGAAGTCGCCGCTGGGATGACCGTCTGGTTTTTGTTGTTTATCATCCCCGCGACGATTGTTCTGGAACGTTTTGGTGGTGGAAAGGTGGGCCAAGCATGAAGCAATCCGTCCCGATACAGTTAGAAAACATCAATTTTGCCTATGGTGATGCGCCCGCCGTTCAAAATATTTCGCTAGACATTCGTCCTAGTGAATTGGTGGTCCTTGTCGGGCCGAGTGGATGCGGAAAATCAACCTTGCTGAAGTTAGTAGCTGGGTTAATCTTCCCTGACACAGGACAATTACGCATCAATGGACGCGAAACGCATAACCTGCCACCGGAAAAGCGTAATATCGGCTGGGTGCCGCAGAGTTACGCGCTGTTTGAGCATCTAAACGTGAGTCAGAACGTTGAGTTCGGCCTGAAAACGCGCCGTATCTCCCGTAAAGACCGTCAACAGCGTGTGCAACAGATGTTGGATTTATGCCGCATTCCTGAGTTAGCACAGCGTTCTGTTGCGGATCTTTCTGGTGGTCAGCGGCAGCGGGTGGCGATTGCTCGTGCTTTAGCTATTCAACCGGATGTCCTCCTGCTTGATGAGCCATTAGCCGCGCTTGACCCGCAACTGCGCTTACAACTACGCACTGATCTTGACATTTTGTTGCGCGATGCGGGGATCACGACGCTGTTTGTCACCCATGACCAGGATGAAGCCCTGGCACTGGCAGACCGGGTGGCGGTATTGAACGCAGGCCAATTGGTCCAGTTTGATACGCCCGAAACACTCTGGCAGCACCCAACAGCTGGTTTTGTTGCTGAGTTCATCGGTAATGCCAGCGTCATTCGCTCACAACGGCTAGATGCGGATACGATACAGATTCTGCCGGGCGTGACACTGCCCATATCCGGCGACCACACACCTGTTATCGCCTTACGAGCGACTGACCTCACAATTAGCTCCAACGGGCATGGGGCTGATTTACTTGTCAAGTCCGTTGAATTTACGGGCGACCAATATCGCATCACGGGATACGTCGGTACACACACCCTCAAATTACTGACTGAACATCGTGTCTCGCCGGGGGAGCAGGTGCGTGTTGTACTGCAACCCAACCGCACCCCCGTCATCATCGAGGAATAAACATGCAAAACACGCTTCAAATTATCGGCTGTCGAGCCGGGTCACCAGATGCCAATCAACCTGCCTCCGGTTACCTTTTATGCCTCGACGGAAAAGCCATCCTTATCGACTGCGGGCCTGGAGTTGTGGCGTCATTGGCGGCACAAAATCTGATTGAAACCCTGGACGCGGTCATTATCACCCATGCCCATGCGGACCACTGCCTGGATACGGTCGCGCTGGCCTACCATCGGTTGTTCCCGGCACGCATGGCACCGATACCCCTTTATGGTCTAACAACAGTTGGGACTACACTCAAAACATTGGATGAGTTGTTTGGCATTCCAACCCTACCGGAGTTACGTCATCCACTAAGCCAGGCGATGCCTTTCCACACGTTAAAGGCTGGGCAATCACTTATCATAGCGGATTCAATCCATGTAGAGACGCATCAAACACAGCATTCGACACCGACCATCGCTTTGCGCTTCCCAGACTATGGCTTCGCCTTCACAGCCGATGCTGCATTAAATGATGCGCTAATTGATTTTGTTCGTGGTGTGCCGGTGTTATTGGCAGAAGCAACCTATCCTCATACAGATGATGACCATGCGTTAAAACAACATGGACACATGACCGCCAGCCAAGCGGGTATTCTGGCAGCAAAGGCTGGGGTAGAACAACTTATTCTCACGCATCTGTCGGATTTTACATGCAGGTCAACGACCCTTCAAAAGGCCACTGCCGAATTCTCTGGACATATCCATATCGCATCCCCCTCATTGATCGTCCCATTACAGGGATAAGTGATCATTGGGATATGCTATAATCGGCTACATAAAGAAAACATGTTTGAAAGATACGTTTTGTGGTCGAAGAAAAACGCAAGGGACGTGGGCGACGCTGGCCTGAAAGCGCGAGCGTCGCTTTGACATCCGGCATATTCAATGCGAATGGTAACGGCACATCTGATTCAGTCTATGAACAACTGCGCCACGCAATCCTTTACGGTCAAATCCCGCCCGGTGCCTGGTTGCGGCAGACTGATTTAGCGAAGCAATTTGGTGTGAGCCGCACGCCCATTCGTGAAGCGATGCGCTCCCTTGAGCAAGAAGGTCTTGTTGAACTCGTGCCTAATCATGGTGCGCGTGCCACAAACCTCACCCTGGAAGCCTTTGAGGAACTGTATGCACTGCGCATCGGATTGGAAGGGTTGGCGGCACGCCTCGCAGCTCGGATGGCAAGTGTTGATGACATCAACCGACTTACGGAAGAATATGCCACGCTTGAGGCGTATGTTGAGGCGTATGTTGAGGAAAAACCTGTACAAGACTACCTCAAACACGAATGGCAGTTTCGGGTGAGTTGCTATGCGGTGACCCGGCGTGACCGCTTAATCGCTCAGGTTAAATATCTGCGGCAACATGCGGAGCGGTACCTCGCACTGGCCTATACCATTCAGGGCCGTGCCAATGAATCCATCGCATATCATAGAACACTGTTAGAAGCCATCCGTGACGGCGACGAGGACGAAGCCGAGCGCGTTAACCAGGAAGCATTGCGCTGGACATTGCAGAAGGCAGGGCCAATCATAGCCGAATTTGTTGGTGACAATGACGATATACCTGAAAATTCGTGAGTTGTCGCCGAGTAGCAGACATTAACCCAGACTGGGGTACAAACCACGTGCCTGTATAGGTAGTGATGCGACTCGATGTACTCTTTAACCATCTCATCTG
>DAOTTU010000020.1:0-16052 GCA_034437655.1 Anaerolineae bacterium
CACTCCGCCGGGTGAGCAGACAGAACTGAAGTTCGCCTGCTCGGAGGGTTGCTCTGAAGCATAGGGCCTTCGCTCACGCGGACTTGAGTCCAGTGTGCGCGCATGACACCGGGCTAGCGACGTATTTTTAATGCGTCGTCAGGTTCGCCGCAATGAATTACGGCGCTAGCACTCCGCCGGGTGAGCAGACAGAACTGAAGTTCGCCTGCTCGGAGAGTTGCTCTGAAGCATAGGGGCCTCGCTCACGCGGACTTGAGTCCAGTGTGAGCGCACGACATCGGGCTAGCGACGTATTTTCAATGCGTCGTCAGGTTCGCCGCAATAACTTACGGCGCTAGCACTCCGCCGGGTGAGCAGACAGAACTGAAGTTCGCCTGCTCGGAGAGTTGCTCTGAAGCATAGGGCCTTCGCTCACGCGGACTTGAGTCCAGTGTGAGCGCACGACATCGGGCTAGCGACGGTTTTCTGGTAGGAGCCAGGAGCGCGGTTAGACAGCCGTGCTTTGCGCATGAACATCTGCGTGTATGTCGCCGTTATTGAGCTTCACTTCCCAGCGAATCTGTTGCAGCGCGTCGTCTACGCACGGAAACGCGATAATATGCTGCGCACGCAAAAAGTTTCGGTTCGCATAATCCAGCAAATAATTCACCATCTTACCTTCACCCACTACCACGCTGCGCACACGCAGGCCGGTGAAGTTGATGTCTAGCTTCATTAAATTCTGAATAATGACTTCGGTCAATTCGACACCGCTAAAGTCGGTGATGCGATACAGATCGCCTTCAATATCGTGGGTGTGTTTCATCACCGCGCTGGTAAGGGCAGCGGGGGCGTGGCCGTTGGCGATTGGTGGCTGTAGCGTTACGATGACGATCGGTTCGCCATCCAGACGTTGTATTGTAAATGGCATTTTCATCCCCCTAGGATGTGTTGCGGTGTACAACGCACCAGCAACATAAGTTTTACATGAGTTAATTCAAGGATAACGCATCACAGGCAGGCAATGCAAGCACCACATCTTCACGGACCCACGCCCCGTTTTCCAACTGCCACCAACGGAAGCCCTGTCCGCCTGTCGTAGCACCGCCCACCACTGCTGACGTATATGCCGTTAATGTTTCAATAAAGGCCCCGCGTGTGCTGGGCGTTTCACGCTGATTGACGTTGGCGGGCGCGGTCACATAACAGTCATCCACACCGGGCACTATGAAAAGCCGTAGCGTGTTGTCCTCTGCCAGCGTCCACAGCCGCGTGCCATCATGCGAAAGCGCCCCACCCCGCACCGCGACCCCATGCGTATAGCTGAGCGTCAACGCCGCGCTGGCCGCACCCCACAACCGGGCTGTGCCATCCTGCGAGGTCGTCAGCACCAACCCCGCCGCGCTGGAAAACCCGGTCACGCGGTCGTCGTGGTCAAGGCTGGCACGCGGTTGCAGGGTGGCGGTGTCCCAGACCAGCAGCGCATTGCCGGCCGTGGGCGTGAGGATGTCCGCGCCGATGACCTGCGCATCCCACAGTCGGGCGGTGGACTGCACACGCGCGTTGATGCGGCCGCCGGGTTGTTCCCACAGCGACCCATCCCACCCCCATGACACCGCCTGTTCCCCGACCCACACGCCACCGACGAGCGCCCCGGTCTGTTGACTGAACGGTGTGACGACCTGCGTCTCAAAATCGACAATGGCCCCGACCCCGCTCCAACTGCCGAGGATAGCGGCGCGGCCATCCGGGTGCCAGGTGGCGTTGGCGATGGGGTGGCTGTGTTCGATGCGTACGGCGATGGTCGGTTGTTGGGCCGGCCCGACATCCCAGCCAATGAGCGCCCCATCAGGGTGCCAGGTCCACAGGCGGCGGCCGTCGGGTTGCCAGTGCGCACCCGTGACCGGGGTCGGGGCTTGAAACAGGTTGAGCGTGCCGGCCCCCCGGCTGGGCTGCACCGCAAGTTGAGCCCCGTTCCAGATGGCGAGGCGGGCGGTGTCTGGCGTCAGGACAAGCCCCTGCGGTGCGAAGGCCAGTGTCGTCTGGCGCAACAGTTCCCCGGTGACGGGATCATAGCGGCGCAGGCGGGCGTCGGCGGCCCACGTCAGCACAGCGCTATTATCAGCGGCCCATTGCGCCCCGATGAGCATCTCCGCATGAGGAATGATATGCAGTGCGCCCAGGGTTGGCACGGCGGGGGTGTCGTCCTGCGCCTCGGTAGGGCTAGGGAGCAGCAGACAAAACAAAATAATCGCAAAAAGGCGTTTTATCATAGGATTTCTAACAATCTTTGTCTACAATGTATTTAACTTGAACCTGCGCTCATTATATGTTAACAACAATCCAGGCAAGTTTTCACCCGAGTAAGCCTCGAAATCCAAATTCGACCAACTCAATACATCTAACAAGGAGAACAATTATAATTATGGCAAAAACAATGAAAGCCGCACGTGTTCATAATTTTGGCGACCCGCTTGTTATTGAAGAAGTCGATGTGCCAGAACCCGGTGAGGGTGAAATTCTCGTTAATATTCAGGCCTCCGGCGTCTGCCACACCGACCTGCACGCGGTTGAAGGTGACTGGCCCGTAAAGCCCAAGCTGCCACTGACCCCCGGCCACGAGGGCGTCGGGTTTGTCGCGGCTGTCGGCAAAGGCGTCACCAACGTCAAAGAAGGTGATCGTGTCGGCGTGCCGTGGCTGTATACCGCCTGCGGTAAATGCGAATACTGCGTTGATGGCTGGGAAACACTCTGCCCCAACCAGCAAAACGCAGGCTACTCTGTTGACGGTGGCTACGCTGAATACTCTATCGCGGACGCTGCCTATGTTGGCCGCATCCCCGACCATGTCGGATTCCTCGAAGCTGCACCGATCCTGTGCGCTGGCGTCACCGTCTACAAAGGACTGAAAGAAACCGAAGTCAAGCCCGGTCAATGGGTGTCCATTTCCGGCATCGGTGGGCTGGGGCACCTCGCGGTGCAGTATGCTAAAGCGATGGGCATGAACGTCGTCGCCGTTGATGTGCAGGACCACGCGCTCGACCTGGCCACCAAACTTGGCGCAGACATGGTGATTAACCCCATGAAGACCGACCCCGGCGAGATGGTGCAAAAAGAAATCGGTGGTGCGCATGGTGCGCTGGTGACGGCTGTTTCAACGGTCGCGTTCCGGCAGGCATTGGATATGCTGCGCCGCAAGGGTGTGCTGTCCATGAACGGCCTGCCCCCCGGCGACTTCGACACGCCGATTTTTGATGTGGTCCTCAAGCGCCTGACCATTCGCGGCTCCATCGTCGGCACACGCAACGACCTTGAAGAATCGCTGTGGTTTGCAAACGCTGGCAAGGTCAAGGCTAACGTTGAAGGCCGCCCGATGGAAGAAATCAACGAGATTTTCCAACTCATGCGCGACGGTAAGATCAACGGGCGCATTGTGCTGGATATGTCTAACAGGTCGAACTAGGCTCAGGGCAAACCATTATCCAGACCCCGGACGGGCCGCTTGTGACACGTTGCCCGTCCCTACTGTCCCCTGATGACGCGGGTTGCAGCGCTTCCACCCCATCATGTGCTAAACTTGACACGCATGCGAACATCCAAACAGGATGTCTGCCATCTCTCTTACAACAATCATCACTCGCAACACAATCACTGCTCGCACCGAGAACCCGAGGAGACCGTACCATGCGCAGTCAACCGCAATTAGCGCTGCTAATGCTCACCATTCTATTTACACTGGGGGCTGCGTGGTCCCCACCCACCGAGCGCACCCACGCCCAGAACGCCGCACCGTTTACGCTCTATTTTTACGATGGCACCACCCACACCCTGAACGCGCTCAGCCCCACACAGGGCGTGACGGATACCATCGACCTGACCCCCGTGGTTGAAGCGCCCGCCGATGTCACGCAACCTCCCGCGCTGGCTGTCTCTCCAGATGGGGAACAGCTTGCAGCGTGCAGCCCCACTGCCAGCGGGACGCTCGAATTGCGGCTGATTACGCTCAACCCGACGCTGGAACGCCGTGCAACGCTCGACCTCGGCGCGGGGGTGCGTTGTGCATTGGGGGCAGCAAGCTGGGCAGACGATAGCGGCTCGCTGGCGGTGGGTATAACGCGGTGGGACTTGTTCCCGGACGCCTTCTCTGGCGAAGACCTCAGCAATCGCGGGCCCGTGCTGGACATCGCCGTTGTGGATGCGTCGACCACGACAGTCACCGCCAGCACGATGGCCGCCGGGCTGGACATCAGTATGCAATCCTTTGGCGGTATGCTGCTGGTTGACTATGTGCCGGGCGCAGAGGTGCTGGTGCAGTTGTTTGGCTGGGAAGGGGCCGGCTTGCCGCTACTCTGGGACGTGCCCGGCGGCCAGACCACGCAACCGCCACAGGGCTTTGGGCTTATGGAGCGTCTGCCGGCCACGGGCGAAATCGTCTTCCCCCTGATTGATGAGCGCTACACCGTACGCGCCCCCGTGGGGCTGGGCGATGTGCCCTATAATGTCGTCCGGCTTGGCCAACAGGGCGACCCCCCCGCCAACAGCCGCACCATCTACAGCACAGGCACCACACCCAACGCCCAGCTATGGGACATAGCCTTTGTCAATGATGGACGCACGCTGTTGATTCGAGATGGCCAGCAGGTCACATTGATTGAGCGCGACGGCAGTTTCAGTAAGTCGAACATTGCGGAAGCGACGGTCGAGATCATCGGCACCCCGTCTGGCTTTGTGGTCATCAACCGGCCCGTGCGTGGCTATCAGGTGCTACATTATGACCTCAACCGTCCGGCCCCGCTCACCCTGCTTGACGTTGGGGATGCCAACGACGCTTATTTGTCATGGCGCTATGTCGGGGGCAGCCGCATCACCGGGGACAGCACCCTGCCGCCCTTCAGCACCGAACTTGACACCATCGCCAACAGTGAAACCATCGCAGCGCTGTGTGCCGGGGTGACGCCCGCACCACGCCTTGACAATAGCACAGCTACCATGATCGACAGCGTGCCAAACAACGTTCGCGCCGCGCCGACCACTAACGCCGAGGTGGTGGGCCAGCTTGCGCCGGGTGACGAACTAATCGTGCTGACCGGTCCAGTTTGCGCCGAGGGGTTAGCGTGGTACGAAATCTTCAGCGGGCCGTTGCAGGGCTGGACGGTCGAAGGCGCTGATGGCGTCTATTGGGTGGAAAATAGCACACGGTAGGCTGGCGTAGAGTTTTCGCAGCATCCAATGAGTGCTGTTGCGCGCGGCCCTACCCCTCTGGCGGGGCGACAACATCCGGGCCGTGTTCAACGTCCTCGTCCACAAAAGAAATGAGTGAAAACATCAGCGCCGCGCCCGTCGGCACGATCCAGCACACGCTGAGGAACAATAGCACCAACCCACGCTGCAAGTTAGCGACCTGCTCAGCGTCGGGGTCGGCGGGCTCATTGGCGAACAGGGTTAGGGCCACCCAGAACACGATCACGATCATGGCGAGGGTCCATGTCCATGCGAAATTGCGCGAGACGATCCAGTCCGGCCCCCCGGCGCGAATTTCCGTGCCACGCAGGGGCCGCCGGGCACGATACACGGGCAACATCACCGGGCCCAGCACGACTGTACCCAGCGCCCATGTGAGTTCCGCGCCGCGTTGCAAACTGTCGAACAGCACCCACGCCGCCAGCACGATATTCAGCAACAACAAACTCCCGAAGCATTCAATGACCATGTGTGGTGGCCCTATTCCTCATATTGCCCACGCACGGCGTCAATGCGTTGCTGGAAGCGCTCGGCAATGTCGTTGCGGCCCAGTTCGAGGTAGATGTCGCGGGCGGTGCTGAAGTGGTTGCGGGCTTGCACAAAGTTGTACATCGACGCATAGACCATGCCCAGACTGCCGTGACGGTTGGCTTCCCCGGCGCGGTCCCCAAAACGGCGCGTGATTTCCAGCGCTTGTTCCAGAAATTGCAGGGCGCGGGTGGGGTGTTCGGTGGCGGCGTAGAGCATCCCCAGATTGCTGAGACACACAGCCTCACCCTGACTATCCCCGTCGCGGCGGGCGAGGTCCAGTGCTTGTTCATAATACTCGCGGGCGCGGTCATAGCGTTGCAGCAGGCTGTAGACATTGCCCAACTGACTCAGCGACACCTTCTGCCCTTCGACATCGCCGATGCGCTGCGCAATTTGCAGGGCGTGGAAGTAGTATTCGATGGCCTGCGCGTGTTTTTGCATCCCGGCATAGCTGGCCCCGATGGCGCTGAGGGCCCGCATCTGGCCATGTGAGTCGCGAATCTGGCGCGCGAGCGGCACGACCTGGAGGTGATAGCGCACCGCCTGCCGAAACTCGCGGCGCTGGTTGTAGACGTCGCCCATGCCTGACAAGCAGCGGATTTGCAGCGCGATGACACGGGTGCGGCGGGCGATGTCTAACCCTTCGGTGAACATCGCTTCGGCGCGGGTCAGGTCCTGGCGCTGGATATGGGCAAAGCCAAGTTCGGCAAAAAGTTCGGCACGTTCTTGCGGGGTGTTGGGGGCATCGTCCAGAAGACGCTGAAACAGGGCAATGGCGGCGTTGTAGTCTTGCTGGCGCATTGCGTCGTAAGCCTGGTCGCGTAAATCGGGCATGGTGATAAGCGCCTTTGCTGCTGCTGATGTGGCGTTTCGATATGGTACCGCTTGATTATAGCGAAAAATCGGCGTGTTGTGAGGGGGAATGGTGGTTTTTTCCATCCAACAAATCTCTCGGCCGGGCGGCTGACTTATGCTATACTGAAATCGTCGGTCGGGTGGCCGACTGACATCATTCTATGGATAAAATCAGATGCCATTGGGCGCTATTGCAGAGAAAACGCCATGACAACCCGCACCCTTGCACCGCAACCGACCACCGCATCCCACACGGCCAAAAACCCGCCGCTGACCTTTGATGACGTCGACCTGCCCCATTTACTAACCCTGATTTGCACCGCACCCGACCAGCCGCCACGTGACACGCTGACCATCCGTGCGCCGTTTGACGGGCGCGTGCTGGGGGCTGTTCCGCAGGCCACCCCCGCCGACGTACATCTCGCTTTTGAACGGGCGCGCGCCGCGCAGGGAGCGTGGGCCGCGCAAAGCATCCGCACACGCCGAAAGGTGTTGTTGCGCTTCCATGATCTTGTATTTGCGCATCGCGACCGCCTGCTCGACCTCATCCAGCTTGAGACGGGCAAAGCGCGGCGACATGCATTGGACGAAGTGCTGGACGTGCCCCACAACGCCCGACATTATGCCTTTCATGGCGCGGCCGCGCTCAAGCCACAGCGGGTGAAGTCAGCGCTACCGGGTCTCACCACCACGCAGGTGCGGCGCGTGCCCGTGGGTGTCGTCGGCATTATTGCGCCGTGGAACTATCCCTTCACGATGGGCATCTCTGACGCGCTGCCGGCCCTGCTTGCCGGAAACGCGGTCGTGCTGAAACCCTCAGAACAAACGCCCTTCACGGCATTGTATACGCTCGATTTGCTGCACAGGGCCGGCCTGCCGCAAGACGTACTGACCCTCATCACGGGGCATGGTGCGCCGATTGGAGAGGACATCATCGCCAACGCGGATTACGTGCATTTCACCGGCAGCAGCGCCACCGGGCGCACCGTCGCGGAGCAAGCGGGGGCAGCGCTCGTCGGAGCGTCGCTGGAACTGGGCGGCAAGAATCCGATGGTCGTGCTGGACGACGCCGACGTACGCGGGGCAGTGCGCTGTGCGGTGGAAAGCGGTTTTTCCAACACCGGGCAGCTTTGCATCCACATTGAACGGGTGTATGTGCAGCGTGGCATCTATGACGAGTTTATGCGGCGATTGGTGGAGAAGGTGCGCGGCTTGACGCTCAATGCCCGCTATGATTATTCAGCGGACGTCGGCTCGTTGATTTCGGCAGCGCAGCTTGAAAAAGTCTCCGCGCAGGTCGAAGACGCCCGTCAGCAAGGCGCAACGGTGCATGTCGGCGGGCACGCCCTGCCGCACCTCGGCCCCTATTTCTACGCACCGACGGTGTTAAGTGGCGTCCAGCCGGGGATGGCCATCTATAGTGAGGAGACCTTTGGCCCGGTGCTGGCTGTTTATCGCTTCGACACCGACACCGACGCCGTGCAACTAGCCAACGACAGCGCCTACGGGCTCAATGCCAGCGTGTGGTCACGGAATGTGCGCCGCGCTGAGGGGGTGGCCGCGCAAATCCGCTGCGGGACAGTCAACATCAATGAGGGGCACGCCGCAACGTGGTCGAGCGTGGCTGCGCCGATGGGCGGCATGGGTCAGTCGGGGTTAGGGCGGCGACATGGCGTGGCCGGCATCCAGAAATACACCGAGCTGCAAACCATCTGCACGCAACGGTTCACGCCGATTCATGGGCCGGGGTGGTTGCCGCGCCGCTGGTATGCGCAGGTGATGACGGTGCTGCTGCGGGCGTGTCGGTGGGTGCCCGGCTGGCGCTGACGCCCTACCTCGCCATGACCTTGATTTCAAACGTCGTTGGGCCGTCCTCGTCATAGCCCGAAAGCACATGGACGCTGGCCGTTGTGCCTGCTGGCTTGAAGCGATTGGCAATCGTGAACAGATACCCAAACGCGGCGGCGTCGCTGTAAGGTGAGGTGAACACCACGTTCAGCGTGTGGTCATCGCGGCGGACGATCTGCCACCCCTCATTTGCGTCTGCATGTTGATGAATGGCCCCATACATCGCGGGCAGCATTTGCAGCGCGTCTTCAATAGAGTTGGTTTCAGCAGGGAACTCAACGGTTTCCATCGTTTTCATACCAATCGCGACCAGTTCCTCGTAGGTGGTGTCCGGGTCGCTGGTGATGTCGCGGTAGATGTCGCACAGCGTTTGCTGCGGGTACCAGCGTGCGGCGTCAACATTGGCCACGCCATGCTTTTCGAGGATGGGGCGAATCTTCTGAGAACGGATGTTGGCAGCCAGCGCAAGGATCGCGGCACCGGAAACCTGCGCGTCGGGGACGGTGGCCACATATTTTTGAATACTCATGGTTGTGTTGCTCCTATTGGTTTGGTCCTGGGGGGAGAGATTAGCTCCCAGAATCTGATGCGTTTTCTAACTGTACCCCAACAATTGAGAACATGATCAAATTTTTATTGAAAATTAAGTTTTTGGGTCGCAGATGATTCTGTCCCGGCCATGACTTTGCAACAGCCCTGCAACCCCGCGCCCAATTCTTATCGTCAGTCCGCGCAACCTATGCTATAATCGCCCGGATTTTACCTGACAAATCTGAGTGGATCAGCCGATTATGGACAATAGACGTGTGGTCATCACAGGTATGGGGGTCATCAGCCCGATTGGTAACACCCCCGACGACGTTTGGGCCAGCGCCCGCGACGGTAAAAGCGGGGTTTCGCCCATTGAAAACATCGACGCCAGCGTCCTCGCCAACAGCATCGCCGGGGAAGTCAAAAACTTTGACCCGACGCAGTGGATGCGTAAGCGCGAAGCCAAGCGCACTGAACGCTATGGCCAGTTTGCAATCAGTGCCGCAGCGCGGGCGCTGGAAGACAGCGGGCTGGAAATCACCGAAGAAAATCGCTGGCGTATCGGTGTGATGATCGGCACCGGGATTGGCCCCGTTCAGGCGTTGAGCGATGTCTTTGATGAGTTCCGCGAAGGCGGCCACCGCAACGTTAAACCCTTAAGCGTCCTCAAAACCCTCGCCGAAAGCCCGGCCTCGCGCATTAGCATCAATCATGGCTTGCTGGGCCCCAACTCGGCAGTGATTAGTGCGTGCGCGGCCGGCAATAACGCCATTGGCGAGGCGGCGTTGCTTATCCGTATGGGGCGGGTAGATGCTATGCTGGCCGGGGGTGCCGAAGCGGCCCTCATCCACATGTGCATTGCCGGCTTCAACAACATGAAAACGCTTACGCAGAACGAAGCCGAGCCAACGAAAGCCTCGCGCCCCTTTGACCGTGACCGCGATGGGTTTGTCCCGGCTGAAGGCACCGGGATTCTGATGCTCGAAAGCCTCGACCATGCCAGAGCGCGTGGCGCACACATTTATGCTGAGTTGCGCGGTTATGCCAACACCACCGATGCCTTCCACGTCACCGCACCCAATCCAGAGGGCGAAGTCGCCGGCCGCGCGATGGTCCTTGCACTGGAAGACGCCGAACTCAACGTCGAAGACATCGACTACATCAACGCGCACGGCACCAGCACCCCCCTCAACGACCCCGCCGAAACGCTGGCCATTAAACGTGCCTTTGGCGAACAGGCCTACAACATCCCGATTAGCTCCACGAAGTCGATCACGGGGCACGCGCTGGGGGCCACGCCGGGCATTGAGGCCGTCATCTGCATCAAGGCACTGGAACATGGTTTCGTCCCGCCGACGATTAACCTCGACACCCCCGACCCCGACTGCGATCTGGACTATGTGCCGCATGTGGGCCGCGACAGGCCGCTGACGCACGTGATGAGCAATGCGTTTGGCTTTGGCGGGCACAACGCGGTGATTGTGTTGAGCAAATTCGAGGGGTAAATGGGCCGCCGCACTGAAGTACGGCGCTAGCACGTCGCCGGGCGAGCAGACAGAACTGAAGTTCGCCTGCTCGGTGAGCCGCTCCTGACGCGCAGGGCCCTCGCTCACGCGGACTTGAGTCCAGTGTGCGCGCACGACACCGGGCTAGCGACGGTTTTCCAATGCGTCGTCAGTAGGGACACCCAACGGGGTATCCGCCGATAATGGGTTGGTTAAGTTAAGGGATTTTGCATATGAGATGGCGGTTTGCGACCTTTTCCCCGGCGCTAAAGCACCGGGCTATGCAGGTGTTACGCGCGGACAGGGATAAATCCCACCCACGCGCTCGGTGGGGTGCTGATGTCGGGAAACGGGCACGGCCCTCGGTCAGGCAGTCTGGCCGCAATACGACCCTGAACCCGTCCTTCAAGGTTGGGAAGACCATCCTACTCCTCACCCTTGTCCTTGCGCTGGCCGCCTGTGGCACCGACAACGCCGACTCCGACACCGCCGCCGACGTGACGCCCTTCTTCACCGCGACCCCCCTCCCTGAACCGACCATCCCGCCGACCTTTGCCGTGGCCAGCGACATCCTGCTGACCAACAACTACGCCCGGCTGGACGGCGCTATTTCGGCACGCTACCCGGATGGCTGGCAGGTGGACAGCATCGGCAGCGCAGAACGCGGCACCCTCCGCGTCGGCAGCACCCGGCAGGCGCAACTGGGCCGCGTCGAAAACACGGGCGATCTCAACCTCAGCATGGACTGGGCCCCGGTCACTGATTTTGGCCTTGAAGCACCCAACGCCGAATTTGACGTAGCCGCGCTGTTGCAAGACGCCCTCGCCGCCAACGCCATTGAAGTTGACCCCGCCGCCATATTCACCCGCGCAACGCCCGACGGCCGTAGCATGGCCATTTATGTGACCCGCGATGGTGAAACGACTGTTGACTATGTGCTGCTCAATCTCGGCGGTGGAGTGGCCGGGCTGGCCGAGGTGCGCTATATTGGCGACTTTGACGACGTGCTGCTCGATCTGTTGGACGGAATACGCTACGGCGGGCCGGTCTATGTGGTACAG
This sequence comes from Anaerolineae bacterium, assembly GCA_034437655.1. Taxonomy (GTDB): domain Bacteria; phylum Chloroflexota; class Anaerolineae; order Aggregatilineales; family J027; genus J027. The sequence goes on from DAOTTU010000020.1 coordinate 11,552, forward strand.
GGGGATATTCTGCCGCTGGAGCCGCTCTATCGCCTGCCACAGACAGAGTTTCGGCGCATTAACGGGGCTCGCCTGCTGCGTGACGACACCCGGCTGCTAACGTGGGCAGACGATGGCAGCGTGCGCGTCTATGATATGGCCACGGGCGAAGAATTGTTGCTGCTGAATGACGTGGCCCGCGTGCGGACTGTGCAAGTCTCGGCTGATGAGCAGAACATCCTCACGCTGGCCGAAGGCGATCCCATCCGCCGCTATGACATTTCCCCGGTATTGGTCGCAACGCCCGATACGGTCATCCCCACAGGCGCGACGCTGTACCAGGCCCCGATTGGGCGCATTCAGGATTTCGTGTGGTCGCCCGATGAGCGCTATATCGCCGGCATCGTCATCAACAACCAGAATTTTCGCGTCATTGTGTGGGACGCAGAGACGGCCGCTGTCGTGCAGACCCTGCGCGGGACAGTCGGCAGCCGGATTGAGACGATTGTGTGGAACAATGCCAGTGACCGCTTGCTGGTCTATGGCAATGATGAACAGGCGCGGCTTTTTGATGTCGTCAGCGGGGAACGGATTCTCAGCCCGACGCACACCGGGCAGATTATCGGCGCGGTCTGGCGGCCGGACGATGCGTGGCTGGTGACGCTGGCCCGCGATGACGAGGCCCGCATCTGGGAGAGCGCCACCGGGCGGCTGCTGGCCACCTTGCCGCATGTCAGTGCCTCGCCCCAGACCGCGATTTTCAATAGCGACTTCTCGCGCATGGTGACCCTGCAAACCGACCGTTTCGCCCGCATCTGGGATACCAGCACCTTCAGCGATGAACCCGGCCCGCCCATCGAGTTCCAAACATCGCCCGCACTGGGTGGGGCCGCCTTTATAGCGGATGACACGGCCATTTTAAGCTGGTCGAATCCGGCGGCGACACGGGCTGCAACGCATATCGTGGACGCAACAACAGGTGAAACACGGGTGCTGGTCGAAGGCGGCACGCTCACGGGGGCAGCGTCTTACTCGGCGTTGACAGAGCGCTTTGTGACCTATGGCGATGGCGTGGCCGACCTCTACGATGCGACGACGGGCGACCGCTTGCAGACGATGGAACACCCCAACATTCGCGGCGCAATCCTCAGCGCGGACGGGACGCGGGCCATCACATTTGGGGAAGTGGGGCTGGTGCAGGTCTTTGACGTGGCAGGGACCGCCGAGTGATGGTATGCTAACAGGCGATTTTTCTAAAACGAAAGAAGGCGATAGCATCATGACATTACGCAAATTACGCGCACTCTTGCTGTTGGTTTTTGCGCTGTTGGCCCCGGTCGGTGTGGCGGCATGTGGCACCCCGGACGTCGAAGGCGAGATTATTCACGGTGATCATGGTGACGATCATGGCGACGAGGACCACGGCGCAGAAGACGATCACGGTGCGGGTGAAGGCGGCGAATAACGCGGCAGTTTACCCGATCAAGATCACCAGAACGATTGCCCCACCTGCGCGGGTATGGCGCGGCCTATTCCGCTGAAAAATCGAGCCCGTCCAGCGCTGGGAGTAGGTGCGCATAACCACGCGCCGTGAGCAGGCTCCCCAACAGTGTAGCGGGGTTGTCCAGCGCGGCGTCTGCCTCTAGCCACAACAGCCCCACCCCGGCAAAGTCGGTGAGTGCGGGGTGCATGGCGTCGTCGTCGGGGGTGCCGCTGGCCCGTGCCAGCACGCCGAACAGGTCACGCCCCACAACGTCCCACATCTCGCGGAAGTGCAGCCCCCACGGCAAACCGAAAAGGTAGAGCCGCAAGCCGCTTGACCCCTCCGCAGTCGGGGTATCCATGGCCGCCGACGCGGGGATGGTCAGGCGGCCGAAACGCATTGAAATGACACCGGGGTTGGCTTGTGGTGGGGGCAGTTCCACGGGGATTTCGCTGAGCTGACGCACCAAACGCCCGGTGGTTTCCAGGCGCGGGGTGACAATCAGCAGGCGGCGGGTGGGGAACGATGCCATGCGGTTCAGGCCGGTTCGTCTTCCAGTTCACCGTCGCCGGGGTCGCACAGCAAGGACACCCAGAACAGGTCGGTGGCGCTCTTTTCTTCGGTTTCTTCCCAATCACGCGGGATGTTCTTACCATCAGCTTCTGGCACAACCATATAGACATACACGCCGCTGTTATCAGAGATGTCGGTGGTGGGGAAGGGGTCGTCGTCTACACCCACACACATCGTCACGTCGCGGTCTTTGGGCAGTTCCATCTGCATCGCATTATCCAGCCCCAGCACGTCTTCTTCATCCCAGCCAATCAGCGCCGCTTGCCCCCAGTTGAGTACGGCGTCGGCGTGCATTTCGGCGTCTGTGTCAAAAGCCTGATCTAAGGGTTGGGTGAGGTTGGTGTTGACGGCGGCGACTTCTTCAACGGCGGTGCGGATGTCGGTTTCGAGCGCAGGGTAGGTTTCTGAAAGCCAGCGGCCGGCGTCTTCAATCGTGACCTGATAATAGGTGATGCCATCGTCGGGTGCATTCAATTGTTCTTGCGGTTCATCGCCAGCGGTGCCTACCAGCGGGAAGTCTTCGCCGAGGGCCGCGCCAATGACCATGCCCACAAAGAGTGAAATCAACACTGAGACAATCAAGGTGCCTTGCATTTGCTTCGTCATGATAAATGCGTTCCTTTCATTGGATAATGTCACCCCTTAAGTCGTGATGGCGGGGCCGTTGGTGTCTATTGTGCCCGAAAATAGTACAGAAGTCAGGGGTGTTGGCCCCGCGCAAAAATTCGCCGCAACACGACATCCACCCGCAGCAAATACAACATCACGCCGAGAATCGTCACCAGTGTCACGGCGCTCATCTGATACGTTAATTGCGGCCGAAACGCAAAGCGCACCGTACTCGGCCCCGCCTCAGCCGGAACCACCACGCCCAATAAGCCCCCCACCGGCTCGTACGCCACCCGTTCGCCGTTGAGGGTAGCCTGCCAGCCGGGGTAGGCCAGTTCTTGCGCGACCACTACATAGTCCAATTCTCCGGGCGGCGTGAAGTGCAGGTGAATGTCGTCATTGTCGCGGTGTGTAACCGTCACCGGATAGGTGTAGTCGGGGTTGAGGCGCTGAAACAGGCGCAAATAGGCCACCGGGGTCGCAAAGGTATACGCATACGCATCCTCTTGCCGCCAGACACACGGCATATCATTCGGTACACCATACCCAAGCAACTCTGAAATATACGGGCTTTCTTCCCACGGCACATACCCGAGCGCGTCGAGCCGGATGTGTTCAGGTTCTGTCCAGCCGAAGGCATAACGGGGTGGCAACTGTCGCAAATCGTCCGCACCAAGTGTGCCGGGGTCTGGCAAGAGTTCGAAGTCCGCTTCAATCGGCATCATGCGAATACGGTTGTCCAGAAAGGCTGTTGTCGCATCGTAAGAGGGACGATACACGCTCAACTGCTCATCTGGCAAGCGGGCCCGCAACCAGTCAGCGCAGGCCCGGTCCCGGTAACGGGGGTCAATCGTCCAGCCGAAGTGTTCCCAGCGCTCGTTGCCATCGTTGAGATATGGAAACAGCAACACCGTCGCCGCCGCCAGCAGGCCCAACTGGGGCCCCAACAGCAGCAGCGTCCGTCGCCACGTGCGCGTGAACACGGGTTGAAAAATCGCCCGCAGCAAGCCGTCCAGCCGCATTGCAATCAAGACCACCACCCAGAACGACGCCATGCCCAGCGCCCGCCCCACAAAGCGCCACTCGCGGAACAGTTCTACCCGTTCGTAGATGTCCAGAATGAGCCAGTTGCCGCCGGCCGCCCACAGCGTGAACAACGTCGCCAGCACCGCCCCCACCGACCACACCCGCCAGTGCGTCGCCTGTGCTGTGCGATAGGTCAGCGGCCACAGCGGCGGAATGAACACAAACAGCAGCAAAAAGAGTTCCGGCGGGGCCACGTAGTTATAGAAAAAGTGTCCCTTAAAGGCATAGGTGCCCCCACCGCCCCACATTTCATGGTCACCGTTCCAGTAGCCAGTGATTAATGTCCACAGGTCGAATTCTTCGGTGGCGGGGTTAAAGGGTGGGTGTGCGCCGATGCGGTCTTGATAAACCCAGATCGGGACGAGCGTCACGGCCGTTAGTGCCACCGTCAGCCCCGCCGCAAAAGCCCAACGTCGGATAGCGGCCCAATCCACGTATGGACGTTTCAGCCACAGCGTATGCGTCAGGGCCAGCGCCGCCATCGAGACAATCGTCGGCAACGTATGCCAGATGTTGCCAGCCCAGAACATCAGCGCCAGCGACACCGCCAGCAAGACCGGGGGCCAGCGTTTGCGCGGAAAATAGGCCACCGCCAGAAACGCCGCAATCGCCCACGGCATATAGGCCTGCGCCACCCCAAGCTGAAAATATCCGGCCCCGATGTTGGCGTGCATGGGCCCCTTCGCAATGAGCAAGCCCCCCAGCGCCACCCGCGCCAGGCTGCTGAGGCCCAACACCCGCCCCAAAAACCACCCCCCCACCCCCCCCAGC
>DAOTTU010000021.1:0-4610 GCA_034437655.1 Anaerolineae bacterium
TTGATCGCCCGTTGTGTCACGGACATCCCGTTGGATGTCCCTACCACCGCATCACCATGCCATTCGTAGGGACGGGCAACGGCCCGTCCGAGAACCAAAAGATGATGTGACTTTGCAACAGCCCTGAAGGGCGCTCACGCAGCGGATCGGGTTGCCATACCCCGCTTGCGTTTACCTTTACCCTACCCCTACAGCGTGTGATACGTTGCCCGTTCCTACGAATGGCATGGTGATGCGGTGGTAGGGACATCCAACGGGATGTCCGTGACACAACGGGCAATCAAAAAATCAGGCACAATGTTCAAGGTTTAGCGGTTGCACCCGTATCCTGCACCGCGTCCCGCATTCTCCCATCGAAAAGATGTTGCGGTTGCGGCATGGTTACCTCAGTTCATTATCTTTATCTGACTTTGCAAAAGTCCTGCACCCCCTGTGATCAGGGGCTGACTGATCCGCGATAAGTACGCTATAATCTGAAGTGTTGCAGCGCGACTGTGTGGTGCGCAACCATCTGAAAAGCGAACACAACAGGCACCGCGTTATGCCAGATTTGCCTTTGATGCGGACGTTCTACGACGAATTATTTCACCTGACGCTCGACTTGCCACAGGGCTGGCAGGTCGGCATTACCGACGAATTCCCCCTGTTGTTGGTCGCGCCCACCCAACCCAACGGCACACCGGTCGCGAACCTCGGCATCGCACGCTCTGTACTCGAACCGCCGTCGTCGGACGGTTTTGACCAGCTCATTGCAGACACCAAAGCCGACCAGCCGAATGTCTATGACAATTACCATCACGTCTACGACAAAAACTGGCTGCAAGATGGCTACCCCGCCTACTTGCAACGCTTCCGCTGGCACAGTTCTGACGACGACAACACGCACGGGTTGCACTTTGCACAAATCCTGGCGATGGTGTGGGCAGGGGCCGACGTCCTCTATGATATTCACGCCACCACCCACACCGAACGCGCCGACGAATATATCCCGATTATCGAACACATCATTCAGTCGTTGGTGTTTCATGCGGAGCTGTTTTGAACCTGTTATTCCAGGTTCGCGACATTGGTTGCTAGCGCCGTAATTCATTGCGGCGGCCAACATGAATTTTGATGCAATCGCCCTGAAATGGACTGGTGCCTATTGCAGGCAACGCCACGCTTGCGTTACCATTTGAGCATGAAACCAAGCGATGAGCATTTCCATCTGAACGCTCTTGTAAAGGATGCGCTGCATGGGCAGTCTCGTGCCCCCTTGCTCAGCCAACTCGAAGACACCCTATCGCACGCTGTCGCACAGGCCCCTCACCCGGACACCGCCCATCGCTATGTGGCTGAATGTCTGCTTGAAGTGCTGACCAGCGAGGCCAGCGCCCTGTCGCGCCGGAATGCTGCGTGGTTGTTGCGACGCTTCGGCAGCCGTGCTGATACCGAATACCTCGCATTTGTGCTGACCAACGACCCCGACGCCAAGGTGCGCCAGTTTGCAGCGGTTGCACTCGGCCGCATTGGCGATGCCAGCGGCGTCGAAGGGCTGGCGGCGGCTGTTGATGACGCGGATGTCGGGGTGCGCTTGAACGTGGTGCGCGCACTGGGCCTCATTGGTGAGCCGACCGTTGTCGGGCTGTTGATTCGTAAGCTCAAAAACAACAAAGAAGACGACGAAGTGCAAGCCATGGCCGCCCGCGCACTGGGGCAGTTGCAAGCGCGCGAGGCCCTCAACACGCTCTTTAACTCCCTCAACCGCAAGTCGCTTTCCATCAGTACCGAAAGCGCGATGGCCCTCGCCCGGCTGGGGGCCCCCGCCATGCCGCGTTTGCTGGAAGCGCTGACCAACGACAAAAAACACTATCAACGCCGCCGCCGCGCCAGTGCCCATGCGCTGGGGTGGATGGTCGGGCATGGGTTTCTGGGCAACAACCCTGACGCGATCACCGCCGCGATGGAATCACTCATTGCCGAGTCAGGCAGCATCGAACCCGGCGTGCGCGAAGAAGTGGCGCAGGCACTCGGCACCACAAACGACATCCGCGCGCTTGAACCGCTGACCATCGGCCTTTTATATGACGTGACCAGCGTCCGTAGCAGCAGCGCCAAAGCCCTCAAAGAACTGGCCGCCGCCGGCCGCGTGTCGATGAATGCCGCCGTAGGGCCGCTTGTGCAGGCCACCCGCGACGCTGACCTTGATGTGCGTAACGACGCCATTGACGCGCTCGGGCACACCGGGCACCCCGACGCCATTGAACTCCTCTTTGCGCTGCTCGACGATGCGCCCGACCTCGCCACGCAATACCGGGCCCTGCTGGCGCTGGGGCACACGGGCCATGAAGCGGTGGTGAAGCCTGTTGCACGCTATATGCGCAACCGCGATGCCTGGATGCGGCGCTGTGCGGCGGTCGCGCTGGGGCAACTGGGCTTTCCGCGTGGACGCAAGGCGTTGTTGATTGCGTTGAACGACCCCGCCGCCGAGGTGCGGCAATGGTCTGCAATTGCACTTGGTCAGCTCGGTGACGATTCTGTGCTGCCAACCCTTGCAGAACACGCCGACGACCCCGACGACCGCGTACGCACGGCTGTTCAGACGGTCATCACGGCGCTGGGGGGCGAGCGTAATTGAACACGCACTCATATTCATAAAATTTGTGTGCGCTCTCGGCAGAGTCCACCGCGTAGGCACCGCCCACAGCATCACCCCCCACACGCCACGTCGAGCAACACGCGCTGCCCGGAATCGTCAATACCCAGCGCGAAGGTGTGGTCGGCACTTCCGGTGAGCCAGAAAGGTTGCCCGGCGCGGAAGATGTCCAGCGGTGTGTCAGTCACGCGGCGCGGAAAACCCTCCTCGCCAGAGAGCGCCATACGGAACAGCCGAAAATCGTCCGTGGCCAGCCCCGGGTTACTGACGTAGACCATTGTCGCCCCGTCACCACTGAACTGCACCGCGTCTGTCTGGAAATCAACATCCACCGGCCAGCGCAGCCCCGGCACCAAGTCTGCCGCAGCGCCATCCAGCCCCAACCGATTCAGGCTAAAGACGACCTGCCCACTATCGACGCGCAATGGTTCAAGGTAAACCAGCACATCGTCCACGCCATAAAACACGAGTGCGCGCGTCCCGGCGAGCAACAGACGTGGCGCTGGTGTTGCACCGCTCACTGACACGGCAAAAAAGCCCTCCTGCCCATCCTCAGTCACACCCCGATAGACGACCTCATCGCCCACCAGACGATACAGGCTGCACAATGGATTGTCATAGCACGCAGCGCTGAGATTTTGCGCGAGGACGGTGCGTTGGGTGGCGTCGGGTGTGTTGCGCACCAACGTATAGCCGCCCGCGGGGTTCTGTTCGGCAAAAATGAGGGTATCGGCGGCGGTTTGTAGCACAGGTTGCCCGATGCGCAGCGGCGTGTTGCTCAGCGTGCGGCTGAAAGTACTCGGTTCGGCGCGGCGCACGTAGTCGGCAGGGAAGAAGCTGGTTAACACGGTGTCACCATCACGGGTGACATAGGTCAGCAGCACCGTGTTATCTAAGTCACCAGTGAGGGGTCGCATCTGCGCGGGTTGGTCGTTGTCTGCACCGAGTTCATAGGGGCCTTCTGTACCGGTGCCGTCGCCGCCGATACTCCACATCTCCCAGTCGAGCGGGGTCCGGATTAACGACACGATCTGGAAGCCATCTGCCACGAACGCGACCTGTTCCCATGTGAATAGCTCCACATTGCCGCGCAGGGCCGCGACCTCATTGACGGGGAATTCACCGCCGAAAAAGCCACGCACGAGCTGCACCCCCGGCGATTCGTCCGCCAGATCAAGCGCTGTGAAGGCAAATTGCGAAGCGCGGGGATTTTCCACCGGCCCGGCGATGAGGGTGTCGGTGAGTGTCACGACGCGGTTGGGGTTGCTGAGCGCGAATAGTTGCAAGCGCCCATCGGCCAGCGTGACCGCTGCGCTGTCCCCGGTGTTGAGCGACTGCAGGCGGGTAGCGTTGGGGAAGGTTGTTTCAAGCGTAATAGGATCGCCGGACGTGCGGATGGGCTGCACGGTGACGGTTTGTGTGGTAGCGTCGTAATAGAGCAGCGGGCCATTGTTGGGGCCCAATGCCAGCAGCGAAACATCCGCGCCGGGGGTGCTGCGGGTGTTGACGGTACAGGTGTTTTCACCAGCGGCAGCGGGCTCGGTGGCGGGGCGCAATAGCACCATAACAGCGGCAAGGGTTAACAGGGTCAGGGCAAGGGCTATACGTTGGGTCAAGTCAAAATCCTCCGTGGCTTTTGGAGGATATTGTAGCGCAGGTGGGGCAGTTGTCGCCGCAATGAAAACCGACGCTACAGTGTCACGGACGGGCCGTTTGTCACACGCTGTAGGGTTGAGATAATCTGAAACGTAGAAAACATGTGGCCATCGACTATCCACCGCACGCGCTGCCGTCAGGCGTGTGCGTTCGCCCGACTTGCCCGACTTGATAGCGCCCTCGGTCAGGCGGACTTCAGTCCTGTCTGACCGCCACACCATGCTAGCCCCGTACTTCAGTGCGGGGCCCTTTTCCCCCGCCGTAAACGACGGGGCTATGCAAGTGTGGTGCGTGAACAGCCCTGAAGGGCGCTCACGCA
>DAOTTU010000022.1:0-45828 GCA_034437655.1 Anaerolineae bacterium
GATGACAATCAAATCGGACTCAAAAGTATGATTTTTCTCACATATGCGCCTGATTTACGGCGTATTTTGAAGCAAAATCTATCCTTTCTAAAAAGTGTACGGTAGTGAATGGCAAGTCTGGCTTTTCATCATTGCGATAGGTGGCCACCACCATCAACATTGGCAACTGGTCGGTGATGGTGAGCATTTGTTTTAGCGGGACGAGGCTCTCGTCTGCCCAGTGCAAATCCTCTAACAAGAGCAAGATAGGCTGTGTTTGTTGCTTAAACAGCTCGACCACCGTTAGCACCAAACGCTGTTGCCCTTCGGGGCCACTAAGTTCAGGTACTGGTGGAATATCACGTTCCAGCAGCGTGTCAATATCTGGCACCAATGCTTTCAACACGCCGGCCTGGAGATCGTCTAAGCTGGTATTCAAAGCCAAGCGCCGCACAACGTCGCGCCATAGTTGAAAAGGTAGCCCACCTTCTGCAACAGCCTGCCCACGCAAAACCAGCGCCCCTTTTACAAGCGCATAAGCGCGTAGTTCTTCCAACAGACGACTTTTGCCAACACCACTTTCACCACCAACCAGCCACAAACTCCCGGTTTCTTTCAGTGTTGAATGCAGCGCAATTTTAAGCGTATCAAATTCTGCATCGCGCCCCACAAAGGTTGACGCCTGCAAGAAACTTTCGCGCACCAACGTAGATTCCTCAACACCGGGCAAATCCATCGCGTTGACCAGTTCATGAATCACAGCCTGGGCGTCTATATAGCGGTCTTCAGGCCGTAGCGCAAGCAATCTAGCCACTATCGGTTGGAGCGGTGGCGGCAGCGGTGTAACGTCAGGAGCAGCCAGTGCATTGTTGGCAAGTACTTGCAGCATAACCCCCAGTCTTAGTGAGCTGTAAGGTGTTCGTCCAGTAAACAACTCATAAAGGATTACGCTTGCTGCGTTGGCTGGCATATTCTGACAGGGTTCGAGCCCGGTCTAACAGGGACATGGTGTAGTATGGATGTCCGTCGGTATCGAAGCCATAGTCCAGCACCGACACAATATTTGGATGCCGTAACCCGGCTAGTGTGCGGAATTCATGAGCCAGCGCTACCGCAGTACTGGTACCCGTCGTATTGAGCGTATTGAATTGTAGCAAACTGGGTGCAACCCGCACTTGCTTGAGCGCAACGGTCTCTTTAGCAAGGCGATCATACGCACGGAACACAACACCCATACCACCTTCACCCAATTGGGACTGAATTTGGTAACGCGGGTGCGTTGGTAGCGTTGCAGGATTCATGATTGTTTTCCTTCCAACTGGCTTGTGTGATCCGGCGGTGTCAGTGGTGCCCACCGGGCTATATGCATTGCATTGTCTGGTGGCTTAATGTGCATCATATTACAGATAGTGATAACCTGCCACTGCTTGAAAATCGTCGGAATCGAGTTCGGTGTCGAGCAGCTAAGAAAATGCTCCCAGAAGCTATGCTACACTGATTATACTCCTTTAAGTGTAGGAATATGTGAGGCACCGTAGATGACAACTGCAAGCATTGACCGCATCTTACTACATGATCCTGAGATGGCCTTCCGCTGGATAGACCTGGAAGATGATCATGGCCACGACTATCTACTCACTACGTTACACGGCAGCCATATTCCCCGGGCATGTGCTGTTGCTGCCAATCTGCACCGCATCCAGGACCATGATGTCCAGCAAACCATAAGCGCTTTGCTGGCGGCTATCATTGATGACAATGATCGTCCGTTTGTGCTGCGCGAAGCAGCGCTGCAAGCTCTGGTGCGCGGTGAACACGATGTCTCTGATAACTTACGACAGGCCCTTTCTGATGAAGACGCAATGATGCGAGCTTATGGGTTGCAAGTGATGATTCAGTTCAAATTAGCCCCTGAAGAACTCATTCCCCGCATTGACGACCTGCACCGACTCGATGAGCATGAAATCGTGCGAGATATGGCGCTGCTCTGGTTATTTACATTGCGCCCTCAGGCATTTCACGATCAAGTTTCATCAAAAAACTGGGTGCCGCTCTATCAACGCTTAGCCTCACAAGGGGTTCCCATCCTGCTGATTGAGCCACTTCTGCGCACCCTTGATAACGGTAATGACCTGATGCAATGGCTAGAAAGCGATGTGCCGCCATCTGAGCAAGTTGCGCGTCGGGTACAAGACCATGTCCAACGGTTAGTCAACAGGTCCGACGATAAGAAATTGCGAAACCGTCTCAAACGCCACACCGACAACAAGCACAAGCGACGTTTGGGCTTTAGTTCTAATGCCTCGCGTGAAGAATTGCTGCGGGCTGTCAGTTCTGGTCAGGCGAGCTTTCACGATGCCGGATTTATGCTCTACAAGCACGGACAACGTAACGAGATTGATAGCTTTTATGCCGAATGTCTTGCTGCCGCCAGCAAAGAATTGCACAGACGTATCAAAGATGGGTACACCTCGCTACAGTGGACAATTCAGCGCTATGAGTCGATGTAGCGTTGCAATTTCTCTTTCAGCCGTATCCAAACCATCAATAGTATAGCCTCCTGACCGTGCCAGTAACGTTCCACTATGGTATGTCATGCGTGAAAATCTGCGCGACGCAGAGCTAAACGCAAAGAGCGTGCGCAACCCCACAGCAGGAATTGGTAACACGCTCATCGCTTTGCATATTGGTGAGGCGTCTCTCTAATGGCGACGCACCCCGATGTTTTGATGCTAAAAAATGCCGAGTACCGCCAGCGTCACATCTTGAGCGATGTTGTACAGCACAAACGGCAACAAGCCAAAGAACATTGTCCCCGCTGCGGTCAGGAAGATAGCACCCTGCAACGCTGGCCGCATCGTTTCCCCGGGTTGACTGTCACCTTCGACCATGTACATATTGACCACCACACGCAGGTAGTAAAACGCTGACACCACACTCAGCATCACGCCCACGATCACCAGCGGATAGAGTTCCGCTTCAACGGCCGCCTGGAACACAAAGAACTTGCCAATAAAGCCAGCCGTGGCCGGTATCCCCGTCAGGCTCAGCATGAAGATCGTCATCCCGGCCGCCAGTCCCGGATAGCGCGCGCCGAGGCCTTTTAAGTCATCCAGCCCGGTGCCGGTTGCATCGTTATGTTCCAGTGCTGCTACAATCGCAAAGGCGCCAATGTTAGTGAAGGTATAAGCCAGCAGGTAGATTAACGATGCGCGGGCCGCCATATCTGCGACACCTACGCTACCTCCGGCTGCCACACCGATTAGAATGTAGCCACCGTGCGCAATACTTGAGTAAGCCAACATGCGCTTGAGGTCGGTCTGCATAATGGCCACCACATTACCAAGAATCAACGTCAGCACAGCGATCACCTGCACGGCGTCTTGCCACACGTTGATTACATCACCATCTGGCGGCACGACGGCCAAACCTGTCGCCAGTACGCGCAGCATCGCCGCAAAGCCACCAGCCTTGGCTACCACACTCATAAAGGCGGTTACGGGGGTCGGAGCGCCCTGATACACGTCTGGTTGCCACATGTGGAACGGTACCGCACCGACTTTGAAGCCCAGCGCAATCACGATCAATGCGACACCCGTCAGCAGCGTAAACTCAGCCGATTCACCATTTTCGAGGATGTCAACCGCGCTGCTCCAGATAACGGAGAGGTCAAAGCTCCCTGTCGCGCCGAACAGGAACGCAATCCCGTACACCAGAAAGCCCGACGAAAACGCACCCAATAAGAAATATTTGAGCGCACTTTCTTCGCTTTCATCTTTGGGACGCCGGAAGCCGGAAAGGATGTAGAGCGGAATCGAAAGGATTTCCAGCGCGATAAAGATCACAATTAAGTTGCGCGAGGAACCCATCAGCATAGCACCGACCGCACTGAGCAACAAAAGCGAGTAATATTCGCCGCGTTCAATGTCCGTGCGTTGCAGGTAGTCGTAGGACACCATGATGCCGATAAGCGTCGCTGTCAACACGATGATGTTCACAACAAAAGTGAACTGGTCCGCGACAAACATGTTGTTCAGCGCGGAACCTTCATCACCAATAGGCACAATTTCGCCGGCCTGCAACACCGAGAAAATCAACGATACACCAACACCTACCGTTGCCAGCAAGGCTGTCCAGTGTTTTTTGCCACGTGGGATAAAGAGGTCAGCGATTAAGAGAATGCAGGTGCCAAGGGCCAGTGAAATCACTGGCATGGCGGCCCACACATTCAGTTCTGCAAAAGTCGGTGTCGAAAACATCCGTCCGTGTTCTCCTTAGCGCTCAGCGATAACGGTTGCGTCAATGAATTGGGTCAACTCGCCCACACTGCTATCCATCAATTCGAAGAAGGGTGAGGATGCAATCCCGATGACGAAGATCATGATGATAATCGGCATCAGGGCCGCAAGTTCGTTCCAGTTTTTCGCCCACGTCAGGTCCTCAAGTTCTTCAATTTCAGGCTTATCAATCGGCCCCATAAAGACCTTGTTGAACATAAACAGCGTGTAGACTGCTGCGAGGATCACACCAATCGCCGCAAAGCCTGTAAACCAGATGCTCAACACATCTGACCGCGCCGAGCCAAGCAGAATCGTGAACTCACCGACGAAGCCATTCAAGCCCGGCAAGCCCATACTCGACAGCGAGATAATCAACATCAAGCCTGTGAGCAGGGGCATTGCTTTCCAAACACCACCGTAAGCGTCAATCGCTTTGGTGTGACGCCGTTCGTACAGCATCCCCACAACGAGGAACAAGCCGCCCGTGCTGATACCGTGATTCACCATCTGTAAAATTGCACCCTGCACACCGACGCTATTGATGGAGAAGATGCCCAGCACCACAAACCCGAGGTGACTGATTGAGGTATACGCGACCAGTTTCTTAACATCGGTCTGCGCATAAGCCACCACCGCACCATAGATGATACCGATCACCGCCAGCGCCCCAATCCACGGCGCAAAGTCTGCTGCTGCGTTGGGGAAGAACGGCAGGTTAAAGCGGATCATGCCATAGGTACCGAGCTTAAGCAGCACACCCGCCAGAATCACGGAGCCAGCGGTCGGCGCTTGCACGTGCGCATCTGGCAGCCACGAATGGAAGGGCCACACAGGCACTTTAATGGCAAACGCAATGAAGAAGCCGAGGAACAGCAAGCGTTCGGTGTCAGTGCTGTAGGTCAGCTCACCGCTGCGCACCTGCTGTGTAATTTCGGGAACATTGAAGGTACCTGCTTCGCCACCAAGCCACAAAATCGCAATCAACATCAGGATAGAGCCGGCCATCGTGTAGAGGAAGAATTTCACGGCCGCGTAGATGCGTTGGTCGCTACCCCAGATACCGATCAAGAAATACATCGGCACCAGCGTTAGTTCCCAGAAAATGTAGTACAGGAACAGGTCTTGGGCAAAGAAGACGCCCAGCATTGCCGTTTCCAGCAGCAGCAAAAACGAATAATAGAGCTTGATGCGCTGATGAATCATGGTGAAAGATGCCAGCGTCGCGATGGGCATAATGAAGGTCGTGAGCATCACCAGCCAGATACTGATCCCGTCCACGCCGATATGGAACGTGATATTGCTGCCGGGTATCCATTCAAACTGTTGATCCATCTGTAGCCCGGCTTCACCGCTATCGAAGGACAACAGCATGACAACCGACAACCCGAACGTGACAAGCATCGTGATGAGGGTCGTCCACTGCACCCGCTCGTCGCTCATTCGCCCCGAAAAAAGTAAGATGAAAAAGCCGATGATAGGCGCAAACAACACCAGAGTTGCGAGCGTCATATTTTAGTTTCTCCTAAATTCCCAGCATATCCCAGACAACGGGAAAGACAATAATGACAAGAACCAGCAAAACCCCAACCACTAACGAAAAGGCATAGGTACGCACATAGCCAGTTTGAATCCGACGCAGCCGCCCACCGACAAAACCAATCCCCGATGCAATGCTCATGAAGCCACGGTCGATGATGTTACGGTCCACCGAATGGCTGGTCAGGCTTGCAGCCCCCTGGAACCCGGCAAACAGAATGCGTTCATGCACAAAGTCATGCCAGAAGCGCCAGTCCAGCGTGTGGGCCAGCCAGTTCGCAGCTCGCTGGAAGGGATAAATAATGAACGTGAAATAGCTTTCGTCCCAGTAGAGTCGGGCATTCGACAGCGCGAAAATTTCCTTCATTTGCGGAATTTCTTCAAGCGGGTCTTCGTCCAGCCGTTCCATAGCTTCGTCGGTGTAGTAGGCCCGTGCCGCAAAGATAGCACCCACTGCAATCGCTGTCGCAATCAGTGCCAGCCCAAGATAGAACGTGCCCCCATGCGCATGAATGACGCTTGCTTCGAGCCAATCTGCGAAGACATGCTCACCAAGCAGCCATGAGAGAATCGGCGTGTCGCTGGGCATGTTCATAAAGCCAAGCAGAATCGTACCAATTGCCAATACGATCAGCGGTGTCGTCATGGCGCGCACGCTTTCTGGCGCATTTTCAGCAGCAGCAGAGCGCGGTTTTCCATAGAACACGAGGCACACCTGCCGCCAGATGTAAAACGCTGTGAATGCGGCTGCACCAAACAAGCCTAACAGCGCGATAATGCCTTTGAATTCGCCGTCGAGGAACCCGACCTTAAACGAGTCTACAATAATTTCGTCTTTGGACCAGAAACCCGCCAGCGGGAACACCCCGGCCAGTGCCAGCGCCCCGACAACATATGTCCAATAGGTAATGGGGAGCCGCTCACGCAAGCCGCCCATATTGCGCATATCTTGCGGATCAAATTCTTCTTCGTGGTGTTGATCGTGTGCGTCGTGTTCTTCGTCGTGGTCATCGCTATGGCCATGATGATGCACATGGTGATGACCATGCTCCACCGCATGGATGATTGAGCCAGACCCCAAAAATAGTAGCGCCTTGAAGAATGCGTGGGTCACAAGGTGGAACATCGCCGCTGTGTAGGCACCCAGCCCAACCGCCGCCACCATAAAGCCAAGCTGACTGACTGTTGAGTAAGCCAGCACTTTCTTGACGTCCCATTGTCCAAGGGCCATAAAGCCCGCCGAGAGTGCTGTCCCTGTACCGACAAGGACGATGATGAACTCGGTGAACTCGGAATGGTACAGCAGCGAGTTACTACGCACCGAGAGATAAATCCCGGCAGTGACCATCGTCGCCGCATGGATGAGGGCGCTAACCGGTGTCGGGCCGGCCATGGCGTCTGGCAGCCATACAAAGAGCGGAATCTGCGCACTTTTACCCGTTACCCCCAGCAGCAAAAACAACGTGATGATGGTAACAGTGGCTTCAAAGCCAAGCGAAAATGCACCGAATTCAACATCGTGATCGCCTTCGTTGAACCAGATTTCTGCCTGTGTAAAAACACCAACCTCGCCGGGCTCAACATGGTGATGGGCTTCACCTTCGAGGCGTTCAACACCTTCGATTTCAAAGAAACGCGCCGGGGCTTCTTCGAAGTGTATATGAACGTCTTCGCCGGGCTTATGGTAGTCGAGTGTGCCGAAGGTCCAGAAGATGATAAACATCGCCATCAGCAAACCAAAGTCCCCGACACGGTTGGCGATGAAGGCCTTGCGAGCCGCGTTACCATTCGCCCACCCGACAGTGCCTTCAGGGTGCTTACCTTCTTTGTCGAACCAGAAGCCAATCAACAAGAAGGAACACAGACCGACCCCTTCCCAGCCGACGAACATCACTAAGAAGTTGTTGCCCGTCACCAGGATCAGCATAAAGAACAAAAAGAGGTTCAAATAAACAAAAAACCGTGGGAAGCGTGAGTCCCCGTGCATGTAACCAGTCGCATAGATATGAATCAGTGTCCCAACGCCTGTAATCACTAACATCATTGTGACACTGAGTGTATCGACGCGGAATTGCCACGGAATATCAACCCCGGCTGAGGGCATCGAAATCCATGAGCCGATCAACGGCATAGTGACAATTCCACCTTCGAAATTGTTACTGACAAGGGCGATATAGAGGATCACCGAGATAACAAAACTAAAGCTGCTAGCCCCAATGGCGACACGCCCAACGCCCTGCTCACCGAAATTTTTGCCGAAAAACAGGTTAATCAGCATCCCGATGAAGGGCACGAATATTGCCAGCGTGACGAAAGAGTAAAAGCCTTCCATAAGCTGTGCCTTCCTGAATTAACCTTGTAACATGTGGAGATCGTCCACATCGGTCGTGTTCTTAGAGCGGTAAATCGCAACGATGAGCGCCAGACCGACAGCCACTTCTGCTGCCGCAACCGTCATCACAAAAAAGACGAGGGTATGCGCTTCCATCATGTTCCATTGCCGGGCAAATGCGACAAGTGCCAGATTGCCTGCATTGAGCATTAACTCAATCGACATAAAGACAAGGATAGCATTGCGGCGCAGCAATACGCCCAGTGCGCCCAGCGAAAACAATACCGCGCTCAGCAACACGAAAAGCTCGTTTGCAACTTCCGGTTGTTCCATAATGGTTTAGTCTCCAGTGCTTTCTGGAAGCTGATTTGGGGCAGAGGGCGGTGGCAACGGTTGCCCACTCTCTACGGATTCCATGTATTCTTCAACGGTGGGGTTGCCCGGTACATTGGCCATACGCCGCACTGTACGCCGTCGTGGCTTTTCCTGATCTTCAAGTTCTTTGGTCAGGATAATGACACCGATCATCGCGACCAGTAGCAAAATCGCGATCATCTCAAATGGCAACAGGTAGTCTGTAAAGAGCAATTGGCCAATGCCGCGTGCGCTCCCAAAGCCAGGAACACTTTCGACCTCGGTAAATACCTGCCGATAGCGGAACTCCTGCGCTCGATTGTCAGACGTGATGACCCATAAATAGTTGTGGTTGTCACGGACTTCAAAGGCGCTACGCGACACAACCGGGGCAACATCGTCAGAGGTGTCTTCTTCACCACCACGTGCATCTTCGATTTCACCAGCAGTGAAAGCCCCCAATGTGTATTCATGGCCGCCATAGCGGTCGCGCCGCATCGTGAAGACCTCAGCTACTGTGCCATAAGCGACATTTTCCGCAAACACAAGCGGTGTTTTGTCTGGCTGGGTGTTGTCGGCAAGGTCAAAAGTGCAACCGTCCGGACAATTAGCAGCATGAACCACCGTTAAACGGGCCTCGCCACGATTGTCCACCGCATCTAACGTCTCATTTACACTGAGTACTTTGCTGCCGTTGATGGCTTCTGGCAAGATAACCAGCGAGAGTACCTCGCCCGGTTCTACAAGAACGGGTTCTGCGAGGAGTGGGTCGGTATCTGCCGCCTCGCCATGCGGCACCACCCGCAGCACATATTCCCCGGCGTCAACTTCTCCAAACGTTGATTGTTCTGAGAAACCAAACTCAGACACCAACAGTTCATCATCAAGATAAACATCGGTTTCAATTTCAAGTAGGCTATCGCTGTGAACCACACGCACCAGCGGTGTGTCAGGTTCAATTTCGGTGTCGTCGATCTGTGCTTCAAGGATCAAGATACTTGAAATCAGTAAAATCGTAACAACGACCCCCACAGCAGCCGGCGCCAGCCAGTTATATTGTGGCGTCGGTTTCGGCAGAATACGTTCTGCACCCATTAGCATGATGACGAATAAAAACAGCACCATAATCGCCCCGGCATAGACGGTAATCTGTACCAGCGCCAGGAAAGGTGCATGCAGCATCAAATACATGAAGGCAACAGTGGCAAAGTTCAGGATCAGAAACAGCGCGGCGTGAACCGCATTGTTACTAATCAACATCATGACCGCTGAGAAAATAGACAAAATCCCAACGAGAAGAAAGATTATTAGTTCTATCCCCATATTTTATTCCTACTGCGTCGGTTGTGACGTTGTGAAGTTTATCGCAATCGCTGCGTTCTGCCAAAAATTTGGCGCACAAGCACAGGCAGATTAGCAACCTACTTGTACATCGCACGCCTTACGGAAAGTATGTTTGATCTTGCCCTAGTCAGGGTCTTCCATATCAGGAATTGAGCGGTTGAATGCTCCCGGTTCTACCTGACGGGGTGTGCCTTCTGCGCCGTCGGGCACAGGGTCAATCAGCATGTCTTTGGTATAAATGGCGTCGCGCCGATCTGTAAACGAGAGCTTGTATTCATGTTCAAGCACAATTGCTTGCGTGGGGCAGGCGTCTTCGCAGTACCCACAGAAAATGCAACGCAGCATATTGATTTCGTACGTTTTGGCGTACCGCTCACCGGGACTATAACGCTCATCGTCACTGTTTTCAGCCGCTTCTACCCAGATTGCGTCGGCAGGGCAAGCCGCTGCACACAGTGAACAGCCAATACAGCGCTCTAAACCGTTGTCATACCGCTTGAGCGCATGAAGCCCTTTGAAACGTGGGCGCACCGGGGCTTCAACTTCTGGCCACTGGACCGTAGCGCGTTCCTGAAATACATATTTGATCGTTGTCAGCAATCCGTTCACAATTCCCATGTTTGTCTACGTCTCCTGATTGCTTGTTTGTATACTTATTTGTTCTGTGGCGTGCTGCCACCTGTGCCGCCGCTGGGCCGCCTGTCACCACCGATAAGTGATGCAGGAATAGCCAACAACGCACCAACTGCTTCAAGCGCGATTGTTCCAGGGCCACGGTATGCTGGATTGTAGTCCGGGGTTGGCGCAGTTTTTGGTGTAATCTCACGCGCCATCAGGCCAAAGAAACCAAGCACCACCACACCCAGAATCAGCGAGGATAGGACATATACCCACTGCCCACCACCCTCTTCAGCAAGCGTCACCGTAATTGCAGTCCAGGCAACACTAAAAATTGACACTGGCAGCAGCACTTTCCAGCCAAAGGTCATCAAGCGGTCATAGCGTGGGCGGAAGATGGTACCGCGAATCCAAATTTGCAATACCAATAGTGCAATAACTTTGGTAGCCAGCACCGGCACACCCAACAATGGGAAGCCAGCGACAAGCCCAAGCCCATCGTCGTAGCCACCGAGGAACATCGTCGCGAAAATAACGCTAATCCCGATCATGTTGATATATTCTGCCATGAAGAACATCGCAAACTTCATGCCGCTATATTCGGTCATGTGCCCGGCAACGAGTTCTTGTTCTGCCTCGGGCAGGTCAAACGGCGCACGGTTGATTTCAATCATCAGCACCATGAACATTAACACTGCGGCCAACGGATTTTGGAAGATATACCAGTTTAAGCCGCCCTGGTCTGCGACAATATCTCCAATGGCCATCGAGCCCGCCAGCAAAATCGGGACTGCAAACAGCGTCCCCAAACTGAGTTCGTAGCTGATCATTGATGCTGTTGAGCGCAACGAACCGAGAATGGCATATTTGTTTGCACTTGCCCAGCCAGCCAACGTCACACCATAAACACTGAGACTCGTGATCGCCAGCAACCACAACACCCCTTCGTTAATGTCGAGGATACCCTGATTAACACGGTACCAGTTGCCATCGAACCACGGCACCGTCAGCTTGGGGCCAAGTGGTACGACGGCCAATACGGTGAGCGCTGGAATAACTTTCAGCATCGGCGCAATGTGATAAACGACGCGGTCAGCCCCGGTGGGTGAAACATCCTCTTTGAAGATGAGTTTGACACCATCAGCAACCGGTTGCAGCAAGCCATTCGGCCCGGCACGGTTCGGGCCAACACGGGACTGTAATGCGGCGATGAACTTGCGTTCAAGCACAGTCGTATAGGCAAACCCGGTCAACAGGGTTACAAAGACCAATAACGCGATCACCACCGCGTGAATGGTCTGGCAGGTCCCATTGGCGGAACACTCGACAACTGTAGCAGGGTCATTCGGCCCCAGAAACAGTTGTTGGATAAATTCAAAAATTACGTCCATCGTCGTTTAGCCCTCCGTGGCGGGTACAGGCTGCTCAAGTTTCTCTATCGACGCCAGCACCTGTGGCACAAGCGGGTCGGGGGTGTCGGCCAAACGACGCGGCATTATTGCTACATTCGCCGGGATGCTTTCATCCGCCACGACTTGCACCGTGTACGTCTGCTCACCGAGTGTCACCGCACCCATATCGCCATCTGCAATACCTTCCGGCAGGCTTTCGGGGTGAATGCGTATGTGCGGTGCCGGGACGCGCTGGTCCATGATGGTGCTGCGTCGGAACATATCGCCACGATCATACAACACCGTCGTCGGAATCACCACTAATCCATCTTGTGCATCGGTGTCAGTGTTAACAGCACGCACCGTGAGCGTCACGTTTTCTGCTTCAGCACCGACCGGGGGCTGTTGCCCGATGCCGCCTGTGTTCTTGTAAGACGTTCCGCCATAGTATTGATCCTCGCCACCCACGTCGGGGAATTGTCGGGGCATTTCTGCCAGACGACGATAGGACATGTCTGCGTAATAATCGACGGACTTGTTGATTTCCAACATCACCGCACCCGCAGAGAGTTTCGCCCGTGTGCCAGAAAGGGATTGGTTGAGCTGTGCAAACATCTTCCATTCTGGCAGGCTTTCACCAATGGTGCCCTGTGCAGTGTAGAAACGCTGCACACGACGTTCGCCACTGGTAAAAGTGCCCTCGCGTTCTGCGAAGCTCTGGCGGGGTAGGACGACATCAGCAATAGCCGTTGTTTCCGTTTCAAACAGTGATGTTGCGACAATGAAGCCCGCATCTTTCAATGTCGCCGCCGCTGTGACTTCACCGACAGGGTTACAACCTGCCAAAATCAGCATCTCTGGCGCAGTGTCGAATTGCTCAAGGGTCGCTTCTGGCGTGAAGTCGAGGTCAAACGCCCCCTGTATATTTGCACCCGGCCAGATACCGATCAAACCGTTATTGGCGCGCCCAACATGCCCGGTAATCGTTAGCAGGTTCGCGCAGGCTTGCATCAATTCGCGATGTTGCTCAAGGGTGAGTCCTTCTGCGCCACAGAAAACAATGGCGTTTTCGGCTTTGGCGAAGGCTTCAATCGCGTCTGCCCAGCCGTTACGGGCTGCTTCACCATCCACCGCACCTGCCAGATCATCATAACCATCAATGCGATCGCGCATGTCCTTGTTGCCGAGGTCGGTGTTGATGATTTTTGCAACAAAGTTATTGACCGCACCAACCGCATCACCATAGTCGTAGCGTAGGTCATGCTTGGCGTAACGGCTGAGCTTGGTTGTACGCGGATTGAGCAGGATCACCGTTGCGCCACGGTCGCGGGCCACTTTGGTACGCAGCCACCAGATCGGCGCTTCTTCCTCAAAATCGGACGCCACCACCATGATGACATCACCCTTGCCAATCTGGGTGAGGTTCGTGCCCTGCGCAACGCCAACCTGCTGCACAAGATCGCCGCCAGTGTGGGTGGCCGGATAGAGCCCAAGCTGTGCGTTGTCTTTCTGGTTGACCAGCTTGCGCAGCTCCCACAGGTCTTCGTTGGACTGGTTCGGCCCCGCAATCGCGCCAACGGTTTCAGCCGCGGCAAATTTCTCGGCAATGAGTTGCAGTGCATCTTCCCAACTGGCTTCGACCAATTCACCCTCACGGCGAATGAGTGGTTTGCGCAGACGGTCTTCGGCGCGGGTGTGGTGGTGCCCAAAGCGTATCTTGTCTGCAATCCAGATTTCGTTGACTTCTTCGTTCTGGCGCGGCATGACACGCTTGATAATCGTCATACCCCCGGCATCACGGTCAAGGCGTGTACTGAGGCTAATATTGGAACCTTCAGGGCCATAGGGATCAAGGCTTGGCATTTCTTTCAGCTCCCACGGACGCGCCCCAAAGCGGAAGTCAGCCGTCGTCAGCGCCCCCACCGGGCAGATGTCAGTTGTGTTGCCGCTGAACTTGGTGTCAAAGGGTGGGTCAGAGATGGTGACAATTTGCAGGCGGCGACCACGTTGATGGAACGCCAGTACATCATCACCCACCAATTCCTCGCAGAAGCGGGTGCAGCGCGCACATTGAATGCAGCGTTCACGGTCGAGGTAAATCAACTCACCGAGCGGAACATGCTTGTCGAGGTTCATTTTGTCGCCATAGTAGAACACCGACTGCCCCGGCCCATGACGCATGGTCAGGTTTTGCAGCGGGCATTCACCACCCTTGTCACAAACCGGGCAGTCCAACGGGTGACTGGTGAGAATAAATTCAATAATGTCGTCGCGTGCTGCCTGCACTTCTGCGGTGTTGGTGATGACGACCATACCGTCAGAGACGATCTGGGTGCAGGCTGTTTCTAACTTGTGGAACCACCGAATTTGCGGGTTACCGTCGTCGTCGGTCATCACTTCGCCCGTCGCACGGTCTTTCATAATCGACCCCATTTTGACGAGGCACATCCGGCACATCCCAACCGGGGCCATCTTGGGGTGGTAGCAAAAGACAGGGATGTCATTGTCGGCATAGAACTTGGCAGCGTCTACCAAATTCATCCCGGCTGGAACCTCATAAGATTCATCGTCTATATGAATCGTGACCAGTTTTTCGCTCATTAAAATTGCCCTTGTTAAATCGTTAATGTTTTTGCAATGCGAATGCTGTGACGTGCCCGGTCAATGACGGCTTGTTGTGCATAGCCCCAGTCGGTTTGTTCCAGCTCGACCTGAGCAAGCACCATAGCCTGCTCAAAGTCGTCCAGTGCGCCACTAACATCCTCTTGCTGCAACTTCAGTTCACCACGCAGCACGTAGTTAACAGCCGTGTCAGGATTGTTTTCAATCGCCCAGTCTAAGTATTCAAGGCGTAGCTTGCGCATTAGTGTGCAACCGCCACTGCACGCCCGGCTGCCACCTTCTTCACTTCGCTTTCGTCGTCCACGTAGGCGATAAACTCCTCGCGGAAATGCTTCAGAGTGCCAAGCACGGGGCTGGTTGCAAATTCACCCAGCGCACAGAGGCTCTTGCCCATCATCTGTGTGGCAGCGTTTTCTAAGGTCGCGAGGTCTTTCATGGTGCCTTCACCACGATAGATGCGCGTCAGCAAGCGCTCTAACCAGTGTGTCCCTTCACGGCAGGGGGTGCATTTCCCACAGCTTTCATGCTTGAAGAATTGCGCCATCTTGTACGTCGCCCAGACCATATCTGTGCCTTCTTCTATGACAATAAAAGACGCCGAGCCAAGCACCGTGCCGAGTTTCTCAATGTCTTCGTAGGTGCAAGGTGTATCCAGATATTCATCGGTCAACGGAATCACCGGACCAGATGCACCAGATGGGAGTAGTGCCTTGGGTGCTTTGTCGGGGTTACTGCCGCCGCCACCGATGCCAAAGATCACCTCGCGCAGGCTGATCCCCAACGGAACTTCGTAATTGCCGGGGTTGGCGATATGGCCACTGAGACAGAAAATCTTGGGGCCGGGGCTTTCGGGGGTGCCGATTTCCTTGTAGGCTTCTGGCCCGTTGATAATGATCCACGGCACATTCGCCAGCGTTTCGACGTTATTCACGATGGTCGGTTCATAGTATAGACCGCCGCCTTTCATCGCCGGGAAGGGTGGCTTGACACGTGGCTGACCAAGCAAGCCCTGCAAGCTATTGAGCATGGCCGTTTCTTCGCCGCAGATATACGCGCCCGCACCAAGATGGGTATAAACTTCGCAGTCCCAGCCTGTGCCGAGAATGTTTTCACCGACAAGGTTAGCCTCGCGCAGCTTCTCGATTTCCTGGTCCATATTATGGGCAATATCCCAGAACTCGCCGCGTAGATAAATATAGACCGCCGTGGCTTGAATCGCATAGGCGCACAGCATCGCACCTTCAATCACCTGCTGGGCGTTGTATTCCAACAATTCGCGGTCTTTGAAGGTGCCGGGTTCGCTTTCGTCTGCATTGACCGCAACATATTTGATTTCAGCGTCTTTGGGGATAAAGCTCCACTTGCGGCCAGTGCTAAAACCGGCCCCGCCACGCCCACGCAAATTCGATTCCAGTACCGTCTCAATCACTTCATCGGGACTCATGTCGCTAACGACTTTGCGGAAAGCGTCCCAACCGCCGTGTTGCACATACACGTCGTAGGTGCCGATGTTGTCGATGTCTCGGTTGCGCAATAGAATGTTGTCCATCAGTACCATTTTCCTCTACTTACTCACTACTTCCAATTGATGAGGGTTGTAATTGCTTTTTGCGATGTGTCCACTCGACAGTTGAATACAAACCAAAGATGCCTGACCACAAGATCAGCGCATAGCCAACAGACGCAATTAATGGCCCAATCACTATGCCCAGGCTGGCACTGTATGCAATACCGAACAAGCCACTAATCACCAGCAAAATGTACATATTGCGGTCGCCAGTCCACGCCAGCCCGATAACAGCAACAATAGCCTGAAACACAGTGTAGTATGCCAGTGCATCAATGCCACGACGAATCGCATAGCCGTCTGTACGGTCAACAATCCGATTATCGGGCATATCGTTGCCCGTCATACGATCCCAGTGTGACACATTTTCCATTGGAAAAGGTGCCACAAAATCTGGTGGCCAGGCTGCATACAATAGCGCCAACACCACCACCGCAGTCCCAACCAGTGTAATTGGGAGATTGGACAGAATCAGGTTCTGACGGTGGTGTGTGGTCTTCAACGGTTAGTTGCTTTCTTCCGGTGCAGCTTCAGCACGGCGTTCTTCAATCCATGCCCGCATCTGATCCATGTCGAGATTTTCCATAAAATGGAAATTGCATTGCAACATGGGGGCTTTGTCACAGGCGGCCAGACACATCACATGCTCAACGGTAAAAAGTCCGTCGTCAGACGTGCCACCTTCTTTGACACCCAGATAATCTTTAAGTTCCTGATGAAACTCATCTGCGCCACGGAGCGCACAGGGCAGGTCTATGCATACCTGTAACCAGTATTTGCCTTTTGGCTTTTCACTGTACATGGTATAGAATCCGGCGATAGACTTCACCTGTGTGGGGTCTACGTCGCACAGTTCTGCAATTTCTGCCATTGCTTCTTCGGGCAGCCAGCCATAAGCCTCCTGCGCGATATAGAGCAACGGCATCACAGCCGAGCGTTTATCAGGATATTTTGCAAAAATTGCTTCAATGCGGTCCGCATAGGTTTCTGCAAGCAAAGCTATTCTCCATTCCCGGGGCTAACGGTCGACGTCACCCAGTACAATATCAATACTACCAATAATCGCGACAATGTCAGCCAGCATTGCCCCTTCAGACATCTTGCTGATGGCGCTGAGATTGGCGTAGGACGGCGTACGGAAATGCACCCGCGCCGGGTTGGGGCTACCGTCACTGACGAGGTAGCAGCTAATCTCACCTTTGGGGCTTTCAACGCTCACGTAAACTTCGCCCTCTGGCGGCCGGAAGCCTTCTGTCCACAGCTTAAAGTGGTGGATGACCGCTTCCATGCTTTGGCCTAGCTCAGAGCGTGGCGGCGGCACGTATTTGCGGTTTTCAGAGCGGAACGGGCCGTCTGGCAGCATCTTCATCCCCTGCTCAATAATACGCAGGCTTTGACGCATTTCTTCAAGGCGGCAGACGTAACGGTCGAACACATCACCGTGTTGCCCAACCGGAACGTCAAATTCAAACTGTTCATAAGACGAGTATGGTTCAGCTTTGCGCAAGTCCCAGTTGACACCAGATGCGCGTAGTGTCGAGCCTGTCAGGCCATAGGCAATCGCATCTTCAGCAGACATAAAGCCGACGCCTTGCGTACGGTCGATAAAGATGGGGTTTTGCAGCAATAACGTCTCGTAGTCCGTAATTCGCTGTGGGAAAATATCAAGGACACGTTGTACTGCCGCTTCAAATTCATCGGGCAAGTCTCGCCACAGGCCACCGGGGCGGAAATAGGTACTCATCATCCGTTGACCTGAGACCAGTTCAAAGATGTCGAGCAGTAATTCACGCTCGCGGAAGGTATAGGTCATCATACTGGTGACGCCCATATCCAGCCCGCCGACGCCAACGCCAACGAGGTGGCTATTGATACGGGTCAATTCAGTCAGGATAACGCGCGCAATCTGGGCACGCGGCGGCACATCCAACTCAAAGAGCTTTTCCATCGCCAGACAGTAGACCAGCCCATTGCCCATCGGATTCAAGTAGTCCATACGATCGGTCATGGTAATTGACTTTTCGTAGGTCTTGGCTTCCATATTCTTTTCAATGCCGGTATGCAAAAAGCCAACGTCCGGAATGCACCGCAGAACCTGTTCACCTTCTAGCTCAAGGATCAGACGCAACACACCGTGGGTGCTGGGGTGTTGGGGCCCCATGTTAAGCATCATTGTCTCGCCGCTGAGCGCACGTTCTGAAACCAGACCTTTAAGCTGGTCTACGGTGCCTTCCCATGTGGCAAATGTTTCAAGTGCCATAATGTTTACACTACCTTCTCTGGCTTATTTGTCGGCGTAGGGCTTATGTTTGTTCACTTCATCGTAATTAAAAGAGAACTGGACGGTTTCATACCCCAGCGGGTAGTCCTTGCGGAGTGGGTGCCCATCCCAGTCATCTGGCATTAACAGCCGCCGCAGGTCCGGATGTCCTTCAAACATCACGCCGAACAGATCAAATGCTTCACGCTCAAACCAATTCGCGCTGGGCCAAATGCCTGTTACGCTTGGCACATCTTCTTCGCCGTCAGCCCATAGCACACGCAAGCGTATACGATGATTCTTGCGGACAGCATGCAGATTATAGTTAAGGTGAAAACGCGGTTCCCGGGGGTAGTGATCTACACAAGTCAGTCCTGAAAAGCGGTTGAAGTCCATGTCAGGATGATCGTGGCAAAACCGGGCAATCTGGAGGAGACGGTCGGCGGGTATGACCACCGTAACTTCGTCGCGAAATTCAATGATGTCTTCAATGATGTCACCGAACTCCTTTGACAATACGTCCTGCGGAGCCGGGACGGTTCTCAATTCGCTCATGGGCGGTTTCTCTCTACACTGTATACTTTCAAAGAACCCCGCAGCCCAACACACCATGATCGTGCATCGTATGGCTGCAAAGGCTATTTATGTTTTCGTGTGATTACCTATTCAGTTGTTGTGGTTTCTGGTGCTGCGGCCCATTCGTTCCACTTCATTTCCTTGACTTTTTCATGTAGCGTCATGAAGCCATGAATCAACTGTTCGGGGCGCGGTGGGCATCCGGCGATATACACGTCAACCGGCACGATTTCGTCAACACCCTGCACAATCGCGTAGTTGTTGAAGATACCACCGCACGAGGAGCAGTCTCCCATAGCAATGACCCACTTGGGTTCGGGCATCTGGTCGTACAACTGGCGCAATACTGGAGCCATCTTGCGCGTCACGCGGCCCGCAACAATCATCAGGTCACTCTGGCGCGGGCTGGGGCGCATTAGCTCCATCCCAAAGCGTGAGGCGTCATATTTTGGCGACTGAGAACTCATCATTTCAATTGCGCAGCATGCAAGGCCAAATAACATAGGCCACATAGCGCGGGTTCGCCCCCAGTTGACAGCATCTTCAAGGCGTGTGGTCACAACGCCAAGGTTTCCGAGTTTTCCACTTACTCCCATTCGAGACCTCCGACCATCCATTCATATACAAAACCAACGATCAACACAAAGAAAAAGACACTCATTACCCCCAGACCATATAACCCGAGGTCACGGAGGACAACAGCCCAGGGTAAGAAGAATATAATTTCGATGTCAAACAAGATAAAAAGCATACCAACACGGTAAAATTGCACAGGAATACGACGAACCGCCGGGCCGATGGGTCGCATCCCACTTTCGTAGGTAGCAGCCTTACGACTGGTGGGCTTGTAGGGCCCCATAAGCCGCGACAGAAAAACCACAATGACTGATACCGCAATGGCAATCAGGAATAGGGGCAATACGGGTGCATATTCAGCAAGCACTAGGGCCTCCAGCGTTTGTTCAATTTGTCACAATTCTAACATCTGGGCTACAGAAAATCAAATAACCACAACAAATATTATAAATAATCGTCAGCATGACATATCCGTAGTCACACAACGGTTGTTGAACGGCCACTCTTTCAGATCAACGACAGTTTTTCGAGCAATTTATAGGCCTTAATAGCCAGATGCAAATTCAATTGCACATCAGCGTCGTCCATATCCAGTTGTGTAATTTCAGCAATCCGGTTCAACCGATACACAAGGGTATTGCGGTGAACGTTTAACTGCTTGGCGGTCGCTGCCATGTTGCCGTTGTTATCAAAATATACAGACATCGTTAGCAACAAGTCGCTGTTGTTCTGGCTATCATAGTCTAGAATATCAGAGAGCCAGTCGCGGCAAAATTGGTAGATTTCGCCATAAGAATTCACGTTAAGCAATAAGCGAATCAGGCTCAAGTCACCAAAAAACTGTGTGCTGGTCTCGTCGTTAAGCTGGTTACTGAGTTTCATCGCCTGCTCAGCTTCATGAAACGACGTGCGCAGCTCAGTGAGCCCAACAGCCGGACGCCCCACCCCACACATAATCGCGCCAGAAAACACCTCGGAGAGACGTTCAGCAATGTTGGTCATGTATTGGCGCATCCGTCCGGTGTGCTGTGCTTTTTCCAGCGGCAAGAACAGGATTGTGCGCTCGCGATATTGTCCAATAATGGCACTGATGCGGCGCTGGCTAGCCTCCTGGCGCGCTTGTTCCGTAACCTGCTCTGGTTTGACGACTTTCGCAGTGCGGCGGGCATCATCTTTTGGCACCCAGCGTAATGTCGAAATAACGTACACTTGATCGGGCAAATAGCCATGTTGCTCAGCACGGGCAGAGATAATAGGATCATCGGTGGGTGGCCCATCAATCCAATCGCTAATCCAATCGCCACGTGTATAGCGATCATTGCGAGACATATTGCCTTTTGACAGGATCAAGCCCAACACCACCGCCCCGCGCGAAAGCGCAAGCGTCATAAACTCATCCACCACGCCGCCAGAAGACTTCAACACACTGATATACCCCACAACGTCATTGTCCACTGAAATTGCTGATGAAACCGACTGAGGGCTTTCAACGATGCTTGCATTGCTGTAGTGCAGGCTTGTATCTTGAGCGAAATGTGCAACCAATTGGGAATCATGCAGCAAATCCCACTGTTGCTTCCACCCGGGCTCGTTGATTTGTTCCGCTTCATCTGACCGTTCTGGTAATGCAAACGCACGCCGATAGAGTTGCGCATCATGCAGCACCACTGGCAGTAACAACCGTTGCGCCAATAGTTTGAGGATACTTTCAATGCTAAAACTAGCGTTACTGGCCCGCGCAAGGTCTTGCTGTAACGTAGCGTCTTGTTTTTCAAGTTGGCTTTGCAAGTCAATGATGTAGCGGCAGATGGCACGTTCCACCTGTTCCAATGCAATCCCTTCTGGCAAGTACACAACGACCATCCGGTTTTGAGCGGCTGTTTCTAGCGCTGCAATACTGACATCGCCTTGAATCACAATCGCCTGCACATGGGCTGCTACCAATTGACTGATAGCACGTGTCAGGCTGCGGCCAGCTCGATTATCATTGTTAAGTGACCCGGCATCCAGCAAGATCAGGTCATCCGCAGTGGCATTTTCCAGGGTTGCTATCGTCACCGAACGTGCCCAACTGATGCGTGTACGGGCATCACCAGATAGCACAAATGCACCCGGCGGCATAATTTCAGCAACAACTTCTGCAATCGGCACGGCAGGCATCGGAATTCTCATTGAGCGAAACCGTGCAAATGCCGCGTTACTTATCATCCGATTACCCATCTGCTTGACCTATCGTAGCTACTTCGCGTTCGATTATATACAGAATTGCCCATTTTTGTAGAATAGCTCGCCATCAATATGGATTTCGCTATCTTCGCGCATGTCGCAAATGAAATCCCAGTGAACAGCGGAACGGTTCTTGCTGCCCGTTTCGGGATAGCCATTGCCAATGGCCATATGAATTGTGCCGCCGATCTTTTCATCATAGAGAATGCTGCGTGTGAACTGTTGAATGCCATAATTTGTTCCAATTGCAAATTCTCCGAGGTAGCGTGCGCCCTCGTCGGCATCAAGCTGGCTCAACAGATAGATTTCGTTTTTTGTGGCGCTGGCTTCAACAACTTTGCCGTCTTCAAAGCGAAACTCAACGCCCTCGACTTCCCGCCCCTGGCGCACAGCCGGATAGGTAAAGCGTACCCAACCATTGACCGAATCTTCAACTGGTCCGGTGAAGATTTCGCCACTGGGCATGTTTTTACGCCCATCGCTATTGATAAACGTGCGGTCTGCAATGGAAAGTGTCAAATCGACGTTCGGCCCACGGACGACAACCTCATTCTTGCCTTTCAACCAGTCCACGTAGCGCTGTTGTTCGTCGTGTAATTCTTGCCAGCATGCAATTGGATCATCTTGATCAGCGAAGGTTGCCCGATACACAAAGTCTTCAAACTCGCGCAGGCTCATGTCGGCGTCTTGAGCATACGCAGCGCAGGGGTAGTTGGTCAATGTCCAGCGTAAGTCACCCGTTGCGGCGCGGCGCATGAAGGTTTCCATCATGTCACGGCGCGACAACATACGTAGCTGCTGTCTTTCAGGCGGAATGTTGGTCATGCTGCGTGTGTTGTTGGTCGCACGAATGGCAATAGTCGCGTCTATTTTTTCCGTCAACACATCTTCAAGCGGGGACCGCCATTGGAGTTGATCATCGTTAGCAATCTGAAATTGGATCATTTCGAGATCATCAGAAGTCATAAATGTCGAGGGATTTCCGCCAGCCTCGTAGACCTTGCGCACTACTTCTTCGATCAGCGGCATTGCATTGACGTCGCCACGTATAGCAACCCAATCACCGGGTTGCACATTTACCGAGTACTGCACCAGTATTGCTGCCAGTTTTTCAACACGTGGATCTTTCATGTCTTATCTGCTCCGTTACCATCCACTTTCCAACTAAAAGGTCAAGTATACCGAGTGTGACCTTAAAAATGCAAAGCAAATCTCAGTTTTGCGTATCAATATCTTCAACTATAGCAAGACTTGTGGTGTAGTAAACAGTTATGCCCCAACCCAATAATGAAAACACGAGACTATGTTGTTGCCAGCCTCGTGCTTGTTGAAAGAGCGACTATCTTGCGCGACGCCAGGTGAATCGTGATCGAGACTTAACGTTGCTTCATCGGTATCCAATCAAGGTCGATGTCACCAACGTAGTTTGCTTTTGGACGAATGAGCCGATTGTCTGACCATTGTTCAATCACATTTGCTGTCCAGCCGGCCATCCGTGACATGGCGAAAAGTGGCGTCATCATGTCTGGCTTGATGCCGAGGGTGTAGAGTACAATCGCGCTATAGTAGTCTACATTGGCAAACAACTTACGCTCTTTGAAATAGTCGTTTTCCATCGCAAGGTCTTCGAGTCGTCTGGCAATTTGGAACCATTTATCATGCCCGGTAGCATGGGCCAGTGCCTCAGCATGTTTACGCAGCAGAGTCGCACGGGGGTCAGGTGCTTTATATACACGGTGACCAATGCCCATAATCTTGCGCCCATTTTCGACCACTTCTTTCTCGAACCAGTTGTCCACCTTATCAAGATCATCAATTTCGATGAACATATTCATTGCAGCTTCGTTGGCACCGCCATGCTTTGGCCCCTTCAGCGCACCAATCGCAGCGGTGATCGCGCTATAGATGTCACCGTCAGTGCTGGTAACGACACGACTGGTGAAGGTGCTGGCATTAAAGCCGTGGTCTGCAAGCAGGACCAGATAAACATCTGTGGCTTCAATCTCAGTCTCAATGGGTTCTTCACCTTTGAGCATGTAGAGGAAATTGCCTGCAACACCGAGGTCGTTGCGCGGCGCAATGATGGGCTGGCCATCACGAATACGTGACCAGGCTGCGGTCAAAGTTGGCGTCTTAGCGAGCAAACGGCGTGCTTTACGCAGGTTTGCTTCCATAGAATGGTCATCCTGGTCCGGGTCATGAACCCCAAGGATAGAAATCATGGTGCGCAGTACACTCATGGGGTGTGCAGACCCGGGGAAGTCTTTCATTAAGTCTAGAAGGTCACCTTCTACAGCCATGTCACTGACGATGTTTTCTGCAAATGTATCAAGTTCGGCCTGCCTGGGTAAGCGCTCATTGAGCAACAGAAAAGCGACTTCTTCAAAGGAGGCATGTTCGGCCAGGTCAAAAATACTATAGCCTTCATAATATAGAAGGCCGTTCTCACCATCGACCTTGCTTTTCTTGGTATCTGCTACGACAAGACCTGCTAAACCTTTTCCTGAAGTAGTTGTCATTCGGGGGTTACTCCTTAACGTATTGCGTCGAAACTAAGGTTAATGCTGATCCGGTAGAAAGCACACAAAATACGACACATGGGGTACATAGGTTTTGTTTACCGGGTTTACTCTGGTTAAAGCGCTATTCAAAGTATAACATTCAGCCTCAGAGAAGGGCAACGTGTGCGGCGTCATTTGATACTGTTAAATGTCACCAGAATACGATGAGAAATAGCATATTGGGTTGCGCCAGGGATTGATGTGCTACTATTTTGAACCCGACGCCCTCGCTCTGCATATATGGGGTGATACTGGCGCAAGCAATAATCCCCTTTTTTGCCTTTTCGACCTTTTAAAGAGAAAGTGCTTATGCCACCAGTTCTATTGTCCATTATCGAAAGATATATCAACACAACGACCAGCTTTATCAGTTGGGCACCACGCCTGGCAGTGGCACGTTTGGTCGCCAAGTGGCGCTCCCTTGTGACAATTGTCGTAGGTGTCATCCTTGGTGCGGGTATTGGCGCATTGGTGCCGCTCTACACGACAGCCGTCGCGCAGGTTGGCCTCGTTCAACGCCTGGAAGACGAAGCCGCTCATGATTCGAACGTTCGCATCCGCACGTCTTTTCGGCTCGCAGATTTCGACTCGGCCACTGACTATCGCGAAGCAGTGACCTATCTGGATGAACAGATCATCCGCGATACAACATCACAATATCTGGACACCGATAACTTCCCAGACTGGCTCAACGACGACGACATCGTTGCCTATCTGCGTAGTACACCGATGGGCCTGTTCGATCCGTCTGGCGATGCACTGCAACAACTGAACCCGGCCCGTCCTAACGATTACGCCCGCACGCACATGCTGTGGATGGCAGATTGGGAAAACCGGGTAACCTTTGTAGATGGTCAGGCACCAAGCCGTGCCGAGTTACCCGAAGGCGTTAACTTTAACGTCGCTATCAGCACTGAAGTCGCAAATGAGTTTGGGCTGGTTGCAGGTGACATCCTGACGATTGACGAGCGTCTTGACCGTGACGGTGATTTCAAGGCCGCACCATTCGAAAGCAGCCAACCATTTACTGTGCAGGTTAGCGGTGTGTTTTCGCCCCGTGACGCCGACAGTAGCTTCTGGATGGCAATGCGAGCAATAGACGCCGACCCTGAACGGCTGGATACTCCGCTGCGCGTTATTCAGATTAGCTGGCCGGCTGAGTTCTGGATGTTTACCAGCCGTGAAAATGTGCTGGAATCACTGACATTTGTGCCAGAAACGCGCTCTACGGCCGGGTGGCGCTTGTTGTTTAACTATGATGAACTGCCCTATTCCCGTATTACCGAAGCCCGCGAAGCCCTGAATGGCTTTCAGACTGACCTGAATCTGGCACTCGACATTGACAATAGCGCTGTCGTTCAGAACTTTGACCTTGCCAACGAAGATGAAGCGCTCGATCTGAATTACAACTTCCATACACGCCTGATCGACTTTTCAGAGACACGCGAAGACGTTGACAACGGGATTTTGCTCGATTATGACGAGCGCCAGTCAGTGAATTTCATCCCGTTTCTGATTTTGCTGCTAGAGGTCGGCGGGCTGGTACTCATCTTCCTGGTGATTACAGCGGCACTCGTCCGACGTGGTGAACGGCGCGAAATCTCGATGTTACAAAGTCGTGGTGCGTTCGATGGGCAGGTGCTAGCGCTCCGCAGTATTGAAGCGTTGCTGATTTGTGCATTCGGTGCGATGGTCGCTCCGTTATTGGCACAACGCCTGCTGCAATTGCTCGGCCCCACTATCGCAGGCACAGACGACTTCCCACTACCCCTGACTGCTGATGTGTTTTTGTGGAGTTCGCTGCTCGCAGCGGTGACGTTCATCGCGCTGACAGCAACACTGATTCCGGTTCTGCGGCTACCGCTGATTTCCTATGGTGGTGCTGCATCCCGCAGCGAGACGCTAGCGTGGTGGCAAAAATACTATGTGGACGTCGTTGTCGCCATTGTTGCCCTCGCGGGTTTTGTGTGGCTCATCGACCGCGACACGCCGCTGTTAGACAATCGTCAAATTGACCCGTTGCTGGTGATTGCCCCGGCGATGTTGTTCTTAGGATTGGCAAGCCTTGCGCTGCGGGCTTTCCCCTTGCTGGCCGGGCAATTATCGTTGCTTTCCAGTCGGCGGAGCGGGTTGTTGGGCTCGCTGGCGACGTGGCAGCTTTCTCGTGAACCGATTCACTACGGCCGCATCACATTTTTACTGGCGTTGGCGATTGGTATCGGCTGGTTTGCGATGAGCTTTCAGGCCACCGTACAACGCAGCCAACGCGACCAGGCCGGCTACCAGGTTGGGACTGATATTCGGCTCTATGAACGCGACACCGACCTCAACGCCGACCGTGTGCGCGACACTGAATACTACACCGATGCCTCCGACGCGGTGATTGGCGCGAATCAGGCCTTCCGTTCGCAATTTAGCCTGTCAACGAGCGTCCGCACCACAACTGCCGACGGGACGGGCTATAGTTTTGGCGAATTGCTGGCGGTAGAAGATGCTGGAACGTTTGAAGGCGCTGTTGATGGCTGGCGCAGTGACCTGGGTGACATTGTGGTGCCGCGCAGTGCTGAAATGCCGCCGAGTATTCCGGTTGTGGGTGAACCACTACCGTTTACACCGCAAAAAATCGGAATGTGGGCCCGCTTGCAGAACTTCATTGGCACCGGGCAGAATATCATCCCTAACCCCTTGCTGAATCGCCTGACACAACGCGTACAGCTCGGGGTTCGCTTGCAAGATGAGGCTGGCGCATGGGTGGTTGTCCCCTTCGAACGCCAGCGCATTGAATACCTGCGCAATGATGACCCTGCGCTGGTGCCGACTGATGTCAGCAGCTTTAGCGACGCACCCGGTTTCGAAACAGCATCACACCTGAGCAATGGGTGGGTCTATTACGAGGCTGATTTGTCTGATCTGGTGTATGACATTCAGGGTGAGGTGCGGCTGGTGTCGTTGTACTGGGAGCATCGCGCTAACAGCAACGCCGGGGAACAGAATCTGCAAATGACCTTTGCCGACATGACGCTGTTTGACGAAAACGCCACCCCCACACCCTACAATATCCTTGACCGGCCGGCCGATTGGAGCTTCGTGCAAGACGCAGGTGCCACCGCGACTGGCTCACTTTCAACAGGGACGGACGCCCTGCGCGATAACCTGATTCATGTGCTGTTTGGGCAAGACGCTCAACGAACTCGCGTCGGTATTAACCTCAACTATCCTGAGCCACAACCGATGCCCGCCGTTGTCAGCGAAACTTTTGCTGAACTGAACGTACTCGAATTTGGGGAAACAACCCAAACCCTCCCCATTAGCGGCATTGGGCGCACAACTATCCTGGTTGAGCCCCGTGCCTCTGTAGAGTATTTCCCATCGTTGTACAATGCAGAACGACCATTCGTCATCATTGATGTACGTGAGTTGATGTACACCCTCAACCAACGCCCCACCGGTCGCTTTTACCCCACCGAAATCTGGCTTAATCTTGACGACGACGTCAGCGGCATAGCTGAGGTCAACAACGTAATTGATAATCTGGTGAATGCCGATGCAGGCGTCATCCAAACCCGTGACGTGACGTACGCCCAGCAGTTTGATGATTTAGAAACCGACCCGCTGGCATTGGGGCTGTTGGGGCTGATGTTCCTGGCGTTTTTGATCGCGCTGGTACTGAGCATCGTCGGGTTGTTGACCTATGCGGCACTGACGGCCCAGGCGCGGCGTGGTGAATTCGGTGTGCTGCGGGCGATGGGTATGGCTCCGGGCAAAGTTGTTCAAAGTCTGGTTCTGGAACAGCTTTTCGTCGTACTCGTCGCCGGCATCCTTGGCTCACTGCTGGGGGCCGTGCTTAGTGAGTACGTGGTGCCGACGCTGGCGCTGGGTGCCACGGGTGAAGGTGTAGTGCCGCCATTTATCACAGAAGTTGAATGGACAGCGATTGCGAATTTCTGGCTGATTATGGGTGTGGTGCTGACCACTGTGTTCATGACCTCATTCTTCCTGGTTCGCCAGCTTTCGTTGTCTCGTACGCTCCGTTTGGGAGAGGAATAAAAATACCGATGACGTTTTTGAAACAAGTTTCCAACACCCTATTCGGGCAACATTATCCGTTGCGGTTGATTCTGCGGCGGATGCAGCACGAATGGCGACTGCTGGGCCTGTTGTTGTTTGCCGTGTGCTTGATCACCGGGTTCTTTTCACTGGGGCCGCTCTATCTGCGGACTGTCACCGAAGTTGACCTGCGCACCGCACTCGAAGACGCTGACCCTGACGACCTGCTAATTGAAGTCAACAGTTCTGCACCGCTAACTGCTGAAGATCAAGACCTTATTGAGCAAGACGTTGGCGGGCTGGTCACAAACACTGAGCGTTATATCCGCGCTGAATACACCGAACCTGATGTCGGTAGCGGTGGTGCAGGCGACCCGGGTAGTGCCGGGAATGCTGTCTGTGGCTTTAACTTCACCATTGGCCAGGACCCGCTTCTGTTCCCGCCCGGGTTCAATGGCGTCTGCTATCAGCCGCACGCTTACTATGATCTTGGTGGAAAAGTTGATGTTGTCGAAGGCCGCCTGCCCCAACGTGGGCCAACCCCAGAACAGGTTGCCGCCCGTGAAGTGGGGCTTAGCGATGAGGAATTGCAAGAATTGCGGCTTGGCGTCTATCGGCGTGGCGATGTCGAAGCGGTTGTAACGCAAGAAATTGCCGAACGGGGCGCACTGCAAGTCGGGGCACGCTTCTACATCGGCAACTTTTCGACAGGTTCCGCCGGGTTGTCGCGTGTGGTGATTGTCGGTATCGTCGAGCCACGCAACCCCGAGGCACCCTACTGGTCAGGGATGGCGCTGCGTGGTGTGGATGCGGTGATCAATAACCTCGGGCAAACGCGCTATGAATACGGCTTGCTTTTCCAGCCCGATGCATATGAAGACTGGGTTGCGCCCGTGCTACCACCCGGCGTAGATACAAACTACTTCTGGACCATGCAAACTGACCCTGACGCCATTACCAGCGACAATGCGGTTGACATCCGTGAAAACATTGATGGGCTGGCCGCAAAGTTGACCACCAGTGACCGCAATGTCCTTGTTAACAGCGGGCTGGTGCCGTTGCTGGGTCGCTTTGATAACCGCATTGGGGACGCCACCGGGCCGATTGTTTTGCTTTCAGGTGCGGTGCTGGTGCTGATGCTCTACCATCTCGTAACTACGGTGTCGCTGGTATTGCAAGAACAGGGGCGCGAATGGAGCAGCATCACCTCTCGTGGTGGCAGCACCTTGCAGCTTTTCGAATTGCAGGCTGTAACAGTGCTGGTGCTGGCAGTGATTGCCGGGCTGGTCGGGCCGCTGATCAGTCGTGCGTTTATGATCTTCCTCGGCTATGTTGGCCCGCTCTCTAACGCGGTGGATGTGGACGCGGTGCGTGCCGTGACAGTGCCACAACTCTCGTTCATTCTCAGCGCTGCGGCAGCTCTGGCGGCATTAATTGTGTTAACCCTACCTTCCATTCCGGCTGCACAACAAAGCCTGCTACGGCTGAAGCAAGCGACTTCTCGCCCACCGACAATGCCAATCTGGTCCAAATACCTGCTCGACTTCATCCTGATTATCATCGGTATCGCGCTTCTGTTCCGCCTATATTGGACGGTTAGCGATGAAGGCACCAGCTTTAGCACACTTTTGAATAATCTGGTTGAAGAACCGAATGAAGTCGTGAAATTCGTCGCAGATAACGCCGCTGCGCAGGGTGGCTTGTCCGATCCCTTTAACCTGATTGCACCCGCGCTGGTGCTGACGGGTTTTGCGTTGTTGTGGCTACGGATTTTTCCGCTCACAGTGCGGCTGGTATCTCGCCTAACAGAACGCAATAATCACCTGGCCACGCCAATGGCGATCTGGAATGTGGAACGCAACCCGGGGCACTATGCCCAATTAGTGCTGTTGCTCATCGGTACACTGGCGTTAGGGACTGCGAGCCTCGGTTTGCAACAAACCCGTGACGTCGGTGGCTGGAACGCCGCGCAGATCGAAACGGGTGGTATGGCTAACGTTGAGTTGAACTTGCTTGAGCAGCGCTACGAGAACGTCAACTGGTCAGGATTGGACAATGTTGAGTCAGCTGTGCCGATTTTGCGCGAATCTGGCCGCCCGGCGAACACCACGTCGCGCACAGATATGACGCTCATCGGCATTAATCCAGACGAATTTGCGGATACATTCCCCAATTTTGCAGATGATGTTGACGCCCTTAACGCTATGGGCGTCACACGCTCGGGCATTGAACTGCCGCGCGACGCCGAGCGCTTACAGGTACAGGTGTGGTCCTCTGCTAATACCGAAATATTGACGCAGAATGTGGAAGTCCAACAAGATGTTCCCACACTAGTGATCAATGCCTATGTGCAGGACGCCAACGGGGTACCCTATCGCGTGCAGTTGACGCAGCAGGGTGTTACGGCCAGTGCGCAGGGGCAAGGGCCGCAAACCCTGCCACCAACCCCAACCGAGCAATGGCTAACCTTCAGCGGTGACATGCCCGCGTCTGGAATCGAGCCGTTCCGCTTATGGCGGGTGGGGGTAGCACCGCGGCTTGGCGATGTCAATTTCGCACATACGCTGCTGCTTGACTACTGGCAAACCGTTGATGTCAACGGCACAACAGCAGTCGTTGAAGCCCAGGAAACCAACGACCTCTGGCAATTGTCTACATCTGAATTGCCCTATCCACTTCAGATCAGCGAGACGGGGGATTTTGGCTCGGACACCTTCGCACTCGTAGATAATACGCCCAGCGGCGCACCAATTTTCGATGGGCAGAATGCGGTGCAAATCGACTACACGTCATTTTTCATTCGTGGCAATGAGCCAGGTGTGTCCATCAATGTACAGGCACTCCCAACGATTCCGGCCGTGGTATCAGAAGCGTTTTTACGCACGTTCCGTGTTGCAAACCGCCCCGACGCACCCAACCTCGAAATCGGTGACACCCGCACAATTACTGCATCCTTCGACACGGGCAATGTCTTGATGAATATCGAAATCGTGGACATCATTGACGAATTCATGACGCTCCAGGATGAGGACAACAGCAACTTACTATTTATGGTTGTGCCGTTAGAGGAGGCAAAATTCGCGCTGAATCAGGCATTGATTACACAGTCTTCACGGGTGAACATTGCCGACGCCAATCAGGTCTGGCTGTCTCTCAACAACCGCGAACCAACCGAGGCGCTTGAAAATGAACTGGCAAGCATCAACGGGGTACGGTCCACGACCTTTGCCTGGGACCGTTTCAGCGAAATCTTACGAGAACCGTTGCCGAGTGGTATCGCCGGGATGTTGTTTGCAGGTTTCTGGATCAGCTTTATACTCAGCCTGTTAGACTTTGCGTTCTATATCGCGGTCACGGCCAAGCAGCGCTCGTTCACCTTCGGGGTGCTGCGCTCATTGGGCTGGAACGCCAACAATATCTGGCGGATGTTGCTGGTTGAACAGGTGACGCTGGTGTTGCCTGCGTTGCTTGTCGGGAGTGTACTTGGTGCTGCGCTGGCCTATCTGTTGTTACCGTTCCTGTCGTTGGTTGGCGGGGCGACTTTGCAGGTACCATTGTTTGACCTCTTGTTGCTGATTTTGACGCTGGTTGCCGGGTTTGTAGTGCTGTTGGTCTTTACGGCCCTATGGTTGCGGCAGATGAGCGTAAATCAGGTGCTGCGTCTTGGTGAGGAATAAGTACAATTAGAGTGGTGGAAAGCTAAGGACAATACACAGTATGACTTTTATCGAATGTGACAATCTGGTCAAGATATATAAGATTGCCGACCTGGAAGTCGTCGCGCTGCAAGGGCTCGACATGCGCGTCGAGGCCGCTGAAATGATGGCGATCATCGGGCCGTCGGGGTCTGGTAAATCTACGATGATGAATATCCTCGGTGGGTTAGATGTGCCTACGGCCGGCCGGGTTCGCGTTGGGAACTATAACCTGCTGGACCTCTCCCGCCGGGAACAGACACTTTATCGGCGGCAGGAAGTCGGCTTCGTGTGGCAACAAACGGCCCGCAACCTGTTACCCTATCTCAATGCGCGCGAAAATGTGGAACTCCCGATGGCGTTGAATGGGGTATCGCCGCGTGAACGCCGTGACCGCGCTGTTGACCTGCTTGAACGGGTGGGGCTGGGGCAACGTGTAGACCATCGGCCCGACCGCCTCTCTGGTGGTGAGCAGCAGCGTGTTGCAATTGCCGTGGCAATGGCCAACCGGCCCAGCCTGTTGTTGGCTGACGAACCCACCGGTGAAGTTGACACCGAAGCCGCCGAGATTATCTTTAGCGTGATGCGTGAACTGCGTGACGAGTTCGGTGTAACTGTCATCATCGTAACGCACGACATGCACGTCGCCAGTCAGGTTGACCGCGTTGTCGGGATGCGTGACGGGCGTACCAGTACCGAAATCCTGCGCCGCCGTGACGGGGATGTGCTGGTCACCGATGAAGAATACGCCATTCTGGACCGCGCTGGCCGGATGCAGCTCCCCGAAGCCTACATTGATGCGCTAGAAATGGAAGACCGCGTCCGTCTGCGTTTGAAGGACGATCGTGTTGAAGTGTTCCCTCAACAAACTGAAGAACATGCCCCCGAAGCACCCGAAGCGGAAGGACAACAATAATGGCCAGCGGAAACGGTTTTTCTAGTGGGATTGAGCCCGTCATCAGCATCAAGAATTTGCATCGCATTTACCACCTCGAAGGTGAAGACATCCACGCGGTCAACGATATCTCGATCGATTTGTGGCCCCAGTACATGTCGGCTATCGTCGGGCGTTCTGGCTCTGGTAAAACGACGCTGCTAAATCTTGTCGCCGGGCTAGACGAGCCCACCGAAGGCGATGTGCATATCCTGGGGCGACGTTTACATGCCCTGAGTGAAAATGAACGGTTGCAAATGCGGCTACACGAGATCGGCTTTGTATTCCAGAGCTTTGGGCTAATGCCCCTGCTTACCGCTGAGGAAAACGTCGGGATTCCATTGCGGATGCGGGGTGCGCCGCCAAAAGAACGCGACCACAACGTCGCTGAAGCACTCGAATGGGTGGGGCTGGCGGACCGTATGAAGCATCGCCCCTACGAGCTTTCTGGCGGTGAGCAGCAACGTGTTGCAATTGCCCGTGCGCTGGCGTCGTCGCCCAAACTGGTGCTTGCTGACGAACCGACCGGCCAGCTTGACACGCGCACCGGCCGCCGCATTCTGGACCTATTGCGCCGTTTGGTGGAAGAACGCAAAATCACCGTTGTCATTGTCAGCCATGACCCGCAGGTGATTCAAGAAGCTGATGTTGTTCATGAAATGCGCGACGGCTCTTTGATGGAGACCACCATCAAAGACGGCATCACGTTGCCAGACGGGGCCAGCGGCAAGGTTCAGTACATGGATGATGCTCAATCAGCCTACGTACTGCCGCGTTAAGCGAATCATCACCTAATTTGTGTAATATATGGAGGAGAACGACCGCACGGTGTGGCGGTTGATGCTCCTCTTATGTTTTGTATTGATGTATAGGTTGAAAAACATATTCCCATGCTGAAAAAACGCTTGCAGATCAACACACTTCTGATTGCACTTCTCCTGCTTGGTGTCGTCTCCACAGCAAACGCCAGCAGTACCCTCGCCCCCATAGCCCAGAACGCCCAGAGTGGTTCCGACGCACCAACCACCGAAGATGCCCTCGCCCAGACCGTTATCCCGGCCCGTGACCTCGCAGACCTCGCGGTACGGCTCGGTGGCGTTGCGGAGATTCCACCTGCCCCCACTGCCCCAACGCAAATTTACCAACCCGACGACGTAGACACCTTCTTTGTGCATGGCGACAACGAAGTTATTACTGTCGAGGCGCAGATGGTCTATGCGAATGACGTTGTGTATATGTGGATTGAGCAGGGGTACAGTGCCGATGCAACGCTTGTGCAGGAAGTTGCAGACCGTTTTGCGCAAGACATCTATCCCAGTGTGCGCAGTGTTTTCGGCAGTGAGTCTACCCCCGGTGTTGACGGTGATCCGCGTATCCACATCTTAAACAGTGCGCAGCTTGGGAGTGGCGTGGCGGGCTATTTCTACAGCCTGCATGAATACCCGGTCGAAGCGATTGCGGTGTCGAATGCGCGCGAGATGTTCTTCGCCGCTATCGGTGTCTTGCAGAATAACCCGGAATTCTATCTCTCACTGCTGGCCCATGAATTTGAGCATATGATCCACTTTGCAGTGGACGCCAACGAAGAAAGCTGGATTGACGAAGGATTGGCTGAACTGGCAGCCTATGAAGCAGGCTTCGGCATCAGTAATTTTGCGTCGAGCTTTATCAGCGTGCCACAGGTGCAGCTCAATAACTGGCCGGACAGCAACACGGGGCCCATCTATGGCGGCGCGTTCCTGTTCACCAAGTATCTGCGCGAGCAATTCGGCATCGACTACATTCAAGCCCTCGTTGCGCATCCAGCCAACGGCATGGAAGGCGTTGAGCGTGTCTTCGCTGAACAGGAACGCATCGACCCGCGCACGGGCACATTCTTCAGCGCGGAAGACGTCTTCCGCGATTGGACGATTGCCAATCTGGTA
The DNA here is from genome assembly GCA_034437655.1 of Anaerolineae bacterium. Classification (GTDB taxonomy): domain Bacteria; phylum Chloroflexota; class Anaerolineae; order Aggregatilineales; family J027; genus J027. The sequence continues at coordinate 34,824 of DAOTTU010000022.1, forward strand.
AACGATAATGGTGTCGGTGATGAGCGCTTTGGATATGCAGACCCGGATTTGCAGGGACTACAGGTCAGCGTTAACAATGTGCTGACGATTCCCGGCAATGTCGCCAGCAGCATCAATCAGTGGGGCACGCAATATTTTCGCATTTTGCCGGGGAATGCGGCCGGGGGGAGCTTGACAGTCGACTTCAAAGGCAGCGAACAGGTGCGCTTGCTGCCCGTCAACGCTTACAGTGGCAACAATGCGTTCTGGTCAAACCGCGCCAACCTGAGCAACCCACGTCTGACTCGCAACGTCGATCTCAGCGGCGTAGATAGCGCCACGCTCAACTTCTGGACGTGGTACGACATTGAAGATGGCTGGGACTATGCCTATCTTGTTGTGAGTGACGACGGTGGCCAGTCGTGGGATTTGATCCAAACCGACCGCACCACCACGCGCAACCCCAACGGCACCGGCTATGGCAACAGCTACACTGGCTCCTCGAATGGGTGGGTACAGGAAAGCGTTGATCTGACTCCCTACGCCGGGCAAGAAGTCCTTGTCCGCTGGGAATATGTCACTGACGACGCCTTTTTGCTCAACGGAATGCTCATTGACGACGTTTCCATCCCTGAAATCGGCTATTTTGACGATTTTGAAGGTGCGGCTCCTGGCTGGTATGCTGAAGGCTGGCTCCGTACCAATAACATTTTGCAACAGCACTTCTCCGTCACCCTGATCGAGCGTACACAGAGCGGTGAGGTTCGCGTGTTGCCGTTGCTCAGTGCAGGTCAAGGTACGGAATTGCAACAAAGCGTAGAAATCAGCGCTGATGTCAGTGAATTGACGCTGGCCGTGTCAGCCTACGCACCAATTACCGTGCAACCCGCCGGGTTTGACTTGCAGCTCAGCGCCGAATAACACATAGCGCATCATGCGGATAATTGATAATGGGGTAAGCAATGCGTAAATCGTTGGTGGTGATGGCGGTTCTGGTCTTGTTGCAGGGTGGGTTCCCCGGGCACGCCCAGACAGACACTACCACCCCGCCCCGCCTCACATGGCAAGACGCCCCCAGCACAACCCCGATCCGCAACACGGGTGACCAACAGCTACAACTGGGCACCACCGACTTTGCAACCATCTACGGGCCCTTTGCTGATGGCCCCTTTGCTGCAGGCGATCGCACCCATTTCAACATTGTCTCGGCCGACGATCGGCGCGAATTTCAACTCTTTCACCGCAGCCAGCACGCCTATTTCTGGTTTCGCGCCGATGCGCAGCCAGATGTAGCCGTTTTGCAGGCGGCCGGAGAACGCTTCGACCATGACATCTGGCCAACTACCCGCGCTATTTATGGCGAAAACGCGACCCCCGGTATTGACGGTGACACCCGCATTCATCTTGTGCATCTGGATTCGCTCTATCCCGGACTAGCTGGATTTTTCAGCCCCGATGACCAGTGCGCCCGTGAGATGTGTGCCCGCAGTAATCAACGGGATACGCTCTATTTAATGCTGGATCACGGCCCGCTCAACAGTGACCTGTATCTGGCGACAATTGCGCACGAATTTCAGCACATGATCCAGTTCAACGTCGATGGCAACGAATATCGCTGGCTAGACGAGGGCATGAGCCAACTTGCGGAAAACCTTAACGGCTTTGCCATTGACTCCATCAACCAGACCAATCTCGAAACCTATCTACAACAGCCCAATCACCCGCTCAATAGCTGGTCGAATGACTTTTTAGCGCAAAGTGCGAACTACGGTGCCGGCTATCTGATGGCGGTATATCTCTACGAGCAGTTTGGTGAGGACTTTATCCGCGCACTGGCCCGCAATCCGCTGGATGGGCTAGCCGCAATTGATGATACACTGCGCACAGGCGACCATGCAACGGGTATAGACGAGGTGGTACTCAACTGGTGGATTGCGAACGCGGTTGGGGTTCATGGGCTGGGCGATCCACGCTATAGCTACACACTGTTTGAGAATTTGCCTGCGCCAATCGTCACTCCACTGGATATGTCGGCTGGAATTGCAGTCGAACATGGCATCATGCAACAATACGGCGTGCGCTACTGGCAACTGGACACACCCGGCACCTACACGCTTACCCTCGACGCCGACGCCGCTACAGCACTCGTCCCCGGCATTGCACCGCACACTGGCACCGGGGCCTGGTGGTCATACAACGCCAGTTTTTCCGCGACGTCACTCACCCGCACAATTGATTTAACTGATGTAAACGCCGCAACGCTTAAATTCTGGCTGGCGGGGGAAACGGGCGATTTTCCGGGACATCTACACGTGCTGGCGTCAGTAGATGGCGAGGTGTGGGAAGTCGTGCGCGGGAATGGAGCGGCCGTCTTTAACCAGTTCAGCAACGCACCTGGCGCTCACTATGCCAGCACCAACGGTGAATGGATGGCCGATTTTGTTGATTTATCGGCGTATGTCGGGGAAGTCATGCAGGTGCGCTTTGAGTATATCACCAACAGCGGCGTCACGGGGCCGGGCTTCCTCATTGATAGTGTGAGTATTCCGGCTATCGGTTGGGAGGATGAGATGGAAAGTCCTCAGTCTGGATGGCAGAGCGAGGGCTTTTTGTATACTGATGGCACCGTCAGTCAAAATTGGGGGTTGGCGGTCGTCAGCGCAGGCAATTCGCCGCAGGTGCAAAGACTCCCCGTCATAGCTGGCACAACAACCGCGACCATCACTGTGCCGGAAGGTGGCGCACTCATCGTTCTCGGTGCGATGGCACCCTTTACACTGACACCAGCACCCTATACCCTGACGCTGACAGCGCCCTAAACGCTGGTATTGCCTTCGGGGGTTTGGTCATCAGATGTTGTCAGCGATTTAAGTTCCTGTTCCAGTGCAACACGGCGCTGTTCGGCAGCACGAGCGCTCTCGTCCAGAATATCGCGGAAGCGCTGACGGGCATCACCGCGCATTTCTTCGCCAGACGCCGGACTCAGTAGTATAGAGGCTCCAGCCCCGGCAGCCCCGCCAGCAACCAACCCGGCGATAAACATCACAAATCGGCGCATTGCATCATCTCCTGTAAGCAGTGGTTAGCGGCTGAGTTCTTCCATCAATTGGCGGAAGGCTTGCTTGTAATTTTCGCGTGCGTTAAAGCGTGGGCGGCGGCGGATAGCGTCCGGAGGGTCAACGTCGTCCAGCAGCATCATAAAGATCGGTTTGCGTTTTTTATGGAAGTAACGCCACGCCTCGTTGACATGCTCAGTTTTGAGCGCAAACTCTGAAAGGATGACGACCATCTTCTGGCACTGATCCAACGCCGGATGCACGCCCCCTGCCCAATTCACATTGTCCGACTGTTCGCCGTTATCTACCCATGTTGACACGCCGAGCGCGTTGAGGTCATTCGAAAGGGTTTCGGCAAAGTCAGCGTCAGTCGCAGCCGAGACGATATAGGTGGCGGCTTCGAGCTTGATCTTTGCAGCACGCGAGTTGCGCTTCAACCCTTTTTGGTCCACGACGTTGATGGGTTCGGGTTGTTGCAAATGCTCGTGGGCTGGTGTCCGCCCGATAATATAGACCATGCTGCCACAATTGGCACACTCGCCTCGCGTCATGGCGCGGCCTTGACTGGTCCAAACCGGGGTGGGGTTCAACATTTCGTATTTATCACGGCAGTTAAAGCAGTACGCTTCAATCACGTCCAGATTGTGTCCCTGCTCTGTCATGGTGATTTGCTCCAGGTTTCTACGGGTGTTCCATAGCGTAGCATAATTGGGTGACATTTGTCAGCGGTATTTGACAAATAGAGTGGGGGTGTTATACTCCTCACCATGAATAACCAATACGCAACACACACCGTACACCATCATCATTGCCATTTCGATTTGCTTACCACAGCCAGAGGTTGGTGAGACGGGCGCGTATTGCCTTCAAAAACGCTTAGAACCCAACACGCCTACGACCTCGCTGTCGTGGGCGTTTTTTATTGCTTGCATCGGATAATCCTTTGGAGATTTACATGTCCACAACACCAACTGTTCGCATTGCGCTTCCGAGTAAGGGCCGCATGGAAGGTGAAACGAATGACTTTCTTGCCAATTGCGGAATGCGCGTCAAGAAGACAAATCCTCGTCAGTATAGCGCTACAATGCCTGCTTTCCCGAATGTGCATGTGTTGTTCCAACGCCCACGAGACATCCCTGTTAGTGTCGCCGCTGGTGATGTAGACCTCGGCATTACCGGCTATGATACGCTGGCGGAAGTCGAAGCCAACCCTGAACACGCCAATAGTGTGATCACCATTCACGAGGCGCTTGGTTATGGGGAATGTTCGCTAGTATTAGCCGTGCCTGATAGTTGGGATGATGTGCAGACAACCGGTGACTTGCCAACCCGTTTTCCTGCAACCAAAAAGCTGCGCGTGGCCACCAAATATGTGAATACGGTGGGACGCTTCTTTGAACAGCGCAACCTGCCCGATATTCGCATTGTATATGCTGATGGGGCGCTTGAATCTGCGCCGAACGTGGGCTATGCCGATTTCATCGCTGACATCAGCAGCACGGGTACAACGCTGCGTGAGAACAATCTGCGTGAACTCGAAGATGGCAAAGTCCTTGACTCGCAGGCGGTATTCATCGGTAACCAGAACTCGCTAGCCACCAAACCAGATGTGTTGGCTGTCACCGAACAGATGCTAGAACTCATTGAGGCCTATCTGCGGGCTGAAGGGCAACACATGATCTTCGCCAACATGCGCGGTGCAACAATGGAAGACGTCGCCGCACGCATGGCCGGTCAACCGGACCTCAGCGGCTTGCAATACCCAACTATTTCTCAACTAATCACCAGTGAGCAAGACGATGGCCGCTGGTGGTCAATCAATCTCGTGGTGCCACACGGCCGCCTCTTTGCGGCTATTCAGCAAATCCGCGCTGTGGGTGGCAGTGGCGTGGTGGTGACACCCGTAACCTATATATTTGAAGAACGTCCAGCCCGTATCCAAAAATTATTGGAAACTTTGAAACGAGAGGAACCCCTAACATGACCGACCTTTATTTTCCCATCTATACCCCTGACGAGGGGCGCGAGACTATTTTAAAACGCCAGCTTTTTGACGATTACGTTGTGCCCGAGAGCGTCTTACAACGGCTTGAATCGACTTTTGGTGACCCTGTTACCCCAGAAGAGGCGGTGCGTCGTATTCTACGCAGTGTGCGTGATAATGGTGACGCTGCCATCCGTGATTGGAACAAGCGCATTGATAACGCTGATCTGGAAGACTTCACCGTTCCGAAGTCGGAATTTCAAGCCGCGCTCGACCGTATCCCCGACGATTTGCGTATGGCACTGCAAACCGCTGCCGACCGCATCCGTGCTTTTCACGAGCAGCAACCCCTCAACGAATGGATGAACGGCGAAGGACTCGGCCAGGTGATTCGTCCTATTGAGCGCGTCGGGGTGTATGTCCCCGGTGGGACAGCCCCGCTACCTTCCTCGCTATTGATGACCGCCGTACCCGCACAGGTGGCTGGCGTCAACGATATCATCATGACGGCCCCGCCCGGGCCTAACGGTGTGCCGGATGTAACGCTGGCCGCTGCTGCCATCATCGGCTTAGATCGCATGTATATGGTTGGTGGCGCACAGGCCGTCGCCGCGATGGCTTTTGGTACAGAAACCGTGCCGCGTGTGGATAAGATTTTCGGACCCGGCAACCTGTTCGTGACGCTAGCCAAGCGTCAGGTCTATGGTATGTGCGGCATTGATGGCCTCCCCGGGCCAACCGAAACAATGGTCATTGCTGATAGCACAGCCGACCCCGGCCTTGCGGCTGCGGATTTGCTGGCGCAGGCCGAGCATGATGTCGTTGCCTCTGCCATTCTGCTGACCCCCGACCGTGACCTGGCTGAACGTGTTGTTGCCGAGGTTGCAAAGCGCGTTGAAACACTCAGCCGCCGCGACATTATTGAGCAGTCCTTCAAGCAACGCAGTGGTGCGGTGATTGTGGACGATCTCGCGCAGGCTTTTGAACTGGCCAATGCCTATGCCGCTGAACACCTCTGCTTACTGGTAGAGAATCCACTCTCGCACCTGGACGATGTGCGCAATGCAGGCGGCATTTTCTTCGGCGAACACTCTTTCGAGGTGCTGGGCGACTACGTAGCCGGCCCCAGCCATGTTATGCCGACCGGGGGCACGGCCCGCTTCGCCTCCCCGCTGAATTTGTGGGATTTTGTGAAAATCACGAGCGTGGTCAATATGACGCCGGAGGACGCTGCCCTATTTAGTAAATCTGCCGCTCTCCTTGCCCACGCTGAAGGGTTGGATGCGCACGCCGCCGCCGCGACAGCCCGCATTCCTACGGAGACCGACGCATGAACCCGGTCCGCATCCGACCAGACATCGCCGCGATGGAGGGCTACACCTTCATCAGTGGCACCTATGCTGCGCTCAGTGAACGCCTTGGCATTCCGCGCGAGCAGATTATCAAGCTCGACACCAACGAAAACCTCTACGGGCCTTCCCCCAAGGCCCTGGCGGCACTGGCCGCCTTGCAGGGTGACTATCACATCTATCCTGACGTGGCGATGACAGATGTACGGGCAGCGCTGGCAGATTATACAGGTGTGGGGGCTGAGCATATCCTCGTCGGTAACGGCGCGGATGAGTTGATTGATCTCGTGCTGCGCTTGTTCATCGAACCCGGCGACACGATTATTGATTGCCCGCCGACCTTCACCATGTATAGCCTGACCGCAAGCTGGCTTGGCAATTGTGAGGTGCTGAAGGTGCCGCGCCACGCTGATTTTTCGCTGGACGTGGACGCTGTTGCGAAAGCCGTTGAGGAGTCCGACGCCAAGCTGCTCTTTGTTTGCAACCCCAACAATCCCGACGGTGGTCTAACTTCACCTGAAACCATGCAACGCTTGCTAGAACTACCCGTAACCGTCGTTGTGGACGAAGCCTATATCGAGTTCAGCGAATTTGAGGGCTTTGCACCGTGGGTAACACAGACCCCCAATCTCATTGTGATGCGTACGCTCAGCAAATGGGCCGGGCTGGCGGGGTTGCGCGTTGGCTATGGCATCTTCCCATTAGAGATTATCCAGCATCTGTGGAAGATCAAGCACCCTTTCAACGTCAATATTGCCGCCGACATTATGGCGCAGGCCACACTGGCCGATATTCAGACCATGCAAGAACGGATCGCTCGTATTCTCGATGAGCGCGAACGGTTGTATGGCTTGTTACAAGACATCAGCTATCTAGAGCCGCTACGCAGCGAGGGTAACTACCTCCTCTGTCGCGTTACGGATCGTCCTACGGCCGAACTTAAGCAAGCACTGGATCAACGCGGCATTCTGATTCGTAACTACACCAGGCCCGGTCTTGAAAGCTACGTGCGCATCAGCATTGGCAAGCCCGAACACACCGACGCATTGATTAAAGCCTTGCAGGAGCTGGCCCAATGAGCACCACACGTACCGCCAGCATTGAACGCAACACCAACGAAACCCAGATTTCCCTGTCGCTAAACCTTGATGGCACCGGCCACGCCGATATTCAAACCGGGGTTGGCTTCTTCGACCATATGCTGCACCACGTCGCCGTGCATGGCGTGCTGGATTTAACAGTACAGGCCACGGGCGACCTACACATCGACAGCCATCACACTATTGAAGATGTCTCGATATGCCTGGGGCAAGCATTACACACCGCCTTAGACGACCGCAAAGGTATTGCTCGCATGGGTAGCGCCTACGTACCGATGGACGAAGCATTAGCACGGGTGGTGGTTGACCTCAGCGGACGCCCCTATGCTGTCATTCATGCTGATTTTGACGCCCCGATGATTGGGCAAATGCCGACGTCACTGGTGGCGCATTCGCTGGAAAGTATCGCCTTTGCCGCAAAAATGAACTTACATGCTCAGGTGTTGTATGGGCGCGACGATCATCACAAGGCCGAAGCATTATATAAAGCGCTGGGCCGGGCACTGCGCATGGCGGTTGAACGTGACCCCCGCCGGGCGGGAATCCCCAGCACGAAAGGAACGTTAACGAAATGATTGCGATTGTTGATTATGGCGCGGGTAATCTGCGCAGCGTGACCAACAGCCTGCGCTACGTCGGCGCGGATGTCTGCGTGACGGATGATCCCGCGAAACTGGCCGACGCCGAGAAAATTGTGTTGCCGGGCGTTGGGGCCTTCGGTGCAGGGATGGAGGCTTTGCGCAAAAGTGGCTTTATTGACCCCATCATCCGCGAAGCCGACGCAGGTAAACCGCTGATTGGGATTTGTCTGGGGATGCAGTATCTGTTTGACGAGAGCGAAGAAATGGGCACCCACGCAGGCTTAGGGTTGCTGCCCGGGCGCGTTGTCAAGTTTGCGGATGATGACGTACCGCGCATTCCGCACATCGGCTGGAACCAATTGCATTTTCAGCGCGAACACCCGTTATTCGCTGGCATGGCGGACGGTGGCTATGCCTACTTCGTGCATTCCTACTACGTGGCCACAGATACCGATGACGTCGTGCTGGCTAAAACTGACTACGGCATTCAATACGCCAGTATCGTCGGCAAAGACAACATCGTCGGCATTCAGTGCCACCCGGAGAAAAGTCAGGCAGTTGGCTTATGCTTCTTGCAAAACTTTATGGAGTGGACACCATGAACATCTACCCCGCGATTGATATTCGCAATGGCAATGTGGTGCGGCTACTCTATGGTAACCCCGACATGGAATCTGTCTATAACGATGACCCCGTAGCTGTCGCCCATGAATGGAAACTGCGCGGTGCAAGTTGGGTACACGTTGTGAATCTAGACGGTGCGCTTGGTGCCAATGAAACTGCGCTTGATATTCTGGGAGATATTGCCTCAATCGAAGGCATTCAAGTACAGTTCGGCGGCGGTGTGCGCAGCATGGAGTCGGTTGAGCAAGCGCTCAATGCCGGGGCAAGTCGTGTTGTGTTGGGCACCTTCCTTGTCCAGCAACCAGAACATGCAGCCGAAGCCGTCAAGCGGTTTGGTGCAGACCGGCTCACAGTGGCGCTAGATGCCAGAGATGGTCAGGTTACAACTCATGGCTGGCAGGAAAAAAGTGTCTGGTCGCCTGTCGACATCGGACAGTATTTTGCAGGTGAGGGCCTGCAATATGCGCTCTACACTGACGTCAACAAAGACGGCGCGCTTTCTGGTGTGAACGTTGCGGCCACCAGCGAACTCGCCACCAAAACAGGTTTAAACGTCATCGCCTCGGGTGGGGTCGCGTCGCTACTGGATGTGGAACAGGTAAAAGCGGACGGCAACATTGAAGGTGTTGTGATTGGCCGCGCGTTGTATGCCAAAACGCTCAAGCTCGAAGATGCACTCAAAATAGCCAGAGGAACGCTCTAATGTTAGCCAAACGCATCATTCCCTGCCTGGACGTGAACAAAGGGCGCGTCGTCAAAGGCATTAATTTCGTCAACATCCGCGATGCTGGTGACCCGGTGGAACAGGCTGTGATCTATGACCGGGCTGGCGCAGATGAATTGGTCTTTCTGGACATCACCGCCACGCACGAAGGGCGCGACACCATGCTCGACGTTGTGCGGCGTGTGGCAGACAGCATTTTTATCCCCTTCACCGTTGGGGGTGGCATTCGCAGCGTCGAAGACATGCGCGAGACCCTGCTGGCCGGCGCAGATCGCGTCAGTGTCAACAGTGCAGCCGTCAAAAACCCGGAAATCATCACGGAAGGCGCAATCCGTTTCGGCGTGCAATGCATTGTGGTGGCCATTGACGCCCGCTGGAACGGTGACTATTACGAGGTCTACGTCGCGGGTGGGCGCACCCCAACCGGGATCAATGCGCTGGAATGGGCCCAGGACTGCGAACGACGTGGTGCGGGTGAAATCCTGCTGACCAGCATGGACAAAGATGGCACCAAAAGCGGCTATGAACTGAACCTGACATGGCTGATGAGTGAAGCATTGCACATCCCGGTCATTGCATCCGGTGGGGCCGGCGAAAAGGTCCACTTCCGCGAAGCCCTGCAGGACGCCGACGCTGATGCTGCGCTGGCCGCCTCCTTGTTCCACTACAACGAACTCAGTGTGCAGGACCTTAAAGATTATCTGCATGGTGAAGGCGTCCCGGTGCGGCTGACAGGAGCGACTCTTGGTTAACGTTGACGCACTCAAATGGAACGCTGACGGGCTGCTGCCGGCTATCGTGCAGGATGCCAACACGAAACGAGTCTTGATGATGGCGTGGATGAACCGGGAGTCCTTACAGCAAACGCTCGACACAGGCGAAACCGTCTTCTGGAGCCGGAGCCGTGGCGAACTCTGGCATAAGGGGGCGACCAGTGGCAACACACAGCGTGTTATGAGCCTGCACATCGACTGCGACGAGGACACGCTGCTGGTGATGGTTGAACCGGCCGGCCCAGCATGCCATACCGGAGCCGTGAGTTGCTTTTTCCGTGAATTAGATGAACTGGAGTCCGTGCCATGAGTGACATGTTGGATTATCTCTATAGCATTATCAAAGACCGACAAGAAAATCCGCGTGAGGGCTCGTATACCAACAAGCTATTCGAGGCCGGGGAAGACAAAATTGTCCAGAAAGTCGGTGAAGAAGCAGTTGAGGTTGTCATTGCGGCTAAGGGGCAGGGGCGCGAACGCCTTGTTGAAGAAATTGCCGATTTAACCTATCACACACTGGTGTTGATGGCTCATGCGGGGCTCTCGCCAGATGACATCAGCGCAGAGTTGAAGCGTCGCCATCAACCAGACCAATAATGCCGCGAATTGCCTTGCGTGGCGCTAAGACACTCGATAATATCGGAATAGAAACAAATTAGTCAGAGCTGATTTGGTTCAAAAGCATTATCGACAAATTGAGTAGGAACTATCACATCATGAAAAGAACCTCAGTAGTTCACAATTTGGACAAATTCAGAGTTGAGTACAGTTTTCAAAAATTCGAAACCCCTGCATTTAAGCCATCTGTAGGACGCAAAATCCTGTCCTTTGGCTC
>DAOTTU010000023.1:0-4075 GCA_034437655.1 Anaerolineae bacterium
CGACACGCTCGTCAACTTCGGGTTCCGCTGTGCCCGCTCTTACCAATAGCTCTGTCTTCTGATAGTGGGCGGGGCATTCGTGGGCGGTGGGTGGGCGAACACACAGGTTCGCCCCTACGATGGCGTTATTTCAGGGTTTCGCGTAGGGGCGGAGGTGCCTCTCCGCCCGGCCACGGCGATGTTGGGGGATATGCCCCCACAGACGGTGCAGGCGGTGCGGCGTGTGGGCGGGTATTCGTGGGCAATGGGTGGGCGAACACACAGGTTCGCCCCTACGATGGCGTTGTTTCAGGGTTTCGCGTAGGGGCGTAGGTGCCTCTCCGCCCGGCCACGGCGGTGTCGGGGGATATGCCCCCACAGACGGTGCAGGCGGTGCGGCGTGTGGGCGGGTATTCGTGGGTAATGGGTACGATGGCGTTGTTTCAGGGTTTCGCGTAGGGGCGGCGGTGCCGCTCCGCCCGGAAAACTTATAAGTCCGAGCCAGCCGTGCCCCATTTGAGCGAAAATGCCGACCGGGCGATGTCGGGGCGGTCATTTTCAGGGAGGCGTTCGAGTACGAAAATATCATCGTCGTCTTTGAAGCGCCCCGCTAGCCCCCACAAAAAGCCATAAATCGCGTCGTCGGGGTTGGGTGTGTTGTGGTAGACAATATAATACTGTTCGCCGCGCTGATCGAGCGAATAGCCTTCTTCTTCAGGAATGTTGCGCAGATTGGCGTGGTGGACGGCGTGCAGCGCGTTCAACATGTCGGGGATGGTCTGTATTTCTGGTGGCATGACCGCGTTTTCAACGACGCTACGCCCAAACGCGATAAAAGCACTCTGCGATTGTCCGGGCCCGAGTGTGTCTTCAATATCTTTAAGAATGTCCATCCAGAGCTGATGCGAATACCAGGCGTCGGGGTCAATGGTAGTCAGGCCGTGTTTATCAAGTATTGGACCGATAACATCTGATTCCATGTTTTCAGCGAAAGAGATCATCGTCTGGCCAATGACTTCAGCTTCAGGTGTGCCAGCGACGTACGGTTGTGCAACATAGGGGCTCATCGGGTTACCTCCAGATGACTTAACCAGCAAGCAATTCTAAAGCACCCGTGCAACATAAATATTGCATTAACGGTGCTTATTCTAATTTAACGTAAATAGCAGACGGTGGCAAGGACTTTCAGGACTTTTGCAAAGTCACATCATCTTCTGGTTCTCGGACGGGCCGTTGCCCGTCCCTACGAATGGCATGTTGATGGGGTGGTAGGGACATCCAACGGGATGTCCGTGACACTAGCTGTACCGATGTGTTAGCCCAAAACGCTACTCCTCGCCCGGAATCACGCTGCCCCGCGCCGCACGGCCATTGATGCACAGAATCAGCAATGAGCCATCGACGTTGCTGTAATAGGTATACTCGCGGTTATTGACCGTCAGCAGGATCTCAAAGCCATACACGGCGTTGGGGTCATAGGTGTTTTCGGGGATGGGTTGCGGGCAGCCGCTGCCATCGTACAAATAGAACACCGGGAGCCACGCCCATTCTGTTGCGGCAATAAAGGCGTCGTTGTTGGCCACACGGTTATAGGTGATGGTGTTGCGCAGGTCGAGGTAGTCGCTGAGATTGCGCATCGCCTGGTCAATGCGGGCCAGTGCGCCGACCAGACCGCTACCTGTGTTCGTCGCGGTGCGGCTGATACCCAGACCGAGCGCGTTGCCCGTTGAAAGGTCGCGGCCGGGGCTGGTTGCTTCTGGCCCACCAAAGAGGCACAACAACACCGCTGCGCCATCCTGACTGACACGATAGTCATAGGTGCCAAAGCCCCGCACCGTAATCAGCACACGGTAGGCTGGAACCTCGCGGCGTTCATAGTCTACACCCGCGGCCGGGCACCCCATAGCCGAGGTCGTGTAGGTGAAAGGGTTCCAGGTGTAGGAGACGAAGGGGATGTTTTCGTCGTCGGCTTCAATCAGTTCAAGGCTGATGGTCGTTTCCAGTCCGAGATAGCCGCTGAGGTGGGCCATGGCCTGGTTCACGCGCTGGCGGGCGGTCGGGTTGGTCTGCGGTTCGGTGGTGTCCTCGCCGCCGTCCTGAGCTGCGGCCGTGGGCACGAACAGTCCAAAGGCAAGCGTGGTCAGTAATACAGCAAGCATGAGGCGTTTCATATGAAGGCTCCTCCGTGTTGAGCGGATATAAGCATCTATCAGTATAGCGTGGATTGGGTTAGCAGTTGAGCAAACGTAGGGTGATTGGTTGGGAAAGATCAGAAAGAAAGCATATGTTTTACAATAAATTCTAGATTATATCGTGCCAACGACGTGTTGCCCTGCCCTAGCGCCGCTGCCGGAAAAACCACATCACACCAGCAATCACCACCAGCGCCACGCCGACCCCCACCAGCAATAGCGCATCCCCTTCGGTCGCAGTGCCTTCTGTGCCGCTGCCGCCCTCTCCGGCAAAGAGGACGACACCCGCCGCCACCAACACCAGCACCGCCGCTGCACTGGCCAGGCGTATAAAACGTCGTTGCTGCAAGCGGATGACGGTCTTTTCCCGGCGCACACGGTCGAACTCATCAGCGAGTTCACGCTGCAACCGGGTGTGCAATTGTGGCGACGGGGTTGCGTCCGTCGGTTCAATCGCGCTGAGGTGACGAATCACTTTAGCAAGCGCCTGGTCTTGCGGGTCGTCAGACTCTGCCAGCCGGCCGGGGGGCTGCTCGGGTAGGGACGCCCCGCCCATCAGTGCATCGGTGTACACGGCGAGTTCCTCGTCTTTGTTGTATTCGGAATCCACGCTTAGTTTACCTCTCCGATCTCGTCTCGGATTGCCTGGATAGCACGGCGATAGAGCGACTTAACGGCTTCGAGCGATTTGCCCATTTCATCAGCGATTTCTGCAAAGGTCAAGCCTTCCGCAAAGCGTAACAGCACCACCTCACGATAATGCTCTGGGACAGCGCCAAGGGCTCGTTTAACCGCGCTTTGTTCATCCAGCGTATCATGTTCGTATGAAGGTTCGTTAAACGTCACCTGCTCGAGGCTAAGTGGCGCTTGTTCACGCCCGCCGCGTGACTGTCGGCGATAATAGTCTGCGATCTGACGGTTGGCGATGGTGTACACCCAGGTGTTAAAGCGTGACTGATGCTTGAAGTTGCCCAGCGACCGCACGATCGCGATGAATATTTCTTGTGTGACATCTTCGGCATCAACGGCGGGCACCCTGCTTTTTACGCGATTAAAGACCTTGTTGAGGTAACGGTTATAAAGCGTCAGGAATGCCTCTTTATCACCAGATTGTGCACGTGTCACCAACTGTTCGTCGGTGGCATCAGAACTCATCTTCATGTCCTTTGTGTCGTTGACAAGGGCGCAAATGTGTTGCTGCGCCGAGTTTTTGGCAAAATTGCGTCTATGACCGTCGTGGTAGGTCAGCAACAGAGTGTGAGCATGATTATCTTCACGACATGGGATTATAACCCACCTCAGCCAAAAATCCCTTATTTTCGACATAATGAACAGCGCGATTACGTCAAAATTCATGCTGCAATGGGTGTCGCCGCACTGAAGTACGGCGCTAGCACGCCGCCGGGTGAGCAGACAGAACTGAAGTTCGCCTGCTCAGGGGGCACGCCCGATGCAGCGATGGCCTTCGCTCACGCGGACTTGAGTCCAGTGTGCGCGCACGACACCGGGCGAGCGACGGTTTTCCAATGCGTGGTCAGCAACGGGCAATTTGGTGTCGCCGCACTGAAGTACGGCGCTAGCACGCCGCCGGGTGAGCAGACAGAACTGAAGTTCGCCTGCTCAGGGGGCACGCCCGATGCAGCAATGGCCTTCGCTCACGCGGACTTGAGTCCAGTGTCGCCGCCGGGTTACGCTTGCTACCTTGTTTTTGTAAACAAAACGTCGTATTATGGTTATAAATTAGCGACATTTTTTAGAAATATGTTTATTTTTCCAGCATCTGTTAGTTTGAGCATTCACTACCGTACACTTTTTAGAAAGGATAGATTTTGCTTCAAAATACGCCGTAAATCAGGCGCATATGTGAGAAAAATCATACTTTTGAGTCCGATTTGATTGTCATC